>JANNZY010000081.1:0-123686 GCA_031410915.1 Actinomycetes bacterium
CTACCTCGTTTGGCGCGTCGGTTGGTCGTGGCGTTCCGACTCGTCGGTCGTCTGGTGGCTCGCGCTGCCGGCGATCGCCGTCGAGGTGACCGGCTTCGGCGGTTTCGTCCTGCTGGTCTGGGCGCTGTGGCGCACACCGACCCCGCTCGACGCCCCGGCTCCCGCCGACGACATCGACTGCACCGTCGTCGTCAATGCCCGCGCCGACGCGCCCGAGGATCTGCGTGCGACCCTGGTCGCGCTGCGCGCCGATCCCACCGTCTCGGCTGTCGTCGTCGTCAACCACACCTCGGTCGCCTTCATCGACGAGGTCGCCGCAGAATTCGGTGTCCCGGTCCGCTCGGGGGGAGTCGCCGATCCGGCGGGCCTCGCTGCCGCGGTCGACCTGGGCGGCGAGTGGCTGCTGCTGCTCGATGCCGGTGACATCCCGCTCCCGGGTGCTGCCTGGCTGCTGGCCGACCACGTGACCGACTCGTCCGTCGGGGCCGTGCAGGGCATGGTCGCCGCGGACGCCGGTGACTCTGCCGAACACGGACCGAGTGGACGTCACGACCTGTTCTTCGAGCGGCGTGCGCTGGACCCGGCACTCGGCGCACGCGGCACAGCGTTCCTGACCGGCAGTGCCTCGCTCGTGCGTCGCGCCGCCCTCGAGCGCATCGAACTGCCCGCCGGCAACCAGCACGACGTGCTGTGGACGCTGACGTCGCGCTTCGCTGGTCTCGGACTCCGAGTCGTCGCCCCCGCAGGTCGGGCGGTGGTGACCAACCGGCCGGTCAACTCCGCCGGTGCAGTCGCCGACGATCGCGGCCGGCGGGCGTCCGCGGCGTGGCGTCTCGTCGCCGGCCCCGACGGCGCGTTCCGCGCGATCGGGCTCGGCGTCCGCCATCGCGTTGCTCTGCTGTCGTGGGCGGTGCGTCCCCTCGACGGCCTTCGCCGGGTCGTGCTCGCTGGAGTTGTCCTGTCCGCGCTGTTGGCCGGGAGGGCTCCGTTCGTGCCGGCCGGCCCAGCGGTGATCGGATTGTGGCTGCCGTCGTTCTTGCTCGGCGCGGTCGCGTTGACACTGCTCTCGGACGGTTCGCTGCGCCCCGGAGACCGATTGCGCAACGCCGTCCGTTCCTATCGCATCGCGCTGACTCTGGCGGTCGCGATCAACTCGATCCTCGTCGTGCGCGGTATCTCCGACCGTTTCACGCACGCGCTGCATCCGATGCATCAATCCGTCCAGATCGGTCTGATCCTGGTCTCGCTGTGGCTGCTCGCCGGATGCCTGGACTCGATGCGGCTACTCGCCCGTCGTCGCCGTCATCGCCGCGCGCCTCGGCTCGTTGCCACGGCTGCGGGAACGCTGAGTGATCTCGACGTGCAGGTCGCCGACGTCACGATGCTCGGTGCCGGGCTCGTCTGCCCCGAGCCGCCCCGCATCGGCAGCGTTCACCAACTGCGCTTCACGCTGCGCGGCAACGGGCCCGAGGCCACCGATGCCGATCTGGAGTTGACCGCGGTCGTGCGCAACTGCCACGTCGACATGAGCGGCTCCGCTCGCGTTGGTGTCGAGTTCACCGCGGCCGGCGGTACCGCGCTCGACGCGCTCGCGCAGCGCTGTGTCGTGTGGCCCGCGCTCGTGTCGCTGGGCGCGATCACGGTGTCTGACGGCGACGCGTCGGCGGCGACCCTGCTCGACCACGGCTTCGACGACCACGATCCGCGCCAGTTCGCGTTGCGTGTGGCGACGCTGTTCGCGCTCGCCGGTGTGGTGTCGTCGGCTGTGGCCGTCGGGGCCTCGGCTGCGCCACCGAGCGTGCATCGCGTCAGCGGTGACGTGGTGATCGCTACCGCGAGCGCGGACGACACCGGCGACACGTTCGTCGTCGACGCAACGGATCCGTCTGCGGTCGTCATCTCGCTGGACTCAACCGAGACGCCGGAGACGATTCCGGACACGCTTCCGACCGACTCCTTTCCCGTCGACACGGCCACGTCCGATCCGGACGCGACCGTCATCCCCGCCACCGGCTCGAGCACCCTGGCGCCTGGCTCGGCTTCGGACCTGCCAGACGTTACGAACAGCTCGCTCGTGGAGGCACCCGAGGCCCCGGCGGACAGCTCTCCGTCCACCGGGGACTCGGGTGGACTCAATGTCGTCGCGGTCTGCTCCGAGGACGCCGGCGCGGACGCCGTCTACGGCACCGCCGACGATGTGTACGGACCGACGGTCAGCACCGTCACCGACCCCGACGGCCACTACGAACTCGCCATCGATGGCAACGCCTGCTGGCTGTCGATCGCGCCGCCCGTCCCACCGTCAGCGGGGGGCGACGAGCCCACCGTCGCGACCGGCTTGCCGCCCGTTCCGGCGATCGTTGTCGACGTCGGCACGCCGGCTGACGCCGTTGTGATGTCGACGATCATGATCGAGCGGGTCCCGATCGAATCACCCGCGCCGCCCGGCGCATCGGCGGAGCATCGGACGGCGACCGTTGGTGATCGCGTCTGGAGCGACCTCGACGCCGACGGCGTGCAGCAACCCGGCGAGCCCGGCATAGGTGCTGCGACGGTCACGCTCTACGACGAGTCCGGCCGGGTGGCGACGTCGCAGCGGACCGCTCCGGACGGATCGTTCCTGTTCGTTGCAGTCGCCGCGGGCCGCTATCGACTCGGCGTGTCCAACGTGCCGGCGAGTCTGCGCGTGCCGGACGCGAATCCGCTGACGTCGGCCGGTGAGCTGTTCACCGTCGTCGCCGGCCAGCGCCTGGCCAGTGCCGACGTCGGTCTGGTCAGCGTGGCCAGTGACGTGGCGAGAACGCGCGCGGAGTCACCGTTGCCGACGCCGGCGGCTGATGCCGTGCGGACACAGTCAGGCCAGGGTTCGTCGACCGGTTTGGGCACGCTGCTGGTGATCCTGATGGCCGCTCTGCTGGCGGGCAGCGTCATGATCGCTTCACGCGATCGCAGTGCTACTCGTGCTCTTCCCCCGACTTCGCGATGAGATAGCCGATCGCCCGTTCGCACTTCGGGTAGCGATGTGCGAGCGCCCAGAACTCAGGTGAGTGATCGCCGTGACGGAGGTGGGCCAGCTCGTGCACGATCACGTAGTCGATCACCCAGTCGGGAAAGCGGGCCAGCGTCGTGCTGATGCGGATGCGGCCACTGCCCGGGGTGCACGACCCCCAGCGGGTGGACATGTTGTCGCTCCACACGATCTCGTTCGGGCGGGGGAGGTCGTGGCGGCGCGCCAGGTGGAGGGCGCGGTCGGCGAGGTCGATGCGACCGCTCCACAGCTTGCGCGCAAAGCGAGCGCGCATGACCTCGACCCAGTGTTCCTGCTCGGCCGCACTCATCCACGCCGGCACGGTGACAGTCAAGACGTTGCCGACGAGTTGCGCGCCGACGGTGCGTTTGCGCTGCTTCGATCGGCGCACGACCACGTCCAGATCGGGCGGTGCGCTGCGCTCGATGGTCGCCGTCTCGTCCAAGTCGTCGGGCTGGAGGCCGAGGCCTGGGGCTGCTTGCGGATCCGGGGCACACCCGGCGGGCCGTGGTGCGGTGACGACGGAGAGGTCGTCACCGAAGAGCCGCAACTCGACATCGGTGTGAACCCGCCGGCGCACGGTCAGAGCACCATCCCCGTTGGTTCGGCCCCGATCAGATTGACCACGTCACCGGCGCGGAACTCGCCGCCGCGCACCTCGAACCACGTGCCGGCCAGGTTGGGCATGTGACCGTCCGACGCGCCGAGATGGCGGCGCATGCTGCGGATGATTCCCGCATGCGAGACCACCAGCACTTCGCCGCCGGGCGATGCCGCGGCGATGTCGCGGAAAGCGTCCAGCACCCGGGCCGCCACGGAATCGTCGGTCTCGAAGCCGTTCGGGCGCAGCCGTCCGGCCAGGTAGCCGGGCCAGTGCACCTCGATCTCGTCGTGGGTCAAGCCCTGCCACGGGCCAACGTCAGTTTCGCGTAAACGTTCGTCAAGCAGCACCGGACCGATGCCGATGACTTCAGCGATGATTCCGGCCGTGGTCGATGCTCGCTGCAGGTCGCTGGACCAGACGGCATCGAACCCGCCGAGCGCCAACCCGGCCTCGGCCGCTTGCAACATGCCCTCGCGTGACAACGGCGGATCGGCCTGGCCCTGCCAGCGCCGGAGCGCGTTCCACTCGCTCTCGCCGTGGCGCACCACGAGCAAGCGAGTGACGGTGCTGTCCGTGGGCATCGAGTCGAACGACATCCCCGGCGAGGGTAGTGGCAACGGTACGATCGCGGGGTGGCCATCCTTCGTCTGTTTGCATCGGCTCGCGAAGCCGCAGGCACCGGACGGGATGAGATCGCAGGTGCAACGGTGGGCGATGTGCTGAACGTCGCCAGTCAGCGGTACGGGGCGGGGTTCATCGACGTGTTGCAGACATGTCGGGTCTGGGTCAACGGCGAAGCGGCGTCGGCCGACACGAAGGTCTCCGCCCGTGACGAAGTGGCTGTGCTGCCGCCGGTGTCGGGCGGTGCGATGTGAGGAGAACCATGGATTCAACCACCGATCCGTCCGAGCTGTCGCTCACCGAACTGCGCGCACGGCGTGGTCAGCTGCAACACGACGACGATGCGGTCAGCTACGTACGCCGCATGGTGCAGGCCCGCCTGGACATGGTCCAGGCCGAGCTGAAGTTGCGCTCCAGCGGTGGTCGGGTCGACGTCATGGAGGATCTGCCCGAGATCCTCGGCCAACACCTCACCGGCGGTCCGGCTCGCCCGCCGCGCCCCACCGAGGACGCCAGCGAGCACCCGTTGGCGATCCAGCTCGACGAGCTGTGCACCGGCCTCGGTGCCAACCACCTCAGCGAGCTCAGCGAGGACGAACTGCGCACCCTCGCTGCTGCCCTCGAAGAGTTCGAGCATGCCCGATCGCTGGAACGCCGGGCGATCTTCGATCAGCTGGACGTGCTCAGCGCCGAGTTGGTGCGTCGTTACCGCGACGGCGAGGCCAGCGTCGACGGTCTGCTCGCCGAGGAATGAAGGCACCGCCCGGCATGTCTCCCGATCTGCAAAAAGAGATCGAGGATCGGCTGGCCGATGTCGGCGACTTCATCCGCACCCAACGCGAGGTGGCCAGCCTGTCCTTGCGCCGCCTGGCCGAGGCGTCCAACATCTCCAACCCCTACCTGTCCCAGATCGAACGAGGCCTGCGCCGGCCATCGGCCGAGATCCTGCAACAGATCGCCAAAGCGCTGAAGATCTCGGTCGAGACCCTGTACGTGCGCGCCGGCATCCTGGCCGACGACTCGACGAACGAGATCGGCGTGCGCGAGGCCATCGGCCGCGACAAGCTGCTGACCGCCGAGCAGAAGACCGCGCTGCTCAACGTCTACGAGAGCTTCGTCGCCAGCACCGCCGCCTCCACCCCCGCCTGACCAGCGAATTCACGGCGGTGTGTGCCGCTGTGGGCGGCAAGATCCGGCTCAGTTCTCCACGCCGTCGAGATCGAGTTCGTAGACGACGGTCAGCGTCGGATTGCCGTCGTCGTCGGGTGTTGCGTGCTCTTGCACGAGGTGGGCGTTGTCGCCCGTGAACTCGATCACGCCGAGGCAGTTCTGGAACACCGGTCCCTCGTCGATCTTCCATTCGACCGCGGGGCGGCGGCGGCGTACGCCGCGGCGCAACACCCGGCCGATCCCGGAGCCGAAGCGCGACATCGCAACTCGCATGAGCGTGCGTTCGTGCGGGCGCAGCGCGTTGCGGATCGGCGAGTTGACCAGCTGGTGCACATGGCTGTTCATCGTCTGCCCGGGCGGGAAGTGGATGCGGGCCGCATAGCTGAAGTGGATGTCGCCGGACAGCACAGAGATGGTGACCGGCGCCTGCCCCTTCGGTTTCGCGCCGAGCTCGGCGATCAGGTCGACCAATGAGTCGAACGAGGACGAGAACGCCGGCCAGTCCTCCATGTCCGCAGCGCGGCGAGCCTTCTCGCCCACGCGCGCGCCGACCGAACCCCACGCACCGTCGCACACCCGCTCGCTCCACACCTGCAGGTCGTGCATCCCGCCGGGCACGAAGACCGGCAACGAAGTGCCGAACAGCAGGTGCTTGTCCGTGCCGCGGCACATCTCGACGATCCAGTTCCAGTCGTCGTCGTGCACGAGCCGGCGATGGCCGGGCTTCAGCGACCGGCTGTTGCGCGAGTCGGCCACCACCAGACGCACAGGACCGAGGTCGCGCCAGAAGCTGAAGCGGTACGCGCCCGGCACTCCCGAGAACTCCTCGGCCCGATCCGCCCACTCCTGCAGCGCAGCAGTGCCGTCGGCCTGTTCGTGCAATCGATCCAGGATCCCCTCGGTACGGATCTCGTCCGGGCTGAGGTTGCCGAGGTGCTGGTAGATCCAGTACGTCATCAGCCCGCCGCTGACGTGGTCGCGCCACCACGGCTCCTGGTGGATGTCGTGGACCCATGTGTTGCTGATGTTCCAGTCGTCGATCATCTCGTGGTCGTCGAAGATCATCACGCTCGGCACGACCGAGAAGAACCAGCGCTCGACCGGTTGCGACCAGGACTCGTGGTACAGCCACGTGTACTCCTCGAACCCGCCGACCAGCTCCGGGGGCAGCCCGGAGTCGTCTTGCTTGCGCTCGGCGATGATGCGCTCGCGCACCTTCGGTGACGAGTCGTCGGCGTAGACCTGGTCGCCCAGGAACACGGCGATGTCCGGCCACTTGTCAGGGGACTGCTTCATCATCCGCAGCCCGTGGGCATACATCGCGTCCACGCCGCGTCCCTGCAGGTCGACGATCATCTCCAGCGTCCACGGTGGTTCGTGGGGCGCGGCGGTTCGGCACGAGCCGAACGCGACGCGAATTGACTCGGGACGACCGAGAGTGCGGATCACGCTGGGAGGCATTGGACTGTCGGTGGGCGGCCAGGCACGGTCACCGTTCAGGTGCACCTCGTACTCGGTGCTCGACCCGGGCTCCAGATCCTCGACGATGACGAGCGCGTAATGGTGGCCGCCGACGGAGAACGTCGGGGTCGGGCGCCCGAGCACGTCCACAGTGCAGGCCTGGTCGGTCTCGACGAAAATCGTGGCCGACGTGTGCGAAACATGGCGCAACATCGGTCCGATGATCAGCTCAGTCACGACTGGCGAGCATACCCCTGCCTGCGGATCGACCCCAGCTGTGGTCCCGGTGGCGGAATACTGACCCGCTCGGTAGGGTTTCCGCCCATCGTGCAACGTGTCGCTGTGATCTCCCTGCACACGTCGCCATTGGCCCAACCGGGCTCGGGCGACAGTGGCGGTATGAACGTCTATGTGCGTGAGCTCGTCTCGTCGTTGTCGCAGGCCGGCGTGGATTGCACCACGTACACGCGGGCAACGCGCGCCGATCAGCCCGAGGTGGTGCACGTCGAGCCCGGCCACCGCGTGGTCCACCTGCGCGCCGGTGCGTACGACCTGGCGAAAGAGGCGCTGCCATCGGTCATCGACGAGTTCGGGGACGCGGTGATCGACCATCTCAAGAACGGCGACGGCGCCGATGTCCTGCACGCCAACTACTGGCTGAGCGGTGTCGTGGCCCACCGCGTCAAGCACGACCTGGACCTGCCGTTCGTCAGCACGTTTCACACCCTCGCCCGCGTCAAGGCCGAAGGTGGCGACCCCGAGCCGGACTGGCGCGACCGCGCCGAGGCCGAGATCATTGGTTGCGCCGACGCGATCTGCGTCAGCTGCACCGAGGAGGAGAGCCAGTTCCGCCGGCTCTACGGCAACCCGCCGGGACGCATCGAGATCGTCGCCCCCGGTGTGGAGCATGCGTTCTTCGCGCCCGGCGACAAGCGCGGTGCCCGCCACGCGCTCGGCCTCAACGGTGGCCCGGTGCTGCTGTTCGTCGGACGCATCCAGCCACTGAAGGGCGTCGACGTGGCGGTGCGGGCGCTGGCCGAGCTCCGCCGCCCGGACGCGCTGCTGCTCGTGGTCGGTGGGGCCAGTGGTCAGGACGGCGGTGGCGAGGTGGCTCGCGTCCTGCAACTGATCGACGAGCTCGGTGTGCGCGACCAAGTCCGCTTCGTCGAGCCGCAGCCCCACCACATCCTGTCGACCTACTATCGCGCCGCCGACGTCGTGGTCGTGCCGAGCCGCAGCGAGAGCTTCGGCCTCGTCGCGCTCGAAGCGGCCGCTTGCGGCGTGCCCGTGGTGGCCAGTGCGGTCGGAGGTTTGCTGACGCTCGTCGACGACGGGCTGACCGGCTACCTGATCGGCGACCGCGATCCGCACGAGTTCGCCCACCGCATCAACGCGATCCTCGACAACCCGTCGCTCGCGGCGAGCATGTCCGACCGCGCCGCCGAGCGCGCTCGTCGGTACACGTGGGGCTTCGCCGCCGCGCGTCTGCGCCGTGTGTACGCCGATCTCGCCGTCCACGAATTGGTGGCCTGTTCGTGAGCGAGCGCAGCGACCGAGGCGCCAGCAAGAGGCGAGTCGCTCACGGGCGGACAGCCTCGGTGACCCGCCGCCGGACTGGGCTCGTGCGCCGGTGAGCGATCTGCACGACTCGGCTGCGGTCAGCGCGCTCGAACGTCAGATCGACGGCTGGCTCGACGAGTTCGCCCGCGACAATCCGGTCGTGGCCGCCGTCGATCGCGGCGAGGGCGACGAGCCACGCTGGTACGTGCGCATGCGTGGCGAGGAGAAGGAATACATCACGATCTGGATCACCCTCGGCCAGCGCACCGTCCGCTACGAGGCCTACGTGATGCCTGCCCCGGAAGAGAACGTCGAGCAGGTGTACGAGAACCTGCTCCGTCGCAACCAGGGCCTGGTCGGGCTGCACTTTGCGATCGGGGTCGAAGATGCCGTGTTCCTTCGCGGTGACCTCCCGCTCGCCGCGCTCACCGAGCCGGAACTGGATCGTGTGATCGGCACGCTCTATGCGACGACCGAGCAGTGCTTCCAGGGCCTGCTCCGCGTCGGCTTCGCCAGCCGCTTCCGCTGACCCGGTGTGTCCTCAGCGCCACGCCGGCGTGCGTCGCCCTCGGCGCACTCATCTCGACCGACAGACCACAGCGACTGTTGACGCTCGCTCGAAGACGACGAAGCCGCGATCGCAGCGCTCCGGAACGCCGGCAACGGCGCCGTCCAGGGGGTCACAACGCTCGGCGATTTCCGGTCCGACCGACCTGCGAGCACACAGGGGATGCCGGTGCGGGTTCCTTGTCGGGGAAGACGGTCGAGTCCGCACCGGCAACTATCGTCGGCGCGATGACCAGTGACGCGCCGACGATCTCGCTCGCAGTGATCGGTGGCGGCAACATGGGTGCCGCACTCGCCGGAGGCCTGCTCGCCACGGGATGGATCGTGGCCGAGCGACTCGCGATCGTCGAGGTCGTCGCGCCGCTGCGCGAGCAACTCGCGACCCGCTTTCCAGCCGTAACCATCAGTGACACCGTTCCGCCCTGCGCAGCGGCGATCATCGCCGTCAAGCCACCCGACGCGCCGGCGGCTGCCGCGGCTGCGTCGGCGGCGGGCGCACTCCGCCTCGTGTCGGTCGCCGCGGGCGTCACCATCGCCGCACTGGAATCCGCAGCCGGTCCGGGTGTCGCAGTCGTGCGCACGATCCCGAACACGCCTGCGCTCGTCGGCCTCGGTGGCGCGGGACTGGCTGGTGGCACCACCGCGACCGCCGACGACATCGAATGGGCGCGCAGCATCCTGGGCGCAGTCGGCATCGTCGAAGTCGTTCCCGAGTACCAACTCGACGCGGTCACCGGGCTGATCGGCAGTGGTCCGGCGTACCTGTTCCTGGTCGCCGAAGCGATGATCGACGCCGGCGTCCTGGTCGGCCTGACTCGCCCTGCGGCGAGCGCATTGGTCACGCAGCTTTTTCGCGGATCCGCGGAGATGCTCCACCAACAGGGTGATCCGACCGCGCTCCGGGCGCAGGTGACCTCACCGGGTGGCACCACGGCGGCGGGTCTGCAGACTCTCGAAGATCGTGCCGTTCGGGCTGCATTCCAGGCAGCGGTGGTCGCGGCGACATCGCGAAGTCGCGAACTCGGCCGTCCGTCGAAGGATTCGTGAAAATCTTCGGTGTGACTCTTTTCTCTGGGCAGTCGGTGTGTCTAATCTGATTCCCCTGAGGTCGTGAGACCTCCGCTTGCGAGAGCAAACGGGAGTCGCGCTCTTTCGGGAGCTGCGCCGACAGGGGCTGGTGTCATCGGGGGGTTGACACCAGCCCTCGTCGTATCCCGGGCCTGATCGAGGCGAGGCCGCCCAGTCGCGCCGCTAGCGTGGCCGCCACATGGGCCGCCGCTACGAGACGATCTCCTTCCTCACCGACTACGGCACGGCCGACGAGTTCGTGGGTGTCGTCAAGTCGGTGATCCGCGACATCGCCTCCCACGCGTTGGTCATCGATCTGACCCACGAGATCCCGCCCTTCGATGTGCGTGCCGGTTCGCTCGCGCTGGCCCGCACCATCAGCTACGTCGCCGAAGGTGTCGTGCTTGCCGTGGTCGATCCCGGCGTCGGCACGGATCGGCGCTGTGTCGCGATCGAAGTCGGCGACGGCAGCGGCGTGCTGATCGGTCCGGACAACGGCTTGCTCGCACCGGCCGTGGCGATGGCCGGCGGAGCGCAACGGGCGGTGGTGTTGAACAACCTCGAGTACCAACTCGAAGCGCCGGGCGCGACGTTCGCCGGCCGCGACATCATGGCCCCCGCCGCGGCGCATCTGTGCAACGGCATCGACCTGTTCGAGCTCGGCGAGCCGATCGAGCCCGACGTGTTGCTTCCCGGCGTGGTGCCGCTACCCCGCGACGAAGGCGGCGTGCTCTACGCCGAGGTGCTGTGGGTGGACCGCTTCGGCAACTGCCAGCTCAACATCGGGCCGGACGAGGTCGCCCACCTGGGTTCCACGTTGCGCGTCACCGTTGGCCAGGCCAGCGGCATGCCATCGTCACGGGTCGCGCATCGCAGCGACACCTTCGCCGGTCTCGGGCCGGGTTCGATCGGGCTCGTCACCGACTCCTATGGCATGCTCGCCCTGGCGCTCGATCGCCGGTCCGCGGCGGGCGAACTGCAGATCGCCGCGAGCGACCAGGTCGCGCTGGAGACCCTCGGTGACGACGGTGCCGTGCCGGCGACAGCGGTCCCAGTCTCCAGCCCGATCACGTTGCGGCACCGCTCGTGAGGGCGCTGCCACGGTCCCGGCGGTAACCTCACCCCATGCGCCCCGCCACGACGCTCGCTCTCGCGCTCTTGCTGGTCCTGATCCTCGTGGCCGGCACCATCTCGCTGATTCGCCTCTGAGCGCGCACCGGTGACCGGCCGGTAACATCGCGGCTCGGGGGTCAGCGACGTGAATCTTGCCAACATCATCGAGGCACATCCGGCCGACCGCGTCGCGCTCATCAGCCGCGGCCGGGAGACCACGTATGGCGCGCTGCGCGACCAGGTCGCCGCACTGCGCGCCGGCCTCGTCAGCAGCGGTGTGCAGCGTGGCGACCGAGTCGGGTTGCTGATCGCCAACAACCGCTACTTCGTCGTGTCCTACCTGGCTGTGCTCGGCATCGGTGCGGTCGCCGTGCCGCTCAATCCGACCAGCCCGTCGGCCGAGATCGAGCGTGAGCTGGCGGCGGTCAGTGCCACCACCGTCATCGTTGGACCCACCGCGGTCGCCGCCTGGCGCGGTGTGGATCGTGCCAAGACGCCAACCGTGCAGCGCGTCATCGCCGCGGAGGGTGAACTTGCAGATGCAACAACTCTCGACGCGCTGATCGCCACCGGTGGCGACGCGCCGCCCATCGTCGACGTCGCCGACGACGATCTCGCGGCGCTTATCTTCACCAGTGGCACCGCTGGCGCGCCCCGCGCGGCGATGTTGAGCCACGGCAACCTGCAGTCCAACATCGAACAGGTGATCCATTCCGATGCCGGCACCCGCAGCGACGACATCGTCTACGGCGTGCTCCCGATGTTCCACATCTTCGGGCTCAACGTCGTGCTCGGCATCTCGCTCGCGGTCGGCGCGACGGTCGTGCTGGTGCGGCGCTTCGACCCATCGACCGCACTGGAGACGATTCGCGAGCGGTCGGTCACCGTGGTACCCGGCGCGCCACCGATGTGGGTCGCGTTCTCCACGTTCGACGACGCCCCCGCCGACTCGTTCGCCACGGTCCGCATCGCCACAACGGGCGCGGCCAAGATGCCCGAGGAAGCAATCCGCCGCTTGGACGCGCGATTCGGCCTGCAGTTGGCCGAGGGCTACGGGCTCACCGAGGCTTCGCCCATCGTCACGACGTCGCGCAACGTCGCCATCAAGGTCGGTTCGGTCGGCAAGGTGCTCGGGGGCGTCGACGTCCGCCTCGTCGACGAGTCCGGCGACGATGTGCTCGCCGGTGATGCCGGCGAGATCTGGGTCAAGGGACCGAACGTGTTTCAGGGCTACCTCGACGACCCGGACAACACCAGCCGCGTCCTCACCGCGGACGGATGGCTGCGCACCGGTGACATCGCGATGGCCGATGGCGACGGCTACCTGTACCTGGTCGATCGGGCCAAGGACCTCATCATCGTCAGCGGTTTCAACGTGTATCCGAGAGAAGTCGAGGACGTCTTGATCGACTACCCGGGCGTGGCCGAGGTCGGCGTCATCGGGGTGCCGCATCCGCACACCGGCGAAGCGGTCAAGGCGTTCGTGGTCGCAGATGACGGCGTGCACCTCGACGAGGACGCGCTCATCGAGTACTGCCTGAGCGAACTGGCCCGCTACAAGTGCCCGTCGAAGGTCATCTTCGTCGACCAACTGCCGCGCAACGTCAGCGGCAAACTGCTGCGGCGCGAGTTGATGTGACGCGCCGTGCCCTGCGCCGGCCGCCACGTGACGAACAACACGCCGTGCCGAACAGTGCAGCATCCCCGTCGCGCTTTGTGAACACGTGCACGAATGCCTAGCGTTGGCTCTGCATGCCTGTCGAACGAGTACGTCGCCGGATCCCAGAAGCCACGGTCGCGCGGCTGCCGGTGTATCTGCGCCTCTTGGTCGAGCAGGGCGATGAGGGTGTCGAGAGCATCAGCAGTGAAGGCCTCGCCGAACTCGCCGGAGTCAACGCCGCCAAGGTGCGCAAGGACCTGTCGTACCTCGGCAGCTACGGCACTCGTGGTGTGGGGTACGAGGTCGCGTTCCTCGTCTACCAGGTTCGCCGCGAGCTCGGCCTGACCCACGACTGGCCCGTCGTGATCGTCGGCGCCGGCAACCTCGGTCAGGCCCTGGCTGGTTACGAGGGTTTCGGCGAGCGTGGCTTCCCGGTCGCCGGCATCGTCGACATCGAGCCGGCCAAGGTCGGCAGCGTCATCGGCGGTGTGCGCGTCCGCCACATCGACGACCTGTCGCAGATCGTGCAGTCCCGTCGGGTGAGCATCGGTGTCGTCGCCACGCCACCCGCCGCGGCGCAGGATGCGGCCGACCGACTCGTGCGCGCGGGCGTCACCAGCATCCTCAACTTCGCGCCGGTGGTGCTTGCCGTGCCCCGCGGCATCAGCGTCCGCAAGGTGGACCTCGCCGTCGAACTGCAGATCCTCAGCTACTACGAGCAGCGTCGGGTGCCTGTCGGCCTCCACGCGATCGGGTCGAATGACTCCGGTCGCGGGGCGAGCGCGTAGGCTCGAAGGCGAACGAAAGGCGACTGTCGTGTCGATCGTGGTGATAGGCGTCAACCATCGCACGGGGCCATTGGCTCTGCTCGAGCGCGTCGCGATCAGTGGCGAATCGCTGCCGAAGGCCATTGCCGGGCTGACCTGTCGGGCCAACGTCCGCGAGGCGGTCGTGCTCAGCACGTGCAACCGCACCGAGGTCTACGCGGTCGCCGAGAAGTTCCACGGCGCGTACGCCGACATCCGCGACTTCTTCTGCGAACTGGGTGGGCTGGCCCCCGACGAGTTGCATCCGCATCTCTACAGCCAGCACGACGACGGCGCGGTGCGCCACCTGTTCGAGGTCGCGTCCGGGCTGGATTCGGCCGTGCTCGGCGAGACCGAGATCCTGGGCCAGGTCCGCGGGGCATGGGAGCTCGCCCAGCGCGAGGGCGGGGCCAAGTCGACGCTCAACCTGTTGTTCCGTCACGCCGTCGAGACCGGCAAGCGGGCCCGCACCGAGACAGCCATCAGCCGCTCCACCGCCAGTGTCAGCTCGGCCGCGGTCGAGATGGTCACCGAGCACCTGCAGTCCCTCTCCGGCCGACGGGTGTTGGTGGTCGGTGCCGGCGAGATGGGCGAGGGCGTGGCCGTCGCACTCGTGGCCGCCGGTGCCAGCGAGATCACCGTCACCAACCGCACCGAATCGCGTGCCCAGCAGCTGGCCGATCGTGTCGGCGGCCGAGTCGTGCCGTTCGGCAAGTTGCCGACCGCGATCAGCAATGCCGATGTCTTGCTGTCGTGCACCGGTTCGGGCACGGTGTTGATCGATCGCGAGACGGTTGCGTTCTCGCGCATCGAGGTGGACACCCCTTTGCTCATCGTCGACATCGCCGTTCCTCGTGACGTGGACAGCTCCGTCGAAGAACTCCCGAACGTCACGCTGCTCAACCTTGACCACCTGCGCGACTGGGCGGCGAAGGGCATCGAGAAGCGTGCCGGCGAAGCCGAGTCCGTCCGAGTCATCATCGGCGAGGAGGTCGAGCGGTTCACCATCGACGTCGCCGGTCGCCAGGCCGCACCGCTCGTCGCGCAACTGCACGAGCACGGTGAGACCCTGCGCCAGGCCGAGCTGGAGCGGTTCGCGGCGCGCCTCGCCAGCCTCGATGACAAGCAGCGCGCCGCAGTCGAGGCGGTCACCAAGGGCCTGCTCGCCAAGCTGTTGCACATGCCGAGCGTGCGTCTCAAAGACGACGTTGGCACGCCGCGCGGCGAGCGCAACGCCGCAGCGGTGCGCGATCTGTTCGACCTCGGCTGAGCCGATGGCCGCCGGCATCGCCACGCCGCCGCTGATCCGCGTCGCGACGCGCTCCAGCGCGCAGGCCCGCACCCAGGCCGAGGTCGTGGTCGCCGCGCTCGTCGCCGCCAACCCGGGCTTGTCGGCAGAGTTGGTCTTCGTCGAAACGCTCGGTGATCAGCGCCAGGACGTGCCGCTGCACACCATCGGCGGACAGGGTGTGTTCGTCAAAGAGGTGCAGCGGGCCGTCCTCGACGGTCACGCCGACGTCGCGGTCCACAGTGCCAAGGACCTGCCCAGCGAACCCGCCTCGGGCCTGACCATCGGCGCGTTCACGGCGCGGCGCAACCCGCGTGACGCACTGGTCGGGTCGACACTCGACGGATTGCGCCTCGGTGCCACCGTCGCCACCGGGTCGGTGCGGCGGCGCGCGCAGCTGCATGCGCTGCGTCCTGACCTGCATTTCGTCGAGCTGCGCGGCAACATCGCGACCCGACTGTCGAAGGTACCCGACGACGGCGCGATCGTGATGGCTGTCGCCGCGTTGGAGGTCCTCGGGATGACCGACCGCATCGCCGAGACGATGGATCTCGACGCGATGGTTCCCGCCGTCGGGCAGGGCTGTGTCGCGATCGAACATCGCAGCGACGACATCGTTGCCGGCCGAGGCGTCGCAGCCATCGATGATGCCGATGCCCGACGTGACGTGACGACCGAGCGAGCGTTCCTGGCCCGCCTCGGGTCGGGTTGCTCGCTTCCGATCGGCGCCCATGTGCAGGGTGGAGTTCTGTTCGCGTTCTTGGCCGGTGAGTCGGGCCGCACCCTGCAGACATCGGTACGCCTCGGTCCAGAGACTGAATGGCACGATCGCGCTGTCGAGACAGCGGCATCGTTGCTGGACGAGATCAGGCGATGACTGCGGGTCCGTTGGCGGGCCGCAAGGTCGTCGTGA
This sequence comes from Actinomycetes bacterium, assembly GCA_031410915.1. Classification (GTDB taxonomy): domain Bacteria; phylum Actinomycetota; class Acidimicrobiia; order Acidimicrobiales; family Ilumatobacteraceae; genus WLMZ01. Next base: position 15,860 of record JANNZY010000081.1, read on the forward strand.
CGCGCCCGGCGGACCAGGCCGAGCCGCTCGTGCAGCGGCTGCGTGCCGTCGGGGCCGAACCTGTCGTGATCCCACTGATCGAGATCGTCGACGCAGCCGATGGGGGAGCCGCGCTGGCCGGCGCGCTGGAGCGCCTCGACGAGTTCGATTGGGTCGTCGTCACGTCGCCGAACGGTGCTCGCCGGGTGGCGTCGGCACTGGCCCACACCCCGCCCGGTCGCCTCCGTGTGGCGGCCGTCGGGACCGCAACCGCCGCCGCACTCGATCGTGCGGCAGATCTCGTTCCCGACGACCAGCTCGCCGTTGGGCTCGTCGACGCATTCCCGGCGGGCGCTGGCCGGGTGCTGGTCGTGCAGGCCGAGATCGCGGGCCGTGAGGTCGCCGAGGGCATCGCCGCCCGGGGTTGGACGGTCGACGTCGTCGCCGCCTACGGCACGCGACCGGTACGTCCAACGTCGGCAGACCTCCTCGTGGCACTATCTGCACAAGCAGTGCTGTTTACGAGCGGGTCAGCGGTCCGGTCCTGGACGGCTGTCTTCGGGCTCGAGACTCCGCCCCTGGTCATCGCCATCGGACCGGCCACTGCGGCAGTGGCCGAGGACTTGGGACTCAAGGTCGACGCCGTCGCAGCCGATCATTCACTCGACGGTCTGGTGAGCTGCCTGCTCACGAGTCTCGTTCGATCCTGAGTAGAGTGCTCCGCGCGCTCGACAAGGATCGGGACCAGAACCGGGCGCACAGGGCAGGGCGTATTCAGGACACATGACAATCGGACGCACGTCGTGGCATCGCAGCCTCCTCGCAGGACTGCTGGCCGTTTCAGCAGTGGGCCTGGGCTCCACCGCTTCCACCGGACGCGCCTCCGCTCGCGTGATCCCGATCGCGGCTCCGCTCTCGGTCGTCGCGCCCGGTCTCAGCCAGTCGCCGTCGGTATCGGGCAACGGCCGCTTCGTGGTCTACGAGGCCGCGCCGCCGACCGAGGACGGGCGCACCAGCACGATCTGGCTCAACGACCGCCAGACCCAGTCCACCCAGGAACTCACGTTGCCCCGCCAGGACGTCAAGCTCGGCAACAGCGTCAATCCGGTCATCAGTGCCGACGGTTGCGCCATCGTCGTCACCACCGAGATGGCCTACGATCTGTTCCGCGACGACGACGGTGGCACGCGCTGGGACGTCTACCGAGCCACCAATCCCGTGTGCGGCGGGCAGGCCAACGACTGGGCACTGATCTCGTCCTTCACGAACTCCGAGGGCTTCGCCGAGGCCCGCGGCAACGTGGACTCCTCGCAACCAGCCGCGCTCTCCAGCAGTGGCACCATCGTTGCGTACGTTCGCCCGTTCGAGTCGCTGTCGGGCATCGAGGACGACAACTACCTGCCGATGGCGGTCGACGTCGTCGACGTCACCATCCCCATCGATCAGCCCGGGCGTTCCGAGCCCGCACCCGGCTTGCCGACCGAGATGGCCGGCACCCCGATCAAGTACATCGGGCAGATCAACCCGGTCGTCAGCGCCGACGGCAGCATCGTCGCGTTTTCCGCCGATGCGACGTCCAACAACCCGGTCCCGGAGTGGGTTCTGCCGGTCACCGACGGCGCGCCGATCCCGACGCAGGTCTTCGCCTGGAATCGCATCGAGCTCGACCCCTTCGCCGCGGTCACGCTCATCTCCCAGGGTGTCGGCGGTCCCGCCGATGCCAGCGCCGTGCAGCCGGCGATGTCGGACAACGGCCGTTACATCGCGTTCTCGTCAGCGGCCTCCAACCTGGTCGACAACGCCGACATCACATCGTGCGGTCTGTCGTGCGCAGCGCAGGTGTACGTGGTCGATCGCGACCCCGACCGCAACGGCGTGTTCGACGAGCCGGCACTGACCACGATGGTGGTGGCGAGCGCGATTCCCGCCGTTGACGGTCAGCCGACGGTGGTCGGCAACGCGTCCTCGTTCTCGCCCTCCATCTCCGCCGATGGCACGACCGTCGTGTTCGTCAGCCAGGCCTCGAATCTGATGGCCGTGCAGACACCCGGCGGTGGCGGCACCGGCGACGGCGACCTGCTCATCGCCGATCTCCACCTGCACCAACTGCGCCGGGCGTTCGACAGCCCGGAGCCGGCGCCGGGTGCCAACTCGCATCCCCGCCTGTCGGCAAATGGTCGCCTGCTCGTCGCCGACTCGGTGGTGGTCGATCGGTTGCTCGGCGACCCCACGCTCACCGGGCGTCGGGTCATTGCCGCCTCGTACCTGCCGGCGTTGTCCATCGCCGATGTTGACCTCGGCACCATCAGCGTCGGTGTGCCCGGTCCGGTGATCTTCGTCAACGTCGTCAACACAGGTCCTGGTTCGTTCCTGCCGACCATCGTCACCAGTGACAACCCGGATGTGTTCGCGATCAACGGCGGCTCGTGTCTGGATCGCGCGCCTGTCTTCGCCGGGTCCAGCTGCTCGGTCGAACTGCAACTCACACCGGCCGCTGCGGGCCTGCAGACCGCGGCGCTCACCGTCTCCGAGATCGGTTTTGGAGCGATCACACTGACCGCTCCGTTGCGTGGTGCCGGTGGCGAGCCGGCGCTCGACGCCTTCCCGGTCGGTGCCGACTTCACGCCGACGGTCGTCGGCGGGCGCAACGAGTCGCACATCGACACATATGGCGCAATCGTTTCCGGCCCGGTGCCGTTCACCATCACCAACATCGGTCTCGTTCCGGCGGTCATCAACTCGGTCAAAGTCACCGGGGCCAACCCGAAGGACTTCGTCGTCGCCACCAACGGCTGCAGCGGCGAGGTCGCGCCATACATCAAGTGCGACATCTCGATCGCCTTCACGCCCACAGCGGGCGGACGGCGCACGGCTTCGATCAACTTCGCCACCACGCTCGGTCAGTACACCAGCGTGTTCGTGGCCGGCAACGCGTTCTACACCCCGAACATCGTCACCAACCCGTCCGTGAAGCCTGGCGCGGACTTGCCGGTCGGTCTCGAGGGTTTCCCGGCGAACAGCGCGGTCGTGTTGACGTGGAGTGACGACGGCGACACCCCGATCACGGTGCTGACCGACAAGGGCGGCCGGGTGCTGACCAACCTGCGCATCCGTCAGGCGGCTCGTGCCGGCACACGTACGCTCGTCGCGCAAGTGCCGAACGGTCCGAGCGCCACGGCGATCGTCGAGATCGAACGGGTCCGCAACCGTCGCGGCTGACTCGTCGTGACCAGGCGTCGATCAGCTCGTCATTCGATCAGCTCGGCACAAGATCAGTTGGCGTCGACGAGGACGCCGTTGATCAGCAGTCCGTCGTTGCACAGGCCGTTCTGCGAGTCGACGCCCACCGTGTCGCAGGTCACCTGGAACTGCGCGATCGATCCCGCCTCGAACACGATCGGAGACGACAACGGCAGCGGATCCACGTTGTACAGCGACACGCCGAGGTTCCACGCGTAGATCACCGTGTCGTTCTTGAGCAACGTCGCCACGCCTTCGTCGCGATAGGCGTTCTGCAGCACCACCGTCGTGACACGGAGCGCTTTGCCATCGGGAACCGTGTACGAATCGGGCTGCGTTTCGCCGATGTTGACCGAGACCTGGAAGAGCTTCGTGAACGGCTCGCCTTCGTCCGCTGCAACTGGAGCGACGGTGATCGGTGCGCTGACGTCGGGGGCCTGGGTGGTGGGCGGCGCGGTGTCGCCGGGAACGGTGACGACCGGAACCGTCACGATGGTCGTGGCCGTGTTGTCGTCGACGGCATCACGGGCGGTGCGCTCGGTGAGTGGCTTCAGCAGACCGAACCACACGCCGGCCAACGCGCCGAGCACCGCGAGCGTGGCGATGAACTTGCGCCCGAGACGCTCGGGGAAGAAGGGCGTCTGCACGAAGTTGGCGTTGGCCGTTGCGGTGGGAAAGCCCTGCTGATCGGCCTCGATCGAGAACGGCAGGATGCGGCTGCCGCGTCGCCACTGACGGCGGACGGCCCGCAGCTTCAGCCGCACGAGACTGTTCTCGCCGGGTGCGACGCCGACCGCTGGCGGATCGAAGTCGCCGTCGAGGCGCTGCGAGGTGTCGATCAGATGCAGCCGGCAACTGGCCTGCGAGTTGCCCTGGTTGTCGACGAGGAACTCGAAGTTGGCTCGCCGGCTGCTGCGCATGACCGGCTGCAACATGTGGATGTGGCGATCGTGGAACGCACCGACGACGGCGGTCGTCTCGGCGATGACGACCTCATCTGGATCGTCCTGGGGGATGACCCGCACCGTGAGTGGGGCCGGCCCGGCGGGTGTTGACGCCAGGCGCGGCGGACGCAGCGTGACGGCGATCGCTTCACGTGATCCACCGAACAAGGTGACCGTCGGCGGCTCGATGTGCACCCAACCGGACAGCAGGCCCGACGGCACGAACGTGAACGTCTCCGTCGCGTTGGCGAGGTTGACGATCGTGAGCGTGAAGGTCTCCGTCTCGCCCGGTCGCACCGTGACATCAGTCGTCGAGAACTCGGCTTGTGCGACCATCCGCAAGCGACCATAGCCGCTAACGTCGGTCGCCGTGCTGGCACCCGGACCGATCGAAGCGCTGGTCTTCGACCTCGACGGCACCATCGTGGACACCGAGACGCCGGAGTTCGAGGCGATCCGCGCGGTGTGGTCCGACCATGGTGTCGACTACACCATCGCCCACTTCGAGCACTGCATCGGCACCGCGAACGGCATCGAGACGTGGCTCGACGATCTGGTCGGTCTCGTCGGTCACGACATCGATCGCGCCGTTGCGGACCAGCGTCGGCGCGGCGTGCACCGCGAGCTGACCGCTGCCCTGAAGGCCCGCGACGGCATCATCGCGCTGCTCGACGAAGCAACAGCGTTCGGCGTGGGCATGGCCGTCGCGTCCAACTCGCCGGAGTGGTGGGTGCGGGCGCGGCTGGAAGCACTCGGTCTCGACCATCATTTCGGCGCGTTGGTGACCATCGACCGCGCGTCACACCCGAAACCGCATCCAGCGCCGTTCCTCGAAGCCTGCGCGGCAATCGGTGCCGACCCGTCGCGTTCGGTCGCGTTCGAGGACAGCGCGCCCGGCGTCGCATCCGCGCGTGCCGCCGGCCTGTACACGATTGCGTGTCCCGGCCCGCTGACCGCCAACCACGACCTCAGCGCCGCGCACCGCGTTGTCGCCTCCCACGCCGAGATCCGCCTGACCGAGCTGACACTGGTCCACTGATCCGCCGAGGTCGGGTTGCGTCGAACGCCCTACGATGGACGGCGTGGTAGCCAGCTTCCCTCATGCTCGGCCACGTCGCCTGCGCCGCACCGGCGCACTCCGTGAGCTCGTCGCCGAGACCCGATTGTCGGTCGACGACCTCGTCGCGCCGCTGTTCGTTCGCGAGGGCATCGACGCGCCGCAGCCGATCGTGTCGTTGCCGGGCGTGGTGCAGCACACCGTCGACAGCGTGCTGACCGAGGTCCGTGAACTCGCCGATCTCGGCGTGCGCGGCGTCATCCTGTTCGGCGTGCCCGCGGTCAAAGATGCCGTTGGCTCGGGCGCGTACGATCCGGACGGCATCGTGCAGGTCGCACTGCGCAAGCTGAACGCCGAGCTCGGCGATCGCATCGTGCTGATGGCCGACCTGTGTGTCGACGAGTACACCGATCACGGCCACTGTGGCGTGCTCGACGCGAGCGGCGACGTCGACAACGATCTCACGCTGGCGATCTACGCCAAGGCCGCCGTCGCCCAAGCGGATGCCGGCGCACACGTCGTCGCGCCGAGCGGGATGATGGACGGCCAGGTCGGCGCGATTCGCGCCGCGCTCGACGCGGCCGGCCACCACGATGTGTCGATCCTGGCCTATTCGGCCAAGTACGCGAGCGGGCTGTACGGGCCGTTCCGCGATGCGGTGGACGTGCAGATCGCCGGCGGTGGCGACCGCAAGGGCTACCAGCAGGACTGGCGCAACGCCCGCGAGGCCCTGGTCGAGGTCGACGCCGATGTCGCGCAGGGCGCGGACATGGTGATGGTCAAGCCGGCACTGTCCTACCTCGACGTCATCGCCGCGGTGCGCAGCCGGGTGGACATCCCCGTCGCGGCGTACCACGTGAGCGGCGAGTACGCGATGATCAAGGCCGCCGCCGCGAACGGCTGGATCGACCACGACACGGTCGCGCTCGAACAGTTGACCGCCGTCAAGCGGGCTGGTGCGGACATGATCCTGACGTACTTCACCCGCTGGTTCGCCGAGCGTGCTGCGATGGGCGCGCGATGACGGCTGCTGGTTCCATCCCGTACTGCGACGCGACCCGATGCCCGGCCGCTGGTTGCCGCCCGACGGTCTGTACCGGGGCCGGCGTGCCGTCCAACAGCGAGCTGTTCCAGCGGTCGCTGCGGGCGATACCGGGTGGGGTCAACTCGTCGATCCGCGCGTTCAAGTCCGTCGGCGGGTCGCCGTACGTCGTCGCCCGCGCCGAGGGCCCGTACGTGTTCGACGTCGAGGGCAACCAGTACATCGACCTCGTCCAGAGCTACGGCGCGGTCATCCTCGGCCACGCCCACCCGGCCATCACCGCAGCCATCATCGCCGCAGCATCCGACGGCACCTCGTTCGGCGCACCGACCCCGCGGGAGATGAAGCTGGCCGAAGTGATCGGTGACCGCGTGCCGAGCTGCGAGCGCGTTCGCTTGATGAACAGCGGCACCGAGGCCACCAGCACAGCGGTTCGCCTGGCCCGCGGCGTCACCGGACGGGACGTGATCGTCACGTTCGCTGGCAACTTCCACGGTGCCACCGACGCGCTGCTCGTGGCCGGGGGCAGCGGTGTGGCCACGCTCGGATTGCCGGGCACGGCCGGCATTCCGAACGCGACCGTGGCCAACACGATCGTGGCGCCGTACAACATCGTGCCCACGATGGACGACACCGTCGCTGCAGTCATCGTCGAACCCGTCGCCGCGAACATGGGCGTTGTCCCACCGGCCCCGGGTTTCCTGGCCGGGCTGCGCGCCGAGTGCGACCGCGTCGGCGCGCTCTTGATCTTCGACGAAGTCATCACCGGGTTCCGGCTGGGCACCGGAGGCGCACAGGCCAAATACGACATCCGTCCCGACATCACGTGCTTCGGCAAGGTGATCGGCGGCGGGCTGCCGATCGGTGCCATCGGTGGCCGAGCGGACGTGATGGAAGGCCTCACTCCGATCGGCAAGGTGTTCCACGCCGGCACGTTGGCCGGCAACCCGATCGCGACGGCTGCCGGGCTCGCCGCGCTCGACATGCTCACCGGCGACGTGTACATGGAGTTGCTCGCCCAGGCCCGTCGGCTGTCGAGCACGCTGCGCGACGCGTGTTCTGCTGCCGGCTTCGCTGCGCAGTTCCCCGTGGTCGGCACCCTGGTCGGGATGTACTTCGGCGACGGCGAACTGCCGACCAACTTCGACGAGGCGAAGACCACCAACGAGCGAGCGTTCGCGGCCTTCTTCCAGGCCGCGCTGGCCGAGGGCGTGGCGTTCGCCCCCGGCGCGTACGAGGCCGTCTTCGTCGGAGTCGGGCACACCGACGCCGTGCTGGCCCGAGTCGGCGATGCGATGCACGTCGCTGCGGCCGCCGCGGTACGCGCGCTGGGCTGACCCGCTCCGGCGCGGCCACTGGCCTACGCTCGATCCCGATGCGGCAGTTCTTCTCGTGGCGGATCTGGGCCGCGTTCGGCGCGTTGATCGGGCTCGTGCTGCTGCTGAAGGTGGTCCTGCCGGCCAACGCAGCAACACCAGCGCAAGACACGGGTCCGACGCCGCGCAACGTCGACTTCATCGCACTCGTTTACGCCGTGCAGCCGTCCCCGAACTTCGTCGTCCGCAATGGATACGTCACCGGCTCGGCCGACTTGATCATCGACGGTCAACGCACGATGCACATCACAGAAGGCACGCTCGGCGAGGTGACGTGCGACAAGATGGACGAGATCGGCCAGTGCGTCGTCTTCGCCGACCTCCTCGGCGAGGCAGTCGTGTGGTTCGCGATCGTGCCCCTGGAGACCGGGCTGCGGGCCAACGTCGCGCCGATCGTCGAACTGCTCGACGACAACATCGCGCAGCTCGAGAACGGGTGGCTCGTTCGCATGGCGACCTCGGTCGAGCGGCAGTGCAACGCCGAGGACACTGCGTCGCTGCGTGAGTTCCTCGATCTGTACGGCCCGGGTAGCACGACCGTCGTCGATGTCGCGCGCCAGCGCATCACCGTGGTTCGATGTGCCGCCGACGCCGGCTCACCGGAGACCACCACCACCGTGCCGATCCCGACCACCGTCCCCGGCTCGGCCACCATCCCGCCCGACACCACCACGATCCCGCCCGCAGATCCGAACGCCGCCACCTCCACATCCCCGCCCATCCCCGAGGAGTAACCGCTGCCATCGGCCACATGGCCGAGTTCGCGAAGATCGTCACCGCTGCGGAGATGGACAACATGTCCCCGCAGGAACGTGCCGATGCCGTGGATGCGTCCATTGTTCGGAATTGGGACGACGTGCCAGAGCCGTTTCGATCAGACGTACTCGCGCAAGCCAAGGAATTGGGTCGACAACGCCGCGCCAGTGCGTGACCGACCCGTCCGTTTCACGGAGAGGCTGAGACCCTCCCAACCGCCGACCCACAGGTCCGCGTGTGCATCGGTACCGGCGTTCTCGTTCACCACGTCGCCGTTCTCGTGGCGCTCGGCCACGACGGAGCCCTCGAGGTCTTCTCGCTCTCGATCGAGTCGCACTCGTAGCGAGGGGATCAGGCGGGGAGGGTTCCGGCGGCGGCGAGGCCGCTGAGGACGGCACCTTCCACCTTCGCGCCGGCGAAGGCGTCGCCGGCGAGGACCAGCGGGCCGGGGGTGTCGGGCGAGCTCCAGCACGGCTCCGGCCACGTCGTGCGTGGCGTGGCGAAGCGCCACTTCTTCAACTGCGACTCGATGATCGTCGCCCCGCCGAGGTAGACGGAAGCGGCCACCGTGAGTTGGGCGAACACGTCCGCCGGATCGGTGTCCCAGTGCGCGAGCGACCATTCGGCATTGGCGTGCACCGTGATCGCCGGTGTGTCGCTGATGCCCTTGCGCTGGTTGTCGGCGACGAAGCTCAGCGTGTCGGTCGGGTGCTGCCGACCGCCGGGCTCGGGCACCGCCGCCGGCCGGTCCAGCGTTGCCAACAGTGCGAGGGTCCGGTCGTAGTCGGTGCGGATCAGCGTGTCGGGAAGGTCGATCTCCGCCGGCACGAGCAGCGAGTACGACTGCGGGAGCGGGCACGTGACGACGAGCGCGTCGGCCGTGACGACTTCGGCGGTGTCAAGAACGACCTCCCACGGCGTCGCGGTACCGCGCCTGATCGCGAACACCAGCGCGCTGCAGCGGACATCGACCGGCGCGGCGACCGTCTTGGCGAGCACGTTCATCCCGCCGCGCACGGCGTAGCGCGGGTAGCCGTCCGGCGACTCGTCGAAACCGCGGCACCACTCGTACACGAGACCGCTGGCGATGTGCGGCTCGGCGAACGCGGCGAACTCGTCGCTGCGGATCGTGAAGAACTGCGCGCCGTGATCCAGACGGGCGTCACCGATGCGGCGGGTGGCCAGCCGCCCGCCCGGCGACCGACCCTTGTCGAACGCGACCACCTCGTGGCCCGCCGACTGCAGGTGTGCGGCCGCAACCAAGCCGGCGATGCCCGCGCCGACGACGACCACCTTCACGACACACCAGCAGCGATCATGACGCCGAGCGTGTCACGACGCTTCGCTGGCCGCCTCAGCGAGCTGGACGACGGCGGCGCGCTCGCGAGCGCGATCGGCCCGCGCGCAGCGGTCGAGGAAGTCGCCGAACAGCCGGTTGAACGTCGAGGCGTGCTCGACCATCAGCCCGTGCGCAGCACCGGAGATGACGGCCAGCTCAGCGTTCGGGATGCGCTCGGCCAACTCCTCGGCGTCGCCGCGCGGCGTGAGGATGTCCTGGTTGCCGACCAACACGAGCGTCGGCACGGCCAGCGTCGCGAGCTGATCGGCGAGCGAGTCGTCGGTGGCGAGAATGGCTCGGACCTGGGCGACGAACGCATGCGCCGGACGGCCGAGCGCGAGCGGACCGAACCAGCCGATCATCGGCCAGACACGGCGGAACGAACGCGGGCCGATCACCCAGCGTGCAGCTTCGCCCGCCATCGCGCCCATGCCGCGTTCGGTGGCCAGTGAGGCCCATTCCTCGAGCAACTCGCGCCGCCACGGGTGATGTCGGCAGGCGGTGCAGGCAAGTGTGAGCGACCGAACCCGATCCGGGTGCTTCAGCGCGAGCACCTGGCTGATCGCACCACCCATCGACGCGCCGATCACGTGCGCGGAGTCGAAACCCGCGTGGTCGAGCACCGCAATCGCGTCGTCGGCCATCTGCTCCAACGAGTAGGCGCCGAACGGCTTGTCGCTGCGACCGGCCCCGCGGTTGTCCAGCGCGATCGTTCGATAGCGCGGGGCGAGCACGATGCGCTGCAGGTCCCAGCCGTGCTTGTCGGTGCCGAGTCCTTGGATCATCAGCACGGGCGGTCCGCTGCGACGGCCGACGGCCTCGTAATGCAGACGGATTCCGTCGCTTGCCCGCGCGTACGTCATGTCAGCCTTCCGCGATCCAACCGAGCACACCGAGACCCGTCCGGTTGCCACCGAGTTCGTCGAGCAGGTCCTGCATCGCGCGCTGGGCCTGCTCGGCCAGTTCGACCTCGGCCAGCGGGCCGCGCCGCGCTCGCTTCGGCAGCAGCCGGGGTGCGATCTCGACGCGGGCCTGGCGACCGATCATCGTGTTCATCGTTGCCGCGACGTGCACGGGCACGTGCTCGCGCAGGGCCGGCTCGATCAGCGTCGGGTCGACGGTGCCCGCCTGGCGTGGGTTGCTCGTCGCTGAGGCACCCACGACGACGATCTCGCCGGCGCGCAACGCGCTGGCGATCTCACCGGGATGGGCCAAGATTCCGCCGGCACGTCGCATCCAGGGGCCGAACGGAACGGTGTCCGGCCGGCCGGCGAAACGAACCGGGCGACCGAGCACATCGCCGATGGCCCATGACACATACACCGCGGTCATCGCCAAGCGGCGTGTGCTGATCAGCACGAGGGCCGCGCCGCCACCGATGTGCTGCTGGCCGCCGACGGTGACATCCCAGCGGAGACGGGCGAACGGCTGCAGCGCTTCGACGAAGCGAGTGTCGCGGCCCCACTCGTCGACGGTCGGCCTTGGCCAGACGACGGCGACCGGGCGAGTTACCGCCTGCACCGCGCGACCGAGCGGTCGCCTCGGCTCGGTGGCCGGTGTCAGCGGGACAACCGTCACCGAGCTCGCATGTTCGGTCGCCTTGCTGGTGATTTGCTCGCGGCGCGTGCTCACGATGCGGCGCTGCCTGTATCGGCCAGGCCGAGTCGCGCAACATGGATCACCGACGGCCACGCGTAGAGGCTGTCGATGACCTCCGCAGTCGTCGTCGTCGGAGCGAAGCCGAGCAGATCCTGAGCCCGGCCGCCATCGATGAGCCGGCCGCGATGCAGCATCTCGGCGACGTGGTCCGGTATCGGGGCGCCGAACAGCACGCTGACGCGACGCGCGATGGCCCACTCCGGGCCGACGAGTGGAATCGGCAGTCGCCGACCGCGCACGATGGCCTGCCATGCCGTCACGGCCCCGGGTGACGTCACGTTGACCGGGCCGTCCAGCCCGACCCGTGCCGCCGCGACCAGCGCGTGCGCGGCGTCGAAGTCGCGCACCACGGCGAATGGAGGATCGGCGAGCACGCTGAACGGCACACCGGGCAGCCGCAACAGCCGGCCGAGCGGGCTGGGCACGTGCGGCCCGACGACCGGTGCCAGGCGCACGGCGGCGGCGGTGACCCCGACTCGCGTCGCCGCCGTTGCGGCGACCGTTTCGAGCGCGGCGGCGATGTGTCCGAACTCGGACGTCGGATCGATCATGGCTGACTCGTCGGGCCGCGTCGGCGAGCCGCGCCGGCGTCCGTAGATCTCGGCCGCGCTGCGGACGACGATGTGCTGCAACGCCGGGCATTCCGCTGCCGCGCCGAGGATGGACACAGCGGCGGACTCGGTCAATTCGCGTGCCCGCTTGGTGTGGACGCGCGCGTCGGGCTCCCACACGGCGACGTGGATCAGCACGTGCGGATCGAAGCGGGTGACGGTGTCCAGCACGCGGCCACGATCCGTCGGATCGATGCGGTGGAATGTCGCCCTGCGCAGTCGGCGGCGCGGGGGATCGACATCGATTCCCTCGAGCGAGCCGACCCATGGTTCGGATTCGAGCTGGAGCGCGACGAGTGAGCCGAGCTCACTGCCCATCCCGCTCACCAACACCCGCTGCCCGCGCATGGTCAGACAGGCTATAGGTCGGTCCGCTGCGCTGTACTGATGGCCGAACAGCTCGCCGAGCGTGGCCAACCGACACCGAGCGACACCGAGCGACCACCGACGCCCTCGACCTGGAGCAGTCACGGTCCTCGCCATCGGGTCGCAGACGGTGATCGGGGCCGTGACCTGCAGTGTTGCACCAGTTTCTCAAGGGGTTTCCGTCGACCGCCGATACCTCTCCTGGCGAAAGGAGACGGCCCGTGCAGGCTGTTGGGGCCAACTCAACTCGAGATCGCGCCCGTTGTACGCGGTTGCGGCAGCGTGTGCAGGTCGTCGTCGCCGTCGGCGTGGCAGCGGTGGCCGGTCTCGTCGCGCTCGCCCCGACGGCCGGCACCGCAGCCTCGACGGTGCCCGGCGCAGTCGCTGCTGCAACGACCACATCGTCGACGATTCCCGGTCCGGTCCTCGGCCTGGCGCAGTTCCCCGTGCAGGGCAAGTGTTCGTTCGTCGACTCCTACGGTGCGCCACGCTCGGGTGGTCGGCTGCACGAAGGCGTCGACATCATCGCCAAGTCCGGCCAGTACGTGTACGCGGTCAATGCCGGCACGCTGACGAAGAAGTACGTCGATCAGCCGGGGTCACTGTCGGGCAATGGCTGGCGCTTGACGACGAGTGACGGCACGTACTACTTCTACGCCCACTTCTCCGGCTTCGCGCCCGGGCTGACCGTCGGTGACAAGGTGATGCCCGGCCAGATCATCGGCTACGTCGGCGAGACCGGCAACGCCGGGACGCCGCACCTGCACTTCGAGATCCACCCCGGTGGCGCCAACCCCGTCAACCCGACGCAGAGCGTCAAGGCGATCGACGCCTGCTCGGTCACCACCACCGCACCCGTGCAGACCGAGTCGCGCGCCGCGCCGACCGCGGGTCTGGCCACGGCCGTTCGTGGGTCGACGTCGGTTCCGGCTGTGCCGACCACAGCGCCGGCGCCCACGGTCCCGGCGACCGGTCCGGCCACGACCGCACCAGCGACGCCGGCCACGCCCGCGCCCGCGCCCGCGTCCACGGTCCCCCCGACCACGGTGCCGGCCAGCACCGGCGCCGACAAGGCGTGGGCGTTCATCGAGCCCGTCGTCGTGTTCAACGGTACATCTCCGTCGTCCGTGCGAGCTGGCGTCACGGCGAAGATCAAGATCGCCGGAACCGGCATCGCGCCGGCGACTACGGGCGTGATGGTCCGCCTGTCGGCCACGGTGACGGCTGCCGGCAGCCTGGTCGTGCATCCGTGCGGCACCCCGGCCCCAGTGGCGACCACCCTCTTCGTCGAGCCGGGCACGATGGGCATCACCACCGCGCCGGTCGCCGTGGTCAATGGCGAGGTCTGCATCACGTCGTCCACCAACGCGAGCGCCAAGGTCACGGTGATCGCGCAGCTCGGCGCGTCGGGCACCGGCCCGGTCGCGATGCAGCCGATCCGCTCGTTGGATTCGCGCACGACGGGCAAGCTCACAGCGAACTCGGTGACGTCGCTCGCGCCGTCAACGTTCGGCGCCACCGCCGGAACGACGAAGGCCGTGACGGCGACGTTCACCATCGTCGATCCGAGCGCGGCCGGAACGCTGTCGGTCGGCCCGTGCGGCGCAACGGCGCTGAAGGCGCCCTTCAACAAGATCTCGGTTGGCGCGTTCAGTGCCACGGTTCCGGTCTCGGACACCGGGCTGTGCGTGTCGTCCACCGTGGCCACTCATGTCGTCGTCGACATCGATGCGGTCTGGAACACCGGCGCCCCCGTCATCGTGCCGGTCGCCACGTACCGCGCCGTCGACTCACGCAACTCGGGCCAGCCGGTCCACGTGACAGCCGTATCGGTCACGGTTGCGGCGACAGCGAGTGGGGCCAAGGCCACCATCGCAATGGTCAACCTCACCGTCCTCGGCGGTAGTGGCGGGGCGTCCGTCTCGGTCTGGAACTGTGGCGCCCAGCCGGCATCGGCCGTCGGCGTCGTGGCACCCGGCGCGAAGGCGACCTTCACCGTGGTGACGGCGCTGACCGACGGCACGCTGTGCATCGCGTCGAACCAACCCGCTGACGTCCTCGTCGACGTCGCCGCCGTCCTGTAGTTGCCGCGGCCGCACGCACCCGCGCCCGGCCCAGCGCGCCCAGCGCCCACGCGTGTGCAGTGCGTGCACCCTGCGCCACAATCCACCCACGCGTGTGCAGTGCGTGCGCGCCCTGCAACCGTCTGTCCACGCGTGTGCGACCCGTGCGCCGACCGGCATCTTGGCCACGCGTGTGCAGTGCGTGCGCCCCCTGCAACCGTCCGTCCGCGCATGTCCGGTTCGTGCGCCCCCTGCAACCGTCCGCCCACGCGTCAACGATCCACCCACGCGTGTGCGACTCGTGCGTCAACGATCCGCCCACGCGTGTGCGACGAAGTACGACGAAGTGTGGGGTCAGCCGAGGCCGCGGGAGTCTTGCTTGAGCGCGGTGTCGACAGAGAGCGCGCTCGCAACGGCGAGTGACAGCAGCGGCTGGGCGAGTTGGGTGTGGAACTGCACGACGTAGTTGTCAGCCGTCGTGAACAAGGTCTTGGCCACGCCCTCGAACGTCTTCGTGATCCGGGCGACCTCCTGGCCGGTGTGATCCTCGATGCGGAAGTTCCACGCCCGCCAGTTCTCCGCCTTGATCGCGCCAACGGTGTAGCCGCCGGCCTGCAGGCTGAAGTGGATCTTGCCGAACACGTTGTCCTGCACGATGCGACCGATCTCGGTCCCCGCAGCGTCGGCCACGATCACGGTGGACTTCATGACCTTTGCCGGCCGCGTGATCTGCAGCACGACCGCGCCACTGTTGTCGGTGATCGACAACTTGTGGGTCAGGTACTGGTCGAGGTTGCTGACGAGCCGCAGCACCTTCTTCGCCGCCGACTGGCCGACCTGGTTGACCGCCGCCAGTTGCTGGCCCTGCGCGTTGAAGACGCTGTACTGGTTGTTGAGCTCGATCAGCTTTGCCTTCTGGTTGACGATCAGAATCGGCTCGCTGAAGATGCTGCCCCCGCCTTGGAACGCCGCGCCGGTCACGCCTGCGCCGCGGTAGCCGGTGCCCGAGATCTGCTGCGCGATCTTGGTCGGATCGCCCTCGTTGCCGATCGTGAGCGCGCTGTCGACACGGTCGAGACCCTTTGGCTGCAACGGATCGACAGCCGACACGCCGTTGTCGCTGACGTGCTCGGTCCAGTTGGCACCATCCCAGTAGCGCAACTGATGGCGGGTCGTGGGGTCTGGGTACCAGTTCGCGGGCGTGGTGCTCACGAGTGCACCAGCCAGAAATGCGGTCCAGCCAAGACATCGGTCACGCGCACTTGAGTGCTTCGCCTGTGGCTGGTGATTCGCTCGCTTCGCTCACTCATGGGCCCGAGGTTAGCTCTGCTTGGAGCGGTCGGACCGGCGCATCGCCAGCGTGGCGTCACCGACCGCGGAGGCTGCCAGCGCCGCGCCGAACGCACCGAGCGCGGCAGAGGCCCACTTCGGCGTGCGATGCGACGTGACCGCGATCGCCGCGCCGAGGATCGCCATGCCGCCCGAAAAGCCCAACGACACGGCTCGGCCGGCGCGGGTGACGGACCGTTCGATCTGCTCCGACGAGAACCCGATCTGCAACCGCTGGCCCGGCCGCGCGCCGATTGCGACTGCGCCCGCCTCGATGATCGTGTCCAACCCCCGGCGCAGCTTCTCGAACTCGTACATCCACGTCGCCGGATCGACCCGCTCCGTTGCCCGGGCCATGGTCTCGCGTAGGTACAGGCGGCGGGCTTCGGCGAACAGATCCTGATCTGGCGCGAGATCGGTCACCGTCAACTGCACCTGGCTCATTGCCTTCGCGACCAAGGCCAGACCCACCGGCAGCTCGACGTGGTAACGCAGCGCGATCTGGGTCATCTGCTCCAGCAGGGGTCCGACCTCGAGGTCGGCCAATGATGCGCCCTTGACGGCCGTCGCCAGGTCGCTCAGCGCGCCGCCGAGACCCTCGACATCGACCGGGCCGTTGGCGAATCGCGTGCTGCTCGACTGACCGAGGTTCAACAGCAGGTCGGCCAAGAACGCGCCGTCACCTTGCCAGAACGCGAGCAGCAACATCATCAGCTGATGACGGGTCGAAGCGTCCAGCTCGCCGACCATGCCGAGATCGATCAGCCACAGCCGGTCGTCGGCCCACATCAGATTGCCCGGGTGCGGGTCAGCGTGGAAGAAGCCAGCTCCGAGCACCTGATGGAAGAACGAGGCGAGCAACTCGCGCGCCGCTGCGGTGCGTTCGTCGCTGAACGGCGCTTCGTCGACGGGCACCCCCACGACTTCGTCCATCACGAGCAGGCGGGCGGTGGACATCTGGCGGTGGCAGCGCGGCACACCGATCATGCGATAGCGGGCGACGACCGTGGCCATTCGCTCCAGGTTCGTTGCCTCGCGGCGAAAGTCCAGCTCGGCACGCAGCGACATCGCCAACTGATCCACCATCCCGACGACGTCGATCACGCTGCGCAAACGCTTGCTGCGCGCGGCCATGCGAGCCAAGCTGGCAAGCACTTCCAGGTCGCGCTCGATGACGGCGGCGGCGCTGGGCCGCTGCACCTTGACGACGACTCGTGTGCCGTCGACGAGCCGGGCGCGATGCACCTGCCCGATCGTGCCCGCGGCCAGCGGCTGCGGATCGATCTCGGCGAACGCGTCGTCCCACGGCACCCCGAGCTCGCGCTCCATCGCCGTCACCACGTCGGCCTCGATCAGCGGCGGGACTGCGGATCGGAGGTGGCTGAGCTCGTCGATGTACTCGGCCCGCAACAGATCGGGGCGGGTCGACATCACCTGGCCGAGCTTGCAGAACGTCGGGCCGAGCTGTTCCAACGTCTGGCGCAGCCGAACCGCATTGCGCCGCGCGGTCTCACCCTCGCCCGGATCGCGCAGGATCTCATGGATCCGGTTGCGGACGAAGATGCGACCGATCTCCACGGCGCGTGCGGTGCGTCGGAAGTTGGGTTGATCGTCGGCCTCGTCAACGGAATCAGCCGGAGCGAGTTCGTTGGACTGGACCACGATCGTGGTGCAGCGCGAGCGATGCGTCACTCGGTTGGCCACGTTGCTGAGCAAGAACTCCGTGCGGCCCTGCATCCCTGCGTTGCCGACCACGAGCACGTCGGCTCGCTCGGTCTCGGCGGCATCGACGATCGCCATTGCGATGTCATCGCCGATCGCGACCCGCGCCGACACCCGACCACGCATCGATTCGACTTCGCCGGTCAACAGGTCGAGCAGGTTCTGGCGACGCTCCTCGTCGATTGCAGATGGTGCGACCAGCACGACGATCAGCTCGGCCTGGTGCTGCACCGCCAGCCGCTCGGCCCAGCGCACCGCCCGATCGCCGCCCGCGGCGCGGTCGGTGGCGACGACGACTCGCCGGACATCGACATCCGAGTCGCCCTGCACAGTGGCCTGATCGACTGCTCGCGAGTGCATGTGCCTCCCTAGGCTGGCCGGCGGAGGTGGTGAGCAGGTCATGGTGTCACGGATGATCGAAGTGCGACAAGTCGGTAAGGCGACGCTGCACCTCTCGCTCACCGAGCCGCTCGAGCTCGGTCGCGACTGTGACGGGCTGCTCCTCGCCGACACGATGTCATCGCGCCGACATGCGGTGCTGACCCCTCGTGAGGACGGCGTGTTGATCGAGGACCTGCAATCCAGCAACGGCACGTGGGTCAACGGCAGCCGCATCACCGAGCCGACGCTGATCAACCCCGGCGACGACGTGCTCGTCGGGGCGACCGTGGTCGTCGTGCAGCCGTTCGCGCCCGGGCGGCCGTCGCCGATGCCGCCGATGCCACCACCGCGCCTGGTCGATCTGGCAGCGGCGGACACTGGCGGCTCGATCGCTGTGGTCCTCGGTGCGCTGGACAAGGACGACCTCGTCCCGACGGTGCAGCCGTCCCAGGACATGACGATCACAATCATGTTCAGTGACATCGAGGGATCCACCGACATCGCCAACCGTTTCGGCGACCGGGTGTGGCTCGGACTGTTGAAAGAGCACAACAAGCTCGTTCGGGCCTGCATTCGCAAGCATCGCGGCACGGAGGTGAAGACCATCGGTGACGGGTTCATGCTCACCTTCTCCAGCTCGCTCGCCGGTCTCGACTGCGCGATCGCGATGCAAGAGGCGATGGCTCGCCGCTCCGACGAGACGTTCGGTGAATGGCCGATCCGCATCCGCATCGGCCTGCACGCGGGTGAGGTGCTGCACTCCGGTGGCGATGTGTACGGCGCGCACGTCAACCTTGCGGCGCGCGTCGCGAGTCATGCTGAGGGCGGGCACATCCTGGTGTCGGGGCTGCTCTACGAGTTGGCTCGCCCGGTCACTGCGGTGCGCTTCTCTCCGGCCGACGAGGTCGAGCTGAAGGGCTTCGACGGTGTGCACCGCGTGCACGAGGTCTACTGGCACGACTGACGTCGTCGCTGCCTCGGCTCGCCGTGTGCTCGGCTCGTGCGGTCAGCGGAGGGTGTGCGCCATGAGGATGACCTCGCGGGCGAACGGGTCGAGCTGGCGCTCGGCGATGCGCTCGGTGATCATGATCGCCTGCGAGCTGTCCTCGACGAGCCCGCTCCAGCGGATGTAGCCGCCCATGATGCCGATGATCTTGTCGCCGACCTCCTCGTTGTGGACGATCACCTTCGTGCCGGCGTCGAGCAACGTCTTGAGCTCGGTGTAGAACGACTTCAGCCATGGGCCCAAGTCGTCGCCGGTGAACGGCCGATGGCGGTAGTTGAGGCCCAGCTCTTCGTAGTTGTGCAGGTTGTGTGGTGCGGGGATGATGGAGATCAGGCAGCCGAACCCGTTCTCGCGGATCCAGATGATCTCCTCCTGGCGACGCACACGGCGATGGTTGTCGCCGTAGCCGCCGGGACGCTCGCACACCGCGAGCTTGTCCTTCAACACCCAGGTGAAGTTGCGCGGTGTGATGCCGAGTGCCCACTTGCCACGCAGTCGGGGAGGCATCAGCGCACCGGTCCGGGGACGGCGTGAGCGAGGGGTGAGAGACGGTGGCGGCCGAACATTGCGTTGTGGAGGCTAGCGGAGCGGAGACCCTTCCAGAGAGAGGTGCTGGCGGTGTCGATTGATTCTTCGACCGTCGTTCGTCTCACACGCAACCGCGTCGCCGCGGGCCACTGCGAGGACTCGCTCGACGGTCGCCGAGTCCGGCGGGTGCTCGCCCGTCAGCCACCGCCGCACGGCCCGACGGGCGAGCGCGATCGGTGCCGATGCGAGCGCGCGGGCGTCGGTCGGGTCGATGGCGGCGGCCATC
This sequence comes from Actinomycetes bacterium, assembly GCA_031410915.1. Lineage (GTDB taxonomy): Bacteria > Actinomycetota > Acidimicrobiia > Acidimicrobiales > Ilumatobacteraceae > WLMZ01. The sequence continues at coordinate 35,544 of JANNZY010000081.1, forward strand.
GCGTCGAGGAGGTCGGCGTCGGCGCGCCACAGCTCGGCCTGACGGGCCAACACGGCGGCGACATCGCGCTGGGCAACGTCGTCGAACAACGGCAAGAGCTCGGCTCGGACGCGGTTGCGGCGATGCGCCGGCGACGCGTTGCTCGGGTCGTGCACCACGTCGAGGCTGAGCGTCCGGCACAACTCGTGCGTCTCGACTCGACGGAGCGCCAGCAGTGGGTGGCGATCCGGACGCATGCCGGCGAGACCACTCATCGAGCCACCGCGCATCAGGTTCAAGAGCATGGTCTCGGCCTGGTCGTCCATCGTGTGCCCGGTCAGCGCATGCGGCCCGAGCACGGCGTAGCGCGCGGCGCGGGCACGGGCCTCGAGGTTCGGTCCTGGTGCGACGTCCACGGTGTGGGCGACGAAGGTCGCGCCGAAGCGCTCGGCTGCCTTCTCGACGAGCACGGCGTCGTGCGCCGATCCGGCCCGGAGACCGTGGTCGACGTGGACCGCGGTCACCACACATCCCGCCGTTGCCGCGAGCGCGAGAAGTGCCATCGAGTCGGGTCCACCGGACACGGCGCAGACGGCGATGCGCTGGGGCTGCAGCGCCGCGCAGCGGGCCAGCAGGGACTGCACGAGCCCCGCTGGATCAGGCAAGCGTGCGCTCCACCCCGACGCGGCCGAGCCACAGCTCGGGGGAGCGGATCTCGTCCAGTGTCGGCAGGTTGTCGGGGGTTTCCCAACATGGGTCGACGGCGCGCTCGCCACCGACCGCCTCGATCGCGGCCAGGAAGCGTTCGCCTGCCGCGTACTGGTTGAGCTTTCCCTCCAGACCGATCAATCGTTGCAGCAATCGAGCGAGCGGGTTGGCCCGGCGTCGACGTTCACGCAAGACACGCGAGAAACGTTGCGCCGACGGCAGCATGTCCGCACCGGCACGATCCATCACGACGTCGCCGTGACCTTCGAGCAGCGACATCAGTCCGGCGATGCGGTGGAACACCTCTTGCTGTTCGGGTGTGGCCACCATCGCCATCAGCCCGCCATCGCGCAGCCGTTGCTTGGCGGCGTCGCGGTCGCGGCTCGCGTCACGCAGCGCGGCCAGCATCCGTGACGGATCAGGGTCGGCCAGGTCGAGCGTGCGATGCATCAGACCCAGGAAGTGGTCGCGCATCCAGGGCACGCCGGTGAACTGAGCGCGATGGGTCAACTCGTGCAACGTGACCCACAGTCGGAACTGGTCGCGGTCGAACCCGAACCTGTTCTCGAGCGCCAACATGTTCGGCCCGACGAGGTAGACGGCACCCTCGGCCTGACCGGCGGAGTCGCCGACGAGCAGATCGTATTGACCGAGCACGCGGCCACTCATCCAGCCGAGCATCATCCCGACCTCCGCAGCAGCCACCTGGCGAGTCACCACAGACGCAGCCCGCAGCCGATGCTTGCCGGACGAACTGGTCCAGCGATCCAGCACCGGATCGAGCAAGGTGCGAAAGGCTCCGATGTTCGTGCTGATCCACTCGGCCCGATCGATGACTTGGACCGACGCGGGACCGGCCAGCGACCGCAGTCCGGTGGTCGCTTCGACGCGGTCCTCGGCGATGCGGGCGATGTCGGCGAAGTCGGCGGAACGGATGCTGCCGGCCGTCGGCACAGGTTGTCGTGCCGCGACCCGGATCGCCAGGCGCTCGGCACGGTTCCAATCCACGGGCGCCGGCATCCGCGATGGGCTCAGTCTTCGCGCTTCTGCTTGCCGTTGGGATACTTCGCGGCCGTCACCGACTTGACGTAGCCACCGATCAAGGCCACCGTCGCGGCCCCGCCGCCGAGGACGAGCAGCAACCCGAGCCACCAGTGGAAGATAACTGCGATCACGGTGGCGAGTGTAGCGATCGGGCCCGCGTCGAGACCAACGCTCGCAGCAAGTCTCACCCTCGATCACCCACTGAGACAGCCTCAATCACCCTTGGCAGATGTAGGTCAATCACCCTGGTTCTTGCGATCGTTCGGGCTCGGTCGTCACGAGCGGGTGTCGAACCAGTCCAAAAGGAGATCACAGTGCGTCGTTTTCATGCACTCATGTCGAGCTCGGCGCATCGTCTTGCCGTCGTACTCATCGCAGTCATCACGTCGGCAGTTGTCGTCATCGCCAGTCCGGTCGGCCCAGCCCTCGCGGCCGACGGCACCCTGACGCTGAACGCCAGCGGTCCGGCCACGGTGGCCGGCGGCGGCAACGTCAACTACACCATGACGTACTCGTGCTCGGGCCCGGTGTCCGGCGACACGTGTGCCGGCGCGGTCATCACGGCGCCCCTGCCGACCTACCTCGACATCGACGGGCAGTCGCAGACGGTCACGTACGCACAATCGACCGGTTCGCCCGACACGGTCGACAACGGCGTGTACAACCCGGCGACCAACAGCGTCACGTTCACGTTCGGAACCGGTTTCGTGGGCGGTCACACCGGCTCGGTGTCGCTCATCGTCGGCACCGGCGATCGCGTCACGCCGAACGGCACGGTTCTCGTTCTCCAGCCGACGTTCGTCCTCAACGCGCAGACGGTCACGGCAACGGCCGTGCGGACGACAGTCGCAACGGCCACCAAGTTGTCCGCGACCAAGGTCACGACGAACGGCAGCACGCAGGCCGGTGTCGGCGCAGAGGTGGAGTACAAGATCGAGGGCTGCCCGACAGGTCCGGGACCGAACATCGGTATTCTGCCCGCCGACGACATGGTCCTGACCGACGTGTTCCCGGCAGGGACCGTCTTCGTCAGCTCGATTCCGGCCCCGTCCGTGCAGACGGCGACGCAGGCACAGTTCCGCTTCCCGGGTCGCACCGTCGTCGGCCGCTGCAACTCCGCAATCATCACACTTCGGTACCCGGCTCCAGCTTTCTCCGTCAACCAGACGGTGACCAACCGAGTCGATGCCAGCGCTACGCAGCCCGGTAGCGGCGGTGCACCCGCGACTGCCGCCAGCGCCAGCCATGATCTGACCCTGCGTGCCGGCGACATCGTGACGTTCAAGCTTGCCTCCGTCTCGCAAGTGCCCGTCGCGCAACGTGTGGGCACCACATTTGCCGTCGGCGATACCATCGGCTACGGAACCAGCTTCAAGAACTCCGGCTCGGTTCCGATCGACAACGTGCGGGTCGTCGCCACGGTGCCAACCAAGACCAGAGCCACGGCAGTGTTCAGCGGTCTCACCACGCCGTCGACGACCGTGACCGTCGAGTACTCGACTGACGGCGGCGCGAACTGGGTCGTGGCGGGTGTCCGTTCGACCACGGCGTCCTCGCGAATCGCCATTCCGGCCGGAACCAGCGTCGACCTCGTGCGCTGGACATATGCCTCGGCACCGGTCAACTTCTCCACTGATCCGGTGTACCCACGTGGTGCCGGCATCGAGACCGTGGTCATCAATCCGGATCGTGGCGGAGTCAGCTACACCGTGCCTCCGGCGACCGACCTCGACACCTGTGCGACGATTCAATGGATCAGTACCGCCTCGCCCTTCGGAGCGACGCAGAGCTCCTGCGTGCACAACACCATCGATGCCACGCCTGTCCCATTGCTCAATGCCGACGGCACCGGATCCCTCTACCGGCGGGGTGAGACGATTCGACCAACGGTGCAAATTAACAACACCGGCACCTCGTCGACGGCCCCGCTTGCTCGCCCGATCGTCTCCGCGCTGTTGCCGGCCGGGTTCAGCTTCGCCGGCGCGACCACTTGGGTGCCACTGTCGTCGGGCATCACTTCGGCACCCGATCTCGTCCAGACCTTTCCCAACTTCGGCGGTTCTGGACGCACCCTCGTCCAATGGAAGTGGTCAACTCCGGTTGCCATCATCCGCGGCGGAAGCTCGGCGTTGCAATACGGCATCCAGGTCGATCCCACGGCCGCACTCAGGGTTCCGCTGACAGTGGAGTACCGTCTCGGCAACGAGCCGAGTGGCGCCCAGATCACCGCCTGCGCGTCGGGTGCATTCCGGCTTGACGCCGACGACCGCGACGGCGATGGGTCGGCGACCGACTCGTCGTGCTCGTTCAACGTCTTCTACTACGTGGAAGCCTCCAGCGGGCTGGTCGCGACCAAGCTCGTCAGCGGCGAGCCGACTCTCACCGCCTACGCGGGATCCGGAACCACCTACGTCGGTGGCCTCGCCAGCTACTCGGTTCGCCTGGCCAACAACGGGTCCCAGTCGCTCCTGGCCGGCGCGCAATTCATCGACCTCCTTCCCGGCATCGGCGACACGTACGTCCGCTCGGCCGGGGTCAGTCGAAACTCGCAGTTCGCCCCGCTCCTGACCGGCCCGATCACCGGACCGGGCTTCACCGTCGATTACTCGCAGACCGCCAACCCGTGTCGCACCGAGATCGGTGCTCCGGTGGGCGCAGCCTGTACGGCACCGAACTGGGGGCCGTGGACGGCCGCGTTCGACGCCAACCCGGCGCTCGTCAAGTCGATTCGCATCACCGTGAACCAGCCGATCGCGAGCGGCGGATCGTTCGAGGCGCGTTGGCAGATGCGTGTCCCGTTCGACTACAGCCTTGTCGGCAAGACGACCTACAACTCCTTTGCGTATACGGCCACCACAGCTGCAAACAGCACGTTCACGTCCGAAGCAGCGTCGACACAACTACAGGTCACGCCGGCACCGAGCACGTATCGCATCGGCGATTTCGTCTGGCAGGACAACGACATCGACGGCATCCAGGACCCGGCCGAACCGGGTCTCGCCGGCGTGGCCCTCGAGCTGCGCACGCTCGGAGCCGACGGCCTGCCCAACACGGCCGACGACGCCCTTGCCAGCACGGCGACATCGGATGCCGCCGGTCAGTACGCGTTTACCGGTGTCGCTCCCGGCACCTACTACGTCCATGTCGCCGCCCCGGCCAACATGTTGTTCTCGCCTCCTGACGTCGGCCCGGACACAACCGACTCAGACCTCATCCCGACCAGCAACGCAACGATCGCCAACTCGGCCGCATTCGCGTTCTGCTCCGGCTCGACACCGTGTGGTGCCGACGCGACCCGCGACGTCGGGTTGTACCCAGTGGCAGCCCAGCTCGCCATCACCCCGTTCTTGAACGGCAGCCCGGCGCAGACGGCAAAGCCGGGAACCCACGTCCCCGTCAACAACCCGCTGACGTGGTCGTACAACGTCACGAACGCCGGCAACGTCGCGCTGACCGGAGTCGGTGTCCGGTCGGCACTCGGGAACCCGGCGTGCGTTCTCACCACACTGAACCCCAATCAGTCGACGACGTGCACGTTGCCGACGGTCAGTGCGACTGTCGGCGACAACTCCGTCGCGGCGACCATTCACGGCCAGCCACCGACCGGGCCCGAAGCGACAAATGTCGTCACCACCTACGCCTTCGGTACCACCACCGGCGTCTCCATGACCGTCACCACCAACGGCACTTCGTACACGTCTCCGAACTTCCCGTACATCCCCGTCAACGACCCGGTCGAGTGGATCTACTCCATCACCAACTCGGGCAATGCTGACCTGACGGGTGCAACGATCACCGACTCGGTGGGAACGCTCAACTGCCCAGGACTCGTGCCGGCTGGTACAACCGTCACCTGCACCCGCACCACAACCGCGGCGCCAGGACGCGTCACTGGCCTGGCGACACTCAACGCGAACTCTCCACTCGGCCCCTTGTCGGCTCGCGTCGACCTCGACTACTTCGGGTATCAGGGCGGCATCACGGTCGAGAAGCGTCTCGACGGTGACCTCACGACGCAGTCGCCGCCGACCTACGTGCCCGTGTTGAGCACGTTGAACTGGACCTACGTGGTCACCAACCACAGCAACCTCGCCGTGACCAACCTCGTGATCACCGACAGCCGCGAGGCGGCTCCCAACTGTGGCACCACGTCGCTCGCTCCCGCCGGTCAACTCGGCGATTCGGTCACCTGTACCAGCACGGGTTCCGCCGCCGCTGGCGAGATCATTGGCAGGGCAATCGCAGCGGTTGACAGTCCGTCCGGCGGCCAGCTCACCGACGACGACACGGCCTACTACTTCGGCTTGATCAGCGACCTCGATCTCCAAGTCATGATCGAAACTGTTTCGGCCCCGGTCCCGACCGGTCCGTTCATCGTCCTGCCCGACACGGCCGACTGGCACTACAGCCTCACCAATCGGGGCAACGCCGACGTGAAGGTCGTGGGAATCGCCGACTCCAACGGCGGCACGGTCTGCACTCGTGCGGTCCTCAAGCCCAACGAAGAGATGACCTGTGATCGTTCCGTGCCGGCGTCACCCGACCAGTTCACCAACAACGTCAGAGCAAATGCCACCGATGTGCGGGGGCAGCCAGTACCCGACACCGCTACCTCGTACTACTTCGGTGTCGATGGCGGTGTCTCGATCCAGAAGTTGTTGGACGGGAACCCGACGACCTCCCCCGGTCCATTCAAGGCGGCTTCCACGGCGATCACGTGGACGTACGAGATCACGAACACTGGCAACGTCGACATCACCGTGGGAGCCGGCAGCGTCACCGACGACGTGGAGACGACGCTTGTGTGCCCGCCGAACAGGGTGACGCTGGCGGCCAACCAATCGACGACCTGCACACTCAACTCGACAGCGACCGCAGGACGGTACGCCGGCACGGCATCGGTGTCCGCCACTCGCCCCAACAGTTTGCCACCTGTCACCGCCGAGGACACCGGCTACTACACGGGCGCCACCACGGCACTGTCCGTAGCCACCACCATCAACAACGACCCCACCGGGGGTCTCGGGGCACCCGGCGTCTACGTGCCCGTCGGCCAGCCCGTCACATGGAGCTATGAGGTCGTCAACACCGGGAGCGAGGATCTGGTCAACGTCCGGGTGTCGGACACGCTTCACCCGTCGCTGTCGGGGTGCCCGCCGTTCACGCTCGCCGCAAACGGTGGAAGTCACATCTGCACGGTGACGGAGCCTGCGGTGAAAGATGGTCAAACGAGCACGGTCAACGTGACCGCGACGACGGTGCTCTCGACGTCGGTCAACGCCTCGCAGAACTCCTACTACTTCGGCTCTGCCCCGGCCCTGACGGTCGAGACCAAGGTGCTCAACGACGATGCGGACAACCCGGCGACGGCACCGACAACGCCCACCGGCCAGCCCGTCACGTGGCAGTACGTCGTCTCCAACGTCGGCAACGTCCAGCTCGACGGCGTGAGCATTGCCGATGACGGGCAAGGCACCATCACCTGCCCAAGCACGCCGCTCGTTGTCGGTCAGACCGTCACGTGCGAGCGCACCGACGCCGCCGCTCTGCCCGACCTGCACACCAACACGGCATCGGCCTCGGCCACCGGGCCGAACGGGTCGGTCTCCAGCCCGCCAGACTCAGCGAGCTACTTCGGGGTCTCATCCCAGCTGACCGTCGACGTCACGACCAACGGCATCGCTGCCTCCGCTGCACCAGGACCCTTCCTGGCGATCGACGATCCGGTCACGTGGACCTATCTCGTCACGAACCGCGGCAACACGGACCTGATCGACGTCACGCTCGCCGACGACGTCGTCGGGGTCATCACCAACTGCCCGTCAACCACCCTGGCGGCTGGTGCGTCGATGTCGTGCTCGGCCGACGGCCTGGTCAAGGGCGGCCAGTACACCAACACCGCCACGGCAACGGCGATGACGGTGTTGAACACCACCATCTCCGGCAACGGCACGTCGTTCTACTTCGGCACGGTGCCGAGCCTGCGGCTCGTGGTCCGTGTGAACGGGGCCGCGGGTGATACTCCCAGCGGTCCGTTCGTGGCGTCGGGCAGTCCCGTGTCGTTCGCCTTCGACGTCACCAACATCGGCGATGGCCCGCTGGCGAACATCTTGGTTGTCCAAGATCCCGCCACTGGCCCGATCACGTGCCCCCGTACCACGCTCGCGGTCAACCAGACGATGACGTGTACCGCAGAGACAACTGCGGCACCTGGCCAGTTCTCGTCGATCGTGACGGCGTCGGGCAACGTGCCCGATCCGGCAAGTCCGTTGCCCATTGCCCGAGCGGCTTCAACACGGCTGCGCATCGCCGCCGGGCCGACAGCGTTCGTGCGGGTGACGAGCGCCGGCAACTACTTCGGTGTCGTGTCGGGTATCGCCGTCTCTGCGCTGACCAACGGGATCAACTCGTCGTCGGCACCGGGCCTGGTCTTCGACGTCGGCAGTCCGCTCGTGTGGAGCTACGTCGTGTCGAACCCGGGGAACACCACGATCAACTCGATCGTGCTGACCGACGATCGTCTCGGTGTGGTCACCTGCCCGAAGACATCGCTTGCTCCCTCAGAGTCGATGACGTGCACGGTCAACGGATCTGCGGTGGTCGGGCTCTACCAGAACCGGGCAACGGTGAATGGTGCGAACTCGATCGGCTCGGTCAGCGCGTCGGACGACGACTTCTACACCGGCCGTGGGACCAACGCCGAGCCGGTTCCCGCCGAGCCGGAGCCCATGCCGCCGGTGCCGACTGCGACACCCCTGCCGATCACCGGCAGCAACACCTCCGGCCCGCTGCAGGTCGGTGCAACACTGTTGGTCGCCGGCATCATCTTGACGGCCGTTCGTCGGCGTCGCCGGGCAGTCTGACGACCGGCCCTCACGGTTCCCGCGCCCGTCGGCTCGACAGCGTCTCGCGACGCTGTCGAGCCGATGTCGGGTGTGGCGACGACGTCGCAGTCAGGCGTCCTCGGGATCCCCGAAGCAACGCTGGATCTTGGCCATCAAGCCAGGCGGCATGTCGTCGGACTGGCACTTCTGGGCGATGACCAATTTGAGCTCGGCATGGAAGTCGAACGCCTGCAGGCAATCCGGGCAACCGGCGAGGTGGGCGTGAATGCCCTCACGGGCGATGTCGGACAGCTCGTTATCGAGGAAGAGCTCGAGCTCACGCAACGTGTCGGTGCAGTCGTAGTCGTTGCATTCAGGCATGGTCGGAGTCCGTGATCGGTGAGCTGTCGGAGCCGGACGCCGCCGACTGACTGATCAGTCCACGCTCGCTGGCGAAGTCGTACAACAGCTTGTGCATCCCTTTTCTTCCCCGATGCAGCCGACTCATCACGGTGCCGATCGGGATGTCCAGGATCTCGGCGATCTCCTTGTACGAAAACCCCTCCACGTCGGCCAGGAGCACCGGTAGTCGGAAGTTCTCGGGCAGCTCCTCCAGCGCCTGTTTGACCTCGTCGTCGGTGAACAGCTCGAACATCGTGTCCTCGGCACTGCGCGAGCCCAGCGCGTTGTCGAGCGTGTTCAACCGGCGGTACAGGTACAGGTCCTCGATGTTGTCCATGCCCGTCTCGTCCGGGCGGCGCTGCTTGGCTCGATATGTGTTGATGAAGCTGTTGGTCAGGATGCGATAGAGCCAGGCGCGCAGGTTCGTGCCCTCTTGGAAGGTGTTGAAGCTACGCCAGGCGCGCAGGTACGTCTCCTGGACGAGGTCCTCGGCGTCGGCTGGGTTGCGGGTCATGCGCAACGCAGCCGAGTACAGCTGCGGGGCGTACTGCATGGCCTGCTCGGCGAATTCGGCTCGGTCGGCCATGGCGACGACCCTACCTACAGCTCGGGGGGCGTGGGAAGTTCCTTCATCGTCACGTCGAGCGCGTCGACGAAACGGGTCAGTAGATCGGCGAGATCCGTGCGTTCCTCGACCGTGAACGCGCTCATCAGCTTCGTGATGACACAGCCGCGCCGGTGATCGACGATGGTGTGGATCCGGCGCCCCTGCTCGGTCGCATAGACGATCACGACGCGACCGTCGTCGGAATCCGTGCGCCGCTCAGCGAGATCCACTTTGACGAGGCGCTGCACCGCGCGCGTCGCCGTCGACGGATCGACGCGCAACGCTTCGGCGAGGTCGCTCATCCGCCAGCACGGCTTGCGCACCAGAGCGTCGAGTGTGTCCATCTGGCCGAATTCGAGCCGGTCCGGCGCGGTGCCGAACAGGTAGTCGCGCAGCATCGCCATCGAGGCCCCGCGACGAAGATCGCTCCACGCCTTGCCGATGCGAACGGCGACATCGAGGTCCGCCGGCTGTCGCAGGTCGACCGCTGAACGGCTGGTGGCCATAGGCACGTAGGGTACCGCTGATGACTGATGCGAGGGGGCACTCAGCGGACGATCCCCGGACGCAGACCCCGCTTGACGCTCTGGGTGTCATCGCCAGCCAGGACGTGATGATCACCCCCTCGATGCGCCACGCCGAGTTCTACACGATGCGTGGCCTGCTCACGATTCTGTGGCACGAACCATCCAACGGTGCACCGGGGCCGGCGGCGATCGTGGCGTGTGGTGGCGCGATGGGCGGCTTGCTCGGCCCGGGCGAGGGTCTGTACCACCATCTGGGTGAGACGTGGGCGGCGCGTGGCGTGCCGGTGCTGCGGGTCAGCTATCGCCGCCCGAACGACCTCGACGCATGCTGTGTCGACATCGCCGCAGCCGTGCAACTGGCCGTCGTCGGCGGCGGGGCAGAGCGCGTGGTGGTGATGGGCCACAGCTTCGGCGGGGCCGTGGCCGTGCGTGTCGCAGTCGGTCTGGCCGAGATGGTCACGGGCGTCGTCACATTCGCGACGCAATCCGCCGGCTGCGAGGTGGCCGCCGGTCTGCACGGCAAACCGTTGCTGCTCTTCCACGGCGACCGCGACGAGATCCTGCCGCTGCAAGCGAGCGAGGTCGTCCAGGCCATGGCCGGCACCGGCGAACTGGTCGTCTGCCCGAACGACGGCCACCTCCTCGCCAAGAGCCAGGACCTCATCCTGGAGCGTCTCGACCAATGGGTCCCCGCAGCACTGGAGCTACCCCAGATCTCCTGATCGTCCCGCGAGGTCTCGTCGCCCGGGCTCGAACGTGTGCCCTCGCGCTGGCGGCCTCGAGCGCGAGACGGCGGATCTCGGCGAACGCACGCTCGTACACGACTGTGCCGACCACCATCGTCTCGACTGCGACGGTGCGATCAGGCATGGCCCGGGCGTACTCCACGCCGAACTCGCAGGATGGAAAGATCTGGTCGGCGTACCGGTCGAATTCGTTCATCTGAGCCGGGAACCCGAAGCGCCGCAACGTGACGATCAGTTCGGCCAGCATCCGTGTCGCCGGTGCGGTGGCTTCGACGGCCCACTTTCGGTGTCGAATCCAGCGCCGCACTTCGACCACGGCCGCGTCGACATCGGCGTCGACCACGTGTGAGCCGGCGTCCAAGGAATGCATCACGGACCCGAACGCGTCGTGCAACGATGTGCGTTCGCTGTCGACGGCCGCGAGGACGTTGCGCACACTCGCCACCGGCAGTTCGCCGACATCGATGAGCGCCCGGATCAAGCGCAACCGGCGTATGTGGGCCTCGCCGTAGTCGGCCTGGTTCGTTGCGACAGCGACACCTGCAGGCAGCAACCCCTCGCGAAGGTAGTACTTGATCGACGGAACACTGACTCCGGTCTCAGCGCTCAGCTCAGAGATCTTCATCGGTCCCCCGCGCTTGACATCACAAGTGGATAGTAGCACTATCTATTTACGGATAGTGTTCCTATCCACCCGTACCGAGGAGGCCGACGTGGCTCGCAACAAGGTTCGACCAGGGCGATACGTCGCGCACATCGAAGGCGACTTCGTCGTGTTCATCATCGGCATGCGCTTCAACAAGCTCTGGAAGGTGCACAAGTGGATGGCCCCGTTCGTGGCGATGCCGCGGATGCTGCGCGAGCTGGAGCAGCATCCCGAGAAGGGGTACCTCGGCGGGCGGATCGCAATCGGCGGGCGCACCAGCACGCTCGTCCAGTACTGGCGCAGCTTCGATCATCTCGAGCGGTTCGCACGTGATGCCACCGATCTGCACCTGCCGGCCTGGCGCACGTTCAACGCCAAGGTCGGCACGAGCGGCGACGTCGGCGTGTACCACGAGACGTTCAAGGTCGCGGCCGGCGACTACGAGACCATCTACTCCAACATGCCCGTCTTCGGCCTCGGTGCCGCCGCCGATTCGGGCCCGGTCGGCCGGCGTACGGAGAGCGCCCGCGAACGCATCAGCGCCTGACCGCCCGCATGACGCCAGCTCACTCTCCTGCACACGCGCTCAGCGGAACTGACTAAGGTGCCCGTCGGGGTACGGAACAGCTCAACCAAAGGATGCATGTACATGAAAAGGATGTTCGCTGCGGCAACCGCAGTCGTTCTCATCGCCACGCCGGTGTTCACCGGTGGTGACGCAGGCGCCCGGCCGGAAGACGCGAGCGATGCGTCGTCGGATCAGCAGTTCGTCGTGCTCTACGCCGACGGCGCGTCGGTCGACGAGGCCCACGCCGCAATCGCAGCCGCTGGTGGCGTCATCATCAGCGAGAACACCGACGTCGGCGTCGCGACGGTCGAGACCAACAACAGCGACTTCACTGCGCTGGCAACCGCGCAGCCGTCCATCGCCGGCACAGCCGAGAACCGCATCATCGGCGAGGTCCCCGAAACCGTGAAGGGCACGGGTGAGGCCGACAAGTTCGACGCCGCAGAGGCCGAGGGTCGCGACGCGACCGGTGCCGCGCCGGCAGCCGCGAAGAAGAAGGCGAACAAGAACGTCGAGCCGTTGGCCGACCTGCAGTGGGACATGCAGCAGATCGGCGCGACCGCGACCGGCTCGTACAAGTACGAGCAGGGCAAGGGCGTGCTCGTTGGCATCATCGATACCGGCGTCGATGGGTCCCATCCGGACATCGCGCCGAACTTCAACCTTGCGCTGAGCCGCAACTTCACGGTCGATGTGCCGTTCGATGCGAACGGCGACGTCATCGACGGCCCGTGCGCGGACGAGCCCGACCAATCGTGCACCGACGCCGCCGATGTCGACGAGGACGGCCACGGCACGCACGTCGCGTCGACGATCGCCTCGCCGATCAACGGTCTCGGCATGGCCGGTGTTGCACCACGGGCCACCATCGTGAACCTTCGTGCCGGTCAGGACTCGGGCTACTTCTTCTTGCAGCCGTCGATCGATGCTCTGACCTACGCCGGTCACAACGGCATCGACGTCGTCAACATGAGCTACTACGTCGACCCGTGGCTGTTCAACTGCACGAACCACCCCGCCGACTCGCCGGCGGACCAGCAAGAGCAGCAGACGATCATCACAGCCATGCAGCGGGCGCTCGACTTCGCCCGCAACCATGGCGTGACGTTGGTGTCGGCAGCCGGCAACGGTGCCTCCGACTACACCAAGATCATCAGCGACGCCTCCAGCCCCGACTTCGCATCGGAGCCGGGCGAAGCGGCGTACGTCCGCGATCTGCTCGATCCGGCCAGCTGCATCTCGATGCCGTCCGAGGGTCGGGGCGTCATCTCGGTCAGCAGCACCGGTCAGACCAAGCGCAAGTCGTACTACTCGGACTACGGCAACGGCTACATCGACGTTGCGGCTCCGGGCGGCGACGCCTACGACACGCCGGACGGCACGCGGTCGTTTGCGGCCGAGATCCTGGCCGCCTACCCGACGGGGTTGGCGATCGCGAACGGTGAGATCGACGCCAACGGTGACTCGCTCGTTCCCTACGTCGTCAAGAGCTGCACCGCGGATGGTGCGACCTGCGCCTACTACCAGTACATCCAGGGCACCTCGATGGCGTCGCCGCACGCCGCCGGTGTGTCCGCGCTGATCGTCGGCCGGTACGGCCTGCACGACCGGGTGCACGGCGGCAAGTTCTTGTTCCCCGACGTCGTCGAGTGGGTGCTCAAGGCATCGGCCACGAAGACACCGTGTCCGGTCCCAGCCGCATTCACGTACGTGCGGCATCTGCCGAGTGGCGCAACCCGCACGACGACCCATGTCTGCGAAGGCACCACGTCGAGCAACGGCTTCTATGGCAGCGGCATCATCAACGCGACGAAGGCAGTCGGCCACTGACGTCGGATCACGACAAGGATTGACACCGAACGGCGGGCCAGCACACGCTGGCCCGCCGTTCTCATGTGCGGCGTTCAGGAAGTGACGAGATTGGCCGGGGCGAGGGCCAGTGCGGCGATGCCCCGTACGGCGTCGTTGATGCCTGCGGCCGGCGTCGGCTTGGCCATATAGAAGCCCTGCGCCTGCGAGCAGCCGAGGAGCTGCAGGCGGTCCCACGCATCGCGGTCCTCGATCCCCTCGGCGACGACGGACAGGCTCATGTTGCGGGCCAGGTCGAGGATCGAACGCACGATCGCGTCTGACGCATGATCGCGGGTCATCGAGAAGATGAACGACTTGTCGATCTTCATCTCGTGCACGGGTAGCCGCTGCAGGTACGCAAGCGACGAGTAGCCGGTGCCGAAGTCGTCGACGGACAGGCGAACGCCCACCGCAGCGAGTTGGTTGAGCACCCAGATCGTTGCGTCCGGATCGCCCATCACGTTCGACTCTGTGATCTCCAGCGTCAGCCGATGCGGGGCCAGCACATGCTCGTCGAGGACACGTCGCACGAGATCGACGAGGCCTGGGTCGTGCAGGCTCCGCATCGAGAGGTTGACCGCGACGCTCCATGGTTGTCCGTCGAGACACCACGTCGCGGCCTGTGCGACAGCAGTGTTGAGCACGTGCTCGGTCAGCGGATGGATCGCGCCGGTGCGTTCGGCGACGGAGATGAACTCGTCGGGGCGGATCGCGCCGTGCACCGGATGCATCCAGCGCACCAGAGCCTCGAATCCGGTGACGGCCCCACTCGAGAGTGCGACCTTCGGTTGGTACGCAACCCACACGTCGCCGTCGTCGATCGCGTCGCGTAGGTCGTGGGCCATTGCCAGCCGGCGCGGTGTGTTCGTGTCGGTGTCGGCGTTGTAGAACTGCACGCCGTCGCCGCTGCCCGACTTTGCGTCGTGCAGCGCGATGTCCGCCTTGGACAGCAACGAGGCGGCGTCACGGCCATCGTGCGGCGCGGCCGCCAGGCCGACGCTGCTGCCGATGTTGACGCTGAGCCCACCGACCAGCAGGGGCACGCTCATCGCCGTTCGGATGTGCCGGGCCACGACGTCGAGGTGGTCGCGCCCGGTCGACTCGGTCACCACGACTGCGAACTCGTCAGCCCCGAGGCGGGCGACGGACATCGTCGAGTCGATCGCCGCCCCGATCCGTCGACCGACCTCGACGAGCACGCGGTCGCCGGCGTCGTGCCCGAGCGTGTCGTTGATCTCGCGGAAGCCGTCGAGGTCGAAGATCGCAACTCCGACGTCGTCACGGGTATCGAGCGCCGCCCGGACGCTCTCGGTGAAGAGCGCCCGATTGGCCAAACCGGTCAGGGCGTCATGCGTCGATTCGTGCTCGATCTGTCGATCCTGGTCATGCAGGCGACCGACCAACCGGCCATTGTCGATCGCGACGGATGCGTGACCGGCGAGGGTGTCGAACAGTGGCCGGTCCTGGGCACGGAAGCGCTTGGCCTCGCCGAGCCGGTTGACGACCGCGACCAGGCCGATGGTGTGGCCACCGGTGGTGAGCGGCGCGATCATGCAACTGTCGGCGGCGAAGGCTGCGGCGATGGATCGCTCGGCGGCATCACGTGATTCGGTCGACGCGACGCGAGCACTGGTGCTGCCGTCGAACCAACGTCGCAGCGATTTCTCGGCATCGCGTGGGAGCGCCCGCTGCGAGCGGCCGTCGTCGTCGACCACGAGTGCGAAGTGGTGGTCGGACTCGTCGACGAGCCACAGCTCGGCCCGCTCCGCGCCGAGCAGGTCCTTGGCTTGTCCGAGCATCGCCTCGACCACGTCGTCGGGCTCCTTGCCGCTCGTCACCAACTTGGTGAAGTCGTAGAGCAGCGAGAGGCTCTCGAAGCGTCGTGTCGACGCCGTGTAGGAACGATACGACAGCGCCAGGAATCCACCGATCCCGCCGAGCAGGAGGGTGGCCCAGGGCTGCATCGCGAAGAGCAGTGCGGCGATGAGCGCGAGGCTCGTGTTGACCGGCGCGGTGAGCGCGCCGATGCTCACGATCGACCGGAAACGCAAGACACCCCCGTGCCACCGCACGGCGAGTGCGACCACCACGAAGCTGAGCAGGTCGGCTGCACTGACGGCGACGAGCGCGACGAGCCATGAGGACGGTCGGTTGATCTCGAAATGGCGCGAGCTCAAACCGTGGGCCACGACGACGGCGATGGCGCACTCACCGAGAAACGACGCAATGTTCAGCGACCACTTGCGGACGGGCTGGCGGCTCTTGACCGTGAGAAAGATCAGTTCACCGACGAGCCGGCCGATGATCAGATGTGTTGGCGAGGCCAGGAACAGCCCGAGCACGAGCGGGATCTCGCTGAACGTGAACGTGTACACCGCTCGTCGGAACTCGAGATCGAACGCCATCAACTCGACGACGATCGAAATGATCGCGATTGCCCACCAATCGAGATGGTGGCTGGTCGACGGGGCACGATGCAGGTTGGTCAGCGACAGGAGTCCGAGGGCACCGGCTACCAGCGCCAACGACAACAGCCCCGTTCGTGTACCTGGTCGAAGCCATGGTGTCGCCACCGTGTCGTCGTCGCCGCCTGATTGCACGACGATTCATCGGCACTACAGGTGGCGAACTTGATCAACTCCAGCTGGAACCGCTCCACCGTGCGCCGCTCCAGCGAGCACCGCTCCAGTCGCTGTCGGACCAGCGTGCGCCGGACCAACCGCTGTCGCTCCAACGAGCGCCGTCCCAGTTGCTGTCGCTCCAGCGAGCTCCGCTCCATCGGGCACCGCTCCAGTCCGAACCGGCCCACGATGTCGGCCCCCATGTTGTGCCGAACAGCGACGACTTCGTCCAGACGGCTCCGTTCCACGTGCCGCCGATCCAGCTCAGACCGAGGCGCATGGTGAGCGCCATCGTGAGGGGCACCCATGGCCGGGAGAAGATGTCCATCTCGCCGCGCAGCTCACGGCCGTTGGACACGACGTGGTAGGTGCCGCGGGCCTTCTCCAGCGAGCCGAGTCCGTTGCTCGGAGTCGGGGCCAACAGGCTGGTCACGCTGGCGAGCAGAGCCTGCAACGTTCCCGTCGCCACTGTTCCGAGGTTTGCCGAGCCGGAGCCGCTGAACTCGCGACGCTCACCGGTTTTGATGCCCGACGCTGAACCGCGCAGAATCGCCTTCACCTGATCGGGGGTGGCCTGGGGGAACTTCGACAGGAGAAGTGCCGCCAGACCGGACACGACTGCCGTCGACTGGCTGGTGCCCGACGCCCGCTGGAACCGGGTACCGACCTTGCCCGTGGTGATGTGCTGGTCGACGAAGCCGTTGGGCACTCGCAGGCTGAGCACCGACACGCCAGGGGCGGTGACGTCGATGCCGCGCTGCTCGGTGCCGTGCTGGGCGAATGCAGGCACGATGTCGTCGGCCGGGTCGAGCGTTCCCATTGGATCCGTGGCCCCGACGGAGAGGATGCCAGACGAGTACGCCGGATCGGCGAGACCGACGACGGACTCGCCGTCGTTGCCGCCAGCAGCGACGACGACGATGCCTGCCCGCCAGGCCTGCTCGACTGCGTAGGCGAGTGGATCGACGTTCGCCGACTGCATCGAATCCGTTCCGTAGCTGATGTTGATGACTCGGATGTTCACGCCGGTGTCGTTGCGGTGCTGCACGACCCAGTTGATGCCGGCGATGACCTGCGACACGTCGACGGAACCGTCGAACGCGCCGACCTTGACGTTGACGATCTTCGCATCGGGCGCGATGCCGACGAACTTCGACGAGTCGGTGTAGGCGCTGGCACCAGTGCACGTGGTGCAGCCGGCAACGGCCTTGCCCGACGCAACATCGGAACCGGCGATGATGCCGGCGATGTGGGTGCCGTGGCCGAACCCGTCGACGTTGGCGAGCGACGGGGCCTGCGAATCGAACGACAAGTCGGGTCCGTCGATGACCTTGTCCACCCGGTCGAGGCCCGGCACGCGAGCGACGCCCGTGTCGATGACGGCGACACCCACACCCTGGCCGGTGAACCCGGCGTCCCACATCGACTGTGCGCCGGTGATTCGTGCGATCACGTTCAGCGAGCCGGAGTCGAGGCCCGAGGTGGCCGACGGCGCCGCCGAGGCAGGCACCGCTCCGATGGCCATCGAGGAGCCAGCGATCGTCAATGCGATGCCGGTCGCGACGAGATGTCGCGATGCCCGCCGCAACTGAGTTGTGTTCATGGTGTTTCCCGTTTCCGCCGCGCGCCGCCGCACGCCACACAACGAGTGTGTGCGTTGGGCATTGCGAAGTCCAGGCAAGAGACGATCAACGTTGCGTGATGCCATCACCACTCTTCGCACCTGATCTGTCAAGTTCCTCAAGCGTGGGTCACCGACTGGCAGTTGGACGCGCAGCACGGCACTTCGGCGGCGGAGCGGATGTCGGCGACGTTCCGTACGATGCACGTCTGTTCGCGTCGAAGGCCACTGGCCGCATGAAAGGCAGACATGTCGCGTCAGTACGTCATGGTGGTTCGCTGCGTGGACCGTCCCGGCATCGTCCACCACGTCACCGGAGCGATCCTGGGTGTCGGCGGCAACATCGTCGAAAACGCCCAGTTCACCGATCCGGACTCGAACACATTCGTGATGCGCACGCGCATCATCACCGACATCCACGATGCCGATCAGGTGCGCACGGGCCTCCTGGCCGCAGTCGGCGCCGCCGGTCAGGACATCGAGTTGCAGGTCCGCGCCGAGGACTACCTGCCGCGAGCGCTTGTCATGGTGTCCAGGTTCGACCACTGTCTGCTGGATCTGCTCTACCGCCACCGCAACGGCGAGCTCTCGGCGCAGATCCCACTCGTCGTCTCCAACCACCCGGACTGTGCCGGCGTCGTCGCGGCCGACGGCATTCCATACCTCCACCTCCCAGTGACCGCCGCCACCAAGGCCGACCAAGAGGCCCGTCTGCTCGCGCTGGTCGACGAGCACAACATCGACTTCGTGGTGCTCGCGCGCTACATGCAGGTGTTGTCCGACGCGACCTGCCAGGCCTTGCGGGGACGGGCGATCAACATCCATCACTCGTTCCTGCCGGGCTTCAAGGGTGCCAAGCCGTACCACCAGGCCCACGCACGGGGCGTCAAGCTCATCGGTGCCACGGCGCACTACGTGACACCGGATCTGGACGAGGGGCCGATCATCGAGCAGGACGTGGTTCGCGTCTCGCACACCCACGACGCCGACACGATGGTGCGCCTCGGACGCGATGTGGAGCGCAGTGTGCTGTCGCGCGCGGTTCAGGCCCACGCCGAGAACCGTGTGGTCCTGATCGGCGATCGCACCGTCGTCTTTCCGTAGCGCGTCTGCGAAGGTTGCAGCCGGATCTCCAGCTGTTCCACCCTCCGATCCGACGCCGGGGCGTGACATCGAACTAGAACGGTGTTCCGAAATCGGAAGGGGGCGTCGAAGATGCGCACAGAGCTGTGTGACCAGTTGGGGATCGAGTATCCGATCTTTGCGTTCAGCCATTGTCGCGACGTCGTCGCCGCGGTCAGCAAGGCCGGGGGCCTCGGGGTGCTCGGCGCAGTCGGCTTCAGCGCCGACCAGTTGGAGACCGAACTGGTGTGGATCGACGAGCACGTCGGCGACAAGCCGTATGGCGTCGACATCGTCATGCCGGCCACGTCAGCCGGCGTCGAGGGTGCGGATCCGGAGGCCCTGCTGGCCCAGATCCAGGCCATGATCCCCGATGCTCATCGGCGGTTCGTCGACGAACTGATGGAGCGCTTCGAGATCCCCCCGCTGCCCGCGGGCGAGCGTTCCGGTGGTGTCCTCGGGTGGGCCGAAGGTGTTGCGCGGGCTCACGTCGACATCGCCTTCGGTCACCGAATCGCGCTGATCGCCAACGCGTTGGGCTCGCCGCCGAAGGACATCATCGACCGCTCACATGATGCCGGGGTGAAAGTGGCCGCCCTCGCCGGCAAGGCGCAGCACGCGATCCGTCACGTCAACAACGGCGTCGACATCGTGATCGCGCAGGGCCACGAGGCCGGCGGCCACACTGGCGAGGTCACCACCATGGTCCTCGTTCCCGAGGTCGTCGACGCGGTGCCCGGCACGCCGGTGCTCGCCGCCGGCGGCATCGGAACCGGACGTCAGATCGCGGCCGGCATGGCGCTCGGCGCGCAGGGCGTGTGGATGGGTTCGATCTGGCTCGCGACTGCAGAGAGCAGTTCAGCGCCCGAGCACCTCGAGCGCTACCTGGAGGCCACCAGCAGCGACACCGTGCGATCGAAGAGCTACACCGGCAAGCCGGCACGCATGCTGCGCTCGGCATGGACCGACGCCTGGGCCGATCCCGACGGTCCTGGACCGCTCGGCATGCCGCTGCAGAACATCCTGACGGCCGAGGCCAACGCGCGCATCGCGCGCAGTCATCGCAAGGACATCGCGTTCGTGCCGGTCGGTCAGATCGTCGGAAGCATGAACAGCATCCGGCCCGTGCGTGACGTCATGTTCGACCTCGTCGCGGAGTACATCGAAGTCGTCGAGCGACTCAACGCCGGCCTCGCCGGCTGACCCGGGCGCAGGCTGGAACAGCTTCTCCGATTCGCTGGGGATCGTGATCCACTCGTCGCCCTCGGCGATCACGTCGCCCGCTCGATCGAGCAGGATCGAGCATTCGCTTCGAGACTTTGGGATCGTGGATCGCATGTCGAGTCGCGATGCATTGGTCGAAGCAATCGGAAAGGCCTCGGAGGCGTTGGAGTACGTCGAGCGGGCGAGGGGCCACCTCTATTCGTTCCACCAGCTGATGGGCCGAGCAGACCTGGAGTTCGGAAACGCCGCGGGCATGCTCGAAGAATGCGGTCTCGTGACGGACGCTGAGGCAATGCGTGCCGACATCGTCGGCCGGAACGTGTTGGACGGTCGTTGGTCGTTTCAGGTCGTCGAGGAGTTCGACGACCTGTATTACGTCGCTGCCCGGGATGCCGTCCGTGGGTTGGAGCACGATCATCTGGACGGCAAGCGGCACGTGTACGAATCGCAGCTCAAAGCAGAACGCCGCACGGTGGGCAAGGTCGGCCATGAGAGCCGACCGCCCTCCGCCAGCTCACCGGTCGTTGACCTCGAGTCGGACCGCTGACCGTCGAACCTGCGACGTCGAAGGAGTTGACGTCGTGCAGCGGTCAGCTCACGGGTCACGACGGCATCGTCGTCAGCGTGTGGAGGCGCCGAAGCTTCTCGGTGGCAGCAATCAGGACGTGGCGATCCAGCTCTGGAGGGTTTGGTAGTAGTTGGCGCGTTGGTACACGTCCGGGTCGGCGACGTTGTGACGGCCGACGCTGCCCCGTAGCTCGCGCACGCTTGCGTAGCCGTGGTCGAGCATCCACAGCCGCATCCATGCCAACATCTCGGTGATCGCTTCGGGTCCGCGGCGAAGGATCGCACTCGCGGTCATCGCGACGTTCGCGCCGGCGAGCAGGAGCTTGAGCGCGTCTGCGCCGTCGTGGACGCCGGTCGTACCCGCCAGCGAGCACGAGATGACGCCCCGCAGTATGCCGATCCAATGCAGCGGCAGGTGGGCCTCCGCGGAGGTCGACAGGTCCAGGTGCGGCGTCACTTCCAATGTGTCGAGGTCGATGTCGGGTTGATAGAGCCGGTTGAAGAGCACGAGACCGTCGGCGCCAGCTTCTTGCAAGGCGGTCCCGAAGTGAGTGAGCGCTGTGAACGTGGATCCCAGCTTGACGGCGAGGGGTACCGAAATCTCCGCGCGGACGTCCTCGACGAGTTCGATGTAGCGCCGCTCTACGTCGCCGGCCGACTCGTTCGGATCGACAGCCACGTCGTAGAGGTTCAACTCGATCGCATCTGCGCCGGCGTCGGCCAGGTGCCGGGCGTAGTGCACCCATCCGCCAGACGTGATGCCATTGATGCTGGCGATGACGGGAATGGTCAACACGCGCCGCGCGTGCTCGACCAGGGCGACGTGGCGGGCGGGACCCGCGTCGAAGCCGCCGAGGTCGGGCAGGTAGCTGGAGGCTTCGCCAGAGGAACCCATCGTTCCGTCGAACG
This sequence comes from Actinomycetes bacterium, assembly GCA_031410915.1. Taxonomy (GTDB): domain Bacteria; phylum Actinomycetota; class Acidimicrobiia; order Acidimicrobiales; family Ilumatobacteraceae; genus WLMZ01. The sequence continues at coordinate 57,510 of JANNZY010000081.1, forward strand.
CGGCCTCGAGCGCCCTGCTTTCACGCTCGATCTGCTCCTCGAACAGTGAGGGAAGCACGATTGCGCCGGCACCCGCAAGTTCGAGTCGTTCCCACATCGCCGGGTTGCCGGTGATCGGGCTCGACGAGGCGACGATAGGGGTGGCGAGTTCCATCCCCAGGTAGGTCGTGGAAAGGTCGACTGCGAGCGTGGAGTTCATGGCTCTTCCTCGTCCGCTGCGATCGTTGGGGCTTCGGCATGGGCAGGCGCCGATCTCTCGACACCGGCGAGCTGCTCGTAGTATCGCCACCTCGCGGTGACGTCGTGTTGAGCGTGGGCGAGCAGCTCGTCAGAGCGCTCGGGACTGCGCCGGTTCAGCATCGCGAACCGTGCTTCGCTGAGGGCGAAGTCGCGGTACGCCACCGTGGGTGCTGCGCTGTCGAGCTGGAACGGCTGCGTCTCTGCACCGTCACCGGGTTGGTAGCGGTAGAGCGGCCAATGCCCGCTCTGCACAGCGACTTTCTGCTGCCTCATCGAATGGCTCATGTCGAAGCCGTGAGCGATACACGTGCTGTAGGCAATGATCACCGACACGCCAGGCCAGGCCTCCGCTTCGAGCATCGCCTTGACGGTTTGGATGTCGCTCGCCCCGAGCGCGACATGAGCCACGTACACGTCGCCGTACGACATGGCCTCCAGACCAAGATCCTTCTTGGTCGTTGCCTTTCCACCTGCGGCGAACTTGGCCACCGCACCTCGTGGTGTCGCCTTCGATGCTTGGCCGCCGGTGTTGGAATAGACCTCGGTGTCAAGCACGAGGATGTTCACGTTGCGGCCACTCGCGAGGACATGGTCGAGACCGCCGGCACCGATGTCGTAGGCCCAGCCGTCGCCACCAACGATCCACACGCTCTTGCGCACGAGCGATCCGATCAGGTCGAGCAGCTGTCTTGCTTCGGTCGAATCGATGCCGGACACCGCCGACCGCAGCGAGTCGAGGCGTGCTCGCTGCGTACGGATCGAGCCTTCATCGCTGTCTTCGACGCCGTCGACCACAGCTGCCACGAGGACCGGATCGAGCTGATCACCGAGCCGGTCGAGAAGCGCCAGCGCGCCGTGGCGCTGTGCTTCGAGCCCGAGCCTGATGCCCAGCCCGAACTCGGCGTTGTCCTCGAACAAGCTGTTGCTCCACGCGGGACCGCGGCCGTCGTCGCCGACGCAGTACGGAGTCGTTGGAAGGTTGCCGCCGTAGATGCTGCTGCAACCCGTGGCGTTGGCGATGAGGAGGTGGTCCCCGAACAGCTGCGTCAGCAACTTCAGGTACGGCGTTTCGCCGCATCCGGCGCATGCACCGCTGAACTCGAAGAGCGGCCGGCGGAGCTGACTCGTCTTCACCGAACCTGGATCCCACTGCGCTGGATCGGCCTCACGAAGCGACGAGAATGCACTCCACGCGCGCCGTTCGACGTCGAGGTGGTCCTCGATCGGACGGAGGTTGATGCTTTTGCGCTTGACCTCGCTCTTGTCGTGCGCTGGGCAGGCAACGACGCACACTCCGCAGCCGGTGCAGTCGTCCGGAGCGACCTGAATTGTGAGGGACATGCCCGGCACGTCGCGGCTGCGGAACGACTTCGTCTTCAGCGCGCCGAGATCATCCGACGCCTGCAGCGCGGACGGGTCGTACACCTTCATCCGGATGGCAGCGTGAGGACACACGATCGCGCATTTACCGCAATCGATGCAGAGGTCAGGATCCCAGATCGGAATCTCTGTCGCAATGGTGCGCTTCTCCACCTGCGAAGTCGCCGTCGGGAAGCTGCCATCGGGCGGCAGCGCGCTCACTGGCAGCTGGTCGCCCTCACCCTCGAGCATGCGGGCCGTGATCCGTGCCACGAAATCACTCACCGGGCCGGTCGCAGCGCGTCGCCGCCGCACGGTGGCGGTGACCGTGGGTCCGGTCGGTACTGCGAACCGGTGGGCCAGCGCTGTGTCGATGGCGGCGATGTTTCGCTGCACGACGAGATCGCCGCGCTTGCCGTACGTCTCTGCCACGGCCGCCTTCAGCTGTGCGACGGCTTGCTCGGTCGGCAGTATGCCGGACAGCGCGAAGAAGCACGTCTGCATCACCGTGTTCACGCGCCCGTCGAGCTGGGCTGCGCGAGCGACGGCGAGCGCGTCGATCGCATGGAGACGAAGATCTCGTTCGATCACCAGTTCCTGCACTTCTGCCGGTAGGTGATCCCACAGGTGATCCGCCGAGTAGGGACTGTTGATCAGCACCGTCGCCCCTGGCGCGGCGACCTTCAAGACGTCCATCCGCTCGAGAAAGCTCCACTGATGAACGCCGACGAACGTCGCCTGGTCGATCAGATAGGTGCTCTGGATCGGCGACTCATCGAAGCGAAGGTGGCTCACCGTCATCGAGCCTGACTTCTTCGAGTCGTACACGAAATAGGCTTGAACGTTGAGATCGGTGTTGTGGCCGACGATCTTGGCCGTGTTCTTGTTCGCGCCGACGGTGCCGTCGGCTCCCAACCCATAGAACACCGCCCGCACCCTGGCCCGATCGGTGCTGAACGACGGGTCGTACGCCAAGCTCGTGTGACTGACATCGTCGACGATGCCGATCGTGAATCCGTTCTTCGGTTCATCTGCGGCGGCTTGGTTGAAGACACCCTGCACCATTGCCGGTGTGAATTCCTTGCTGCTCAACCCGTAACGTCCGCCGATGACGCGCGGTACGCGCTCGTCCACCCACGATTCCGCGGGACTGTGCCACAACGTCGCGAGGACATCGAGGTGCAGCGGTTCGAACGGCGCGCCGGGCTCCTTCGTGCGATCGAGCACGACCACCGTACGAGTCGTGGGTGGCAACGCAGCAAGCAGCGCTTGCGAAGGAAATGGTCGGAACAGGCGGATGACGGCAACACCGACTCGCTCGCCGCTCGCGCACAACGCGTCCACCGCTTCTCGTGCCGCGCCAGCACTCGAGCCCATCAGAACGACGACTCGGTCAGCGTCCGGGGCACCGTGGTAGTCGACGAGGTTGTAGTGACGCATCGTCGTGACGGCAAGGCGATCCATGATCGCCTGGACGACATCCGGGACGCGTGCATGGAACGGGCTGCAGGCCTCTCGCGCCTGGAAGAAGACGTCCGGGTTCTGTGCGCTGCCTCGCAACACGGGACAATCTGGGTCGAGACCGCGTCGACGATGCTCGCTCACGCGGCGGTCATCGATCAGGTCGGCGAGCGTGTCGTCGTCGGGCACGAATACCGTGTTCAGCTCGTGACTCGTGCGGAAGCCGTCGAAGAAATGAAGGAACGGGACTCGCGTCTCCAACGTCGCTGTGTGCGCGATCGCGGCGAAATCCGCCGCCTCTTGAACACTGCTCGCGCACAACATCGCGAAGCCGGTCGTTCGTGCCGCCATGACATCGCTGTGATCGCCGAAGATGCTGAGCGCGTGTGTGGCGATGGTGCGTGCGGCCACGTGGATCACCGTCGGTGTCAGCTCGCCGGCGATCTTGAACATGTTCGGCAACATGAGGAGCAGCCCTTGGCTGGCGGTGAAGGTCGTACCGAGCGCGCCGCGCGTCACCGCTCCGTGCAGGGTGCCTGCAGCGCCGGCCTCGCTCTGCATCTCGATGACCTCTGGGACGGCTCCCCAGAGATTCGTGTGTCCTCTCGCGGACCAGTCGTCGGCGAGCTCTCCCATTGCCGACGCCGGCGTGATCGGGTAGATCGCGACGACCTCCGACAGGCGGTGGGCCACGCTCGCCGCGGCCTCGTTGCCATCGATCACCTCACGGCGACGAGGCGACTCGGGCACAAGGAGCTGATCCACGGTGGCACCCGACGTGGCTTCGATCATCTTGCCCCGGCTCCTTCGCCTGCTGGCTGCCGGCCGCTGACACCACCGGCCAGTCCACAGAGCTCGACCACACCGGCCTCGATGGCGACCGCCATGTCATCCACATCGGGTGCCGAGTCGTAGTCCCCGGTGATGCCGAAACTGATCCGTCCGTTGTAGGACAGAATCGCGATTCCGATGCGGACGCCTGCGCTGATCGGCACGAACGGTAGATACGCGACCATCTCCCGGCCGAGCGCGTACAACGGGATCTGGGGCCCGGGAACGTTCGTGGTGACGGTGGTGATCGTGCGCTGCGGCGCGCTTCGCAAGATCGTCATCGCCGCGCGGGTCGCAAGCGCGATGAGCGCGGGTGGCGCGAAGTTCGCAGCGTCGATCAATGCAGCTGCCGCAACGGGTTGATGCGACTTCTTGAGCGCAGCCAGATGGGTTCGTACCGCTTCGAGTCGTTCGACGGGATCGGCGATGCCGACGGGAAGCTCAGCGATCATCATCGAGACCTGGTTGTTGAATGCGTGGTCGTCTGCGGTTCTCACGGACACCGGAACCAACGAGGAAACGACGACGCCATCGACAGGATCACCGCGCTGAATCAGGATCTCGCGGAAGGCTCCCGTGATCGCCGACAGCACGACATCATTGACGGACCCGCCGAACGCGTGCCGGATGGTCTGGACGTCGGCAAGAGAGCACTGGCCCGATGACCAGCGTCGCCGGCGTCCGATCGCACCCTCGATCGAGAGGCGACGAGGCGGTCGCAGAGCGCTCTGCGCAAACGACCGTAGGCCATCGAGTCTCTCGCGAAGCGAGTTGGCGGTGGCGCGGGGTGAGCGGGCGTTGCGGATCAATGCCACTGCCAGGCGCGCCGGCGCAGCTGTCATTTCACCAAGCGCGTCGATCGTCAGCACGAGACTGCTCGGCGCGGCGGCTGCCTTCCAGGGTTCGGCAGCGGCGGTGACTGCGTCGGGCGACGGGTCCATCAGCACGGCCGTGAGGTCGGTTCCGGAGACGCCGTCGACCATGCAGTGATGCACCTTGGAGATGAGTGCCCATCTGCCCTCGGCGAGTCCCTCGATCAGCCACATCTCCCACAATGGCCGCTCGCGATCCAACTCGATCGACATCAGCCGGCCCATCAGCGCGTTGACGTCGTCGCGATGACCCGGTGGCGGGACTGCCGAGTGGCGGAGGTGATAGCTCACGTCGAAGTGGGCATCATCGATCCAGACCGGCCGACCGAGCGAGCCCGGGGTGAATCGCACCGTCTGACGGAGGCGTCGAACGAGATGCAGCTTGCTCGCGACCAACGCTGCGAGTTCCGTCATCGTCGGTGCCGGACCGTCGAACACCACGCACGAGCCGATGTGCATGTGCGAAATGCCATCCTCCGCTTGCAGGAAGAGCGCATCCAGGGGGCTCATTCGATTCGATGACAGATCCGGCGCGTTGTCGAGCGTGCTCATTGGTCGAACGGTACGGATTTACGGTTCCGTCGAGTAGAGCCAAACGTCATCGACTTGTCGAACGGCCAGGACACACCGATGCCTCACGTGCCCCTTGTCGACGGCGCGTTGCACGGACGTGGCGGAGCGTTCGCCGTCGCTGGGATCCATCTCGGTGACATCCCCATGCTCGATCACCGGTCACACGCGATCCCGCAGCGCGAGAATGCTCGAAGACACTGCCAGCTCAGTGGGAACCATCGTGCCGTTCACGGCCGGCGAGCAACCGATGGTTCGTTGGCGCACTCGGGATGACTCGAACATCCAACCGCTTGATCCGTAGTCAAGTGCTCTATCCATTGAGCTACGAGTGCATTTGCGGGCCGCAGTCTAACCACGGCTCGGTGCAAGTCGCACCCGCGATTTCGGCGGCGGGCGGGATCCGCGGGCTACTGCCAGGGCCCCCACCCGCCGGCACGCAGGTACATCGCGTAGGCGGCGTAGGCATTGACCTTGGGGTCGTAGAGCTGTGACGCCGATGTGATGCCCCACGACGCGAGGCTGGCCTTGTTCGCGTTGAAGTAGATCTGGAACAGGCCGTAGCAGCACCAGTTGCGCACGGTCGGGATGAGGTTGCTCTCGCGAGTCGCGATGCGGATGGCCTCGTCCTCGAGCTCGTCGGGCCACACGTCGCGGATGATCTGCGCGACCTGCTCCTTGGTGTAGGCGTTCTTCGGCGGGGCCGCGGTCGTCGTCGGGGCAGCGGTGGTGGCGGGTGCAACCGTGGTCGGCGACGTCGTGCTCGCAGTCGGCTTCGCGGTCGTCGCTGTCGTGGTGGGGGCCGCCGTCGTGCTCGCAGCATCGGTGGTGGCGGGCGACGCGTTCCAGGGCAGGCAGATGGTGCGCCCCGGGTACAACGGTGAGTCGGCGGTCGCGTTGTTTGCGCTGAGCACTTCCTTCAATGTGAGATCGACCTTGTCGGCGATGAGGATCCAATAGTCGCCCGTGACCACGTCGTAGTTGTTCGCGCAGACGCGCGTGACCTCGACGTCGTCGGCGACGACAGCGACCTCGTGGGCGGGCGTCGACGACATCGTCTCCACCTCAGCTGCGGCGGGCGCTGTGCCGAGCGTGGCCGGGGTCGAGGATGCCGTGCCGGGCTCGGGCTCCGTTGCGGCGGCGGGGGCGGCGACTCGAACCGTCGTCGGTGGCGTGGGTGGCGTCGGTGCGCCCTCGGCGGCGTCCGTTGCAATGGCTGCCGTCGTCGCCACCATGGTCGGCAGCGGGGCGGCTGGTGCCGCCCCCGCCACGGCGGGCACCGGGAGGGCGGTTTCCGTTGGCTGCGTGGCGATGCTGTCCGACGAGACGACCTTGCTGCCGCCGTCGCTGCTCACCATCCAGGCCACGGGCAGTGCCAGCAGACCGACGGCCGCGATCGCGCCTAGGCGGGCGATCAGCGGATCGATCGGTCGTCGATCGTGTGCGCGCGACGATCTCGACGGCCGATCATCGGTGCCCCACATCGCCTGCTCGACATCGAGTTCGACCTCGCCGCTCTTGCTGGACCAGTTTTCGGGCGCAGTGTCGTGTTCTGTCTCGAAGTCATAGACGATCGCCTGCACGGCTTGGCCGTGCGAGCGAGCGCCGCTGCGGTGCGGCGCGGACCGACGCAGGCGGGGGATCGGACCGGTAGACGCGCGGTCGCGGTCATCGGCCCAGAACCCGTACTCGTCGTCGTTGTGCATGCACTGTCCCTTTCACGGCCGCCCGCGGACTCCCACCAGTCCTGGATTCCGGGGCGTTTCAGGGGTGCTACACACCCCCACACGATCTGTTGCGCTCGTGCGTTCATGTCGTTCTTGACGAAATGTCTACTCCGAGCGTCATCAGATTGCAACAAAGTGGTCCGCGATACCAGTCACCCCGTGTGCTATCCGGAGGGTGTCGGCGGGATGTGAACCCATGGATCGTTGTGGCAGGTCGACGGCTGGGCAAGAGCAGGACGTCGTGGGTGATGGCGCGTGTGACCCGAGCCGCTGTGGGCTCGGGTCGTGGCGGAGAGCGTGGGATTTGAACCCACGGATCATTTTGACACGATCAACGCCTTAGCAGGGCGCCCCATTCGGCCGCTCTGGCAGCTCTCCGTTGCCCATGCTACCTGCGGCCGATGCCAGCGACCATCGTGAATTGGTGACGAGCAAGCCGGGCCGAATTCGTAGACTCGGCTTCCTGTGGGCTCGATCCAGGTCAGTCATGTGGGGTGGCGTCGGCCCGGCGGGGCTGAGTTGCTCGACGACGTCAGTTTCACCGTCGGCCACGGCGACACGGTCGCGTTGGTCGGCGCGAACGGTGTCGGCAAGACCACGTTGCTGCGCCTGATCGGCGGCGACACGACGCCGACGACGGGCACGATCTCGATCGACGGTCGTCTCGGGGTGATGCGCCAACTAGTCGGTACCGCTGACGACACGATGACGGTGCGCGACTTGATGGTGTCGTTGTCGACGCAGCGCCTGCAGGATGCAGCGGCACGGCTGCATCGGGCCGAGGCCGCGGCCGTCGATGATCCGATGCGATACGCCAACGCCCTCGCCGAATGGGGCGATGCCGGTGGCTACGACGCCGAGGTGTTCTGGGACGTCTGCTCCACGAAGGCGATCGGCGAGTCGTTCCCGACGATTGCGTCACGCCCGCTGCGCACCTTCAGCGGCGGTGAGCAGAAGCGGCTCGCGCTGGAGGCATTGCTGCGCAGCGACTTCGACGTGTTGCTGCTCGACGAGCCCGACAACTTCCTCGATGTACCCGCCAAACGCTGGCTCGAGGCCGAACTGCGCGCCACACCGAAGACGGTGCTCTATGTGAGCCATGATCGTGAGCTGCTCGCCGCGACGGCGACGAAAGTGGTGACGATCGAAGCGGCCGGCGCATGGACCCATGGCAGCGGTTTCGCGACCTACCACGAGGCCCGCCAGGCCCACCTCGAGCGCCGCGAGCACGATCTCTCGGTCTACACCGACGAGCTGAAGAAGCTCGAGGATCTCGTGACCGAGATGCGTCGGCGAGCCAGCTTCTCCGAAGTGTTCGCGCCTCGCCTCAAGGCAGCCGAGAGCCGGCTACGACAGTTCCACGACAAGCACGAGCGGCCGGCGCAGGTCCGTGACCAGAAGATCGACATGCGCCTCGGCGGCGCGCGCACGGGCAAGCGAGCGTTGGCGATCGAACAGCTCTCGTTGCACGGTCTGACGGATGCGTTCTCAACCGAGATCTGGTACGGCGAGCGCGTCGCGATCCTCGGCCCGAACGGTGCCGGCAAGAGTCACTTCCTGCGACTGCTCGCCGGCGATCAGTCGGTCGACCACGACGGCCAGGTTCGCTTGGGAGCCGGCGTGCAGACCGGCCACTTCAACCAGACCCACGAGCATCCGGAATGGTTCGGGTCGACGTTGCTGGAGATTCTGCACACCTACGACGTCGTGCGCGGACCGGCGATGGGCATGCTGCGCCGCTACGAGGTGCAGGGCTGCGCCGATCAGCCGTTCGAGACGCTGAGCGGCGGGCAGCAAGCACGGTTCCAGATCCTGTTGCTCGAACTGGCCGGGGCGACGATGCTGCTGCTCGACGAGCCGACGGACAACCTAGATCTCGTGTCCGCCGAAGCGCTCGAGGCCGGACTGACAGAATTCCGCGGCACGGTCATCGCGGTCACTCACGATCGCTGGTTCTTACGCGGGTTCGATCGGTTCGTCGAGTTCCGCGAGGACTGCGCCGTCGTTGACCACATGGACCGTCCCGCCGCCTGGCGCTGACACATGCGCGGACGGCAGACACGGGACGCGAGTCCGGGCCGCTGCAGCCCCCGGGGGAGGAGGTGCTGAGCAGCCCGGAAGGCTGACGTTCTCAGGCGGCGACGCTGGCACCTGCGAGCATCATGTCCAGAACCTCTTGTCCCGGCTCGGCCGGAACCGTTACAGACGCGAACGTCCGAATCTGGTGGAACGCGGCACCGACGTGTGCGCCACCGATCGCAGGGGTGTGGCATCCCGCGATTGCCTGCACGCCCAGACGCTCGATGCGGTCGACGGAGCGCTGGTACTTGTCGTCGTCGAGCATCGTGTACCACGGGCTGACGTACTGGTGGAACATCGCCATGCCGTCGGCCCAGAAGTTGGGGTCGAAGTCGTCGACGGTGTTGCTCGGGGTCAGCATCGGTGTGGCGAAGCTGTCCGAGCCCCAGTAGACGCCCGTCGACGAGTCGAACAGGCCGCGAGTGGTCGGCGAGTCGAAGACCGGCGGACGGAGGGCCAGCAGGGTTCGGTCGCCGGCGTCGATCGACTCACCGTCTCGGACCCATCGCCAGCGGTGCGGTGGCACTTCGAGTGTCGTGCCCATCCGCTCCATCATGAACCAGTTGATGACGAGCGTTGCGTTGGGCGCGGCCTCCATCAACGACGTGATGTTGCCGGTGTGGTCGACGTCGTCGTGGCTGATGAACAACCAGCGGATGTCCTCCGGGTCGACCAGGCTGAACACGTCGGCCAGGAACTGGTCGCGGTTGTCGGCGAACCCGGTGTCGACGATGGTCGGCTGCTCGCCGCGGATCACCATCGAGTTGACCGGCACCATCACGGGTGCCACACCTTCACCGGTGTGGTCGTGGATGACGAACGTGTCCTTGGCGATCTGGGTCGGGGCCAAACGGGTCTTGTATGAAGCGTGCATGTGAGGGTCTCCTTTGCTCGGTGGGATGCATGCCACGATGCACTCGACCGCTTGAAGGCCCCTTGCAGACCGCTTGCAGCGCGCTACGCGGGGATGACCTCGAAGTGCGCCTCGGTCGGAGCCTGGCTGTTGATCGCGAGGATGTCCTGTGGGCACGCAGACATCACGGCGATGCAGTCGAGCTCGGCGCGGAACACGACGTGGTCGCCGGGCTTGGAGAGTGCGGGTTCGAACGCGAGCCCACCGTCGGCGGTCCACGGGATGTTCATGAACACATTCAGCGACGCCGGCGTGTACGGCACGAAGATTCCAAGTTCGGCAAGGGCTGCGTGCATGTTGTCGCGACAGTTGTCGTGGTAGTCGGTGCATCCGAGCAGTCCGTAGCGCTCGTTGTCACACGGGGCCATCAGCGTGTCGTGACGTCCGGGCGACGTGTCCTCGATGAGCGTCAACAACGCCCGACGACGGTTTGTGTAGAGCGCGTCGCCGGTGCGCGGATAGAGGTGACCCCACGTCGGGCGGCACTGCTCCATGCCGACGAACTCGGTGGTCAGACTCGACACGAACGCCCAGAAGTCGACCACCTGCGTGCCATGAGTGTTGATGATCTTGAGCGCTTCTCCGGCAGCGAGGCGGACTGCCTTGCCTCGACGAGCTGGGACCACGTGCAACATGACGACCTCCGGTGTGCGAATTGTTGCGGCGACTGTAGCTGTGAGGCCCGTTAGCCTGTCCGCCGGAACGATGGCAGAGCGGACAAATGCACCCGCCTTGAAAGCGGGAGGCTTCACGGCCCGGGGGTTCGAATCCCTCTCGTTCCGCCGAGAGCCTGCGGTCAGTTTCGCATGGTCGTTCCGTTGCGCCGACGGGTGATGACGAGGATTCCGACCCCGAGCAGCAACAGTGTCGCACCGATCGCCAGCCATCCCTGCACGTTGGTCCCCGTCACGGGAATCTGGCTGTTCGGGTTCGGCGGCGTGTTCGGACCTCCAGGTCGACCGGGAGCGACTGGCGAGCTCTGGGACTGCTCGACGGCGTTGGTCAAGACGATGTCAATGCTCTGATCGGCGACGATGGTGAACTCTGCGCCCGGATCGAACACCGGTGCCGACCACTCCAGCCCGTCGGTGAGTTCGAACGGGGCTTCGCTGAGTCGGCACGTCGTACCGGCGGGCCGTCCGCGCAGGGTTGCCGTCGCGTCGCGTTGGAGGGTGAGCGACCCGTTCGCGCCGTCCGAGCAGGCGTAGAACACGATGAAATTCCAGGTCGCATCGATGGCAGCTTGGCCACCACCCGTGACGCGCTTGGTGACCGTGAAGCTGCCCGGGAGACTGGTCGCGGTGTTGACAAGATCGATGACGGTCGTCGGGCTCGTGCCCCCGGCGACGGTGAACGTCGCGCTCGGGCTGAACGTCGGAGGGTCCCATCGGATGCCCGCGACAGCCGCCGGGTTTGCCTCGACGAGGGTGCACGTGCTGCCGGCAGCGACGTGGCTGACGAGTGTCGTTGTGCCTCGAGTGATTCGGAAGGATCCGGACGTGCCATCGTCACACGACCATCCCACCTCGAACTCGGTGTTGGCGGGAATCAACCCGGCACCGGTGCCCGTCAGCGACTTGGTGACGGAAAATCCGCCCTGAGCGACATCGGCAACATTCTCGACGATGACGACGACGTCAGCTGCCGTCCCGCCACTGATATGGAAGCTGGCAGGCGTGATGATCGGCGTAGCCCACGCGATTCCCGGCTTCGGGGCCGGAGTTGTCTCGTCGACGGTGCAGTCGCTGCCAGCGGGCACCGACCCGACCCTGTGGGTGATTCCGGCCTCGAACGTGACGCTGCCCGATATGCCGCCGGTGCACGTCCAGTTGATCGTGTAGACGGTGGCTGGGTCGATGCTGCTCGCTGCGGCACCACTCAGCCGCTTGGTGATCGTGAATGATCCATCCGTCAGATTGGTCGGATTCTCGAGGACGACCGCAACGGGCGGCTGACCACCGCCCGGCACCAGAATGGGAGACGCCGGGGTGAAGGTCGGCTGGCCGAACACGACGCCAGGGATTGTGCCGGGGTTCTGCTCGGTGAGGTTGCAGCGAGAGCCCGCGGGGATGTTGGACACCGTCGAAGCCGCGCCTGCGAGGGTCACGTCAACGGTGCCGGTGACGCCATTGCCGCAGTTGTAATCGACTGTGAACGTCGTTCCGTTGGGCACACGCGAGCTGCCCGGTCCGGTGACGGTCTTGGAGATCGTCATGGCGCCGGGGTCCAGCGTCGCCGGATTGGTGACAGTGACGGTGATGGACGGGTTCCCGCCGCCTTGGACGGTGAACGACGAGGGCGAGATCACGGGTGTGCCATACGTGAGTCCGGTGATTCGTGTCGGGGTTCGTTCGGTGATGGTGCACCTCGAGCCGGCGGGGATGTTGTCGATCGGGATGGTTTGGTTGTCCTCGATGTCGAGGTCGGCACTGTTGCCGCTGCCGCAGTCGTAGTGCACGCTGTACGTGGTGCCAGCCGGGATCGCTGTTTTCGCGGTCCCCTGGACTGTCTTGTGAATCGAGAAGTCGCCGGGGGTGAAGGTGGTGGGGTTGCTGAGGTCGATGGTGACGGTGGTCCCGGGAGCAATGGTGAAAGTCGGGGACGGCGAGAAGGAGGGCGTGCCGAACGCGACGCCGGGAATGTTGGTCGGTGGTGTCTCGGTGAGCGTGCATCGGTTTCCGGCCGGGATCCCGGTGATCACAGTCGGTGATCCGACCGTCACCATGAGGCGGTCGACGTATCCAGGACCGCAGTTGTAGTCCACCGTGAATGCGGTGCCATTGGGAACCGCACTCTGCGCCGACCCAGCAAGCGATTTTCTCACCAAGAAGCTTCCCGGAGTCAACGTGGTGGGGTTGTCGATCGCGATGTCGACGTTGGCGCCGGCTGCGATCGTGACCGGGTTCGGCGTGATGACGGCGGTGCCCCAGGTGACACCGGTGATCCCGGCTGGCGCGCGTTCGGTGAGTCTGCACACATCGCCAGCCGCCAGGCCGGCGGCCCGGCCGGGGCTCGCGGGCGTGAACCGGACGTTGCCGGTTGCGCCGCTGGTGCAGGTGTAGTCGACCGTGAACTCGGTGGTGTTCGGGACGAGGACATTGGCCGGACCACTGACCGTTTTGGTGATCGTCACGCTTCCCGGGTCGAGTGTCGCCGGATTGGTGAGGATCACGTCAATCGGTGGCGCGCCGCGACCCGTGACGAGAATCGGTGAAACTGGGTTGAAGGACGCAGTTCCGAAGGTGACGCCGTTGACAGGTGTCGGTGTCCGCTCGGACAACGCACACGAGGATCCAGGCGCGATCCCATCGACCACGTCCTGCTGGCCGTCGACGAGCAAGATGTCACCCACCTTGCCGTTACCGCAGTCGTAGTGAACGGTGAACCGTGCTGCGGCTAGGGCGGCCTTCGCCGAGCCGGTCACATTCTTCGTGATCCTGAGACTGCCGAGCGAGGAGATGAAGCCAGCGTCGCGGGTCCTGTCGTTGCAGGTCGCCGCGCCGTTGCAGAAGTCGAAGGCATCGGTCCAGCCGGCGGTGGGGCCGGTGCCGGGTTCCGCATCGGAGTCAAACTCGTCGTCGCCGCCGGCGTCCTGCGTGGTGATGATGGTGTCGGGAATGCCGACGAATCGGATGTAGTACCGACCGGGTGGAACCGACTGGAAGAGGTAGAGACCGCGGTTGTCGGTACGGGTGAAGGACAGCCGAGGGTCGTCGGCTGTACCGCGCACTCCGTCCGGGCCCACCGACCACAGCTCGACCAACGTGCCCTGGATCGGCGGCTCGTTGACACCCTGCGTTCCGTCGCGGTCGAGGTCATTCCACGTGTAGTCGCCGATCTGACCACCGCCGGGAGCAGCGGCGATGAGCAACTCGACCTTGGGTGGCTCCGAGATCAGGGCTGGTCCGCCACCGGCAGGCTGGGCGCTGTAAGCAAAGGAGTTGTAGGCCCGCTTGCCGATCAGTGTCAGATCGAGTGGGACGCGCATTTCCCAGGTGAACACGTGCGAGGCGGCAGGCGCCAACGCAGTCGGGAACGTGAACTTGAGGGAACGGATGACGGTGGGGTTGGCGGCAAGCGTCGCGTTCCATGGGGTCCAGTTCGGTGGCGTGCAGCCAGTGCGCGGGCCGCCCACCTCCGGACGGCAAGGATCGGCTGCCGTTGAGTACTCCACCGTGGCGGCACTGCCCTGGATCTCGGCGACGAGGTACGGGGACCACTCCGACCCACGTGCAACGGTGCTCGCGACCAGCGTGTCACCGACGCCGGGAAGGATGTCGATGAAGGTCGCGCCCGGGTCAATGGTCTGCGAGCCGTTGTTCTGGACGGTGAGCCGGTAGTTGGCGCGGCCGCCCGGCGTCGTGTTGCCGACGGACGTGAACGTTGCGTCCAACTCGCCCTGCACTTCCTTGCTTGAATCAAGTCCGGCCGCCGAAGTGATGTTCGACGTGGTGAGTGCTTCACACAGTTGGTCGGTGGTCGCACCGTCGCCGTCGCGGTCGAAAGGGTCGCTGGTCACGTAGTTGTTGGCACGGTTGGGGTTGCACGCGCTGAACCCGGGCTGGCCAGATCGGTTCGAGATGGTGGCGCGAAACGTTCGAGTGCCCGCCGGTGCCAGAGCGCCGACACGGAGATCGACGAGGAGCAGCGCGCCGAGTCCGCGCGGCAAGGTGACGGGGGTGGACCACCTCCAGCGAACGAGCGCGTCGCCACTTCCGTCCCAATTGGGCACGACGTCGACGAGGTCAGGAGCCGGCATGCCGGTCGCGACTGGGTTCCACGTCGTGGAGCCTGGAACGAACGTAAAGCCGGACGGCACGACAAGCGACACCACCGGCTGCGAGAGTCCGGCGGTGGAGGGGGTGTAGTTCTCGACGAACACGATGCCGCGGACAGTGGTACCTCGTGTGGCGCTGGCCTGAATGGCGAATCCGGCGCTAGGCGATGGTTCGCTGGTCACGTTCACATCAGCACACGATGTCGGCCGAACCCCGTTCGGTGTCGTGGGGCTCGAATACCGGGCGTCCATGCAGTTGGTGACGATCTTGCTGCCGTACGGAGTGCCGTTGCGGTCGGGATTGATGACGACGGACTCCAAAATCGGATAGTCGTTCCAAAATGCCGTAGTCACGCCCCAGCTGTAGCGCACGTTGGTGATGAACTGACTCGGCGGAATGAGCGTCGCCACATCGATCCGTCGGTTCGCAGTGCCGGGAAAGGGCGAGCCCGGTGCGACGCGGTAGCTGATGCCACCGTCGGTTGAGTACTCGACGGTGACCGGAGCGCCGCTCGGATTCGTGCCGGTCGTGATCGTGGTGACGCGGACCTCTGGCGGGACCGTGTCCGTCAGCACGACACTGCGCAGCGGGTCCGAGCCGTTGCTCTCGAACGTGAGCCGCCAGTCAACACGATCACCCGTGGTCGCAGTGTTCACGTTGGCCGACTTGGCCGTGAAGACGAGGTCGCCGCCGATCAACGTCGTCGATGCTGATGCGCTGGCCGGACTCGGCGGCGTCGGGCTGCCGGGCTGTTGTCCGCTCACCGTCTCGTTGTTGACGACGACCTGGCCGCCTGAAAACGGACCGGACGGGAACTGGAGCACGATGCTCACGACCTCGCAGCTGGACGTCCCCGGCCTCACCCGTCCGACCGTCCATTGGACGATGTTGCCGGCGATCGTGGTGGCAGGCGGGGTGGTGGAGACCACGACCGCACCCGTGGGAATCGTGTCGGTGACGACGACGCCATCCGCGGCCAACCGTCCAAGTCCAGACTCCACGCAGACGTTGATCCCGTACCTCACATTGTTGCCCAAGCCGGCGCTCAACGGACCGACCTTCGTGGTCGTCAACACTGTCTTCGCTGTGACCGTGGCGTCGATACTGCTCTGGACCTGCTGGCCGTGCAGCTGCAGAACCGAGGTGTTGCGCAACACGGTGCCGTCGAGAACGGTGTGGAACGGCGGCCGCAACGTGACGAGGACGAAGCCGGAGCTGCCTGCATCGAAATCCTGATCGAATGTGAACGACACCGTGCCGTTGGCCGGGTCGTGCACGCCGTCGCCGGCCGTGTCGATCGAGCCCTGCGACGACACGTAATCCATTCGCTGGGTGACGCCGTCGACGTCGACGAAGGTCGGAATCGTGTCGACCAAGGTTGCGCCGTCGCAGGTGATGGGAGGTGCAGACCCGTTGGCGTTGCAGCTGTACGTGAGGCGATATGTGATCGGCTGCCCCGAGGGCACGCTGCTGACTCCGCCTTCGATGGTCTTGGCCAACGTGAGATCTCCATCTCCCGCGAACGCGGTGGTGCCGGGTCCGATGAAGGTGACGAAGGTGGTCAGCAGACCAACCAGAAGCGCGAGCGCGCCGCGCGTCCGCCGGCGCTGGTATTGGGACAATTGCACTCGATGCCTCCTTGGGCGTTGGCGCGCCCGCCGCGCGCCAATAGCGCAATGCTGGCAACGATTCGGGTGATTTCGCCTCCCCCCGACTGCCCAAATGTTGGGGTGAATTCAGCTGCTCAAAGGGGTGAGGGAGGCTCGACAGTCGGGTGACCATCTCCACCAGAGCCCGACAGGCCGACCGTCGTGCGGTCAGCGATCGAGGACCCGACGTCCGTGACGAGGTCGGTCCAGGCCAGCACATAGCTGTCGGGCTGAGTGTTGCCGGCGGGGGCCCGGATGAGCCCGAGAGGATCGTTGTTCGCCAGCCGAACGCCGTGATGGGCGAAGCGGGGAGCCCGCGCCGCCAGATGGGCGACCACTCGCTCGGCGCGGATGTGCAACTCGAACTCCACCGGGGGCGCGGCGCGGTTGTCGTCATCGTCGTCGAGCGCACCTGCTGACCGTGCAGACTCCTCGCGTAATTCGCGGGCGAGCCCGTCGAGCGGGCTCAGCACAGCGTGGGCGCGATCGATGGCGAGTCGCTTCGCGCCGTCGAGGGCCTCCTCGACGAGCATTCGCTGCAGGACCTCCGAACCCGCGTCGTTCAGCGACCACGAATCCAGGTCCCGTGACGCGGCGGGCGCCGGCGATCGACTCAGCCATCCACGCGCGTGCAGCTGCTCCATCGCCGAGCCCATCGCCTGCACATTCGCGCCGAAGATGATCGAAAGGTCTCGGGCAGTCAGTTCGCCGCGTCCTCGCACCGCTTGGAGCAAAGCGAGATCTGCGTCGACGGCGCTGAGGCCCCGCACGTGTCGGGAGGATGCGCCTCCCATACGTCAGCTGAACGGCCCGAACGCCAGCTGCACGGCTGCCGATCGGTTGCGGGCACCGGTCTTGCGGTAGATGTTGCGGCAGTGGGTCTTGACCGTGTTCACGGACAGGTACAACTCGCTGGCGATCTCCGGCAACGTGAGGTTGGAGCGCAGCAGTTGCAGGATGAGCAGCTCACGCTGGCTGAGGTCGTGCAACTGAGTGGTCTGCGCGCGCTGCGCTCCGCCGCAGTTGCCGAGCTTGAGCCGCAGATCCAGGATGAGCGGACCGACGTCGACAGTGTTGAGCAATGCTCGATCGGCGCGCTCGACGAGCGCCTCGGCGATCACGCTGGTCCGCCCCCGGCGTGGCTCGCGCATCGCGGCGAACAGACAGGTGAGCGCGACGAACAGATGATCCTGGTCGACGGTGGGAGCATGGCGGAGGGCCCCGGCGAACGCCTGCCGGCTGGCTTCGCCGTGATCATCGGTGTTGACGCAGAGTCCGTCGGCGACATCGATCTCACGGCAGCCACGTGGAGCGATGACCGGGTCGAAGTCGAGCATCAGGGTGCGGGCATCGGCCACGTGCAGCACTGCTTGACCGCGGCTGCCCGAGCATGCCTCGATCAACGACAGGACACCCAGTGCTGCGGCCTCGAGCGGTCGATGGCCGACCCGCTGAGCATGGCGCATCGCCAGCTTGGCCTGGTCGATGCCTTCTTGGTAGCGCATCGCGAGCAGGCTGTAGCGGGCAAGCAGCAGGTGCGCGAAGGCCACCTCGCCGGCCGGCGCGCTTGTTTCGGCGGCGAGACACGCCGCGCGAGACGCGATGTTGATCGCAGCCTGCAGGTCGCCGAACTCGGCGGTCCCAGCGCTCTCGACCAAGAGCGAGAGGGTGTCGTCGTTGCCCGTGTCGGCGTGCGCTTCGAGCCACGCATTGCTCCAGCGGTGCAGCTCGCCGAGCTCGCCGACGAACAGATGGACGAGCAGCCCGTGGCGGCACAGCGCACGGTTGCTCCGCAGCGTCGCCGTGGGCAGGATGCGCAGCCACGAGTCGGCGCGGTCGAACCGTCCGGCCGCGAACGCTGCGGGCAGTGCCTCGGCGATGAGACGCGCGAGGTGGTCCATCTCGGCAACGTCGACCACGATCTGTATCGCTGCGTCGAGCATGCCGCGCTGCTCGAGATGCTCGGCGGCCGCGAATCGAATGGACGATGACTCGGCGAGCTCGCGATCCGACGGTCGCCGTGCGCCGGCGCGCAGCATGGGATGTAGCTGGAACCAGCCGGACAGCTGCGGATCGGGATGCACGAGGTGACGGCGGCGAAGTTCATCGATCATCCTCTGCGGCTCGGCGCTGGTGAGGGCAGCGCGGCAGAGCGCGATATCGAAACGATCGAACATACGTGCCTCGACGACGAACCGGGTGAGTTCGGCATCGAGCTCGGGCTCGACGCGAGAACGGACGTAGTCGCGAATGTGAGTGATGTGATCGCCGCAGCGCGCCAGCACCGCCGGATCGGATCCGAGGTCGTGCATCGTGAGCGCTGTCAGGCAGAGCCCGGTGGGCCAGCCATCGGTGGCCTCCATGATCCACGACAGGTCGCGGACGTCGAGGTCGATGTCGAACCCGACGAACAACGCGTGTGCCTCGGCCGCAGTGAAGGCGAGATCGCGGACGTTGACGCGCCCGAGCCGGCGGTCGGCGCGAAGGCCCACGAGATCGAGTGCCAACTCGACTCGCGAACAGAGCACGAGCGTGACGGTGTCGGACAGGCTGCGAATGAAGAAGTCCAACTCGGCGACGAGTTGTGATCCGACGACGTGGTGAGTGTCGTCGAGGACGAGCGTGATCGGACGGCGCATGTCGTCGATCGCGTTGAGCAGCGACACGACGTCGAGGCGCGAGCTATCCCCGTCGGAACCGACAAGATGCAGCGTGGAGGCCCGGGTGATGGCGAGTTGCACGGCACGCCACACGGTGCCCTGTTCGACCATCGTCGGATCCAGCGTCAGCCACGCAGTGGGCTGCTCGCGCTGATCGGCCCATTGGCCGACGAGCGTCGACTTGCCCGACCCGGCAGGTCCGGCGACGAGGACCGTGCCGAACGCGGCGGCTGCGTCCATCGCCCGAGCGAGCCGCGGCCGGGCGATGAGCCCTGTCGGGCGGGCCGGTGGCCGAACACGGGACAGCAGGATCGGTTGTTGTGACGACGCCGCGGGGGAGGCGCAATCGAGGGCCAGTGCAGTGGAGTCACCGTTCATGGCGCCACTGTCGGATGAGGTCGGGTGAAGTGTCCATCACCCGTAGGGGTGAAAGATGAGGCGGGGTGGCGTGACGCCAACGTGCATGTGTTGTGCTGGATGTTTGCTCCCTCACCCGAGCGTGTGGCCGGTTCGAGGCGAGCCATATGTGCTGCTCGCATCGAGATGAGCAGCTTGTTCGCGGTCGGGATGACGGCGAATCACCCGTATCGGGTGATTCGCATCACCCGCTCACGTCAGCGCGGGGTCTTCACGACCGACGGTGAACTCAGCCGTCGACCACGACGGTGTCCGTGCCGCCGCGGCCGAACGTCTCCGGCGCGTAGATCTCCTCGGCGCGAGGCGGCGGTGCAACGAACGTGCCCGGTGTCGTGGCCCGGGCGACATAGCTGTAGTCATAGGTGCCGGCGCCGAGGAACGCGGAGAACGCTTCGGCACGGTCGTCGCGCAGGTTCTGGTGGTCGAACCACGTTCCGTACCACCACCAGTCGCCACAGCAGCTGTCGTCGACCGAGTACGGCACGGGGCCCCCGACACCACTCACGTCGGCGGGGACGTCGCCCGTCACCGCGAGAGCCGGGTTGAGGATCTCCAGTCCGGCGGGCAAAGGATCGACGAGCGCGACGTGTGCACGCTGGCTTTCGGCCACCAGCGTGAGCCGAACTCTGACGCGAGCGCCCGCCTTCACGTGCCACACGCCGGCCGAGTCCAGCACGACATCATCGGGATCGTCGACGGCTTCGTAGGTGCGGGCCACGACGAAGCCGCGGTCGAGCGGGTCGAGTTGCAGATCCGACGGCGCGGTGCGCAGGCCGATGCGGTAGTACAGCCGGCCGACGCCGTCTTTCTGGATGGTCAGGCCACCGCTGCCGGCGGCGATGAGTTGCGCGGTCGGAACGCTGACCAGATTGCGGTGGGTGCTTCGGCCGGAGAACGTCTGCTCGCCGGCGTACTGCTCGCCGAGCCACACACGAGCGACGAAGTCCGGCGTCTGGGATTCGTAGGTGTCGAAGTAGCGCTTGAGCGCGAGCAGGATGAACGAGTTCTCCTGGATGTTGTCCCAGCGACCGTGCTGCTGGCCGGCGAGCAGACCCGTCACCACCTTCGGAATCAGATCGCTCTGCGGTTGCAGCCGGATGAGCGCGTCCAGGATCAGTCCGTCCGTGCGGCGATCCGACGCCAACGTGACGTTCTCGGCATCGGTGACCCCGGTCGTGAACGTGGCCGCACCGGCGGTGTCGACCGCGCGGTTGGTGAACAGGCGGGCGATCTCGGCGCTCGTGGCGTCGTTGCCGATCACCGGCCACAACCACGCGATCGCGTCGAGGCGCAAGTCGTTCCGTCGCGAGTCGTACAGGTTCTCGGCCTTGGACGAGTCGCGGTCGCCGGCGAGCATTCGAACGTTCAGGGCGTACGCCGAGATCGTGTCGCGCGAGTCGTGCCCGTACTCGGCTGGGATGAACTGCTCGATCGACCCGAGGTACGACAACGCCCGGTCCAGCGCGTCGGCGGGAACCGGGTAGCCGGCTTCGCGAGCGGCGACGAGTGCGTGGGTGGCCTGCACCGAGTTGTACGGCTCGGATCCGAATGCCCGGCTCCAGAACGGGAAGCCGCCATCGTCGTTCTGCAGCGCGACGAGTCGCTCGATGTCTCGCTGCACCGCTTGGTCGATGTCAGTCGCGCTGGGCAGGCCGGGTGCGGCGAACGCCTCGAGCACGTCGCGCAACGCGGCGATGGCGAGGATGCGCGACGCGTATGCGTCGGTCG
This sequence comes from Actinomycetes bacterium, assembly GCA_031410915.1. GTDB lineage: Bacteria > Actinomycetota > Acidimicrobiia > Acidimicrobiales > Ilumatobacteraceae > WLMZ01. The sequence goes on from JANNZY010000081.1 coordinate 78,794, forward strand.
ACTCGTAGGGATAGCTCTGGATGTAGAGCACAGCGTCGGTCAGCGCCTGCAGTGAGGTCGACGACATGGAGATGTCCAGTCCACCGAACTGCGGGATCACGTCCGTCGGCGCGGCAACGGGTTGGAGCACCGCGCCATCGTCGATGACTCCGTAGGTGGCGAAGGCCTCAGCAGTCGCCGGCGTGTAGACAGGCAACTCGGTCGTGGCCGAGTCCGCTGCGTCGCCGCTGGTCGCGCTGACCCGGAAGCGGGCCGTGCCGGCCTGCGCCGCAGACACCGCGAATCGCACCTCGACGCGATCGTTGGCAGGCACGGTGACTCGTTGTCCGATCGGCGCAACGGGATCGAGGTTGGCAGTCTCGAGCACGACGTCGACATCCATCGGCGTGTCGGTCTGGTTCTGCACGACGACCGGCAGCGCGAAATCGTCGCCGAAGTTGAGAAAGCGCGGTGATGCGGGCCGCACCATCAATGGCAGGCGCGCCGTGATGTTGGCCTCGGCCGAGCCGAACTGCTGGGCACCGGCAGCGGCGACGACCATCACGCGGTAGCGAGTGAGGTTGTCGGGCAGCGACACCTCGACCGTTGCATGGCCGGACGCGTCGGTCACGACACCGGGTGCGAAGACGGCCAGCGCGTCGAAGTTCGTCCGCACGGCGATCGGTGACCCCGCGGCCGACTTGCTGTCGTCCCCTGCCGAGGCGAACGGGGCACCCTGCGGTGCCTCGCTGCCCGCCGCCGTGGTCTCCGGAGCGACGGTGTCAGCCGACGCTGCTTCAGTTGCCGCCGGTGCGTCCGGGTCGAACCGGTCGGTGGCCCCGCCATCGGCGAGGAACGACCGGGGATCGACCAAGACGATGCTCTGGCGCCCGAACTGGCTGCTGATCTGGTACGGGAGCTGTCCGTAGAACGTGGCGAGCGGGTCGTCGAGTCGGTAGCCACTCAGCGCGAGCACGGCCTCGTCGACGACGATCACAGCGAGCTCGCTCCCGGCGGCTGGCTGACCGGCGGCGTCGGTCACGGCGACATCGACCGACGTCGTCGTGCCCGGTGCGACCGAGTTGTCCCGCGGTGTCGCAGTGACGGTCAATGTCCGCGACGCCGTGGAAATCGCGAGGTGCAGGCTTCCGGTCGCGTAGGCCGGTTGCGCCGGCGCGTCCGGCAGCGGTTGGCCATCATCGTCGAGGCGCGGGCTGGTTCCGGCCACCTCGATCGTGAGGTCGAGCCCGGAGACGTCGGCGTCGGCGATGGGCACCTGCACGACAGCAGATCCCTCGGCGAGCTCGAACGTGTTCGTCGACCGTAGGCCGTTACGGGCGACGACCAGTAGCCCGGTGCCGTTCTGGAACGGTGCCTGCACAAGCAGTTCCGCAGAGTCGCCGGGCGCGTACGTGGCCTTGTCGGGCACGATCGTCAACGCCTGCGCCGTGATCTGGCGCGTCGGCACGGACGGCGCGTCGCTGACCCAGCGGGTCAGTTCGCTGAGGCTGCCGTGACCGCCGTCGTCGACGACGGTGGCGCGGACGGTGTATGTGCCGCCGGTCTCGGTCGTGAACGTGCACGGGACCGGTTCCGCCGTCGTGGTGACAGTGCACGTCTGTGGATCGACGTCACGCTGGACCCACCCGCCGTTCTCGAACACCGACTCGGATCGCGTTGCCGTGACGGTCAACTCGCGGCCGGCAACGGCGTTGCCGTCGATGTCGGTGACGATGACGTCGATCGTGAGCGGATCGCCCTTGTCGACGTAGGTCCGCGCGCCGTGCAGGCCGACGTACAGGCTCGCCGGGTGCACGAGCACACTGGTGGTGGACGACAGCGCTTGGCGGTTCACGTCGGTGACAGTGGCCTGGGCGGACACCGTCACCGGTAGGCCGGCGTTGTCCTCGCCGAGATCGCCGACGTCGATCTGCAGGTAGTTCGAGCCGGCTGCGTCCGTGGTGCCGGTGTACGTCGCGATCTCGGACTCGCCACCACCCGGCGGAAAGCAGCAGACATCGGTAGGACCGTCGAAGGCCGCCGACGGCGCGAACGAGTCGGTCGCGTACCACCACGGGGTCCATCGGCCGAACGAGAACTCGTTCCAGCCCGGCGGAGCGTACGACGCGGTCGATGTCGTGACCTGCCAGTCGACCGGGGTCGCGCCGAGTGGGCCACCCGCGTAGTAGTTCGCGTCGGCTGCCACCGTCACCGGGACACCCATCACGTACGGACCTTCGCTGTCTGCTCGGGCCGTGACCTCGAACTCGGGACGGCGGAACTCCTCGATCTGGAACGTGTGCTGGAACTGGCCGTAGGGAATGCCGCTCGCACCGGACAGATCCAACTCGACCGACGCGAAGCCGAGGTTGGCTCCATCGGGGATGTCGAACGTCAGCTGGAAGCCGCCGATCGGCGTCACGATGGCGTCGCCGCGACCGAGCTCGTTGCCCTGGGTGTCGCGGGCCACGAACGAGATCGCCGGCGAGCCGCCGAGCGCTGTCACCTGGCCGTCACTCGCGGAGGTCAGCCGTCGCACCCAGCCGGTCACCGAAACCGTCTCGCCGGGGCGGTAGATGCCTCGGTCGTCGATGACGTACCACTGCGCCTGGTCGGCCACTGGATACGACTGCCAGGAACCGCCGTAGTACTGCGCGGGCAGAAATGCGGTGTCGTCGCCGAGCGTGGCGACCAAGCCGCCGGTGGGGATGCCCGGCAGCGAGATGCGGGCCAGCCCCTCGCCGTCGGTTGTCAGCGCAGCGGACCCACCGAGCAGGGTCAGCCCGATGCCGGGCAGCGGCGCTCCGGTGGCGAGGTCGGTGGCCCACACGCGCAGCTCGTCGCTGTCGGTGAACGCGTCCAGGCCGATTCGCGTTGCCTGGACCCACGCGACCGTCGGCCGGTTGTTCCAGTAGTCGTTGCTGTTCGGGGCGAATGCGGTGGTGGGTTCGACCACGACGATGACGTGGCCGAGTCCGGCCTCGAGCGCGTTGGACAGGTCGATGGGTGTCTCGCCGAGGACTGTGGGATCGCCGGCCACGGCCATGGTCTCGTCATTGATCAACGGCCAGTCCGGATCCACGGAGCCATTCGAGTTGTTGGGGTCGCCGTTCATCACGGTGTACATCTGCTGCAACGTGTCGTTCCACGTCGACGGATCGGCGGCGTAGATGCGGACGCGCAGGTCCTCGTGGCCGATCGAGCGCACCGACACGGCCGGCGTCGTCGCCGTCGGGTCGACCGTGATGAACGGCTGGGCGAACGGGGAGAGCATCGGCACGGCCTTGCCGACGCGAATCGACTTCGTGACGTCCTGGCCAAGTGTCTGCCCGAACACATCGGTGAGCCCGGCCGGCAACGTGACCGTGTAGTCGGTGTCGGCGCTCGTCGCGCCTCGGATGACCAAGACGTCGGAGTACGCGCCGACACTGACGCCGGGAATCGCCGGCTCGACCGAGATCGTCGCCGGATCGAACAGGGTGGTGTCGAGCGATGTCGAGAACGTGATGTCGAACTCCGACCCCGGCGTGCATCCTCCACCGAAACCGCAATCGACCTTGGTGACTTCGAGCGGCGGGTACGTGCTGGCGGCGTAGGAGGCCGCGGCCGTGGTGACTCGCGGGCCCTCCGCCGACGGCGTGTCGGGGCCGATCGAGATCGAGAGTTCGGCGTCGGCGGGCAACGGATCGACCGGACGGAACGCGAGCCAACGATCGTCGCCGGCGGTGTCGACGATCTGCTGCGCGCTGGTGTCGGCGGCGATCTCGTCGGCCGTGGCGAGCCGCATCGCGCGCCCGTCGCCGTCGGCGGTGACGTGGACGGTGGAGAGCACCGCAGCGGGGTCGACGAGCTGGTCGAACGTCGCCACGAATACGGGCGTGAGTGGCAGCGGACCGTCCGTCGGGCTGAGGTACTGCACCGTCACCGGTGGCGTCGAGAACTGCCAGCTGACGGCATCCGTGAGCACACCGCCGCTGGCTGACGCCGTGCCGGCAGGCACCGTCACGGTGTAGTCGGTGGCCATCGGCAACCGGTCGGCACGGTCCGACTCGGCGTCGAAGCGCAACGTGGACGTGCCGATCCATTGCCAGTGCCCGGCCAGCTGGGGCGTGATCGTGGCCGGCACGTCAGCGGCGGCGAGTTGGCCGACGGTGGCGACGGGCACCATGGGCTGATCGAACGTGATGCTGACGAACGGTGCGACTTCCACCGCGCCCTCGGGCTGGAAGCGCAGAACGTGCAGCGGGCCGCTGACGACTTCGGGAACTGTGGGTTGCTCGGGCGCGGGGAATGGCACGTCGAAGGTCTGGCCCGGCTGCGGCGGTTGGATCGTCGCGGCCGGGAAGCGGAACGGCTGCGAGTCGGTGTCGGCTCCGATCCAGGCGGGCAGGCGATCCAGCACGGCCTGGATCGACGCAGCGTCGAGTGGGGAGCCCTCGACCAACGGAGTGGGCGTCGCCGCGGCGGCGCGGGCGACACCCTTGCTCAGCCGGATCCCCGAGAACAGTGCCGGGCTCGTGCCCGGACCGCTCCCGCCCGGATCGGTCGCGGACGAGCCGTCCGGGGCAGTGGTCGACGTGGACGAGCTCGTCGAGCTGCTGGCTGGATCGCCGTCGTCGGAGCACGCTCCAGCCACGAGCGCGAGAGCGATCGCCAACGCTGTGGCTCTGCGGACGTGACGACCCCTGTTGCTCCGTGCACTCATCGCTCGATCCTCCCCCTCGTGCCCGCGCTCTTGGCCGGCATGCGGTCGTTGGACGTCACGTCCGACTGGAATGGTTCCCGGAGTGTGGCGCGGATTCCGAGTCCGCGTGGGAACTTCGGGGCCTGAATCAGCGTGTGCCGGGAGGTATCTGGCGCGAACGCACGGACTGCGGACCATCACCAGGGCGTGAGCTGCGAACGGGAATCCTTGGCGAGTGGTCAGACGATGGTCGGGGCGCGGCCATGAACGTGTTCCTCGGCCGCCAGCCCGTCCTGACTGCGCAGCGCAAGACCTACGGGTACGAGTTGCTCTACCGCCACGGCGACGTGAGTTCTGCGTTCTTCTCCGACCCGGACGATGCCACGCGCTCGGTCGTCGAGCGGGCGATGCTCGAATGGGGCTTGGCCCATCTGGTCGGCGCCGGCACCGCGTTCATCAACGTGACCGGCGAGTTCTTGAGCAGCGGCCTGTTCAGTGTCCTTCCGGCCGAGCACGTGGTGCTTGAGTTGCTCGAAACCATCGAGTTCGATCCCGAGATGATCGACGCCGTCCGGCGAGCCGCGAAGTTCGGCTACCGCATCGCCCTCGACGACCTCGTCAGCCTCGGAACCGTTGGCTTGGCCGACGTGTTGCCGATGGTGGACATCATCAAGGTCGAGGTGCTGACCCTCGAGGAGGCCCACCTGCGTGACCTCGTGAGCCGGCTGCGCGCCGTTGCGCCGCGAGTGACTCTTCTCGCCGAGAAGGTCGAGTCGGTCGAGATGTACCAGCTCTGTCGTGAGCTCGGCTTCGACCTGTTCCAGGGCTACTTCTTCGCGCGCCCGGAAGTGCTACAACGGTCGGCGCGTCCGACGTCGACCCAGGGCGCACTGCTGTTGATGATGGCGGTGCAGAAGCCCGACATCACGATCGACGAACTGGCTGACATCGCCGGCGGCGATCCGACGCTGGCGTACCGATTGCTGACGCTGGTCAACTCGAGCTCGCTCGGCCTCGGCCGCGTCGTGGAATCGGTTCGCCACGCGATCGTGCTGCTCGGCATCGAGCATGTTCGTCATCTCGCGATCCTGTTGACGATGTCGTCGAACGCGCGCACGAACCCGGAGCTGATCACGCTGGCCGTGACTCGTGCTCACATGGCTCGCAGCCTGGCGAAGAACGCCCAAGAGGGAACCAGCGCATTCACGATGGGTCTCCTGTCGGTGATCGATGTCGTGTTCCAGACGCCGATGCACGAACTCGTTGGTGACCTACCGATCGCAGACGACGTGCGCGACGCCCTGCTCGACCGGAGCGGTTCGCTCGGCATGCTGCTCGACGTCGTGCTCGCGTACGAACAGGCCGACACGTGCACGCTGGAGGCACTGCGTCCAGGTGAGGGTGACACGATCCGCGAAGCGTTCGGCGAATCCACCGCCGCGGCCACGGATCTGCGTAACCAGCTCGAATCGTTGACCACCGTTCGCTGAGAGCTCCACCTCGCTCGCGCTGAGGCACGTGGGCGACAACTCCATGCACGCTCGCTGTGGCAATCTGGGTCACGGTGAAACGGACTGCATGGGTCGGGGCGACGGCGGCGGTGTTCATGATCAGCGCGTGCGGATCTGCGTCACCGGGCGTGGAGCAGGGCGCGAGCCTGCGCTCCACCGACCCGGTCGTGGTGTCGACACCCGCGACCGGGTCGACGCCGACTTCGGACTCCGCTCCTTCCGAGGATTCGGTGCCGTCGACCGACTCGACCGACTCGACGCCGACGTCGGACACGCCACCGGACACGACCGACCCGACTGCCACGACGGACGACACCGTCTCGACCACGACCGCGTCGACGGGCGAGCCGCCGACGCTCGGCCCGGATGATCAACCGGAGACCGCCGAACAGGCCCGTGCGTTGCTCGCGCTCGGGACCACCAGCGCGCTGCCGGCAGATTTCGCGCACTACCCGGATTTCTTCGCGATCAGCCTGCGACAGGTGGCCAACGGCACCCTCGTACCCGACGACTTCTTCGACAGCATCGCGGTGCAGATCACTGCCGGTGTGATCGCGAACCCGTACCTCGTGTGCCCGATCGGGCTCGGCGAGGCGTGCGCCGCGAGCCGCAACGACATCGGGCCGTACCTCGACGATTGCGACGCGACGCAGGGAATGTTGCTGTCCACTCAGGTGGTGGAGACCGCGTCGAGCTGGGCTGGGGTGGCGGTGTGCATCTTCGTGCCGCTGCCGGCCACGATCGCTGCGGCCAAGCAGTCGATCCTCGCCGCGACCACGGACGAGTTGTCGTCCAGATCTGCGTCCACGATCGCCGATGACGCAGTTGTTCGCGTTGCTGACGCGATGGCGCAATCGGTCGCGACGGTTCCCGACCTGACTGCCGGTCAGCCCGAGTACGCCGACTTCTACGCCAATGTCGACCAGCTGACAGCGCTGTCGCCGTCCGGTCGGATTGGCTACGTCGGGGTCGAGTTCGTCACGCCGTCACTCGTCGCTGGGGTCGGCAGCATTGCTGACCAGGTGCGCGAGCAGATCGGCGACTTCGACATGAACTTCGTCGGCACCCCGACGGTGCACGTCGGCGTCGGCAGCTTCGTTGCTCGCGGCCGGCTGACGGTGTACGTCGCCTGGTACGACCCGACCTGACGCGATCACCCATTTGGGGTGATGTCACCTCACCCCCTGTCGGTTGAAGATCCGTGCGCGCCAGCGTCTGCCGTGAGCGAACGTTGGTGCCTGGTGTGCCTGGTGCCTGGTGTCCGGTGCCTGGTGCCTGGTGCCTGGTGCGGGGTGAATGGATGGGATGGATGGGATGGATGGGATCGATGAGAGGGTTCGGCGCGTGATCGGCCGGATCAGTCCGGATGTGCAGCAGGCCCGGCGAGTGAGTCAGGTGGTGTGCGGCCTCGTGATCGTCGCAGCAACACTGTTCTCGGCACCTGTGGCACACGTCGAACCGGGCGTCGCCGTCGCCTGTGTCACCACGGTCGGGGCAGTACTTGCCACCACTGTGGCCGGATGTCGCATGCCGGACTGACGCCGGCTGCGATCAACCGGCGGCGTGTCCACCAACACCACCGCGCCGCCGGTCACTGTGCGGGCTCCGCCGTCGCCGCACAGGGGAGGGTCCACGGCCGGGAGCCTTGCTCTCGGCCGTGGCCAGCTCCCAACGCTCGCCGTCCGCTGATCGCACGGTGATTTCACCCACTTCGGGTGATGGCGGCTTCACCCGTGCCAGTTCGACAATGCAGAGACACGCAGATAGGTGACGCCGCAGCGGCGGCCAGTTTTCGAGGGGAGGGACAAGCAGTGGGGGAAACAACGGCGGGCCTGGCGTGTTCAGGCGTCAACAAGGCCTTCGGTGGCGTCCCGGTCCTGGTCGACGTCCACCTCAACGTGCGTCCGGGCGAGATCCATGTCCTGCTCGGCGAGAACGGGGCGGGCAAGAGCACCCTCGTGAAGATCGTCGCCGGCCTCGTCGCCCCCGACTCGGGCTCAATCGTGCTGGATGGTCACGATCTCGCCGGCCGGTCGGTCGCCGCGGCCCAGTCCGTCGGCGTCGCGCTCATCCACCAGGAGCCGAGACTGTTCCCGGACCTCACCGTGCTCGAGAACGTGTGGATCGACGAACCGTCGCGCGGTCGCTTCCGACGGTCGATCAACCTGCGCAGCCTCGGTGACCGCACACGCCAACTGCTCGATCAGCTCGGCTGCCGGGTCGCGCTGGATGCTCGGGTCAACTCGCTGTCGGTTGCCGATCAGCAGTTGGTCGACATCGCGTCCGCGCTGCGCCGTGAACTTCGGGTGCTCATCGTCGACGAGCCGACCGCCTCGCTCACTCCGAGCGAGGTCCAGGTCCTGTTCGGAGTCCTCCGCTCGCTCCGCGACGACGGCGTCACCATCATCTTCATCGGCCACCGGCTGGAAGAGATCATGTCGATCGGCGACCGCATCACCGTCCTGCGCGACGGCTGTGTCGTCTGCACGCTCGCCGTTGCCGACACCGACGAGGACGAGCTGATCAGGCTGATGGTCGGCCGTGACATCGAGTCAGGGATCCGCACGGGCGGTCACACGAGCGGCGATGTCATCTTGACGGTGTCTGGGCTCAGCAGTCCCGGTGCCTTCGCCGGCGTCGGCTTCGAGGTGCATCGCGGCGAGGTGCTCGGCATCGGTGGCCTGGTCGGCGCTGGGCGAACCGAGTTGCTCGAGACCATCTTCGGTGTGCGCCGGCGCACCCATGGCACGGTCGTTGCCGGCGGCCATCACATCGTCCGCAACGCGGATGCGATCCGCGCCGGGTTGGGACTGGTTCCCGAAGACCGCGGGGTCAACGGGCTCGTGGTCACCCGCCCGATCCGCGAAAACATCGTCGCCCCCAACATGCGCACCACGTCGCGCCGTGGTGTCCGTCGTCGCAGCCGAGAGACCGATCTCGCCGCCCGGCTCATCGACCGGTTGCGCATCAAGACGCTCGGTGGCGACCAGTTGCCGAATCAGCTCAGCGGAGGCAACCAGCAGAAGGTCAGCGTGGCCAAGTGGATGGCGAAGGAGCTGACCGTGCTGCTCGTCGACGAACCGACCCGTGGCGTCGACGTCGGCGCCAAGGCCGAGATCCATGGCCTGCTGCGCGAGCTCGTCGCACACGGTACGGCGGTGATCATGGTCAGCAGCGACATGCGCGAGTTGCTGTCGATGTCGGACCGCATCGTCGTCATGCGCGAAGGCGCGCTGACCGGAGAGCTGGACGGAGCGACCGCCGACGAGGAATCCGTGCTACGCCTGGCCGCCGGTGCCCCGGGAGCCGCGGCGTGAAACGGTTCCTGCAGCAACGCAACCTCGGCATCTTCGCCGTTGTCGTTGCGCTCTTCGCAGTGTTCAGCGCGATCGAGCCGTTGTTCGCAACGGCCGCCAACGTCGAGCGCATCCTGCGCGGCATCGGCATCCTGTTCGTCCTCGCCATCGGCCAGATGATGGTGGTCGCGACGCGCAACATCGACCTGTCCATCGGGAGCACGTTGGGCATGTCGGCAATGGCCCTCGCCATCGTTGCCAAGGACCATCCGAGCACACCACTCGTCGTGCTGATCCTGATCGCGCTCGCCGTCGGGACCCTTGCTGGCGTGCTCAACGGCGTGCTCGTCGCGATCGCGGAGGTGCCCGCCATCATTGCAACCCTTGGCACGCTGGCGGTCTATCGCGGCCTGGTCTTCACCATTTCCGACAGTGGAACGGTCGAGGCCCAGTTCATCCCCCGCGCGGTCAAACGTCTCGCGATCACGCCGACCCGCAACATCTCGTGGCTGGTCATCACCGGACTCATCGTCGCGGTCATCGCCTGGCTGGTCACGCAACGCACGCTGACCGGGCGGCGGTTGTTCGCCGTGGGCAGCAATCCCGACGCGGCACGTGCCCGTGGCTTGCCCGTCACCGGCATCACAATCGGTGTGTTCGCCGCGATGGGCGCGCTTGCCGGCCTTGCCGGAGTGCTGTACGTCGGGCAGTACGGCACGGTCAACGCGTCCAGCGTCGGCATCGGTTTCGAGCTCACGGCCATCACAGCGGTCGTCGTCGGCGGCACCAACATCTTCGGTGGGTCGGGCTCGGTGGTCGGCACGATCTTGGGCTGTCTGGTGATCGGCTTGCTCGACAACGGGTTGAAGGTGCTGCGTGTCGACAGCTTCTGGCAGCAGGCGGCCGAGGGTGCGATCATCCTCGTCGCGGTGGTGGCCGACACGTTGATCCGTCGCCGCCAGGAACTGCGCCGTGCCCTCTCGCGCCGATCGGGGGTGGCATGGACGCCGGCATCGTGAGCTCCACAGCGCCGTCCTCGGCTGCGGTCACCACGCCGCGGCATGCCGCGCGTCCCGTGGCGGGCCGGCTCGATGGCGTGCGCGGCGTGCTGCCAGCCGCGTGCGTCATCATCGTCGCGCTGGTGCTGGGTGCGCGGTCGTCGACGCACTTCCTCGACGCGGGCGCGCTGCTGCTGCACACCGGCCGCTACGTCGAGATCGGGTTGCTCGCTCTCGCGCTGACCATCGTCATCATCAACGGCGACATCGATCTCTCCGTCGCGAGCAACGTCGCGGTGTCCGCCGCGGTACTCGCCATCGCGTATCGCGGCGGAGCGCCCATCGCCGTGGCGTGCATGCTGGCGGTGCTCACCGGCCTCGTGCTCGGCTTGGTCAACGGCGTGCTGGTCGCGGTGATCGGGCTGCCCAGCCTGGTTGCCACGCTGGGAACCCTCGCCGCGTACCGTGGCATCAGCGAGATCCTGCTCGGCAGCGATTACATCGGCGACTTCCCCGACTCCTTCGCCGAAGCCGATCGCGTCACGTTGTTTGGCACATCGGCGCAGCGTCCGCTTCCGTTGCCGCTGGTCGTTCTCCTGCTCACGGCAGCGGCGTTCGGCTTCCTGTTGCAGCGCACCAACTTCGGGCTGCGTTGTCTGCTCACCGGCAGCAACTCTGCGGCAACTCGCTTCTCCGGCATCAGCACGTGGCGCGTCCGGCTCCAGGCGTTCGCGCTCAGCGGCATGATGGCCGGGGCTGCGGCGGTGCTGATCGCCTCGCGCCTGTCTTCGGTCAGTGCCGGCATCGCCACCGGCATGGAACTGCCGGCCATCACCGTCGTCGTGCTCGGCGGCACCAGCATCTTCGGCGGCCGCGGCTCCATCCTCGGCACGGTCGTTGCGCTCTTTGCCGTGATGGCAGTCCGCGAGGCACTGGCCATCAACAACGTTCAAGGCGAGACCCAGGATGCCGTCATCGGTCTGATCCTGATCGCTTCCATTCTCGTCCCGCGCACTGTGACCCGGCTTCGGTCACGGCTGGTGCGCAGGCGGGTGCACACCTGACCGGTTCGGTCACACACATCACACAACTCGCGCGCCGCCGGCGTCGCGACCCACGGAAGGACAACACATGTCAGGACATTGGAAGAGGCTCGGTCGCTTCACGATCGTCGCAACGCTGGCACTCGCCGCAGCCAGCTGCAGCAGCGACGACGACAAGGGCGCAACCACCACCGCGTCCTCCACCACCACGGCCGCGCCGTCGGAGAGCACCTCTGCCGCATCGACGGTCGACACCACCGTGGCGTCGAGCACCGCGGCCAGCACGGACACCACCGCTGATGCGCCGTCGGGCGAGACGCTGCAGGTCGTCTACATCCCGAAGGACACGTCGAACGCGTACTTCAACCCGATCCTGGAGGGGATGCAGCAAGAGGCCGCCGGACTCAACATGGAAGTCACCGAGGTCGGTCCGGCCAGCGCCGAGGCCTCGTCGCAGATCGAGTTCATCGACGCCGCGATCCAGCAGGGCGTCGATGCCATCGCGATCTCCCCCAACGATCCGGAGACGGTCGTGCCGAGCCTGAAGCGGGCGATGGAGGCCGGCATCACGGTCATCGCGGTCAACTCGGACATGAACCCGGAGGGTCGCCAAATCGCCATCCTCCCCGTCGACTTCAGCAAGATGAGCGATTTCCTGCTCAAGCTCACCACCGACGTCACCGGCGGTGCGGGTGACTTCGCGATCCTCTCGGCCACCGTCAACGCGCCCGACCAGAGCGCGTGGATCGACGGTGTCAACGAGGCGCTCGATGCCGGCAAGGCACCCGACCTCAAGCTCGTCGACACCGTCTTCGGCGACGACGACGCCGACAAGAGCGCATCAGAGACGGAAGCGCTGCTGACCAGCTACCCGGACCTCAAGGCGATTCTGGCCCCGACGGCTGCCGGCCTGCCCGCCGTTGCGCAGGTGCTGTCGAACTCGTCGCAGAAGGGCAAGGTCCAGGTCACCGGCCTTGCCCTGCCGAACAGCATGAAGTCGTTCGTCGAGGACGGCACGGTCAAAGAGTTCGGCCTGTGGGACCCCAAAACCGAAGGAGTCGTCGCTGCGCACCTCATCGCCGGTCTGATCGATGGATCGATCACCGCGAAGGCCGGCTCGTTCGACGTGCCCGGCCTCGGTAGTCGAGAGATCAACGCCGACACCCAAGTCATCGCCGACGAGTTCTTGGTCTTCGACGCGGACAACATCGCCGACTTCGACTTCTGACCACCTGTTGCGTCACCGGTGGCGGAGCGCACCCGCCGCTCCGCCACCGGCCCGCACGACACGAAAGGCACGACACGTGCAGTTTCTCCGCTACGGCTCACCGGGTGCCGAGCAGCCCGCCCTCCGAGTCGGCGATGTCGTCTTCGACCTGACCCCTCTCACGTACGACATCGACGCCGAATTCCTTCTTGCAGACGGACTCCGTTCCGCTGCGGCAGCGGCTGCGGCCGGTCAGCTGCCGGTGATCGATGTCGACGCCCACCGGATCGGGGCACCGATCGCCCGTCCTGGAGCGGTGATCTGCATCGGTCAGAACTACGTCGCCCACGCCGCCGAGTCCGGTTCGCCACCTCCCGTCGAGCCGATCGTCTTCTTCAAGCACCCGGCCTGTGTCGTCGGTCCGTACGACGACGTGCGCATCCCGCGGGGCTCGACAGCGACGGACTGGGAAGTCGAGTTGTCCGTGGTGCTCGGCGGACGGCCGCGATACCTCGAATCCGTCGACGAAGCTCTCGCGTACGTCGCCGGCTACACGATCGCCAACGACGTGTCCGAGCGCGACTTCCAGCGTGAGCGCTCCGGCGGGCAGTGGTCGAAGGGGAAGTGCTGCGAGACGTTCAACCCGCTCGGACCGTTCCTGGTGCCGTCGTGGGAGGTCGCCGATCCACAGGCGCTCGGGTTGCGTTCGTTCGTCAACGACGAGCCGCGCCAGGATTCCACCACGGTCGACATGATCTTCAGCGTTGCATTCCTGATCTGGCACCTCAGCCAGTTCATGGTGTTGGAGCCCGGCGACATCATCAACACCGGAACCCCTCAGGGCGTGGCGATGTCCGGGCGCTTTCCTTACCTGCAGGTCGGCGACGTGATGAAGGTGGAGATCGATGGTCTCGGCTCGCAACGCAGTGAGCTCATCCGCCCGCCCGGGGCGTGAGAGATCCGCCGACGCCTCCCGACTCCAACGTCGGACTTGCACTGCGGCTGCCGAGCAGTATTCTGTCGTCTTCTATGCAAACGCTTTCAGCATGGAGAAGCCACCGAGCGCACAGCACACCGTGACGGCAAGGAGATCCCAGTGGGGGCACGGGAATCGCAACCGCAGACGCACGCCCAGCCGACGATCGTCGACGTGGCGCTGCGCGCCGGCGTGTCCGTTGCGACGGTCAGCCGTGCACTGCGTGACTATCCGTATGTCGCCGCGGCAACTCGCGAGCGTGTGCATCGCGCAGCATCGGAGTTGCGCTACGTGGCCGACGCGAACGCGGCCCGCCTCGCGTCCGGACGATCGCACACGATCGGCCTCGTCGCCCCCATCCTGACCAGCTGGTACACGAGCGAGGTGATCGCCGGCGTCGAGGAAGTGCTGCAGGTCGCGCAGCTCGACTTGTTGATCAGCACCGGCCGCGCGCCGACGTCGAAGTCACTGGCTGGGCCTGATCAGGCGTTCCGCCAGCGCGTCGACGGGATGATCCTCGTCGATGTCTTCTGGCGTGAGGAGGGTGCGCGGGAGCTGGCCCGGATGCCTACGCCAGCGGTCGTCGTGGGCGAGAAGCTGGCCGCGATCACGTCCCTGTCGATCGACAACCAACTCGGCGCAGAGATGGCCACCCGCCACCTGCTCGAGCTCGGCCACCGGCGCATCGCCGTGGTCGGCGAGCTCGCTGCGGTCGGTGTGACCGACAGCGTCCCGCAGCAGCGCAGCAAGGGCTTCCGGCGAGCGATGACCGCTGCTCGAATCCGAAATGATCGTCAGCTCGTCGTCGACGGCGAGTTCACCATCGAGGGCGGCCGCCGGGCCGCGCGTCAGCTCCTGCAATCCAACGAACCACCGACGGCGATGTTCTGCATGTCCGACGAAATGGCCTTCGGTGTGTTGCAAGTCGCACGTGAGATGGGCATCTCCGTACCCGACGAGCTGTCGGTGATCGGTTTCGACGACCATCCTGCGGCGGAGGCCTTCGGACTGTCGACGATCCGCCAGCCGGTGCGTCAGATGGGCCGCCTCGCCGCACGACTCATGTCCGACATCCTCGATGGACATCAGGGCACTGCACGACACCACCCCCTCGGACTCGCGCTCGTGGAGCGATCCAGTACCGCACCACCGGCGATGGCGTGATCGCAACGACGTCGACGGCGTCTCGACAATGTGTCGATGATGTTGACGCCCGGAAAACGCTGAGATATCTTGCAAACGCTTACAGGTCCGAGCGAGGGTCTCGCTCGACATATTTAGGGGGGTTAACCATGACGGCACGCCGTCGCCGCGGCCTTGTTGCCACGGCCTTAGTACTGTCGCTGGTCGCCGCTGCATGCGGCTCCGACGACAAGAGTGACAGCGGTGCGGCGGCTACGACAGCCGCACCAGCAGCATCGACCGGTGACAGTACCGCTGCACCGACGGAGACCACCGCGGCCGGTGGAGCCGAAACCACAGCCGTCGCAGGCGACCAGGAGTTCGCCGGCGAGAAGGTGACCGTCTTCGGCTCGATCCGTGATCCCGAGGACGCGCAGCTGGCTGCGGCGTGGAAGGATTTCGAGACGCGCACCGGCGTCGACATCGAGTACGAAGGCTCGGGCTCGTTCGAGGATGACCTGAAGTTGCGTGTCGAGGGCGGGAACGCCCCAGACCTCGCTCTCGTTCCGCAGCCTGGCCTCTTCGCCACACTTGCCCGCGACGGCAAGCTCGTGCCGCTCTCCGATCTCGAGGCTGATGTCAAGGCCAACGACATCGGTGGCTGGCTCGACTACGGCTCGGTGGACGGCACGTTCTACGGGCCTCCATTCAGCGCGAACATCAAGAGCCTCGTCTGGTACAGCCCGGCGGCCTTCGCCGACAAGGGCTACGAAGTGCCGACGACGTGGCAGGCAATGGTCGATCTCAGCGACAAGATCGTCGCTGATGGCGGAGTGCCCTGGTGCGTCGGTGCAGAGTCCGGTGGCGCCACCGGCTGGGTGCTCACTGACTGGATCGAAGACGCCGTGCTTCGTTCGGCAGGTCCTGAGGTCTACGACAAGTGGGTCACGCACGAGATCCCGTTCAACGACCCAGCCATCGTCACCGCAGTCGACATGGTCGGTGACATCGTCAAGAACGACGACTACGTGTTGAATGGCGCACAGAGCATTCCCAGCACGTCGTTCCAAGAGGCTGGCCTGCCGTTGCTCGACGGTGAGTGCTTGATGCACCGCCAAGCGAGCTTCTACAGCACTTTCTGGACCGAGGGCACAACGTTCGGGCCTGAAGGGGACGTGAACGCGTTCTACCTGCCAACCATCAACGAGGGCGATCCTCAGGTGATGCTCGGTGGCGGCGAGATCATCGGTGCCTTCAGCGACCGGCCGGTGGTCGCCGCGGTTGCGGCCTACCTGTCGGGCAAGGAGTACGCCGAGAACTTCCACAAGTTGGGCTACACGCGCATCTTCCCCCGTACCGACGTCGATCTGAGCCTGATCCAAGACCCGCTGGTGAAGCAGTTCGCCGATCTGCTCGTCGGTTCCGACGTCTTTCGCTTCGACGGTTCCGATCTGATGCCCGGTGCCGTTGGCGCTGGTACGTTCTGGACCGAGATCGTGGAGTGGGTGGTTGGGGGTAAGAGCACCGAAGAGGCGCTCACGACCATCGACGAGAGCTGGCCAGAGTCCTGAGACCCAGGGCACCTGAACTGCACATGAATTGATTGAAAAGCTGCCTGCCCGGGTTGGGCGTGATTCGCACAGCCCGGGCAGTGCTATCAATGGACCTACACAAGAAGTGATCTGACTCGCAGGGGGGCCGCATGGTCGAGATCTTGAAGACCTTCGCTACCGTCGCGTTCGGACTCGCCGTCTTCGTCGGCATCCTCTTCGGCCTGTACTGGCTGGCCAGTCAGTTGCCCGAGCCATGGCGCGAGCGAGCTCGGGTGGCCGTGTTCGTCGGTCCAGCGCTCTTGCTGCTCGTCGGCGGGCTGATCATCCCGTCGATCTACACCGGTCGTCTGTCGCTGTACAAGGGCACCAGCGCAACGAAGTGGTACGGACTCGGCAACTTCCGCGATCTGTTCACCGACAGCGACAACCTGATCGTGCTGCGCAACACCGTGTGGTGGGTGATCCTGGCCACGACGGTCAGCACGATCGTCGGCATCACCATCGCCCGGTTCGCCGATCGCATGCGCGGCGAACCGATCGCCAAGGCCCTCATCTTCTTGCCGACCGCCATCTCGTTGGTCGGTGCCGGAATCATCTGGAACTTCGTCTACGCCACCAAGGGCAGCGATCCCGACAAGCAGTTCGGCCTGCTGACATGGCTGTGGCTCAAGCTCGATCCCATTTTGCCCGGCAAGCAGGAGGCGCACTATTGGTTGCAGGATCGCAAGTTCTTCGGTATCGACAGCAACTTCCTGCCTGGGACCAACACCATTTTCATGATCATCGTGATCATCTGGATCCAGGCCGGCTTCGCCACCGTTGTCCTCTCGGCCGCGATGAAAGGTGTGCCCGACGATCTCGTCGAGGCGGCCCGCATCGACGGTGCAACCGATCGGCAAGCGTTCTTCCGCATCGTGTTGCCGTACGTTCGTGGCACCATCATCACGGTCGCGACGACGACGCTCATCGCCGTGTTGAAGGTTTTCGACATCATCCAGACGATGGGCAAGGGTGGCCAGTTCGACACGAGCACGCTCGCCAACGACATGTACACCCGCAGCTTCCCGCTCGAACAGCCCGGGTACGGCGCCATGCTCGCAGTCATCCTCTTCGTGGCTGTCGTGCCCATCGTGTGGGTCAACGCCCGCAACCAACGAGCGATCAGAGAAGGGCGCTGACATGACCGCAGCAACCATCGATCCAGTCACCGACGCGATGATCGGGACACCCAAGGACAAGACCCCAGTTGGTACGAAGGCGGCCAAGCGGCTGTCGAGTCGCAAGGGAGCGATCGCCGTGTGGGTGATCGCTGCGCTCTGGACGGTTCCGACGTTCGGCTTGCTGATCTCGTCGTTCCGCCCCGAGGAGGACATCAAGGCCAACGGCTGGTGGAACTGGTTCACCAGCCCGAGCTTCACGACGAAGAACTACTCCTCCGTCCTCGATACCACCATCGGCGCCAAGCCGTTCAGCGACTTCTTCCTGAACTCGGTGAAGATCACGATTCCGGGAGCCATCATTCCCATCGTGATCGCGGCCTTCGCCGCCTACGCGTTCTCGTGGATGCGATTCAAGGGACGGGACTGGATCTTTGTCGGCGTGGTCGCGCTGCTGGTGGTTCCGCTGCAGATGTGCTTGATCCCGCTGCTGCGTTACTTCAACTCCGACTACTTTCCGCTCAACAACGGCGTACCCGCCATCTGGCTCGCGCACACCATCTTCGCCATGCCGCTGGCCATCTTCTTGCTGAAGAACTTCATTGGTTCATTGCCACGGGAAATCATGGAGGCCGCGCGCGTCGACGGTGCCAGCCACATGACCATCTTCTTGCGGATCGTGCTTCCGCTGTCGGTGCCCGCAATCGCGTCGATCGGCATCTTCCAGTTCCTCTGGGTCTGGAACGACCTGTTGGTCGCAAAAGTGTTCGGTGGCGGTGCCGCCAACCAGCCGATGACCTTCGCGATGGTCGACATGGTGGGTACGAAGGGCAATGAGTGGCAGTTGTTGACGGCCGGCGCGTTCATCACGATGGTCGTGCCGTTGATCGTGTTCTTGAGTTTGCAACGATATTTCGTACGTGGCCTGCTGGCCGGCAGTGTGAAGGGGTAGTCGAATGTCCACCTTGCAGTTGGTCAATCTCAAAAAGACCTACGAGAACGGTTACGAGGCGATTCCAAGTCTCGATCTCACAATCAAAGACGGCGAGTTCATGGTGCTCGTCGGCCCGTCGGGCTGTGGCAAGTCCACGGTCCTGCGCATGGTCGCCGGCCTGGAAGACATCAGCGGCGGCGACATGCTGATCGACGACGTCCGAGTCAACGACAAGAGTCCGCAACAGCGTGACATTGCGATGGTGTTCCAGAGCTACGCGCTGTACCCGAACATGACCGTCGGCGAGAACATCGCGTTCGCGATGAAGCTGCGCAAGGTGGACAAGGCGACGATCGCAGCGAAGGTGGCCGAAGTCGGCAAGCTGCTGGAGCTGGACAAGGTGCTCGATCGCAAGCCGGGTCAGCTTTCCGGTGGCCAGCGCCAGCGCGTCGCGATGGGTCGCGCCATCGTGCGTGAGCCGAAGCTGTTCTTGATGGACGAGCCGCTGTCCAACCTCGATGCCAAGCTGCGCGTTCAGACCCGCGCCGAGATCTCCCGTCTGCAGCGCCGGCTGGGCATCACCACGATGTACGTCACCCACGACCAGGTCGAGGCGATGACGATGGGTGACCGCGTGGCCGTGCTGCGCCGCGGCCACCTGATGCAGGTCGCGTCACCACAAGACCTGTATCACCATCCGGACAACCTGTTCGTTGCGCAGTTCATCGGCTCACCGTCGATGAACGTGATGCGCGCCGAAGTGGTCGACGGTGGCTCCGGCCCTGCGCTGAAGATCGGCGCACAGACGTTGACGCTGGACGACGCGGCGCTCGACCGGATCCCGAGTCTGCGATCGATGGTCGGACGTACGGTCGGCTTCGGCGTGCGCCCGGAGGCGCTCGGCGACGACGGCACCGGTCGCCTGGACGTGTTGGTCGAGCTCGTCGAGATGCTCGGCTCCGAACTGCTCGTGCACTGCACCATCGATTCGCCGTCGGTGCGCCAGACCGACGACGGCATCGAGGTCGGCTCGGGAATGGAGTCGATGATCATCGCGTCGATGGACACGCGCAACGCGATCAAGGCCGGCGACCGCGTCACGCTCACCGTCGACACGTCGCGCATCCACATCTTCGACATGGAGACCGGCGATGCGATCGTGAAGCGAGTGGATCAGCCCGTCGGCTGAGCGAGGTTATTGCACGCAGAGAGCGAACATCTGCACCGTCCGTGACAAATTGCACGCTCGGTAATACAGTCCCACCCCATGCCGAACGTCGTCGTGCCGGGTGCAATGTGCCAGTGCAGCTTCGGTGCCGCGCCAGCGCCCTACATGGTCCTGCCCGAGAATCGGGTGATGTCGACCGAGATGCCGGTCGCCACGATCATGGACAACAAGCCGATGGTCAACATCATGCCGTTCGGGTTGTGCACCACACTGAGCAACCCCACCGTCGCCGCAGCCACGACGGCGGCGCTCGGGATCCTCACCCCGATGCCCTGCATTCCCGCCATCGCAGCGCCGTGGGTGCCGGGCTCGCCGACGGTGATGATCGGCAACAAGCCTGCGCTCAACAACAGCAGTAAGGCGATGTGCAATTGGGGTGGCGTGATTCAATTCATCACACCAGGCCAGCCAACGGCGCAGGTGCCGTGATGCATGACTTCCGCGGCCACGTCGCCAATCCCCACGCACCGCGGTCAACTTTCACGAAGAGTGTGCATTCCGGCCACTCTCTGAACAAGGTTCACCATCCAGCGTGCAAGAAGCACTCGCATCATCGAGAGCACCGCGATATGGTGACCACGATTCCGAGCGCTCTGTCCGGGGCTCGCCGGGCGCGGTGTGGGGTGTTGAACGTGTTGTGCGAGCGGGAGTCGCATTCTGCTGTGTCCATTTTCAGAGACATTGTTTGCTACGAAGGGGAAACGAAGTGGCTGCTACATACCTGACGCCTGGCGTCTATGTCGAAGAGGTGCCGTCCAGTTCTGCAACGTTGTCCGCCGGTGCAACCGCCGTCGCCGCGTTCGTCGGATTCACTGCGAAGGCACCGACCGATGATCCCAACGATCCCGATGGTGTCAAGCCCCGGCTCGTGACGAACTGGACCCAGTTCGAGACCCTGTACGGCGGGTTCGCCCCCGGCATCATGCTGCCGCACTCGGTGTACGGCTACTTCAACAACGGTGGCAGCATCGCATACATCGTGCGCATCCCAAACACAACGCCTGCGACGGAGTCGGGCGTTCGCGCGCTGCCCGCCGCCGATCGCAGCCTCGGGCCGGCGCTCGAGTTCACGACGGTCGAGCCCAACGCGCCGATCTCGGTGTCGGTGGTGCCCGAGGCACCGGCCGATGACGCCGGCGACGACGACGTGCCGACGTTCACCATCGACATCGTCGAGGACGGCAAGGTCGTCGAGTCGTTCTCCAAGCTGACCCTCGGCAAGAGCGACCGCCAGGCCGAGGCTGTGGTCAACAAGGAGTCGACGAGGGTCAAGGTCGCGACGAAGGTGGATACGTCCAAGCTCGCCGCCGACCTGCAGACCGTGCCTGCGGGCGTGTACGCGATCGAGCCCGCCCCGGCCACGCCGACGGCCGTTCCCGGTCGTGCGTTCACCGGCTCGGAAACGGCTCGCACCGGGATCAACGGTCTCGTCATCGCCGACGACGTCACCATGGTGATGGTGCCCGACCTGGTGACCGCCGCCACCAAAGAAGACGGCACGATCGATCTCGGCCTGTGGAAGTCGGTGCAGCTCGCGCTGATCAACCACTGTGAAGGCCAGGCCAACCGCATGGCCGTGCTCGACGCTCCGCCGGGGATGTCGCCCCAGCAGGTCAAGGAATGGCGCACCGACGTGGCCATGTACGACTCCCAGTTCGCGGCCTTCTACTACCCGTGGATCAAGGTCTCGAACCCGGCCGCCACCAACGGTGACACCGAGATCGTCGTGCCGCCGAGCGGCCACATGGCCGGCATCTGGGCCCGCACCGACGAGACCCGTGGCGTCTGGAAGGCGCCGGCCAACGAGGTCGTGCGCGGCGCGCTCGATGTCGAGAACAACATCACCAAGGGCGAGCAGGGTCTGCTCAACCCGCTGGGCATCAACTGCATCCGTCCGTTCGGCACCCGCGGCATCCGCGTGTGGGGCGCGCGGACGCTCTCGAGCAACACCGATTGGACCTACATCAACGTCCGTCGGCTGTTCAACATGATCGAGACCGCGATCATGAACGGTACGCAGTACGCAGTGTTCGAACCGAACGACATGACGCTGTGGGAAGGGTTGAAGCGGACCGTCGGCTCGTTCTTGCGTGGCCTGTGGCGCGACGGCGCGCTGTTCGGCGCTTCCGCCGAGCAAGCGTTCTACGTCAAGTGCGACAGCGAGACGAACCCGCCCGAGTCGATCGACCTCGGTCGCGTGGTCGTCGAAGTGGGCATCGCGCCGGTCAAGCCGGCCGAGTTCGTGATCTTCCGCATTGCCCAGATCAAGGAGACCTCGGCCTGAGCCGGGGTTGAGCGAGCGGAAGGACACACGCCATGCCAGCACCAGGAGTCGGCCCGGTCAAAGACGAGTTCTACGTCGGGTCACGGTTTTACATCGAATTGAAGAAGGTGAGCATCGAGGGCATCACCGAGATCAGTGGTCTCGCGCTGGAGATCGACGTTGTCGATGTCAACCAGCAATCAGCCACCGGGATGCTCTCCAAGAAGCGTCCCGCGGGTGCCAAGTTCGGCGACATCACCCTGAAGCGGCCGATGAGCACGGACAAGTCCTGGTACCAGTGGGCCAAGGACATTCGTGATCGCAAGCCCGATTTCCGGGCCGACGGCGCGGTCACGCTGTACAGCTTCGACAACAAAGAAGTCGGCCGCTGGACCTTCACCAACGCGTGGCCCTCGAAGTGGTCGGCATCCGACCTCGACGTCGGCAGCGATGATCCAATGACGGAAGAGTTGACGCTCACCATCGAGCTGTTGACCAGGGACAAGTGAGGAGCCACAACCATGCCTCTCGACCATGACGGCGAGTTCCAAGGAGCGTTCTTCTCGCTCGAGATCGACGGCCTCAGCATCGGCTTCTTCACGTCGTGCAGCGGCTTGAGCATCGAGTTCGAAGTGATCGAGCAGAAGTCGGTCGGCAAGGACGCCAAGCAGAAGTTCACGACCAAGATCCCGGGCAAGACCAAGTACGGCCAAGTGACGTTCAAGCGGGGATTCACACCGAATCCGGACTTGATGGGCTGGTTCCAACAAGTCGCCAAGGCAACGGACAAGACGCCGTACAAGACCGGCTCGATCGTGGTCTACGACCGGCTCTCGAAGGAGACGGCCAGGTTCAACCTGACCAACATGTGGCCGTCGAAGATCACGGCTTCCGATCTCAACGCGACGACCGACGAAGTCATGGTCGAAGAGCTCACGATGGAACACGAGCTCCTCGAGTGGGCGTGAGCTGAGAGACGGTGGCTGGCTTTCAGACCGAGTACAGCTTCACCCTCCCGAAGGGGTACGTCGATCCGGAAGGCAAACTGCACCGGGACGGCACAATGCGCCTCGCGACAGCTCGTGACGAGATCGAGCCGTTGCGCGATCAGCGCGTCACCGGACCCGATGATCCGTACCTGACGATCCTGGTGTTGGCGCGCGTCATCACCGAGCTCGGCTCGGTGCCGACGATCGGCGTGCGTGAGATCGAGAACCTGTTCGCCGCCGACCTGGCGTTCCTGCAGGACCTCTACGGCATCATCAACTTCGGAAGTCCGGCCGACGTCGCGGCGTTGCAGGCAGCAGCCACCCCGCCGGAACCGGTCGCTGACGACGCGGCGACTCCGACGGCGGCTCCGACCTCGGTGGCTGCCGCAGCCGACGACACGGACCGCGTCGCGAAAGCGACCACCAACCGGCGCCGGCACCAAATCGAAGAAGTGGCACGCACGAGCGGACCATGAAGCTGTATCCCGCGGACGCCCTGTGGGACGAGATCGCATACCTCGCGTATCACCTCCACTGGAACCTCGAGGATCTGCTCGATCTCGAACATGCCGACCGAGCCAGGTTGATCCGGCGGATAGCGAATTTGAACGAACGAGCGTGGGAGGCGGTGCGCAGTGGCTGATGATGCATTCGAGGGCCAGGCCGTCACGACGTCCACGTTCTTGTTCGAGGTCGACGGGCTCTCGATCGGGTTCTTCATGGAGGTCAACGGGCTCACCGTGGAGGTCGGTGTGGAGAACATCGAGGAGGGCGGCGAGAACGGGTTCGTGCATCACCTGCCGGGCCGGATGACGTGGCCGAACATCACGCTCAAGCGTGGCGTCACGCAGAGCGACAACCTGTTCGGTTGGCTGACGAAGTCGTCGGGTGAGCAGTTCGCCTCGAACGGCAACAAGCTGACCCGCTCGACCGCGGCGATCACACTCATCGGCCCCAGCGGATCACGGCTGCGATCCTGGGAGTTCGTCGACGCCTTTCCCGTCAAGTGGAGCGGACCCGAATTCGCCGCCGAGTCCACCAGCGCTGCCACAGAGCAACTGGAGATCGCCCATCATGGGTTCACCGCCAAGAACCTCTGATTCGTCCGGACGCCCGATCGGGCGCGAGATCACGGCCCGTGCGCGTCCGCAACTGTCGCTCGTCCGCCCGCTCGATCATCCCCGACCGGGGCAACTGCTGCGTGCCTCGCGTGGATTCGTGATGCGCCTCGGCCTGTCGCAACAGAACCGGGCTCTGCTCGCCGACACGACCTCGGTCCGGCCGCCGATCGACTACTGGCCGTGGCCCGAGACCGGGTCCGACGCAGCCGCCATCTCGTCGCGCGCGAAGCCGGTTGTCGTTGTCGCGGCCACACCGGCCGAGCCGCCGCGCAAGGTCGATCCACTGGTCGACGCGCTGCGCCGCAAGCTGCTCCAGGCGAAGACGCCGAGCCCAGCGGCGGCTGTTGCGTCCGCGCCCGCTTCCGCTGCGGTCTCAGGCGATGCCGAAGCTGCGCTGGCTGCAGCGGCGACGACGATGGTGTCGGTGCAGCGTGTCGTTCGTCGCGGGTTGCCGCTGACGCCACGGCGATTCGGCCGCACGTGGGCTGGGCCGGCAACGTCGCCGGGAGGCGTCGCGAACAATGCGGCACCGCAGGTCGCCACCACGGTGGCACCCACACGCTTCGGCGGGCAGTCGGCCACCGATCTCCCTGATGTCGCTGCATCGGGCATCCTCGACAGTGGCGGCGGCGGGGCGGCCGTGGGCCGCCAGCCGTCGAGTGGGGGGCGACCGCGCCCGTCGATGGACGACGCGGAGGGCTTGCGTCGCAAGCTGGACCGCAGCACGGTGCCGAACGCATCAGGGCCAGGGCCAGCACGCGTCGTGCCGGCCGACGACGACTGGGCGATGCCGAAACCGCGAGAGCGATCCGCGTCGGCCGCCGCAACGTCGTCTGCACCCGGGTCCGGATCGCCGTTGCGCCGCGCTGTCGTGCGCGCCGGTGAGCGCGTTCCGGAGCCGCAGCCCGCTCCTTCGGCGGCCGCGACGTCGTCTGCACCCTCGTCGGGATCGCCGTTGGGCCGTGCTGAGGTGCGCGCCGGTGAGCGCATTCCGGAGCCGCAGCCCGGTCCTGCGCCGGGTCGGGCATCGGTGGCGACGCTGGAGCGCCCGCGCCTCACCGGCGGGTTGCTTCCCGACGCAGCGCACCCGATCACCGGAAACGGGCGCGCTGCGCTCGCCGGCGCGCCGACGACAACACAGATCGTCGCCGAATCGCAGGTCCCGGGAGGCTCGATGATCCAGCGCGAGGCCGATGCCACGCCTGGAGCAGATGCGGTCGTGATGCCGCCGCGCGGCGCGGCCCTCGCCGGCGACCCACTGGTCGTGGCGCCGGCCGGCGCACTCGCCCCCGCGGCCGCTGCTCGCGCCGATCCGGTCGAACCTGGCTTGCTGCGCCGGGCCGCATCGGCACCGTTGCCGCGCAGTGCGCACGTCGATCGCGATTTGGCACCACCGCCCGGAGCGGCTACTCGTGCTCGCGCCACGCCGCTGCGTACCTCGGCAGTCGGTGTGTTGCGACGGTCCACGACGCCGACGGGCATCGCCGAGCGTTCCGTGGTGGCTGGCCCCATCCTGCTCCGCCGCAGTGGGAGGGCGGACGCCGGCCCACTCCTGGAGAGCGCGACCTTCATGCGCTCGCTGCGACCACACGGCGCGTGGAACGCCCCCTCGACGGCGATGCCCGTCGCGCCCGGCCTGCCCGCTTCGGCACGTCGGATTGCACCGACTTCCTCGCAGAGCGTTGCCACCGAACCTGCGGCCGGGCGGATCACGCCAGCGACGATCGCCAGTGCCGGTCGCCAGCGCCTCGCGAGCATCGGACGCGCTGTCGTCATTCAGCGCAGGTCGACACCGACCACCGCCACCGTCCCTGCGCCCGCCGCTGCGGCCGCATCGCTGGCCGACCTCGACACGCTGCTCAGCCAGATCGAGGCGATGGGTGGCTGGGACTCGCTGCTCGACGAACTCGGTGTCGTTGCTCCCTCCCCGTCGTCGGTCGCTGCGTTCGCGCGGGCGGGCGCACCGGACCTCGGCCCGGCGTCGCTGCGTGACGAGCTCGGTGTTGTCGTTCCCTCGCCGTCGTCGGTCGCTGCGTTCGCGCGGGCGGGCGCACCGGATCTCGGCCCGGCGTTGCTGCGTGATCAGTTCGGTGTCGTCGCTGCCGCAACATCCGCAGCCACCGTCGTCGCCCGCGAGTTCACCGTCGAGGAGCGCGGCTCGCCGGCGGCGCGTGCCCGGCTGTTGGACGACCTCGCGGCGGCCGGCCCGACGTCACGCGACCGCGCTGCGGTGCTGCGGCGCTCACCGATGGATGAACAGCCTGTTCGACGCGCTGGTGCTCTCGCCCGACATGGAGACGACCGCACGCCGACCGGTCCGCGCCAACTGTCCGACGAGCTCGGCATCGTCGCCCCGGCCGCCTTCGTCCGCGAGACACCGGAGTCCTGGGCACCACTGCCGTGGGTGCCGGCCGGTCCGGGCTCGCTGTTCTCCACCGCGCGCGGCGCGCCGGCGTTGCTCCAGCGGCCGCGGTTGCAACGATCGGCGACCACGTCCGATCCCGCTGCCGCCGCATCCACTCCAAATCCAAATCCAACTCCAACGGCATCGTCCGAGCTCGATCTCAGCGAGCGGTTCATGGCCGAGCTCGGGCGGCATCGCCAGGAGCGGGCGCGGCCATTGCCGGTGCAGTTCCGCGCGATCGCCGATGTGATCGTGGCCGACCGCACACCCCGCTTGTCGACCAGTCTGGCGTCGCGCCAGGCGCTCGCCGCCGTCGACAAGGTTGCCGCCACCACGGGCGATGTCATCCACCTCGCGCGTGTGCCGTCAGCCGGCACGCCGAGTGACGGGCTGACCGGCATCATCGCCCACGAACTGACCCACGTTGCCAACCCGTCCCCAGCGCCACGGTTCTTCGACGACGATCGGCACAGCGCCGAAGAACGTCGGGCCACCGAGGTGGGCGAGATCATGCGATCGACCCGGTTGCGGCCCGTTGCCGCGCCGCGGCCGTCGAGAGGAGCCCCGATGTCCATCACCACCGATTTCGACGACGCGACGGAGAGCATCCGTCGCCGCGTTGCGGCGTCCAACTCGTCGGGATCATCGAACGACGGCTCGGACACGATCCAGCGCAAGTTCAGCGGATCGATGGGCGGTCATCGCGCCCGACCGAGCAACGCGAGCGAGACCACCACAGCGACCACGAACACGATCAGCCAGGCCGAGCCGTCGACACGTGCCGCGCCGACAGGATCGATCTCGCGCACCGAGTTCCGCAAGCTGCTCCGCGAGAACTTCGACACCGTGGTGGAGTTGCTCGAGGACCGTCTCATCGCCGATCTCGAACGCCGCGGCGGGCGCTACCGGAGGGACTTCTGATGGCCGCCCCCACGCAACTCCAGAAGGCGTTCATCGAGACCGAGTCGGGCGCCCGCATCGACTGCATGTTCAACCCTTCGAAGTTCTCGTTCTCGACCTCGAATCGCTGGGAGTCCGATTCGATCCCGGGGCGCGGCGCGCCGACGAAGCGCTTCGCCGGCGGGGACGGTGGCTCGTTCAGCCTCAGCCTCGTGTTCGACACCACCGGCGACGGCACGTCGGTGACGACGCACACCAACAAGCTGCTCGTGCTGATGAAGGTGGACACCTCACTCGCCGGCTACGACGCTGCGCGCAACAACGGCCGGCCGCCGTGGGTCAAGTTCCGTTGGGGCACGCAGATCCACACGTTCAAATCGATCATCAAGTCGATGGACATCTCGTTCACGTACTTCTCGAGCGACGGCATGCCGCTGCGGGCCAACGTCGAGATGAGTCTCGAGCAGTACGAGCCGGACGATACCTGGGCTCGCCAGAACCCGACTTCGGGCACGCCGAACCCGAACCGCACCCATCAGGTGCGCGTCGGCGACACCCTCGATCGCGTCGCCGCGCAGTACTACGGCGACTCCACCAAGTGGCGCAACATCGCCTCGATCAACGGCATCACCGACCCGCTTGCGATCCGCCCCGGCCAGCTCCTGTCGATCCCCGAGCGGGGGGACTGACATGACCGACGTTCGTATAGGTCGTGCGCAGTCGCTGCCGGGTAATCCGCTGTTGAAGTTCGACGGGCTTGCTGCGACGGAATCGCTGTACGTCGACATGGTGGACATGCGTGTCGAGCAGTCGCTCGGCGTACCGGGCCGGCTGTTCCTGCGCTTCCACGACGACGAACTCGCGTTGATCGGCGGCAACCAGTTCGCGATCGGCGCGACGGTGGATGTCTCGTTCCCGAAGGCACAGGGCCAGGGCACCGTGATGACCCCGGTCTTCAGCGGCGAGATCACGTCCGTCGGACTCGACTACCTGGAGTCGTCGGTCGAGACCATCGTCGAGGCCCAGGACAAGAGCCACCGCCTCGCGTACGGCTCGAAGATCCGCACGTTCAAGAACATGAAGTACAGCGATGTGATCGCCAAGATCTGCCAAGAGACCGGCGTCCAGTCGACGATCAGCTCGCCACGGCTGACCGGATCGCAGTTCAAGTACCTGATCCAGACCGGCTCGAACGCCGACTTCTTCCGCCAGATCGCCGACGCGACGGGTACCGAGTGGTCGATGGTCGCGGGCACCGTCGTCTTCGGTGATCGTTCCGAGAGCGTGGTCGCGACGTTGAAGGCCGGGGAGGACTTGCGACGGTTCCGCGCCCGGTTCACGAGCAGTGGCACCGGTGCCTCGGTCGAGGTGCGCGGCTGGGATTCCAGCACCAAACGGGCCATCGTCGGCACGGATGCGGGCACGGTCGGTGGCAGGTTCACGGGGGCGACCACGAACGGTGGTCTGTCGGCGATGCGCAGCAAGGCGAAGTCGTTCGCCGATGGCGCAAAGTACATCAACGGTTCGTCGGCACCGCTGTCCAAAGCGGAGGCCGACGCCATCGCCGAGGGTTTGGCGATGCGCCAGGCGTCGCAGCAGATGACCGCGCGTGGCGAGTCGCTCGGCGCTCCGGAGATCGCGCCGGGCAAGTACGTGCAGATCGACAACATCGGCCCGAAGCTGTCCGGCAAGTACTACGTCACGTCCGCCGAGCACACGTTCAACGGTGAGGACGGTTTCGTCACGCGCTTCAACGTCGGCGGGCTGCAGAACACCGAGATCGTCGACCTGCTCGGTGGCGGGACGTCCGGTGTCTACGGTCCGTGGGCCGCAGCGGGCCTGGTCGTCGGTGTCGTCACCAACAACTGGGACGAGGAAGCGAAGCACCGGGTCAAGGTCAAGTTCCCGACGCTCACCGACACCGACGAGAGCGAGTGGGCGCGCGTGCTCACCCTGTCCGGTGGCGGCGCATTCGGTATCCAGTTCTGGCCGGAGATCAACGACGAGGTCCTCGTCGGCTTCGAGCAGGGCGACCTGCGCCGCCCGGTCGTGCTCGGCGCGTTGTGGGGTGGTGTCGACAAGCCGCCGCTGTCGGCCAAGGCCGACTTCTTGGCCAGTGACGGCAAGGTGACCCAGCGTGTCATCCGCAGCCGCAGCGGTCATGTCGTCGAGTTCAACGACAACGACGTCAAGGCCAAGAGCAGCATCAAGATCATGCACAAAGACGGCAAGACGTACATGAACCTGAACGACGAGAAGTTCGAGATCTGGGTCAACGCGAGCAACCCGCTGCACCTCAAGTCGGGCACCGCTGAGATCGAGTTGAAGAACGGTGCGATCAAGATCACTGCGGACACGATCGAGATGACCGCGAACAAGACGGCAACCATCTCGGCCAACCAGAAGCTGGTGGCCAAGGGAACCAACGTCGAGGTCAACGGGTCCGTCGGTGTGAAGATCGGTGCCGGCGCCAAGACGGAGATCTCCGGGTCCGCCGGAGTCGACATCAAGGGAGCGATGGTGAAGATCAACTGATGACCGACTCCGCCGCAACTTCGGCTGCCGCAGCCAACTTCATCGGCCGCGGGATCATGTTCCCGATGCGCGTCGACCAATCCGGCGCGATCGCGTTCACGAGCGGTGCGTCCGACATCGACGCGTCGCTGCGGATGGTGCTGATCACCGCGCCCGGCGAACGTTTGATGCGTCCCCAGTTCGGTTGCAAGATCTGGGATCTGCTGTTCGAGCCGGTGAACGCGAACACGATCGGTCTGATGGCGTCCGCAGTCCGCGATGCCGTCGCCCAATGGGAGCCACGAGTGACGTTGGAGGACGTGGACATCGAGCCCGACCCGAACGACCGTGCGCGCGTCCTGATCCAGATGAGATACCGGGTGCGGACCACGAACGACGTGCGCAACCTGGTCTATCCGTTCTACGTGATCCCGCAGGAGGGCGACGCATGACACTGCCGGTCACCAACCTCGACGATCGTTCGTTCCAAGACATCGTCGACGAAGCCAAACGCCTCATCCCCACGTTCTGTCCGGAATGGACGAACCACAACCTGTCCGACCCCGGCGTGGCGCTGATCGAGTTGTTCGCATGGATGACGGAGATGACCCTGTTCCGGCTCAACCAGGTGCCGGACGTGTTCTACACGCGCATGTTGAACCTGCTCGGATTCGAACCCTTCCCGGCCACTGCGGCACGCGTCGACCTCACGTTCTGGTTGACGGCCCCCGTCACCGAGATTGCCTCGGTGCCGGTCGGCACCGAAGTCGCGACGGTCGGCGACGTCGGCGAGACGCGGGTGTTCACCACGCTCGAGCAGCTCGACATCACTGCGCCGAAGTTGATCGCGTCGCTGACATCGGCGGGCTCGGACTCCTACATCGACACGTGGGACGATCTCGTCATCGATCGTCGATCGGTGACGTGTTTCCCGACCATCACCCCGGGCGACTGCTTCTACCTCGGCTTTCAGTCGTCGCTCGCCGGCAATGCGGTCCGGCTGCAGATCGAGGCAACGGTTGAAGGCATCGGCGTCATTCCCGACCGCCCGCCGCTGCGCTGGGAGATCTGGCAAGGCGAGGGTTGGATTCCTGCCAAGCCCTACGGCGACACGACCGGCGGTCTGAACCGCAACGGATCGATCACGCTGCTGGTGCCGAACCAGCACGAGCCGCTCACCCTCGGCGGGCGACGCGCGTTCTGGCTGCGAGCCAAGCTCTTGGTGCCCGAACCCGGCCAGCCCACATACCGGGCCTCGCCGCAGATCAGCTCCATCGCGGCGACGTCCATCGGTGGCACGGTTCGCGCCGAGCACAGTGAAGTCATCGGCCGCACCGTGCTCGGCGTCAGCACCGGCAAGCCGGACCAGGTGTTCGTCGTGCAACGCACGCCCGTGCTGCCACGTCAGCAGGGCGAGACGGTCACGGTCACCGTCGAGAACCAGATCCAGGAGTGGATCGAGGTCGAGGACTTTGCCAAGACCAAGTCCGACGATCGCCACTTCGTGTGGAACTCGACGACTGGGGAGATCTCGTTCGGCCCGCTGATCCGCTACCCGAACGGCAGCACTCGTCAACATGGCGCAGTGCCGCCCGAGGGTGCGCTGATCGTGGCCACCGGCTACCGCTGCGGTGGCGGCGCGTCGGGCAACGTCGGCACCGGAACGCTGCGCGGGCTGCGGACCACCATCCCGTACGTGGCCGGTGTCGAGAACCTGTCCCCGGCCGCCGGCGGCGTTGACGCCGAGACCGTGCCGAATGCGAAGAAGCGCGGCCCGCAATCGCTGCGCACCGGCGGGCGGGCAGTCACGTCGGAAGACTTCGAGCGCGTCGCCGGCGAAGCCGATCCGTCGATCGCGCGTGTGCGCTGCCTTCCGCCGCTGAAGCCTGGTCAGCCGATCCGGCTGCTGCTCGTGCCTGCGGTGAGCCGTCGTCCCGAGCAGTTGCAGCTCGACGACTTCGCGCTGCCCGACGACATGTCGGCGCGCGTGCGCGAGCATCTCGACGAGCGACGCATCCTCGGCACCACGATCGAGATCGGCACGCCGTACTACCAGGGCGTCACGGTCGCCACGCTGCTGACGGCACGCCCCGGACGGCCGAGCACGCTCGTGCGTGATCGTGCGCTGGGCGCGCTGTACCACTACCTCAACCCGGTCACGGGTGGACCGGACGGCAACGGCTGGGGCTTCGATTCCGATCTCAACTCGGCGTCGGTCTACCAACTGCTCGAGGCGATCGAGGGCGTCGAGCGTGTCGACGAGGTGCTGTTCTTCGAGTACGACCTACGCAACCACGAGCGCATCGGTTACGGCAAGGACCTCGTCAAGCTGGACCGCGATTCGCTGTTCCTGAGCGCCAACCACCAGGTGGTGGTGCGATGACGCCGCAACGCCGCCGCGACGACTGGCTGCTCCACCAGTTGCCCGTTGGGATGGTCGAAGACGACTTCCTGGCCCGCTTCCTGCGCATCTTCCAGACCGTCGCCGATACCGAACTGCACCAGATCGACACGTTGCAGCACATGTTCGACCCCGCAGTCGCGCCGGACCCGATGGTGCGCCTGATGGGCGAGTGGATCGGCATCAACTGGGTGGATTCGTCGTTGCCCGACGAGCTGCAGCGGCGCATCGTGCGCGAGTACTCCGAGCTCGTTCAGTGGCGCGGGACGGCTCGCGGGCTGCGCCAACTGCTGGAGCTGATCAGCCTGTCGCCGGCCGTCGTCCACGACAGCGGCGGCGTGTACGCCGACGGCGAGGCACCACCGAACGCGCCACACGTGCGGCTGTACGTCGAGCGCTCGGGCTGGGCCACCGAGAACGACCTGTTGCGCATCGTGCGCGCCGAACTGCCGGCGAGCATGACGTTCGAATTGCACGTCGGGGCACGCCAGATCTGGCCGCCGCAGCCCGACGGTGGCGGCGGTGCCGACGAACCGATCCTCGTCGAGGTGTCGTGATGGGAGTGAGCTGATGCCCGACATCGTGTGCCCCGAGTGTGGGCAGATCTCCACCCTGGCGGCGATCCGGCGCAACTCTGACGAGTTCTGCACACACTGCGACTTCCCGCTGTTCTGGGCACCGTCAGCGGTGCCGCTGGCAACGCAGACCACCGGCAGCGACACCACGTTGCGGCGCTTGCCCGGCGCCGGCGGTCGTCAGCTGATCGGCACGCGCGTCTGCCCGACGTGTGGCGAGTTGAACCCGGTGGATGAGCACCAGCATCTCTGCCTGCGCTGCAACAACGAACTGGATCCGCAACCGGTGTTCGAGCCGGTGCCGGAGCCGGAGATCCCGCCACCGCCGCCGCCCGCACCCGTCATGGTGCGCAAGCGCAACTGGTGGCCATGGATCATCCTGGCCGCGGTCGTCGTGATCACGGTCGTCGTCATCGTCATCGTCGCCTGATCAGCCCGTCTGGCTCACCGGTCAGGGTGGGGTCATGTCGAACGTGAACGGCGTCGGCGACGTCGTGACCCCGCCGGTCGCGCCGACCGTTGCCGTGGCGCTGCGGATGGCGGCACCTTCGATGACCCGCACCTGGTAGGTGATCGCCTGGTTGAGTCCGGTGATGGTGAATGCACCACCGGCCGTCACCGTGAACGTCTGCACTCCCGGCGTCGCCGCGGTGCACGGTGTGACGGTGCAGACGAGGACCTGCACGGCCGAGTTCGCGGTTGCGTTGGTGACCGTGCCGCCGACCGACGCGGCGGGATACAGCGTGACCGCCTTGGTGTTGCCGGCCGGCGAACCCCACGTGTCGTTGACGGTGATGAAGCCGGCCTTGGTCACCTGGAACGCCGTCGCCCCGCCCGGCAGGTTGTCCTCCTTGAACGTGAAGACGACCGGCGCGCCGCCGGCGCCGGTGTTGCCCGTCTGCTGACTCGCGCCCGGGTTCCAGATCACCGAGGCGTTCGTGGCCGCCGTGGGTGGCGTGCCGTCGACGGACACGTTGAACGTGAACGGCACGTCACGCGGCTGCAGCTGGATGTCTCCGAGCGACAGTGTGTTGGTTGCCGGGCTCGTAGCGTCGATGGTGATCGGCGCGTAGCTGGCCGCACCGACCCCGTCTTTCACCGCGGAGACCGTGTAGGTACCGCTGTCGACATTGGGGAACGTGAACCGGCCGCGGCCGCCGGATGTGCTCGACGACGTGGTGGTGGCCACGACCGTCGCACCCTGCATCAGGTTGACCGTGACACCGCCTTCGTTGCCACTGTTCTTGTCCTGGATGCGCCCGGACACGTCGACGACCGGGTAGATGGTGACCGCAGCCGGCGGCTGTGGCGAACCGGACGTGCTCGCGAAGGCGACAGTTCGCGTGCGGTAGTCGGTGCGCGAGACCACGACGTCGCCGGCCCCGAACTCGATGCCGTTGAACGTGAACACGTTGCCCGACTTCGAGGTCGGTTGCACCGCCGTGCCGCCCGCGGGGATGCGGATCACCACGGTCGCGGAGTTCGCGTCGCCGGAGGAGCCGTCGGTGGTGACCGTGATCGAGACGTTGCGGGTACCGAACGTGGCCGTCAGGTTCTGATCGCCGTTGATCAGCAGCGCCGCGGCGGTGATCGACGCGCTCGTCGTGGTGTACCTGTTCGGGTTCGCGTTGAACGTCCACGAATACGCGACGTCGGGATCGAGGCCGGTGTACACGCACGCGGCGGCCGTGGGCGGCGGCCCGCCCGACGTCGTGCAGTTCGCCGTGACGCCGCTGTTCGGCGTGACGGACTGGGTGAAGTTGTCCGCTGCCGCAGCCGGCGGTGCGATCGCGATCGTGACTCGTGCCGTGTGCGGGATCGTGAGGTCGTTGCCGGTGTTCGTGCCACCGAGAGCGACGCTGTTGATGAGTCGAGTGCGCGTGGCGTACGTGCTCTGACGGGCGGTGACCCGGTAGTTGCCGGCGGCGTTGATGGTGAACGAATACGCACCGTTGACCGGCGTGACCGTGCCCCGATCGACCCAGGTGCCGCCGGAGTCGAACTCGAGCTGCACCGTGGCGGGGCTGCTGAGGCCGGTCAACGTCGACGAGCCGGACTCGTCGTCGTC
Organism: Actinomycetes bacterium; assembly: GCA_031410915.1. Lineage (GTDB taxonomy): Bacteria > Actinomycetota > Acidimicrobiia > Acidimicrobiales > Ilumatobacteraceae > WLMZ01. The sequence goes on from JANNZY010000081.1 coordinate 113,717, forward strand.
ACGAGTGGCTGTACCGGAGATCACCGTCGCATCGACGTTCAGCGTCCTCGCGACCAGCAGCGGCGAGCCGTTCGGGTCGACCTGGATCGCCGAGTTGGTGAGGTCGGCGTGATACGGATCGTTGGTCACCGAGAGGCGGTACGGCGCGGTCTCCGGCGTGACGTTGAACTCGTACAACCCACCGCCGAGATCGACTGCGTTGACCGCGACGTCGGCGGCGTCCGGCCCGATCAGGGTGACCGTCGGCGAAGTCGTGATTGGCGTCGCCGGTGCGGTGCCGTTGCTGTTCAACTGCACCCGCACCGTCACGTTGTTTGCCACGTAGCTGATCGGGTCGGGCATCACGAGGAAGCCCGACGCAGCCGAGATCTGCTGCGTGGCTGGCGTGGAGTAGCCGGCAACCGTGGAGAAGTTCAGGTTGTGGACACCGACAGTCAGCCCGGTCCATGTCATCAACTGCGCCACGGTGGGATTCGCCGGGTCGCGGGTCACGATGACCTGAGTCGGCGTCGGGGTTTGCGGGTTGTAGTCGCCTTCGTTGGCGACGTTCGGGAGTTCGGTGTTCCCGCTGTCGACGACGAACGATGACACGCCGTGCACGAAGGTGCGGTCGACCGTGATCGATGCCGGCATGATGAGCGCATCGCCCTCGGCGTTGATCGCGCCGACGTGGGACTGCACCGGCGGGGCGATCTCGCCGAGGAACACGAGCAGACTCGTCGAACCGCCGCCGCGGGGCACCTCGACACGGATGATGGTGGGGAAGTAGTCGTCGTAATCGACACCGAGGACCGTAGTGGTGCGACGGATGTCGATGAAGTAGGAGCCAGGCACGAGATCGAACTGCGTCGACCCGCCGTTGTCAGTGGTCTGGCGTACGGGCGGCTGGGGCGGGAACGTCGGTGGCGGCGTCGGCGGATCGAACGTCACCGTCGCCACTGCTCCGACGACTCGCGTGCCTGCGGTGTCACTGACGACGACCTGCAACCTGTTCATCGCGATCTCGTATACGAACGGTGGTGCCATGACCGTGTTGACGACGTTGTCCAGGCGATACGTGTTCGAGGTCGTGAACGTCGGTGCTTGGCGCAAGGTGGGGAAGTCCGCACTGGCGAACGACACGGTGTAGAATCCGGGTGGTCCAGTGATGACGAATCCGTTGCCCGGATCGCTCGGGTCGGCCACGATCGTCGGCTGCGCGCTCCCGGCCGGCGGAACCTGGCCGGTGGCGGTCAGCACTCGCGTGATCGTCGGCGTGACCGACGACAGCGGAACGTCCTCACGTGGCGAGGCGGCGAGGTCACTGCCGAGCAGACCCTCGATCGCTCCGCTGAGTGTGCCGAACGCCTTCAACCGGATCTGCAGGCTGATGATCGTTCCGGCGACGAACGACACACGAATGTCCTGGCCAGGTCGGCCCGCCACAGTGACGCCCCCTTGCACGGTGGTGACCGTCTCGGTGTCGTAGCCGGGCATCGACACTGCGATCGAGTAGTCGCGCGAGGTGAGCGGCGCGGACAGGTTGACCGGCACGTCCGGCAGCAGCCAGCCGTCAGCTGACGTGAACGGGATCGTGCTCGTGGTGTTCGTCGTGAGATCGGTGATGGCCACCGTTGGTGTGCCGGCGATGCGGACCGACGTGCTGTCGTCGAGCACGTCGACACCGAGGCGGCCGAGTTCGACGACCGTGGTGTCGAGTGGCTGCGTCGAGGAACCGTTGGGGGGCACGAACGCGGACACCGACGCCGGGGCCGTGGGCGCGTTCAGGTAGTGCGTCGATGTGTTCGTGTAGTCGAACCGCCATGTGCCCGCGGCGAGGCCGGTCTCGTTGATCGCTCCGGTCGCGGTGTTGATCGTCGGGTTGCGCGTCGCGCTGGCCGGGCCGTCGCCGGCGATGGACAATCCGGCGGCGACGACCGCGTAGTTCGGTGGCTGTGTGGTGATGATGTTGACCTGACCGGTGGCCGAACCCGGTCGCGGGTGCATCTCCAGCGAGATGCCCGAGCCGGCCGGCGCAGTGACGTCGACGTTCGTACCCGCCCCGACCGAGCGGCCGCTCTGGTTGATCGTGACGTCGAACGTGCCCTGGTCGAAGTCGGGGTGGTTGACCTGATAGGTGCTCGTGGCGAAGATCTGCCGCGGCGTGCCCGTGAACGCCCACGCATTGCCGACGACGGCGGCGACGATCGGCGGCGGCGTCGTGACCGCAGTCGGGTTTCCGGTGCCGGTCCCGGGTTGGTAGCTGCTGATCGCACCGCTGATCGTGCGGACGTCAGCGGTGACCGGGATGATCGGGTCGCCGGGCAGACCGTAGTCGCGGTAGTAGGTGACACCGCTGATCTCGTCTGCAGTGCGAACGAGCGCGATGTTGACCGTCTGATCCGGCGACACGCCGAGTGAGCTGATGGCGAGCGGCGACGGCAACGCGATGACGGCGCTGACGAACGTCGGTGCCGTCACCGTCAGTTCGCAGTTGCCGACCAGGTTGCTGGCACCGATGACGACGCGGTCGAAGCTGTACGTGTCGATGCCCACCGGCGCTCCGGTGTCGGTCATGACGGCCGTCGCCGACGCTGTCGCCCCCGGACAGCTGAGCGTGACGGTGGCGCTGGCATCGAGCGGGGCCAGACCGAGCGTGTTGCCCGGGCCGGAGATGATCGGCGTGTAGATCGTGCCGGTCAGGTTCGGGTAGGGGTCGAGCAAGATGTCGTTGAGTCGCAGTGCATCCTCGTCCGTCGGCGAGACCACGAACCGCATCGGGCTGCTCGGCAGGTCCGGGTCGAGGATCTGCGGCTTGACGGCGTAGCCGGGCGGAGGTCGCACGTCGATCTCGTAGGTGCCGTCGATCAACGAGTTCGGGGTGGACTCCCACAAGAAGTCGCCGTCGGCGTTCGGCGGGTAGGTGCTCGGGATCGGAATGATCTGCACCTCGGGTGACTCGCGGGTGCCGTCGGCCTTGATGCGCCAGATCGTGATCTGGTAGTTGCGCAACTGCTGGCCGGTGACCGCGTCGAGAACGCGCCCGTTGGCTTGTCCGAGGCGCAGCAGCATGAACGACAACGACTGCTGCGAAAGGCCGACCGAGACGCGCTGGGTGGCCGTGCGGTAGCTGCTGCGCGCCGCGCGCACGGTGTAGGTGCCGATCGGGACGTTCTGGAACAGGAAGCTGGCCTGCGCGTTGACACCCTGGTCGCTCAGTTGGCGAACCACCGAGCCGTCGCTGATGTCGAGCAGTTGGATGGTGGCTCCGGTCAGGTCCTGGCCGGACGAGTTGCGCACCGCGACGGCGACACTGCCGGTCTCGGTCAACTTCGGCTGCGAGCGGAACGTCATCTGGATCGTGCCGAGATCCAGCACCTGCCCGGCAACGACGGTGACGAGTTGCGACACGGTCTCATGGTCGTAACGGTCGAAGACGACGAGGTAGTCGCCGGGTGGCAGTTCGTCGAGGCGGAACGATCCGGCACTCGGAGCGATCGCTGTGGAAGATTTGAACGAGAGGTCGTCGTGGCTGACGGTGATGCCGACGCCGGACAGCGGCCCGTTCGCGTTGCTGACGACCTGGCCGATGATGGCCGCAGTGGTGCGCACGAGACTGAAGTTGATGTCGGGCGCGTTGCCGGCCAGCACCACCGAGCGGCTCTGGGTCAGGTATCCGGGCGCGCTCGCGCTGACCGTGTACGTGCCCGGGACGTTGAGCTGGGGCAGGTTGTACGAGCCGGCGTCGCCGAGCGTGAGACTGGTCGTGGTGACCGCCGTGTCGCCGCGCGACGCGGTGATGGTGACTCCACCGAGTGGCCCGGCACCGGAGGTGACATGGCCGGCGATCGAGCCGACACCCGCCCGCATCGAGACGTTGACCCCCGTCGGCCTCGCGCCGGCGGCCATCGGGAGTTGCAGGACCTCGGTGCCGTAGCCGCGCAACGTGGCGGTGAGCGTGTAGGTGTTGGGCGTGCTGAGCCCGGTCACGGCGTAGGTTCCGACCTTGCCGGCGTCGGACGAGGTGGCCGTCGTGAACGTGAGCGTGCCGTCGGTGATGACGATGTCGACACCACCGAGCGCGCCGCTGGGGCCGGTGACAGTGCCGCTGACCGCGCCGCTGGCCGGGTCCAACGTCACCTCGAGCTCGACAGCGGTGCCGTCGTCGGGAGGCGTGACGATCACGGCCTTGGTGTCGTAACCAGGTTTGCTGAACGCGACCTCGTAGTTGTCGCGGATGAGCACGTTGTTGAACGCCCACAATCCGGCAGTGTCGCTCTCGGTCGACCGCACGGACTCGGTCATCCGGATCTCGCTGACACCTGACGGGGTGTAGCGGTTGTACAGCGCGCTCCAGATCTTGTACGACTCGGGATGATCGCCGAGGTTGACCTCGCCACCGCGGGCGCGCGCCGCAGCCTGGGACTCGGTCACGTCTCCGGAGCCGAGCCTGGCTGGAGCAAGCGTGACCAAGATGCCGGTGTCCTCGCCGGAGTCGCCGGCCTTGACGTTGCCGCCGACACTGGTGGCCGTTGCTTTCTCCGCCTTCTGCTCGGTCGCGGTGCCGGCACCGCCCGTGCCGCCGCCGCCGGCGCCGGCGCCGCCGCCGGTCTCGCCGTTGGCACCCGTACCCGCGTCGGTCGGTAGTGAGCCCAGCAGCGCGTCGGGCTTGCCGTCGCCGTCCAGGTCGACCGGCGCGAGCGCGGCGTTGGCGTCCTGCTGCTTGCCGTCGTCGCGATGCGTGTACCAATACGTGCCGGCGACGAGCAACCCGGCCCACAGACCGAGCAGGGCGAGGATGGCCATGCCAGAACGGAAGCGCCGCGGAATCAGCGAGCGCTGTTCGAAGGTGGCCTCGGCGTAGACCGGCGCCGAGCGCGAGATGGCCGAGATCGTCATCAGGTGATGAGTTGAGTCGCCGAACAGGCGCCGCTTGCCGGTCACCGAGCCGGCGACGGCGACGGTGTCGCCCGGACTCAGCCGCAACCGGGTCTGCGCCAGCGAGACGTCGAGATCGGTGCCTTCACCGTGCAGGTCGATGTCGATCGGGCGCGCCTCGCGGTTGTCGACCTCGACGTCAAAGCGGCCGCGCAGACGCCCGATGATGTTGCTCGGGTTGATGCGCAGCGCGACGCGGTGGATCGCGGCGACATCCACCGTCACGTCGGCCAGTGCCGAGCGATCGCCGCGTCGATCGGACACCACTTCCATCGCCAGCGAGTGGCGGCCGGCGGCGAACGTGCGCGGCACGTCGACGGCGACATCGAACGACGCAATGGTGCCCGCCGGCAACGCGACGAGACCGAGGGGATACTCGATCTCCTGATCGCTCAGTCCGACGATGCGCAGGCGATACGCCGCAGGGCCGGCCGTGTCGTTGTGCACCCGGACGCGACAGACCGCCGTCTGCCCCGGTGCAGCTTCGATCACCGGATCGAGAAGATCAACTCTCATTGCTGCCCGCCTCCTTGCATCAGAACAGTCCTGGAATTCGGAACGGATCAAGCACCACTTGAGCACTGGGTTGGGTCAACACGAGCGTCGAGTAGAGCGGCTCCGGTGATGTGGAGTTGGTGTAGGCCGCAACCACGAAGTTCTGCGGGGCCTCCAGTGCCGAGAACACGAAGGTGCCGTCGGCTGCCGTGTTCACGGTGGCGATCGCAACGCTGGGCGCACCCGGGAAATCGGCCGGTCGGAAGAGGCGGATGACGGCGTTGGCCAGTGGCTCGTACTGGCCGGTGGACGCATTGAGCAGGAGCACGGAACCACGCACGGAGGCCTGCGCAGTGAGTGTGATGTCCTTGTCGACCGGCTCGCCGGCGACGACGTTGATCGGCAAGATGGCCTGGGTCGTGCCCTGCTGGCTGGCGGTCAGCGTGTACTCACCGGGCTTCACGCCGCTGAACGCGAATCGGCCGAGCGGCGAGTCTGCGGTGAACAGCGTGCGCTGCTCGTCGCTCGACTGCAGGACCACGGTCGCCCCCGACACGGGCGTACCGTTGGGCAGCCGCACGATGCCGCTCACGACCGAGTCGGCCGGGACGAGCGCGACGTCCACCCCCGTCACGTCCGCGCCCGCCACCGGGTCGAGGTCTTGCACACTCACCTGGCCGTTCAGGTCACTGCGGCTGAACGTGATCGTGTACGTGGCCGGGACCGGCAAGTCGTCGACGAAGTACGAGCCGAGGTCGCCGCTGCTCGCGGTGAACGTGGTGATCGACGTGTCGCCGCTGCTGATGACGACGCGCACACCGCCGATCGGACCGGCATCGGTCTGCGACACCACACCGGCGATCGAGCCCGTCGACCGCGACAAGACGATGGCACCGATGTCGAGTTGCTTGACCGACGTCAGGTCGACCGTGCGCGTTTCGGGCGTATAACCGTCCTTGGAGATCGTCAGCGTGTAGATCTGCGGCGTCGTCAGCGCACGGAGCGTGAACGTACCGATCGCGCCATCCGTGAGGCTGACGGTGGAGATCTTCGTCGTGCCGTCGCTGGCCTCGATCGTGACCCCGCCGAGCGGGCCGGCGGTCTCGGTGATGGAGCCCGAGATCTGGCCGTCGCCCTTGCGCAGGACGACGTCGATGTTCTCGACCTGTGCTGCCGGACCGACCGCGACATCGCGGATCTCGGTGGAGTAGCCGACCTTGCTGACGATCAGTTGATAGTTGGCCGGCGACGGCACGGTCTCGAACAAGAACGCCCCGTCGGCCGACACGGCGACGGTGGCGACCTCGGCCTGGCCGGTGGGATCGACAGTGCCGGGCACGACGAGTGTGGCCGTGATGCCGGTGAGATCGGCCGCTTCGACCGTGCCGCTGACCGAGCCGGGACGACCGCCGAGCACGACGTTGTCGAGTTCTTTCGCCTTACCGGTTTCGACCTCGATCTCCTCGCCGTCGGCAGCCGTCGCTGCGTCGGGATACCAGATCTCGTTGAATCCGGCGCCGGTCAGGCGGATCTTGAACTTGCCGGTGTTCAACCGACCGAACGTGTACGCACCGGTGTCGGTGGTGGCTGCCGACGCGATCGGCACCTTGGTGTTGCCGGTGATGTACAGGTCAGCCTGCACACCGGCGACTCCCGCGCCGGTGCTCTGCAGCGTGACCTTGCCGGTGAGGACCGCAGGGTCGGTGGGTACGCCTGCCCCGCCGCCCGAACCGTCGGCGTTGTCGAGCGCCTGCGACAACGTCTTGTCGTCGACCTTGGATTCCTTGACGACGTTGTCGAACGTGTGGCTGAGCACCGCTGCGAACACGGCGGCCGCGGCGAGCAAGCCCATGATGGACAACACCCAGCGGCTGATGCGCGGCTTCTGCACGAACGTGCCGACCGTCTCGGTACGTGTGGTGACGGCATCGACGACGAACGTCAGCATGCGGATCTTGGGCTGGCCGAACCATGGTCGATTGCCGCTGACCGTTGCCTGCACTACACCCTGATGACCCGGCTGAAGTTCGAGCATCGATGGATTGACGACGATGTCGAGCTTCTCCTCCGGGTCGATGACCGACACGCTGGTGGGCATGACGGTGTTGCCCTCGTTGTGCAGCAGCAGCCCGAACGTGGCTTCGCTGCCCGCGGTGACCACGGAGGGATCAACACGCGACGTCAGCCGCGGCTGGCCGAGGGCGACGAGGCCGAGCGGCGTGAGCGTGAAGGCAGTCGGGTCGTTCTCCGAACGGACGTGCACACTCAGCTGACGGTGACCCTCCGGGAAGCCCGCTGGCAGTCCGATCTCGACGTCGACTTCGCCGGCTTCGTTGGGGAACAGCGACAGACGGGGCTGCGACACCGTGACCCACGCCGGGTCCAGGCCGAACACGCTGATCGCGTAGGCATCGATGCGCCCGGTGCCGTTCGTGACGCGCACCGACAGCGAGCACCGCTCACCGGGGCCGACCTCGACCAGCGACGGGAAGATGTCGGCGTGCATCAGCCCCCCGATGTCGTGGTGGCTGGGACCGTGGTGGTGGTGGTCGTCGTCGTGGTGGTTGTGGCCGCCGTGGTGGCCGGGGCGACCGTCGTCGTCGTCGTGGTGGTGGCGGCGGTGACGGTGGTGGTGGCGGGAATTGTGTTCGGTGTGGTGTTGGCCGTTGCGGCAGCCGCCAGGTCGACGCTCTGCTCGGTGACGACGTCGGCGACGATGTCGACGAGGATCACATGCGTGACGAGACCGGACCGGCGGAACGTGAGCGTGTAGGCGCCCGGCGCGACATCGACGAAGCGATAGGTGCCGGCCGGCGACGAGGCCGTCGATGTGATGCGCGGGTCGCCGCCATTGGACAGCTCGACGATGACTCCTGCGGCGGGCGCGCCGCCGGAGAACGCCTGGCCGGAGACCGAGCCGGTGGCGCGGGGCAGCACGACGTTGATGCCGGTCGCCGACGTCGCGCTCTCCAGGCGGACCCGCACGGTCTGGCTGATGTAGCCCTCAAGCGACACGGTCACCGTGTAGTCGCCCGGCGTGGGCAGCGCGCTGACGGCGTATGTGCCGGCCTGGCCGGCGGCGCCAGACTCGGTCAGGGTCGCGGTGGTGGCGATCGTGGTGCCGCGTGCGATCGACACGGCGGCGCCGCCGAGTGGGACGCCCGCGGAATCACTGACGAGGCCGGAGATGCCGCCGGAGCCACCGATCAGTCGACCGGCGATCGGGCGGTTCTCGCCTGAGCCGAGGTCGATCGCGATCGTGTGGTCCTCGTAGCCGTCGAGGTGGAACGTGATCACATAGGTTCGTGGCGTTTCCAGGTTGTCGACCGTGAACGACCCGACGTTGCCCGAGGTCGGTGTCTTCGTGGTCTTTTCGAACTCGCCGCTGCGTACGGTGACCTCGACACCGCCGAGCAGTTTGCCGGTGCCATCGGTGACGTTGCCGGCGAGCGAGCCCGGCGACGCGCCGAGCGTGATCGTGTTGACGACCTTGTTCTCGCCGGCAGCCAACGTCTCCTCGATGGTGCGTGTCGCGAATCCCGGGCTCTCGATGCGCAGCTCGTAGGTCGCCGGCGTCGCCAGGTCCTGGGCGATGAACACTCCATTCGCGTCCACCGTTGCGGGCACCGGTGTCGGCGGGGGGTCGCCGTCTTTGGGCTTGTCGATCTTCTGCTTGACCGTCACCGTGATGGTGGCTGCCGCGCCCTGGCTCTCCGGGGCGACGATCGGGCCCGACAGCGATCCCGGGTTGCCGAGCATCACGACACTGAGTCCGGCCCTGTCCTGCTTGGCGCCGACGGTGACCACACCGGCGCCGGCCGAATCGGTGGCTGCGGGATACCAGACCTCGGCGAAGCCGTCGGCGGAGAAACGGAGCTTGTAGTTGCCGGGGAAGAGCGACTCGAGAGTGAAGGCGCCGTCGTCGCCGGTGCCCGTCGAGCCCACTGATTCAAGTGATTCGTCGGCCTTGATCCGCAAGGCCTCGACCGTGATCAGCGGGAGTGGCGCGCCCGACGACTGCGAGGTGACCGTGCCGCCCATCGTCGCGGCGATCGCCTCGAGGTTGACGGTGTCCTTGCCGCCGGCGTTGAAGTCTGCCGCCGGTGCCTTGGTGGGTTCGGTCTTGTCGCGCAGCGCGTCGATGACGACCAGGAACACCGTGGCCCAGATCGCGATGATGGCGGCGAGGATCGCGATGGTCAGCGCGCCGCGAGGGATGCGCGGCTTCTGGGTGAAGACGACCTTGGCCGGCAGCTCCAGATCGGGACCGACTGCGGCCAGCGTGACGTTGCGGGTCACCGGCGACGCGAGCAGCGGGCGCTTGCCCTCGACGTGCAGATCGAACAGGTGGGTCTCGCCGGGCGGCACGGTCAGCGTCGCTGGAATCGGCGTGCACGTGGCCTCTCGCGTCTCGTCGAAGGCCTCGATCGACAACTCGGCGGGCACGTTGCCGAGGTTGGCGATCGCACCCTGGAACACTGCCGACTTGCCGCCGACGATGACCGTCGGGTGGAACTCGATCGATGCAGCCACGAGCGGATCGACGGAGAGCCAGAAC
>JANNZY010000082.1:0-13507 GCA_031410915.1 Actinomycetes bacterium
GCGACCATCGGCACCGCTCGGCTCAGCCACGCGTGGGCGGGGCGTGCGGCCCACGTCATCAACCGCACACGCGTGGGCAGGACGTCCGGGCGACGTCACAGACCACACGCGCGGGCGGGACGTGTGCGGGCGACGATCGGCACCGCTCGGCACCGCTGGGCTCAGCCACGCGTGGGCGGGGCGTGCGGCCTGCGTCATCAACCGCACACGCGCGGGCGGGTAGTCGGGGGCGGGGTCAGGTGAAGTAGCCGTTGATGTCGACGATGACCTGGCTCGCTTGGTTGGCGAAGACGTCGAGTGCGGCCGACGGGGAAAGCTTCAGCAACGCGCCGTTGGCGATCGGTTGCGCGGCGAGGAAGTTGAGACTGGATGTCGGGGGGCGAACCGAGCCCGACGGGAACGCGGTCAAGAACCCGGGGCCGGCCTCATCCGCAGCAGTCAGGTTGATCGAGACGCCCGTCGCGCCGGCGGGCACAGCACCACTGAGCGGAACCGAGCGAGTGACGTTGAGCGCCGGCGCGCCGGCGAGCATGCGGCTGTCGTACGCCCGCGCCGGCGGCAACGGAACGAACCGGCCGGTCGTGGCACTGGGTGCCGTACTGCTGGTGATGTAGCCGGTGACGTCGACCACGATGTGTGATCCATTGCTGGTGAACACGCTCACTGTCCCGTCGCTACCGACGGGGACGATGACGGCGTTGGCCGAGTTCACGCCCGGCGTGTAGTTGACAGTGGAGGTCGATGGCACGATGCCGGTCGGCTGGGCGCGGAGAAAGCCCGGTCCGATGGACTCCGTCGAGGTGACGTTGAGGACGAGCGCGGCGACATCCGTAGCGGGCACGCCGCTGGCGGCGGGCACGACCACGGCCTCGCCGTTCGGCAGGTGGCCCGAACCACGGGTGTCGAGCACGCGCGTGGGGTCGAGAGGCACGAACCGACCGGCCGTCGGCGCGGGATCGGTCGGTGAGAAGTAGCCAAGCACGTCGACGATGATGTTGCCGCCGGGCACGTCGTAGATCGCGATCTTGCCGTCTTGACCGACCGGCACGATCGCGAAGTTGGGCTTGATCGCGCCGACCTGCACGTTCAACGTCGACGATGCGCCGAGTGGGCTGCGCAGGTACGGAACGGCTTGGATGAAGCCGCCGAAGACGTTGTCGGTCGACGTGAGGTTGAGCGCAACGGCCGTCGCCTCGGAGGGGACACCGCCCGCCCCCACGACGGCGACGTCGATGATGCCGTACTGCGGTTGGGCACCGATCGGCGAACCGATCGGGCTCGTGGACCGTGTGTCAAGGATGCGAGCCGGGGTGAGCGGGTGATACGCGGCGGGCGATGTCGCTGCGGCCGGCGACGGTGCCGCGGGGAGGCGCACCTCACCCGCGCCGTACTTGTTGTCCGGGCCATCCGCCGCGCCTCCGCCGGCGAAGGGGCGATCGACGACGAAGTGACGCACCGCCGAGGCCAAGGGCACGCCCGGCAGCGCGACGCCTGCGTCCAGCAACAACGCCGCCACTCCTGCCGCGCTGGGCGATGCCGCCGATGTCCCGTTGAAGCAACCGGGATAGAGCGTGCTCGCAACGCAGCTCGGTGCCGACACGTCCGGCTTGACCCGGCCGTCGTTGGTTGGACCCTGCGACGAGTAGTCCGCGATGGCATCGGGGAAACCGGTGCCGCTGGCCGGATCGATCGCTCCGACGGCGATCAGCGACGCGTTGCGTGAGTCGACCACCGGCTTGGCCGCCGAGAACGCCGACGTGCCGCGACCGAGTTCGATGACACCGAAGCCGAGTGCCACTTCGAGCGTGTCCGGCTGGTCGCCGACGAACGTGTTCGCCTTACGGTGGATGCGGATGTAGATGATGCCGCTCGCGAACCCGAACGTGTTCGGCACCGGGCAGACGGCATCGTCGACCAGCTCCAACGGCGGCGCGCCGCCAGCCTGGCTGTTGTCCGACGTGCCGAGGAACGTGAGGTCGCTGGGGTTGAACTGCTCGCCGTGAGCGGTGTCGGGATTGCTGATCGGCGCCCACGCCTCGATCTCGTAGTCGGTGCGCTGGCTCGCCGGCTTGTTCCAGTCGTCCCAGCGGATGCCGTCGAAGATGATGCAGTCGCCGCTGATGCGCAGGTACGTGTCCACGCCGGGGCCTGGGTCGAAGTCGACGTAATTGTTCGTCGCGCTGAGGTTGGCCGGCACGACGACGCGGGCGTAGCCGTCGACTGCGTCGTTGCCGGCCGAGTTGAACCAGACGATGCCGTGATTGGCGGCGTAGTCGACGACCGCAGCGAGCGGCCCGGTGCCGTCGCCTGGACCGTCGAACGCAGCACCGAGCGAGCGGGTCATGATGCGCACGCCGTTCGCGGCGAAGAAGTCGATGGCTGCGGCGAGATCGCTGACGGTGCCGACCGACGCGATGTAGATCTCAGCCGCCGGCGCCATGTCCTTGACGATCTGTGCCACCGCGACGCCGTGTTCGTAGCCGTCGCCATCGTTGACACCGTCGTTGTGCGACGACGAGCAGACGTTGTCGGTCGAGCCGGACGTGTCCTGGCAGAAGCGATGTGCGCCGTCCGGTACCGGACCCGCTTCGGTCGGGCTCCACAGACCGAGGTCGAAGTAGTCCACGATCCCGACCTTGATCGAGCCGTCCACCCCGGCGGCCTGCCACGCGCCTGCGTTCGTGATCGCCACGTTCTGGCCGACCGCACTACCGAAGCCGGGGCCGACTTCGGCTCGAATCGGCTGGGCGACCGGCGGACGGGTGAGCCGCCTGATGGCCTGGATGGATTCAACGCCGGCGCTCGCGGCGAGTTGCATCACCCGCGTCGCCGGCACCTGGGCTTGTACGACCGCGCCGGGGACGCCACCGGTCACGACACCGCCGAGGGCCAGCACTCGGTCGGCGACGTCGGTCGAGAACGAGGTGATCACCTCGACACCTACCATTGCGACGGACTCGGAGTTCGGCCGGTCCGACGAAGTGGCCGACGGCCGTGCTCCGGCGAGGGAGGCGGCCACCTGCTCGCGCAACGCCTGGTCCGCGAGTGGCTGCCCCGGATCGACCGCGGACGCCGGCGGACGAACCGCCGCGGCCCCGACCTGAACCGCCCCGACCGCCACGACCGCGTGGCCTGGTGCCGTCGCACCGGCGGCGACGCCGGTGACGAGGCCGGCGAGCACCACTGCGACCGTTGTTTGGATCGATGTGCGCCGGATTCTGTTCGTCATGTGCTCAACTCCCGGCCACCAACGCGCGTGCTGACTCGTTCAGCCGCCGGGTTCGAACCTAGCCCGCAACGATCGCAACGCGCCTTCGAGTCCCGGTTCGGCGATGCCAATTGATTCGTCCCACGAGAACCAGCGTGCGTCGGGACTTTCGCCCTCGCTCGGCTGCGGCTCGTCGGCGGGAGCGAACAACAGATACCGCAGATCCAGATGGGTGTGCCCGCGTGGTCCGGGATGAACATCGAGGTGCACCAGCTCGGGCCCGTCGGGCGGGTGAGCGACGGCGAGGCCGGTCTCTTCCTCGGCCTCACGCAGCGACGCCTCCCACGGCTGCTCCCCGGCTTCGATGTGTCCACCCGGCTGCAGCCACATGCCGAGCCGCTTGTGCAGATGCAGGACGACGCCCCGGTCGCCGACGACGATGGCCGAGCCCGTGACGTGCACCGGATCTGCCGTCTCGCTGCATGCGTCGCCGTACTGCGCTACGAGCCGATCGTACGACTCGGCGAACAGGCGCTGCGACTGGCGCTCACGCTCGTCGACGGGGATTCGCGCGAGCACGGCCGCGCGCACGCTGGCGAGATCACGGTCGGGCATGGTCGCCATTCAACCGGCCGCAACGAATCGGCAAGGCCCGCGTCATCAAAATCGTCAAGAAACGTTCTTTAGCTGTGCCCGAATCGCGCCGATACAAGATCGTTCAACGGATCAGGTCCGACGTTCCTGATCTGGCACTTCACGAGATGGCGGATACGAACCACATGGCCGAGCCGGATGCACAACTAGCACCACGAGTGCTCATCGCCGTCGGCGACGCACTCCTGCGGCGCGTTGCGTCGACCGGACTGCGCGATCGCGGCTTCTCGGTCAGTGCGACCAATGAAGAGTCCGCCGCCCTCGTGCTCGCCCGGTCGTTCGCACCCGACGTCATCCTCGTCGATCTCCTCCTCAACGGGCCAACGGGCGGCACGTTGTTCGACGCGCTGCGCGCCACGGCTGACTGCTACCTGGTCGGATTGGCTCCCCCCGAATCCGAGCACGAGCGCATCCGCGCTTTGCGCGCCGGTGCCGACGACGCCGTCTCGCTGCCGATCTCGTCCGACGAGCTCGCTGCTCGCTGCCAGGCGTTGCTGCGCCGACCGCGTCAGCTGCACGCCCGCTGGGATCCAATGGCTGCATCGATGGTCCGCATCGGGCCGCTGCAAGTCGATCTCGGCCGCAAGGAACTGCGCGTGCGCGGCAACGACGTACCGGTCACCCGCATCGAGTTCGCCCTGTTCGAACAGCTCTGCCGCAAGCCCGCAGAAGTATGCTCCCGTGTCCACCTGCTGGAGCAGGTGTGGGGTCCGAACTGGGTCGGCGACACACACGTCGTCGATGTTCACCTCTCCAACCTGCGTCGCAAGCTGCAGCGGCACGCGCCGGAGCTGCGCTTCATCCACACCGTGCGTGGCATCGGCTTCCGGTTGAGCAACGACTTGCTGCGCGCCGAGCGTGACCGTCGCGACGACGACACCAACGTGCTCGAGCCCGCCATCGCCACCGCCTGAATCGGGTCGCTCAGCGACCGTTGCTGATGACGGCGATTGCTTCCGATCGCGAGCTCACCCCCAACTTGCGGTAGATCGACTGGGTCTGCGTCTTGACCGTGTTCACCGACACGTACAACTCGCTCGCGATCTCACCCTTGGTCATCCGGGTCCGCAGCAGGCGCAACAGCCCGCGTTCGCGTGGCGTGAGCTGCCACGACGTGTCCTGGTTGAAGGGTCCGGCGCCCCGGCGCCGCTCGTCGACGGTCACGCCCTGTGCAATCCGTTCGAGCAGGCGTGCGCCGGTCGTCTTCTGCAGCAGCGCACGGACCTGCGCCATCCGAGCCGTGGCGTTGATACCATGGCCGACGCGCAGCTCGGCATTCGCCAGCAGCAACAGTGGAAGTGCGGCGGCCAGGCCGGTCGACGGCGCGTCCGGGTTGTTGATCGTCGCCAGCGCGACACGTCGGGCGAGCTCCCAGTCGCCGTTGGCCCCCGCGATGGCCGACTCGAGCGCGCCGACGAGTGTGAGATCGAGCGGCTCTCGGGAACGCTCCATTGCCGCCACTGCGCTCGCGAGGGCAACCTCGGCGTCATCCGTTCGAGCTGGGCCGTCCAACACGGCCCGCAGGCCGACGATGGCGTGCAATGCCGGCAGGTAGATCGTGAACCCCGCCCGAGTCGCGTGCTCGATGCCCAACGTCGCGCTGCTCGCAGCATCATCGAGTTGATCAGCGTGCAACAACGCATCGGCGTCGCCGCACTGCGCGAAGTACAGCGGGAGGGCGTCGGCGCTTCGGCCACCGCCCATCTTGTCGAGCGCCATCCGGTAGGCAGCTCGCATCTGCGGTACGTCTCCGCAGAGCAAAGCGTACGCACCCTCCGCCGAGGCCAGCAGTCCGTGCGAGTCCGCTGCGTTCCAGGGGCGCAGGGCGGCAAGCCGCTCGCGAAGTGCGGTCGCTCGCGGCAGGTTCTCCGACGCGACTGCCATGCCGATCATCGAGGAAAGGACCGCTTCGCTCTCCGGCAGATCCTCGACGTTCACTGCGTCGAGGACTCGGTTGACGGTGATGGTGGAGCCAATTGTCCAGAGGAGATAGCTGAGCCATCGGACCGGGCCGGGACGCCGCACTGCGAGCAGTTCGACGACGAGATGCGGATCGCCGATTGCCACGAGCCGATCGATCGCCGCGTCGAACTCGCCGCGTGCGATCAGCTCCTCGATGACCACTCGGCGGATCTCGCGGACACGAGCAGCGGGCAGTGACGCGACCGAGTCAGTTTCCAACATGTCGGCGACAAGGCTGTGGAAGCGCAGCGTTCCAGCGGGCCGTGGAACGGCCTCGAGGAAGAGCCGCCGGTCGATCAGTTCGATCACCAACAGCGCGGCATCGTCGTGACTGGACACGCGCTCGACCATCTTGGTGTCGAAGATCCGCATCACCGCGAGCTCACGTACGAAGTCGGCCAGGTCGGGGGGCAACAGGTCGTAGACCTCGGTCCGGAAGAAGTCGTGGGCCTCGAGACGAGCCGTCATCGCGGCGACAGCGCTCGAGCCGCCTCGCGCCAGCGCGAGTCCCAGCAAGATGACTCCGGCAGGCCAGCCGTCGGTTTCCTCGATCGTTGTCCTCAACCCGTCGAGATCCAATGCAGGCGCGAGCGATCGAAGCAACTCGACGGTCTCGTCGATCGACAGCGCCAGGTCGCCGTCATCGAGTTCGATCAGCCGACGCCGTACCTTGAGTCGGGCCAATCCGATTGGCGGGCTGCGCTGGGAGGCAACGATCACCCGACTGGTTCGCACCTCCCAGATGACCCGCGCGATCACCTCGAGCACCTTCGGTTCCGTGACGTGGTGCATGTCGTCGATCACCAAGGTCTCCGGACTGTCGGGCGCGTCGATCGCAGCCACCAGTGCATCGAGGAACGTGCCGGTTCCGAACGCCGGCAAAGCATCGAGATCGAGTCCGAGGGCTGTCGACAGGTCGCGGACGAATCTGGCCGGGTCGTCGTGCTCGGGCCCGAGCGTCAGCAGAGCGGTCGACGCACCCGACGCTGCGTACTGCTCGAGCAGTGACGTCTTGCCGTACCCAGCCGGGGCGATCACAGCAACGACGGTTCCGGGCGCGGCCGTTTCCAAGAGGCCGAGCAATCGCTGCCGAACGATCAACACGATGAGCCACCTTGGAAACCCTGAGTCGTGAACGAGACTAACGAACACTGGGCGGCATTGTGCTCAGTAGTGGGCGGTGATCCACCAGCGTTGGTTCTCGACCACGGCGAGCATCGCTGCACCGTCATCGGTGGTCAGTTGGAAGCGAGCCAGACGGCGGTGCTGGTCGGGGTCCCACCAGCGCTCGTCGAGCGGCCATGGCCCGGCCCATGCGGTGATCGGCCGCATCGATCGACCCGCCAGCGCAACGGCGTCGGGCACACCGCTCAGCGCACCGCGGCCGGTGACCCGCACGACTTCGCCGGTGGCATCGATCACTTCCGCCTGCACTGGTTCGGTCAGCACCGTCGCGGGCGATGGCGCAGGCAGCTGACCGGGCCACGGCACGTCGACGACCGTGAGCCGATCGGTCGGGTCGGCCAGATCGGCACGGTCGAGCGGCATCCACCGATACGTGTCGTCGGGTTGGCGGCCACCCTGCCATGCCGGGACGAAGACGTGCTGCTCGCCGACGAGTCCGGCGACGCGGGCAACGGCGCGGGCCGCCCACTCGTCGGCTTCCGTGCGACCACCCCAGAAACCGAGTTGGCTGCCGTCGTCGGCGCGCACTTCGTCGGGGGTCAGGCGCAGCATCACCACACCGCCGCTCAGCCCACCTGGCTGCTGGATCCAGCCGTCAAGCTGCCAGCGGACGCGTTCGACGATGGCGGTGACGCTCAACCCGTTGGCCCGGTACCAGAGGTGCTCGCTGCGCTCACCGTGCTCGGTCTCGGCCAGCACGGCGAGCCGGGTGCAGACCCGCCCGTCGACGGCGAGTGCGCCGTGCAGCTCGCCGGCCATCTGCTTGGCGGTGAACACGAGCGGATCGAGCATCGCGATCGGGTCGTCGAACATGCGAACGACGGTCAGACCTTCCGGTGCGGCAGCCGTACCCGGCGGACGGTCGTCGCCGCCGGACGCCACACGATGAGCAAACGCGCCTTCCCCGCCGAATCGGGCGAGCACGTCCGGTGCCGGCAACGCAGCCAGTCCGCCGAGCGTGCGCACGCCGAGGCGGAGCAGCAAGTCGACCAGCTCCAGTGACACCCCTCCGATGTCGTGCAGCAGTCGCACCGGGAGCGGTTCGAGATAGGCGCGAGCTGCAGCACGACCGGCGTCGACGATCACCGGTTGCTGGCCGGACTGGCGTGAGGAATGCCGGGCCGCGACCCCCGCGGTGAAACGACCGTCACCGATGCCGACACCGACGCGCGCCAGCGGGACGGCCGCCCGGATCAGTGCTGCGACGCGCTCGGTCATCGCGTGCTCACCACCGAAGTACCGCGCCGGTCCCTTGGCCAGGAACGTCAGCACACCGGGTTCGGTGGTCTCCAGGCGCGGCACCATCTCGGCGATGCTGCGCGCTGCCTGCTCGAACTCGCGCCCGTCCCGGGCCGGGTCGTGGTCGATCAGACGCAGCGTCGGGCAGATCCGTTGCGCCTCGCGCCGGCGATGCCCGCGACGAACGCCCTCATGTGCCGCCGCTACCGTCCTGGCGACGACACGGTTGGCGTGCATAACGGCCGCGGGTTCGTCGGCCGGCGCGCCGGCGGCGACCACTGACCAGTCCGGGCAACGGATCACCGCCAGCCGCATCAGCCGGCCCGCCGTGTGCCGATGTCGATCTCGATCGACTGGAGTGGCTCGGCGATCTCGATCCCGCCGGTCGCGCCGGGCAGCCACACGTCGGCTCGGCGCTCGCGCGGCAGGCGGCGACCGCTGGCGGTCAACGTCAACCGCCGCTGGAGCAGACGACCGGAGCCGTGACCGAGTCCCTCCCAACCCTCGCTCTGTCCGGCGATCACGACGTCGCAGGAGAACGGCCCCGGGTCACCGACCACGACGAGCACCGCACCGCGCACATGGAGGCGGGTCTGCAACCGGCGAACGGTGGCGGCATTGGACACGACCGGGTTGCGGACAACGATCAGATCGAAGCCGTCGATCATCGCCGACAACATGTTGACCCACGCCGACTCCGTCAGCTGCGCCTCGCGCCCGCCCGGGTCGGCGATCATCACCAGTCGTTCGAGCGCGACACCGACCTCGCTCGCAGCTCGCAGGCCAAGGCTGGGAAGGCCGACCACAGCCAGCCACGAACCAGCAGCCGATGCCCCGGCAACGCTGGCCAGCGCGACGGACACGGCGGCACCACCACGGCAGCCGAGGATGGATCCACGCACGAGTCCCTCGCCGAGCAGCGGGGTGAGCGCGTCGACGACGGGCAGCATCCGCTCCTTGGCGAACGCCGTGGGGGCGACGCGCGGCAGCAGTTCGGCCAGCCGGTCCTGCTTGTCCTGGACCGACACGGGCAGGGTTCCGCGTTCCATCGAGTCACTGTATCGAACGAACGTTCGACATGTCCAGTGGGACGAATGGACGAGTGGGCCCCGTTGCGCAAGGTGACGTTCGCCTCAGTTCCGTCAGTTCGCGTCAGTTCGCGGCCGCCGCTTGGCGCGGCGGAAGCGACTCCATCACTGCGCCGATGTCGCGGGCACTCGCGACGTACCGATCGGCACCGAGCGATCGGGCGTGGTCGTCGCCCGCCACTGCCAGGCCGCCGACCATGATCGGTACTCCGGGCACCACGGCGCGCACCGCCGCGATCGCTTCCACCAGCGCCGGAATGCGCTCGGGTGTGCTGGCCGACATGCCGACCGCGACGAGGTCGTCGCCGCATCCGACCGCAGCCGAGGCGAAACTGGCCGCCGGGACGTCGGCACCGAGATCGGACACCTCCCAACCCAACTGGCGGATCAGATCACCGAGCATCGCCAGCGACAGGAAGTGCAGCTCACCCGCCGGCGCGCCAAGCAGCACCTGTCCACGCGTCCGGCCACGCCGTGCGAAGCGTGGTCCGAGACGTCCGATCACG
Organism: Actinomycetes bacterium; assembly: GCA_031410915.1. Lineage (GTDB taxonomy): Bacteria > Actinomycetota > Acidimicrobiia > Acidimicrobiales > Ilumatobacteraceae > WLMZ01. Next base: position 9,843 of record JANNZY010000082.1, read on the forward strand.
CGCATCGCGATGCCGCTGGCACGATGTTCGTCGGCGACATCGATCTCGCCGCTCGCCCACCGCTCACCGATCGATGTCAAGGCCGGCCACATCACATCGACATAGATGGATTCCAGTTGCCCACCGGCGGCGAGCGAAGCCTCGATCACGCCCCACGCGCCGCGCCCGTCTCCGGCCAGCAATCGAGCTTCGAGTCGTTCCGCCCACGGCGCACGGCGGCGCCCACCCACGAGTGACTCCACCGTCGCCGTCGCACCGGACCGGAAGGCGTCCACGTCGGATTGAAGGACCTTCCACGTGCCGGCCGTCTTCGACGCCTCGAGAACACCGAGGCGCACGTAACGGTAGGCCGTCATGTAGTGCACGCCCAGCGCGTCGGCAGCTTCTTGCAGAGTCAGCTCGACATCAGCCACAGCGACCTCCCACGACGCGTCGACGGGGCCGAATTCTCGCACGCGCACGGAAACAAGGAGACGTCCAGCACCGAATGCGCGACCAACGAAACCTCAGCCGTGGGTGGCCTTCCACTTGGCCAACGCCGCCCGGCTGCGCTCGAGCAGGTGCGGTGGCACACGCGACGCCGCAGCGCTCAGCGCCGGTGCGTCACCATCGCCCGACGACGACGGCGCAACAGTGGGCTCGTCGGCCGGCGCAAGATCCTCGAACGCCGGCGGCGCCATGCCCGGCTTCCAGTACTGGTACAGGTTGCGGACGACGTCGGCGAGACCGTCGGACGTGAAACCCTTCTGCAGGTCGAGCGTCACGATGTTGCCGTAGACGTGCACGCCGGCGACCTGGCCGGTGTGGAACAGGCGTCGGGCGAGCTCGGCCGACGGACGCGGACCGACCGCTTCATCCGGAGCGCCGAACTGCTCGTGACCCATGCCGCTCAGGTTGCGGTTGAGCTCGAACCGGACCATGCCGGGAATGGAGCTGCACTTCTCGACGACGCCGACCTGTTGACCCATGAGCCGCCAGGATAGTGGTCGGTCCCGGTGCTGGCCTAGTAACGCCTCCTACGCTGGCGAACATGTTGACGTCGCACACCTACGCGGACATGCAGTGGGTGGACATCGTCGACCCGACGGAGGACGATCTGCGTCAGGCTCGCGACACCTATCACCTCGCAACCCACGCCTTCGAGGAGGCCAACCGGCGGGCACCACGACCGACGATGCAGCGATTCGTCGACCACGCCTACGTCGTCGCGTTCTCGGGCACCCTGGCCGAGATCGACATGTACATCGGACCGACATGGCTAGTCACCGTGCGCCGCCACGACCCGGAGGGTCGCGAGTGGGATCCGAGTGCGGCCATGCAGCGATTCGCTCGCCGCTGCGGTGACGCGCCCGACAGCGGGCGGTTGCTGTTGACGATCCTTGACGAGTTGATCGACGGCTACTTCGACGCGACGGACAGGATCGAACTGCAGATCGAGGACCTCGAAGAGCGCATCTTCGACGGTGAGCCGGCCGGCAACCCGCGCGTCCAGCAGGACCTGTTCCAGATCCGCCGCCAGCTGCTGGAACTGCGTCGAGTCGTGATGCCGTTGCGCGAGGTCCTCGGCTCGATCGCGCGGATGGAAGTGCCGTGGATCAACGGCGAGGCGATCGTGCAGTGCCGCGACTCGTTCGACAAACTGCTGCGCGCAGTCGATGTCGTCGACGAGCAGCGCGAGCTGATCGGCAACGCGGTCGACGCCCATCTTGCGGTCACGTCGAACCAGATGAACCTGGTGATGAAGAAGCTCACCGCGTACGGCTCGATCGTGTTCGGCGCGACGCTGATCGCCGGCATCTACGGCATGAACTTCGAGCACATGCCAGAGCTGCACTGGCGCTACGGCTACGCCTATGCGATCGGGATGATGTTCGTGATCAGTGGGCTCCTGTACCGCATGTTCCGCCGCCGCGACTGGCTCTGATCTCGCCCGCTTTCGCCGGCGCACCGCTAGCGTGGTCGAGCCGTTCATTTCGAGCGGCCGCACGTTCAGTAGCTCGGCTTCAAAATTGAAGCCCTTGGGGTAGCTGCGAGACGTGGACTACTGCAAGGAGCACAACGTGACATCATTCGCCGAACTCGGCGTCCCCGCGCGCCTCGTCGAGGCGCTGGCGGCTGCCGGCATCAACGAGCCCTTCCCCGTGCAGGCCGCGACCCTGCCGGACGCGCTCGCCGGCAAAGACCTCTGTGGCCGGGCCCCGACGGGTTCTGGCAAGACCCTTGGTTTCGGCATCCCGCTGATGACTCGCATCAGCCAGGCCGAGCCCACCAAGCCGACCGGACTCGTGCTGGTTCCGACCCGCGAGCTGGCCGAGCAGGTGCAGCGGGCGTTCGTCCCGCTGGGCCGGGCCCAGTGGCGCTTCATCCAGGCCATCTACGGCGGTGCCTCGTTCGGCCCGCAGATCCATTCCCTGCGCAAAGGTTGCTCGGTCGTCGTCGCGACGCCGGGTCGCCTGCTCGACATCATCGACAAGGGCTACTGCGACCTGAGCAAGGTCGAGGTCTGTGTGATCGACGAGGCCGACCGGATGGCCGACCTGGGCTTCATGCCCGACGTGCGCAAGATCCTGGACATGACGCCGACAACGCGCCAGACGATGTTGTTCTCGGCCACGCTCGACGGCGACGTCAACGAGCTGATCCGTGAGTACATGAACGAGCCGGCGCGTCACGATTTGATGGCCGATGTCGAAGACGGCATCGTCGATCACCGGTTCGTCGTCACCCGTCCGACGGAGCGTCTCGACTCGGCAGTGGCACTGATCGAAGAGCATGGCCCGACGATCGTCTTCGTCAAGACCCGCTTCGGTGTCGACGACGTCAGCGAGGACCTGAACCGCGCCGGCGTGAAGGCCGGGGCCCTGCACGGCGCACGTAGCCAGGCTGTTCGTCAGCGCACGCTCGATGATTTCAAGCGCGGCAAGTTGCAGGCGCTGGTGGCCACCGACGTCGCCGCCCGCGGCATCCACGTCGACAACGTCAGCCTCGTCATCCACTACGACATGCCGGACAACGACAAGGACTACACCCACCGCTCGGGTCGTACCGGCCGGGCCGGCAACGCCGGTGTCGTGATCGCCTTCGTGCCGCCGAGCCGCCAGCGCTTGGCCGAGCGGATGAGCGAGTCCGTCGGATCCGACGTCACCTGGACCCGCGGCGACAAGCCCGTCGAGCGTGTTCCCGCCGGCGAGCGCGAGACCGGCAATCGTGACCGCGGCGAGCGCGAGCGCAACGACCGCGGCAACGAGCGTGGTGGCTACCGCGGCAACAACGACCGAGGTCCCTCCGGCGACCGTGGCAACTACAGCGGCGGCAACTACGGCCGCGGCAACAGCGACCGCCCCTCCGGCGACCGCCCCAGCTACGGCGACCGCACCAGCCGCCCATCCGGTGACCGCCCCAGCTACAGCGACCGCCCGGCACGTCCGTCATCGGACCGTCCCGCAGATCGACGCGGGCCGAACCCGGCAGTGTCTTGCGTGCCGCCAGATGGTCATAGAGAAACAGGCCGGCGCGAATCATCCAGGCCGGCCGCATGCTGTCGTCGTGCGGGAGCACGAACGTCAACGGCCAGACGATGTGGGGCGCGGCCCGCAACAGCACCTCGCGCTCGGCCAGCGCCTCGCGCACCAGTCGGAACTCGTAGTGCTCGAGATACCGCAGGC
>JANNZY010000083.1:0-46004 GCA_031410915.1 Actinomycetes bacterium
CCGAACGGCACGAGCTTGGTGACCCGACCGTAGACCAACTGGCCGACCTCGTGGCTGGAGGCGAACTCCTGCCACGGATCCTGCTGGGTGGCCTTCAGCGACAGGCTGATGCGCTCGCGGTCGAAGTCGACGTCGAGGACCTGCACCGTGACCGGATCGCCGACGGCGACGACGGCACCCGGGTGATCGACGTGCTTCCACGACAGCTCGCTGACGTGGATGAGTCCGTCCATGCCGCCGAGGTCGACGAAGGCGCCGAAGCTGACGACGCTGCTGACGACACCACTGCGCACTTCGCCCGGCTTGAGGTTGGTGAGGAACTCGTCGCGAGCTTCCTTCTGCGTCTCTTCCAGGTAGGCGCGACGGCTGAGCACGACGTTGTTGCGATTCTTGTCCAGCTCGATGATCTTGGCTTGGACCATCTTGCCGACGTAGGGCTGCAGGTCGCGGACGCGACGCAGCTCGACCAGCGACGCGGGCAGGAAGCCGCGCAAACCGATGTCGACGATGAGGCCACCTTTGACGACCTCGATCACCAGGCCTTCGACCATGCCATCGGCTTCCTTCAACTTCTCGATGTTGCCCCACGCCCGCTCGTACTGCGCACGCTTCTTGGACAACAGGAGCCGACCCTCTTTGTCCTCTTTCTGCAGGACCAGTGCTTCGACCTTCTCACCGAGCTTGACGATGTCGCTCGGGTTGACATCGTTGCGGATGCTGAGCTCGCGAGCGAGGATCACGCCCTCCGACTTGTAGCCGATGTCGAGCAGGACTTCGTCGCGGTCGATCTTGACCACGGTGCCGTGCACGAGCTGACCGTCTTCGACTTCGACGAGCGTTCCAGCGATCGCGTCAGCGAAGGACATGCCCAGATCGTCGGACACGACTTGGCGGGGGGTGTAGTTGCCCTCTTCGTCGAAGGTGCCAAAGGCAGTGGAAGAGGAGGTCGAGGTATCGGACAAAAGGGAAATCGCTTTCAGAGATGGATGGGATGCGCGCCGCCGCCGAGGCAGGCGATGCGCTTTGCGATGCTACCAGCACGCTGCGCATTCGTCACACGGGAGGTGCGTGGACCCCGAACTTCACCCACCGGCCAACGCAGCGTCGACCGGCCCGCCGGTCAGCGTCGCCAGGAGCAGGAACTCGGGCGACTCCGTGGTCGGCGGATCGGTGCCGTAGCGGCCTGGCTCGACGCTGCTGATCGAATCGACGCGCAGTCCGTGGACAGCAGCGAGCAGACGCAATTCGCGCGGCGTGTAGCAGCCGGTCCAGAGATCGACCTCGGCCGTGGCGCCGGCCGGGTTCTTGACCTCGGTGCGCTCGTGGCTCACCCCAGTGGCGGCGTCGAACGTGGCGTTCTCGTGGTACTTGACCGCGAAGTAGGCGTTGAACGCGCTGAGCGCGAGCCGGCCGCCCGACCGCAGCGCACGAGCGATGTTGGCGAGCACCACGGCGTCGTCGCCGTTCGCCGTCATCAACCCGAATGCACCTTGACACAGGCACACCACTGCGTCGAACTCGCGGTCGAAGGCCAGTGCGCGGGCATCGCCGCGTTCGAAGGTCGCGCCCGGAGGGGCGTGTTCGATGGCCAAGTCGACGAACGTTTGGCTGATGTCGATGCCGTGGACGGTGAAGCCGCGGCGGGCCAACTCGTGGGCGTGGCGACCGGGGCCGCAGCCGACATCGAGGACGCGTGCGCCGTCTGGCAACTGGAGTGCAGCGACGAGATGATCGACCTCCTGCACCGTCCCTTTCGTGAACGAGTAGCGCAAATACGCCGACCCGAGGTGGTCCGCTATCGGTTCGAACCAGTGATCACTCACTCCTGCACCATCCGGTCGTGTGGACAATCCACGGCCTGCGTGGTGCGCCCGAGAGCGCCCGCCCGTCGCTCGTGATTCGCTCGCTCATGACTTGGCGGCGGCCCAGGTGCTCCCCCACGAGACGTTGACCTCGAGCGGCACGTCGAGTTGCGCCGCGTTGCGCATGATGTCGACGATCAGCGGACCGACGACCTCGCGCTCGGCCTCGGGGACCTCGACGAGCACTTCGTCGTGGACCTGCAGGATCACCCGGCTGTCGTGGCCGCCCGCTTCGAGAGCCTGGTCGACGCGAACGAGCGCAACTTTGAAGATGTCGGCGGCCAGACCCTGGATGCCCGCGTTCATCGCCTGGCGCTCGCCCGCCTGGCGGATGCGGAAGTTGGAGTTGGACAGTTCGGGGATCGGCCGGCGGCGACCGAACAGCGTCTCGGTGTAGCCGCGCATGCGTGCTTCCTTCACCGTTGCGTCCATGTAGGCACGAACCTTCGGGAACGCGGCGAAGTACGCGTCGAGGATCACGGCCGCTTCGTCGGTGGGGATGCCCAACCGCTGGCCGAGCCCGTACGATTCCATGCCGTAGGCGAGGCCGTACGACACCATCTTGGCCTTCGATCGCTGGTCCAAATTGACGTCGGCCGGGGCGACGTTGAACACCCGGGACGCGGTCGCATTGTGGATGTCCTGACCGGTCGCGAACGCCTCGATCAAGCCCGGGTCGGCGGCGAGGTGGGCGATGCAGCGCAACTCGATCTGGTTGTAGTCGGCCACGAGCAGCGTGCAGCCCGGGCCGGGCACGAACGACTGCCGGAACTGGCGGCCCTCGTCAGAGCGCACCGGGATGTTGTGCAGGTTCGGCCGATCGCTGCTCAGCCGGCCGGTGCGGGCGACGGTCTGGTTGAACGTTGCGTGGATGCGGCCGTCCTCGGCCACTTCGCTCAGCAGCCCTTCGCCATACGTGCTGCGCAGCTTCTCGACCTCGCGATACTGCAACAACGGATCGATGAATTCGGGCCATTCGTCGCGCAGCCGCTCGAGCGACGCAGCGTCGGTGGAGTAGCCGGTCTTCGTCTTCTTGGCCGGGGCCAGACCTCGCTCGGTGTAGAGGATCTCGCGCAGCTGCACCGGCGAGTTGAGGTTGAACGGGCGACCGACGACGTCTTGCAGCACCTTGCCGAGCCGGCTGACGTCGGCGGACAACTTGGCGCTCAGCTCGCGCAGGCCGACCGAGTCCACCGCGATACCGACGTGTTCCATCTTGGCGAGAATGCGCACGAGCGGGTTCTCGATCGTGGCGTACAGGTCGGCCATGCCCTGCTTGTCGAGCGACGCCTCCAACGCGTCGGCCAGCCGCGACACGGCGAGGGCCTCTCTCCCGGCGCGCCGGGCATCGTCGATGCTGTCCTCACCGAAGTCGAGCTGACCCTTGGCCTGCGGCTCGTCCGGCGGGAACTGGAACGGCGTGTACTTCTCGAGCAGGTCGCTGATCGCGTAGCGCGACTCGGCCGGATCGATCAGGTACGCGGCGATGGCCGTGTCCAGCACCAGGCCACGCAGGTCGTGGTCGCGGGCGAGCAGCCAGCGCATCAGCGCCTTCACGTTGTGACCGCGGATCGCATCGTGCGCAATGAGCGCCTCGGCGAACGCCGCGTCGTCGATGTGCTCGGCGGGAATCCACATCGATTCCGCGGCTGAGGCGTCGGTGACGACGGCGATGCCCGTGAGCGCGGATCGACCCGGCTCCCCCGCCCACTGCGGCGCGATGTCCAGCCGCGCCAGCGACTGGATCGTGGCCACGCTGTCGGCGACGGACGGGCTGACGGTGACCTCGGCCTCCAGCACCTCTGCGCTGCGAGACGGTCCGGCACTGGCGACACCGATGCCGGCGAGGGCTTCGTTGAGCCGGTCCTGCAACGTCCGGAACTCCAGGAAGTCGAAGAGCCGCTGCACTTCGGCCTGGTCGGGCGTGATGCCGAGGTTGTCGAAGTCGACCTCGATCGGCGCGTCGCAGTTGACGACCATCAACTCGTGATTCTGGCGGGCGCGGGCCTCGTTCTCGATCAGCGACGCCTTCAGCTTCGGCGTCTGCGCGTCGACGTTGGCGAAGATGCCGTCGAGGCCGCCGTAGGTCTGGATCAACTTGGCCGCAGTCTTCTCACCGACACCCGGGATGCCCGGAAGGTTGTCGCTGTTGTCGCCGCGCAGCGCGGCGTACTCGGGGTATTGCGCAGGCGTGACACCGGTGCGCTCGATGATGCCGGCCTCGTCGTACAGGGCGTAGTCGCTGACGCCGCGCTTGTTGTACAACACCCTGACGAGAGGGTCGCTGACGAGTTGGTAGGCGTCACGGTCGCCGGTGACGATGATGACCTCGTCGCCGCGCTCTTTCGCCATGCGAGCGATCGTGCCGATCAGGTCGTCGGCTTCGAAACCGACGAGGTCGATCGAGGTCACGTGCAGCGCGTTCAGCACCTCGCGGACGAGTCCCATCTGCTGGCGAAGGATGTCGGGCGCGGCGTCTCGGGTGGCCTTGTACTCCGGGTTGGCGAAGTGACGAAACGTCGGCTCCGGCCGGTCGAACGTGACCAGCATCGCATCCGGCTTGTGCTCTTTGACGAGGTAGATGAACATCGACGTGAAGCCGAACACGGCGTTGGTGACCTGCCCGCTGGCCGTGGCCATGTCGGTGGGGAGCGCGAAGAAGGCGCGGTAGGTCAGCGAGTTGCCGTCGAGCACCATCAACTTCATCGTGAGTCCTAGCGCTGCGTGTCGGGGCGGAGCGTTCCGGCGATGACACGTTCGGCGACATCGCGCATGCGACCGCGCTCGCTCATCGCCGTGCGCTGCAGGAACGTGAACGCCTCCTGCTCCTTCATACCGCACTCGTCACTGAGGATGCCCTTGGCGCGATCGATGATCTTGCGAGCCTCCAACTGCTCGCCGAGCGCGTCGACTTCGCCGCTCAGGGACTGCAGCTCGCGGAAGCGGCCGATCGCGACCTCGATCGCAGGAATCAGATCGCTCTTCTGGTAGGGCTTGACCAGGTACGCCAGTGCGCCGGAATCGCGGGCCTGCTCGATGATCTCACGCTGGCTGAACGCGGTGAGGATCAGCACCCCACAGAGCCGCTCGGCGTTGATGACCGCCGCAGCCTCGAGGCCGTCCATGCCAGGCATCTTGATGTCGAGGATCGCCAGATCGGGCTTCAACTCGCGCACGAGATCGACTGCCTTGTCACCACGACCGGTCTCGCCCACGACGTCGTAACCCTCTTCTTCCAGGGTCTCCTTCAGGTCGAGCCGGATGATGGCTTCATCTTCGGCGATCACCACACGGATGGTCACGAACGGGTCCTTTCGATTGCGGCCGGTTGCCCGGCCAATCACCCCACCATACGGTCGAGCAGTAGATCCTGGCGCTGTTCGAGTTCCGCGATGGACGCCACGACATGAGCGCGATGCTTGGCCATCGCGTCTGCGTGGGCCTGCGAGCGATGGTACTCGTAGGACGCGCCAGGCGTCTCCGAGACGAGCGACCGGATTCCCATGTCGTCGGCTTCGTCGGCCAGCTGTTCGAGCTGCTCGTCGATGACGCGCAGATCCTCGCGCAACCGCTTCAACCGCTCGCTCGCTTGTTTCAATCGTCGTTCGACCAACCAGTTCGCCACGGGCGCGAGTCTAGGAATCTCCACGTCACGATGTGTCGGGTCGGGCTGGTTGCGGTTGCTGAAACACGTGAGGGTCCTCGGCGGGCACACCCGGAACCGGGGGCGTCACGCGCGACCGGGCTTCTGGGTGCTGCGAGCAGCCGGGTGCCGCCGGCGGTGAGCCTGCACCGCGACAGCGCCCAGAACCGCGAGCGACGGGACGACCGGGTTTCTGGGTGCAGGGGTGCGTGAGGCTCATCGGCGGGCGCGCTCAGACGCGCGGAGTTGGGCGAGGCGACACGCGCAGGCGTAGGCCAGACTTGGAGCGTGACGGAGACCGACGACGCCTGGGGCATCACCGCTGGATACTTCGACGTCGATGGCACCTGGCATCCGACGTCGGATGAGACTCGTGCACGGCTGCGCGACGCCATGGGCACTCCCATCGACGGACCGCCGATGTGGTTCGTGCCGGCCGGACGGAGCGAGCCGTTGTGGAACCCGTGCCGGCTGGTGTTGGAAGACGGAACCGACCTCGGTGAGGTGCACGCGCTGCCCCCCGACCTGCCGCCCGGCTACCACGACCTCCACCCGCTCGACAGCTGGCCGTCGACGCGCGTCGTCGTGCATCCGCCGGTCTGCCACCAGCTCCCACGGGCGTGGGGTGTCGCCGTGCAGACCTACGCGCTGTGGAGCACCGACTCGTGGGGTTGCGGCGACCTCCGCGACCTCACCACGCTGCTGACGTCCGTCGCGACGGCGGGGGGCGGCGCGGCCCTGATCAGCCCGCTGCACCAGCCGGCACCGTCGCTGCCGCAGGAGGACAGCCCCTACTACCCCAGCAGCCGAAGGGCCTGGAACCCGCTGCTGCTGGCGATGGACGGTCCGCCGCCAGCGGCGCTGCGCTGCCGGCCGGACGCACTGATCGACCGTGACGTGACCTGGGCGGCCAAGCGCGCGGCGCTGGAGCAGCGCTTCGCGTCGCTGACCGACCCACCGCCGATCCCCGACTCGATCGCGATCTGGAACGCGGTCTGCGACATCCACGGCCCGCTGTGGAGATCGTGGCCCGATCACCTGCGCCGTTACGACCGCGAGGTGTTCGCCGCGGTCCTGCGCGACGATCGGAACCTGGCCAACCGGGCTTCGTTCCACCAATGGATCCAGACGCTGCTCGGCGATCAGCTCGCCGGTGCGGCGGCAACGGGGGTGGACCTCATCGGCGACCTCGCCGTCGGGTTCGCGCCAAACGGTGCCGACGGGTGGGAGTTCCAGGACTCGCTGGCGCTGGACATGCGCGTCGGTGCGCCGCCCGATCCCTTCAACGAGGCCGGACAGGAATGGGGTATTGCGCCGTTCATCCCGTGGCAGTTGCGAAATGCCCACTACGAGCCGTTCATCCAGACCATTCGCAGCGTGCTCCGCGGTGTGAACGGCCTCCGCATGGACCACGTGATGGGTCTCTTCCGGCAGTTCTGGATCCCCGCCGGCGGCTCGCCGCGAGACGGAGCGTACGTCACGTTCCCGGCCGAGGAGCTGCTCGCCCTGTTGCGGCTCGAGGCGGTCCGGGCCGGCGCGTACGTGGTCGGCGAGGACCTCGGCACCGTCGAGCCGCGGGTCCGAGAGGCGCTCGTCGCTTCGAACATCGCCGGCACGAAGGTGCTGTGGTTCGAAGAGCATCCGCCGGCGACATGGCCGGAGAACTCGCTCGCCACGGTGACCACCCACGACCTGCCGACGATCGCTGCCGTCTGGTCCGGCACCGACGGCGAACCGGAGCAAGCGGATCGGCTGCGCGCCGTCGCCGCCGGCGACACCGTCGCCGACGTCATCGCTGCGGCGAACCGCGCGTTGCTCGACTCGCCTGCGCGCCTGCGGCTGATGACGACCGACGACCTGTGTGCGGCCACCGAGCGGCCCAACCACCCGGGCACCATCGACCAACCCAACTGGAGAATCCGCCTGCCGCTGCCGGTGGACGAGATCACGCTGTGAGCGACGAGGACGGCGCCGGGTCGAATTCGGCTGCCGGTCAGCCGTCGCCTCCATCGGACCTCTCAGAATCGAACATCCCCGAGCCGCACATCCCCGGTCTGCGCCGGCCACTGCCCCAGCGATCGGCCGGCAAACCCCGTGGCTTCAGCGGACGCAGCGTCGCACTGTTTGCGATCGTCACCATCCTCGGCGTCGCCGTGTTCTTGAAGGACCGCCTGAACTCCGGCCCGAGCGACGCGAGCAAGACTCTGACCAGCCTCGACGTCGGCGACTGCATCGCTGCCGCAGAAGGACACGAGCTCGCCGACGTGCAGGTGGTGTCATGCGCTTCGACGCATCGCGTCGAGGTCTATGCAGTCGGCACAGCCAACACGGTGATCGGGGACGACCCGTCCAACGACGCCGAGATCGCACGGATCTGCCGCAACGACGTGGCCGCAAGCGCCGACGCCGGCGTGCAGCAGGCGATCGCCGACGGAGCGTCGCTGGGGTTCTTGGTCGACGGCACCCGCAAGGGCCGACTGGCGTGCACCATCAACACTCAGCCGCGGACCGGCTCGTACATCGCCGACGCCACCACGCTCAGCTGATCACCGGTTTCGCTGCAGTGCCCGAGGTGGGACTCGAACCCACACGTCCTCTCGAACAAAGGATTTTGAGTCCTCCGCGTCTGCCATTCCGCCACTCGGGCAAGTAGCGGGGTCAGCATAGCCACGTCGACTTCGTCCTGGCCGGGTAGTAACACATCGCGGTCTCGGGAAGGTCTAGCCTCTCGCGCAGGGGGAATTCCCGCACGAGGAGACCGAACACCAGACCATGCTTGCCTTCACCTTTCCCGGCCAGGGATCACAACGGTCGGGCATGGGTCGCCCATGGGCAGATCACGAAAGTTGGGAGCTCGTCGAAGAAGCGTCGACGTACGCCGAGCGCGATGTCGCCCGGCTGTTGCTCGACGCCGACGCCGACGAACTCCGCGACACTCGCAACGCCCAGCTGACGACATTCGTGTCCAGCCTGATGGTGCTCGACGCCGTCGAGCGCCTCGGCATCGAGCCGAGCTACTGCGCCGGCCACAGCCTCGGCGAGTACACAGCGCTCACTGCCAGTGGCGCGCTCAGCTTCGACGACGGCGTGCAACTGGTCTGCGAACGCGCCGACGCGATGCATCAGGCCGGTCTCGACAACCCGGGAACGATGGCCGCGGTCCTCGGTCTGGACGACGAGACCGTCGAGATCGCCTGTCGCCGCGCCGACAGCGATGTCTGGGTCGCCAACTTCAACGCTCCCGGTCAGGTCGTCATCGCCGGCTCGGCCGACGGTGTGGCGGCGGCCACGATCGTCGCCAAGGAACTCGGCGCGAAGAAGGTGATGCCGTTGCAGGTCAGCGGCGCGTTCCACACACCGTTCATGGTTGCGGCGCGCGATCGGCTGCGCAAGGCCATCGCCATGGCCAGCCCGCGCGACACCGAGGTACCTGTGGTGTCCAACGTGGACGCCCTCGCCCACGACACCGGGCAGGTCTGGTCGAGCCTGCTGTCGGCCCAACTCAGCAGCCCGGTGCGGTGGAAGCACTGCCTGCTGACCCTCGCCGATCTCGGCGTGACGGGCTTTGCCGAGCTCGGTCCCGGCGGCGTGCTCACCGGCATGGCCAAACGCACGGTGGAGTCCGCGCGCACGATCTCGGTGTCCACGCCGGAGGATCTCGACAAGCTGCTCGAGTGGGTCGACACCAGCGCGCCCCGTGGTGCCGCGCAGCTCGAAGGCGAACACCTCTTCGCCTCAGAGCGCCTCGTGGTCAGCCCGGCAGCCGGTCTGTTCACACCGCTGGCCGACATCGCCGACGGAGCATCGATCACGGTCGGCACCGTCCTCGGCCACGTCGGCGAGACCGAGGTGCGCTCGCCCTTCTCCGGGATCCTGCAGAGCTACATCGCCGTCCACGGCGAACGAATCACATTGCGTCAACCCATTGCTTGGCTGAGGACGGTCTGACATGCCCAAGATCCCCGATGGCGTCCGCGGCGCTGTCATCACCGGTTGGGGCTCAGCACTGCCCCCCAAGATCCTGACCAACGCCGATCTGGAGCAGATGTTCGACACCAATGACCAGTGGATCGTCGAGCGCACGGGCATCCGCGAGCGTCACGTCGGTGGCACCACCGTCGGCCTGTCGATCGAGGCCGGACGCAAGGCGCTGGAGATGTCCGGCGTCGACCCACTGGAGATCGGCGGGCTCGTCCTCGCCACCACGACGCCCGATCGTGCGGTGCCTGCGTCGTCTGCTGCCGTCCAGAACGAGCTCGGCCTGCGCTGCGGCGCGTTCGACATCAACGCGGCGTGCTCCGGGTTCGTCTACGGCCTCGTCGCCGGGCACGGCATGATCGCCATGGGCGCGAAGAAGATCCTCGTCATCGGCACCGACACCCTGGCCCGCATCACGGACTGGACGGACCGCAACACCGCGATCCTCTTCGCCGATGGGTCCGGTGCGGCCGTCCTGGAAGTCGTCGACGGGCCGGGTCAGCTGCTCGGCTGGGACCTCGATGCCGACGGGAGTGCCGAGCGCTTCTTGTTCAGCGACATCGGCGGGTTCATCCAGATGGAAGGCAAGGAGGTCTTCCGCCGTGCGGTGCGCATCATGGTCGACTCGGCCACGAAGTCGCTGACCCATGCCGGCGTGACTGCCGACGACATCGCGCTCGTCGTACCTCACCAGGCGAACATCCGCATCATCGAAGCCGCGTGCCAACGCCTCGGGATCCCGATGGAGAAGGCCGCCACGGTGCTGCACTACACCGGCAACACGTCGTCGGCCTCGATCCCGCTCGCGCTCAACGACGCCCTCGACCACGGTCGCGTCAAGCAGGGCGATCTGATCCTGCTCGTCGGCTTCGGTGCCGGGATGACCGCGGCGAGCGCGCTCATCCGCTGGGGAGGCGACGCGCCGTGAGCCGCACGGTTCTCGTCACAGGCGGGTCGCGTGGCATCGGTCTGGCCTGCGCGCAGCGCTTCGCCGCGCTCGGGGACAAGGTCGTCGTCACGTACAACAGCTCTGCGCCGCCCGGCGACTTCGCCAGCGTGAAGTGCGACGTCACCTCGATGACCGACGTCGACGCGGCGTTCACGTTCGCGGAGGAGACGTTCGGGCCCGTGCAGGTGCTCGTGTCCAATGCGGGTATGACCGACGACGGGCTCCTGCTGCGGATGAAGGAGGAGTCCTTCGCCTCCGTTGTCGACGCCAACCTGACTGCTGCGTACCGCGTCGCCAAGCGGGCCGCACAGGGCATGCTCCGCGCTCGCGCCGGACGGATGATCTTCATGTCGTCCGTGGTCGGCCTGCTCGGCTCGGCCGGCCAGGCCAACTACGCAGCCAGCAAGGCCGGCCTCGTCGGCCTGGCCCGCTCACTCGCTCGCGAACTCGGCTCGCGCGGCATCACCGTCAACGTCGTTGCGCCAGGCCCGGTTGCCACCGACATGACGGCCGCGCTCGGCGAGAAGCGACTCGCCGAGCTGACCGCTGCGGTACCCCTTGCGAGAATGGCGACGCCCGACGAGGTCGCGGGTGTCGTGGCCTTCCTCGCATCCGAAGACGCCGCCTACATCACCGGCGCGGTGATTCCCGTCGATGGCGGCTTGGGCATGGGCCACTAGCGCCCCTACCCTGCCAACCAGCCCCAACAACCCAATGGAGAAGACCAGTGAGTGACAATTTCGAGCGATTCAAGAAGTGCGCCGTCGACGTGTTGTCGGTGTCCGCCGAGCAGGTCACGCCGGAAGCGAAGTTCGCAGACGATCTCGACGCCGACAGCCTCGATCTCGTCGAGTTGGTGATGGCGCTCGAAGAAGAGTTCGGCGTCGAAGTTCCCGAAGAGGAACTCGAAGGCATCGAGACCGTCGGTCAGGCGTACGACCTGGTCGTCGGCAAGCTCTGATGCAGGGCCGCGGCCGCCGCGTCGCCATCACCGGGTTCGGTGTGGTGGCGCCGTGCGGCATCGGTCGGGCCGCGTTCTGGCAGGGCCTGCTCGGCCCTGCCATCACCGGCACCAAGTCGATCACGTTCGCCGACTGGGATCCATCGCCGTACTACGACAGCCCCAAGGACTCACGGCGCGCCGACGCCGTCGAGCAGTTCGCCATGGCGTCAGCCATCGAGGCATTCGAACACGCCGGTCGTCCCGACGTGGAGTCGCGCCGGTTCGGCATCATCTACGGCACCGGCATCGGTGGGCTGCGAACGCTCGAGGAGCAGATCCAGATCCGGCTCGACAAGGGCGAGCGGCGCGTCTCGCCCTTCCTGGTCCCGATGATGATGGGCAACGCGTCTGGCGCAGCCATCTCGATGCGGTTCGGGCTGCAGGGTCCGAACGAGACGATCTGCACTGCCTGCGCGGCAGCGACCCATGCCATCGGGTACGCGGCGCGGCTGATCGCCTGGGGCCGCTGCGACGCGATGGTTACAGGCGGTGCTGAAGCGGCCGCCACACCGACATCACTCGGCGGGTTCAACAACATGACCGCGCTGTCCACCAGCGGTCAGAGCCGGCCGTTCGATGCCGAGCGCGACGGCTTCGTCATGGGCGAGGGCGCAGCCACGTTCATCCTCGAAGCGTGGGATGTGGCTGAGGCTCGCGGTGCCACCATCTACGGCGAGATCCTCGGTGCCGCCAGCACCGCAGACGCGCATCACATCACCGCGCCGTCACCCGGCGGCGCGGGTGCGATCCACTGCATGCAGCTCGCGCTCGACGACGCCGAACTGCAACCGGCAGACATCAAGCAGATCAACGCCCACGGCACCTCGACCCCGCTCAACGACGCTGCAGAGGCGGAAGCCGTTGCGTCACTGTTCGGTCCGGACAGTCCGCCGATGACGAGCATCAAGGGCGTCACCGGTCACCCCCTGGGAGCAGCCGGAGCGTTGGAGGCGGCGGCCGTGCTGCTCTCGTTCCAGCACCGCCAGATCCCGCCCACGGCGGGCACGAAGGTGCTCGGCGACGACATGCACGTCGACGTCGTGCTCGGCGAACCACGCGACTGGGAACCCGGCCCGACGATCTCCAACAACTTCGGCTTCGGCGGCCACAACGGGTCCGTCATCATCTCGCCGGGCTGAACTGCTACGACGTGTCGCTCCACCAGGGGCGCGATCTCGCCCTGTCGGCGATGCACAGCGGACGCGACGTGACCGCGCGAACAGTCAGGCGTCGACGAGTACGAACATCAGCTCGCATTCGCAGGCGACCTTGTCGCCGAGCATCGCTGTGCCCGCGCCCTTACCGGCGCGAGCTGACATTCGACCGAGTTGAACGGTGAGCTCCAGCGAGTCGCCGGGCACGACTTGGCGACGGAAGCGAGCCCCATCGAGGCCGCCGAACAGTGGAAGCTTCCCAGCAAATCGGGGATCGGTGAGCAGTGCGATCGCTCCGATCTGGGCAATCGCCTCGCACATCAACACCCCGGGCAGCGTCGGTCGACCGGGGAAATGACCACCGAAGAACCACTCGTCGCCGGTGAGCGTCCATCGGCCGGTTGCGCTGACACCCGGCTCGAGCGCTACGATCTCGTCGACGAACAGGAACGGCGGCCGATGGGCGATGACGTCTTCGGGACGCGGCAGCATGGTCACTGGCCGAGCGCCGCGAGCAACTTGAGCGGCGTGTCCTTCGGGCTGATCTTGTACCAGGCCTGCTCGATCGTGCCGTTGGGAGCGATGAGGAACGCCGACCGCTCGATGCCCATGTACTGGCGACCGTACATCGACTTCTCCTTCCACACGCCGTAAGCCTCGGACAGGGCGTGTTCCGTGTCGGCGAGGAGTGGGTATCCGAGCGAGTACTTGTCGTCGAACTTCTTCTGTGCCGACGGCTTGTCCGGGCTGACGCCGACGATGCGCGTGTCGCCGACGTGATCGGCGACATCGCGTAACCCGCAGGCCTGCTGTGTGCAGCCCGGAGTAGACGCCTTCGGATAGAAGAACAGCAGCGTTCTGTGGCCCCGCAGCGCCTGCCAATCGAACGCGTCGCCGCTCTGATCGACCAACGGCACTGTTGGTGCATTATCACCCGGAGTGAGCATGCATCCAGACTACTCACGGCTCGTTTGCGTCTGGCAGCCTGATCTGGATGACCTCTAGGTTTCGACAGCAACGGACACACTGCGTGGTCGATCGACAGAGAGTGGCTGATGTTCGTCGAATCTTTCGTCGCTCCAATCCTTGCACCGCCGTACTATCTCTGTTAGAAAGACCGGACCTGACGAGGCACTACGTCCACTACTGCCGAGGGGAGGAATTCAAATGCGCGGAATCATCGTTCGCCCCTGCTGATCACTGATCACTCTGAGTGCCCTCCACCCCACTGAAAGGAATATCACCATGCGTGGCATCATCGTCCGCCCTTGCTGAGTCTGACAACCGTTCGAGAACACCTCTTCCGTGAAAGGATCACCACAATGCGTGGCATCATCGTCCGTCCTTGCTGAACCCACTGTCAACCGCCAGACAGTCAACAATGTGAAAAAATTCAATCTTCTCCCGGGTCTCGCCGTCAGGGCTTGAGACCAAAGGCAGCTGAACCCCCACGAGGTCGAGCGTGGGCGTGGTAGTGGTCGGGGATGTTGCGCATGTTGTCGTCCACCCAATGGACGAACGAGCAGTGCTCCCTCACCACGGTGTCCAACCGGGCATGGAGATATGCCTTCGTCTCCTCCGACGGCGAGTTGTCGTGCCGTTTCCACACGACCATCGGCACGCTGCAGAACTCGCACTCGGCGATCCAGCAGATCTCGTCCTCGTAGTACCAGCGCGTCAACCGCGCGGCTTCGCAGAGATCGCAATGCGGCGTGGTGCTCGGCGTCGTCATGCGCCTCTTCTACCGCGATCGCGTGGCCGCGACGCGGATGCTAGAGCGTGATCGCGGCGCGCACTTCGGCGATGTAGTCACCCACCGCGGACGGACCGTCGTCCATCAACCGCCGCACCACACTGGCTCCCTGGATCACGCCGTCCGCGATCGCGACGGCTTCACGGGCCTGTGCCGCGTTGGACACGCCGACGCCGACCAGGATCGGCACATCGGTGATCGCCTTCAATCGGCCGGCGAGCTGTGTGGCCGATGCGGCCAGCGTTTGACGCTCGCCGGTGACCCCGAGAAGACCGACCGAATAGACGAAGCCGCGGGCGCGTGCCGCGATGCGCGGCAGCCGTTCGTCGGGCGCGGTCGGCGCGGCCAGCATCACCGTCTCGATGCCGACGAAGTCGGCGCTCTCACACCATGGACCACTCTCCTCCAGCGGCAGGTCGGGAACGATCGCGGCCACGATGCCCGCCGTCTGCAGCAAGTGGGCGAAGCGGCGATGGCCAGTGTGGTGAATCGTGTTGTAGTAACACATCACCGCCAGCGGGATGTCGACGTCGAGGTCGCGTGTCTGCTCGAAGATGATGTTCATGTTGATGCCGGCATCGAGCGCGCGCTGCGACGCCTCCTGGATCACCGGCCCGTCCATCACCGGATCGGAGAACGGCAGCCCGATCTCGATCGCGTCGGCGCCGTTCTTGGCAGCCTCGCGGATCGCGTCCTGCCAGCCGTTGAGACCGCCGGTCACGTACGGCACGAGCAGCTTGCGACCGCCTGCACGCTTGGTGCGGAACTCGGTCTCCATCGGGCCGATGTTCATGGGCCGAGGATCTCCATCATCTGGTTCACGTCCTTGTCGCCACGGCCGGACAGGTTCATCAGCACGACATTGCCCTGAAGCGAGGGTGCCTCGCGGATGATCCACGCCAGTGCGTGGGCACATTCGAGCGCAGGAATGATACCCTCGCTGCGGGCCAGAGCCTGGAACGCGTCGATCACTTCGGCGTCGGTGACGCTCGGGTACTCGGCCCGACCGATGGACGCAAGATACGAATGCTCGGGACCGACGCCGGGATAGTCGAGGCCGGCCGAGATCGACTGCGCTTCTTGGACCTGGCCGTACTCGTCCTGCATCAGATAGCTGCGCATGCCGTGAACCACGCCCGGCACACCACGACCCACGGCCGCTCCCCCAGCAGGTTCGACGCCGATCAGTCGCGCCGTCGTATCGACGAAGCCGCTGAAGATGCCGATCGCATTCGAACCACCACCGACGCACGCGACGACTGCGTCGGGCACGCCACCGTCGAGCAGCTGCGCGCACTGGGCCAGCGCTTCGACGCCGACAACCCGGTGGAACTCGCGGACCATCCACGGGTACGGGTGCGGACCCATCACCGAACCGAGGCAGTAATGGCTCTCGGCGACGTTGGCGACCCAGTCGCGCATGGCCTCGTTGACCGCGTCCTACAACGTGCGGCTTCCACTGTGCACGGCTTCGACCTCGGATCCGAGCAGCTGCACGCGGAAGACGTTCAGCCCTGGGCGCTCGACGTCGTCTGCGCCCATGTAGACCTTGCACGACATGCCGAGCAACGCCGCCGCGGTCGCGCTGGCCACACCGTGTTGGCCGGCACCGGTCTCTGCAACCAGGCGGGTCTTGCCCATCCGCTTGGCGAGCAGTGCCTGGCCGAGGACGTTGTTGATCTTGTGCGAGCCGGTGTGATTGAGGTCCTCGCGCTTCAGGAGGAGGCGCAGGCCGAGCCGTTCACCGAGGTTGTGGCACTCGGTGATGATGCTCGGCCGGCCGGCGTAATCTCGCAGCAGCTGATCGAGCTCGTCACGGAACGACGGATCGGCCCAGGCATCGCGGAACGCGGCCTCCAGCTCCATGCACGCCGGGACCAACGTCTCGGGTACGAACCGTCCACCGAACTCACCGAAGCGACCCTCTGCTGAGGGATCGGCCATGATCGACACTCTGAGTCCTTTCGCCAGCAACGCTGGGAGCTATTCGTCGTCCGCCCAGTCGTAGGGCATCTCGTCGGGACCCACATACTGCACGGGTGCGGCCTGACGTGCACGTTCTATGAAAGCTTTCACCTTCAGCGCGTCCTTCTTGCCCGGCGACTTCTCGACACCGGTGGACACGTCCACGCCCCACGGCTGCACCTGGTGCACGGCGGCCGCGACGTTGTCGGGCGTCAGCCCGCCGGCCAGGATCAGCTTCGGACCGTCGGGGACCTCGGCTGCGAGCGACCAGTCGAACATCGTGCCCGAGCCGGGCGTGGTCGCGTCGACCAGGATCATGTCGGTCCCGAACTCGTCGGCCCGGCGGGCGTCGGGGCTGCCCGCGACGAAGCCCTTGATGACCCACCGGACCTGTGCGGCGACGAGCTGGACGTCGCCGGGCGACTCGTGACCGTGCAACTGCGCGGCGCGAACTCCAGAGCGGTTGACGATGTCGATGACCCGGCTCGGCGCTTCGTCACGGAACACGCCCACGGTCAAGATCTCGGGTGGCAGCCGGCGCGTGATGTCGAACACCTGCTGCGGGGCGATCTGGCGAGTGGACGGGGCGAACACGAAACCGACCGCGTCGGCACCCATTGCGACTGCGAACAGCGCGTCGTCCTCGTTGGTGATGCCACAGATCTTCACGAACATGTCGCGACCAACGGTACTGCGATCGACTCGATGATCAGCGGCTCATTCCCCGGCGCTCACACCGCGCAGCGTGCGCAGGACCTCGGCCGGGTCGGCTGCGGTGACGAGCGTTTCGCCGACCAGCACGGCGTCGTAGCCCGCCGCGTGCAGGGCTCGGGCGTCGTCGCCACCGCGGACACCGCTCTCGGCGATCTTCACGACGGGGCCGGGAATGACGCCGGCCATCCGCAACGCTCGTTCGTGGTCGACCCGAAACGTGACGAGGTCGCGTTGGTTCACTCCGACGATGCGGGCGTCGGCAGCGAGCGCAGCGTCGAGCTCGCGTTCGTCGTGGATCTCGACCAGGACCTCGATGCCGATGTCGTCAGCGACGCGGTGGAAGTCGCGCAGTTCGTGAGGGCTCAACGCGGCAGCGATCAGGAGCACGCAGTCGGCGCCCATCAGGCGCGCGTCGCACACGTCGTTCGCACTGACGGTGAAGTCCTTGCGCAACACGGGCAGTTCGATGGCGGCGCGCGCGGCCTGCAGGTCGGCCACCGAACCACCGAAGTGCTCGACGTCGGTCAACACCGAGAGCGCTGCTGCGCCTCCCGCTGCGTACAGCGCCGCCATGGCAGCGGGGTCGAGGTCGGTGTTGAGCGCGCCCTTCGACGGCGAACGCCGCTTGATCTCGCTGATGACGGCCAACTCGCCACGTGCCGTCGCCTCACGCAGTGACGCGCCGAACGGGCGAACACCGTCCAGTGTCATCGCTCGCTCGGCGAGCGCCGCGGTCGGTCGCTGGTCCCCGGTCGCGACCGCGCGGTGGCGGTCGAGGATCCGGTCGAGGTACGTGGCCATCAGAGCGACGACGATACTCAGACCACCATCGGCCTGGTGGTCAGAGGCCTTTGCCGCCGAGCGGCTTGAGGATGGTCAGCTCCGGGCGTCCGCCGGCGAACTCGCGGGCGGCCATGCCGACGGCCTTCATGCCCTCGCTGGTGCCGTGGGCCTCGAACGCCGCCTGGTCGGCGTACACCTCGTAGAACCAGAGCAGATCGGGGTTGCCGGTGTCTTCGTGGAGGATGTACGTCAGCGTGCCGGCTTCGCCTTCGGCGTTGGTCAGCGCGACCTGCAGGGCCTTGACGAGGTCATCACGCTTGCCGGGCTGAGCGGGGATCTTGGCGATGACGGCGACCTGGGACATGGGGACCTCGTTGGATTCGGTGCGGCGCGGAATGCGCGAGCGAGCGGTTGTGTGCGAACGTCGACCGTACCGCAGTGGATGCGCCAACGGTCGGGTCCGAGGTGCAACGATGTGCTGTGGCCACCGAACAGACGCTCGTCGTGATCGAGGACGATCCGAACATCGCTGATCTGCTCGACACCTACCTGCGTGCGGCCGGCTTCCGCGTTCTGCTCGCACCGAGTGGGGAACGCGGGCTGCATCTGATCGAGCAGAACTCGCCGGCACCGGCGCTCGCGATCCTCGACATCGGACTGCCGGACATCGACGGTTTCGACGTGTGCCGTCGTATCCGCTCGAAGAGCCCGATGCCCGTCCTGTTCCTGACCGCGCGTGACGGCGAAGTCGATCGCATCCTCGGTCTCGAGCTTGGCGCCGACGACTACGTCACCAAGCCGTTCTCGCCGCGTGAGGTCGTCGCCCGGGTGAAGGCGATTCTGCGCCGCGGCCACCTCGCGTCGACCGCCGGCGAGACGGTGATCGAGGTCGGCGATGACTACCAGGTTGATCTTCCCCGCCGCGAGGTGCGCAGCCAGGGCAAGCCCGTCGCACTCGCTACCCGCGAGTTCGACCTGATCGCCCACTTTGCGCAGAACCAGGGCATCGCGCTGTCCCGCCAGCAACTACTGGACAGCGTGTGGGGCATCGACTGGTATGGCGACGACCGCACGGTCGACGTGCACGTGCGTCAATTGCGCAAGAAGCTCGGCGAGGAACTCCCACTGGCGACGGTGTGGGGCGTCGGCTACCGGCTCGGCTAACACTTCCTTCACATGCTTCGCGTTAGCTCGTCATCTCCATGACGAAGCGGCTCGCACTCGTGATCTCGGCGGTGGTCATCGCGACCCTCCTGCTGGCCGGATTCGGCACGATCCTGGTCGGCAACTTCCGCGCCCGACACCTGACCGAGCGCGAGTTGAGCCGCCAGGTCGTCGATGTCACCGCCAACCTCGGCACAACCCTGAACGAGGACAACGCTGTGGTCGACCAGGCTGTGCTGAGGCGCCGGCTGCGGTGGCTGAACCTGTTCAAGGATGCGCTCGAGGTGGATGACCTGGCCGTCGTCGTCGTGCAGCCGAACGGACGGGTGCGCGGTGACGAACTCCCGGCCGGGGTGACCGAGGCGATGCTCGATGTCGTGCGCCTCCGCGGCGGCGAGGTCATCTCCGGCAACCGCGGCAACCTCGTCTTCGCCGCGAACGCGACCACTCTGCCGAGCGGTGTGCTGATCGTGATCGTGCTGACCAACGAGGCCAATTCAGGGTTGCGGGCTTCGCTGCAGACGTTCCTGCTCGCTGCTCTTGCGACACTGGCCATCGGCATCGGCGTCGCCATCATCATCGGCCGCCGGCTGAGCAAGCCGATCCGCGAAGCCAGCGCGGCCACTGCCGCGATCGCGCGCGGCGACCTGTCGACTCGCCTGACCGAGCCGGCCCCCGGCGACACCGACGAGCTGGCCGAGCTGTCGCGGTCGGTCAACGCGATGGCCAGTGAGCTGCAGCGGTCGCGGGTGCTGGAGCAGCAGTTCCTCCTGTCGGTCTCTCACGATCTGCGCACTCCACTCACGTCGATCCGGGGCTATGCCGAAGCGATCAGCGACGGCGCCGCCGACCCACAGCGCTCGGCCATCGTGATCAAGAGCGAGGCCCGCCGGCTGGAGCGGCTCGTGGCCGACCTGCTCGACCTGGCCAAGCTGCAGTCGCGGGCGTTCACGTTCCGCGCCGAGCGCATCGATCTCGCTGCGCTCGCTGACGTCGCCTGCGACGGCTTTCGTCCCGACGCCACCGAGCGCAGCCTGCACATCCAACACGTCGGCGGTGGCCAGATCCCGGTGACGGCAGACCACGATCGCCTGGCCCAGGCCGTGGCGAACCTGATCGAGAACGCACTGAAGTACGCCCGGACGACGGTCACCGTGATCACGACTCGGGAGGGCAACGCGGCGATCCTCGCCGTCGACGACGACGGGCCGGGGATCCCGCCGGCCGATCGTCCGCATGTCTTCGACCGTCTCTACGTCGCGCGATCACAGCCGACACGACACGAGAGCTCGAGCGGCCTCGGGCTCGCCATCGTCAAAGAACTGGTGCAGGCAATGGGCGGCAGCGTGGACGCCGGCCAGTCGCCGTCGGGCGGTGCGCGTCTGGTGATCCGCCTCCCGCTGACGTAGCCGCGGGTGCCGCGACGAGACGGTTGGTGTCAGAATCCGAGGCGGTTGGTGATTTCGGTGAGCAGCGAATCGATGGGGACACGGACCTGCTCGGTCGTGTCACGCTCGCGAATCGTGACTGCGTTGTCCTCGAGCGAGTCGAAGTCGACCGTGACGCACAGCGGCGTGCCGACTTCGTCCTGGCGGCGGTACCGACGACCGATGGCCTGCGTCTCGTCGTAGTCCACCATGTAGCGATCCGACAGGCTGGCGAAGATCTTGCGCGCCAACGGTGTCAGCGACTCCTTCTTCGACAGTGGCAGCACGGCAACCTTGTACGGCGCGAGCCGGGGGTGAAGGCGCAGCACCGTGCGCGGTTCGTCGTTGACGACGTCCTCGTCGTACGCGGCGAGCAGGAACGCAGCCATCGTTCGTGTCGCGCCCGCAGCCGGTTCGACCACGTACGGCACGTAGCGCTCGTTCGTGGCCTGGTCGAAGTACTCCAGCTTCTGGCCGCTGTGCTCGGCGTGCTGCTTGAGGTCGTAGTCGGTGCGCTGCGCGATGCCCTCCAGCTCGCCCCAGCCCCACGGGAACTGGAACTCGACGTCGCTGGTGCCCGCCGAGTAGTGGCTCAGCTCGTCGGCGTCGTGCGGGCGCAGGCGCAGCATCTCGGCCGGGATGCCGAGGTTGATGTACCAGTTGAGCCGCTCGTTGCACCAGAACTCGTACCACTTCGGGCCGTCGGCCGGTGGCACGAAGAACTCCATCTCCATCTGCTCGAACTCGCGGGTGCGGAAGATGAAGTTGCCGGGTGTGATCTCGTTCCGGAAGCTCTTGCCGACCTGGGCGATGCCGAATGGCGGCTTGCGCCGGCTGGTCTGCAACACGTTGGCGAAGTTGAGGAACATGCCCTGCGCGGTCTCCGGACGCAGATAGACCTCGGCCCCGCCGCCTTCGACCGGGCCGGCGTAGGTCTTGAACATCAGGTTGAACGCACGTGCCGCCGTGAACGAGTTCTTGGCGTGGCAGTTCGGGCACTCGTTCGGATCGTCGAGGTGGTCCTCGCGGAAGCGCTGCTTGCAGCTCGTGCAATCCACCAACGGGTCGGTGAAGTTGGCGAGGTGACCACTGGCCTCCCACACGGCCGGGGGCGACAGGATCGACGCGTCGATCAGCACGACGTCGTCGCGCTGCTGCACCATCGACCGGACCCACTGGTCCTTCACGTTGCGCAACATCAGCGAACCGAGCGGGCCGTAGTCGTAGCTGGACCGGAAACCGCCGTAGATCTCGGCCGACGGGTAGACGAACCCGCGTCGCTTGCAGAGGTTGACGATCTGGTCGAGCTCGGATGCGGCCATGCGTCAAGGCTAAGCCAGCAGCCCCCGACCCGACCAACGAGTTGGTCTGCTGCGGCGAATCGGGTTCAGTGCTTCTCGAACACGGCCACCGAGCGCAGGCGGCGTTCGATGTGGTGTTCGACGGCGCGGGTCGCGTGGCCGTTGACCTCGTGGGTGGCCTGCGACGCCGGTGCCGCGAGCGCTGCGTTCATCTGGCCGCCGAGGATCATCCGCATCAACTCCAGCGCCTCGCCACTGATCGGCGCGCCCGTTCGACACGAGCGGCACAGCACCCCGCCGTGATCCATGTCGAACGCGACGAGCGCCTCGTCGCCGTTGCAGCGCACGCACCGGTCCAGTTCCGGGCGCACACCCTCCAACGTCAGCAGCTTCCAGAAGAACGCAGGCACGACGAGCGGCGACGCGCTGGTCGAGATCGTGCGCAGCACCCCGACGAGCATCCGGTACAGCTGCGGGTTCGGCTCGCGGTCCAACGACATCTGGTCGACCGCTTCCAGCACGGCCATGCCGCGGGTCATGTGGTCGAGGTCGGCAACGAGTGGCGCGAGTGAATCGACGGACTCGACCTGGTTGACGATGTCCAGCTCGCGACCCTCGTGCAGCAGCAACTTGACGTGGCTCATCGGCTCCAGCCGGCCACCGAACTTGGAATGCGTCTTGCGCACCCCCTTGGCGACAGCACGCACCTTGCCGTGCCCTTCGGTCAGCAACACGATGATGCGGTCCGACTCGGCCAGCTTGTACGTGCGCAACACCACGCCGGTGTCACGGTACAAACGGCTGGCCACGGGACCAGTCTCGCATGTCCGCGCCGGATCAGTGCCTGACCGGTACGGTCGCATCAGTGGCTCGGAACGACGATGTGCGCAGCGCTCTGGCGCGAGTGACATCGGCGTTGCCCGCCCACGAGGACCGCCCGGGGCAGGTCGAGATGGCCGTCGC
Source organism: Actinomycetes bacterium (assembly GCA_031410915.1). Classification (GTDB taxonomy): domain Bacteria; phylum Actinomycetota; class Acidimicrobiia; order Acidimicrobiales; family Ilumatobacteraceae; genus WLMZ01. Next base: position 22,660 of record JANNZY010000083.1, read on the forward strand.
CGTCGACGCGGCGATCCGGTCGGGACGTCATCTGGTCGTGGCGGCAGGCACCGGGACGGGCAAGACGATGGGCTACCTCGTTCCCGCCGTGCTCGCCGGCAAGCACGTCATGGTCGCCACCGCGACGAAGGCATTGCAGGACCAACTCGCCAGCAAGGACCTGCCCTTCCTGTCCAGCCACCTCGGCCGTGAGTTCGAGTGGGCGATCTTGAAGGGGCGCAGCAACTACGTGTGCCTGCAGCGCCTGCGCGAGGTGCAGCAGGCAGCGGGCGGCCAGCTCGAACTGGAAGACCTCGCCCCGACGGTGAAGCTGGAGATCAAGCGCATCGGTGAGTGGGCTGCGACCACCAGGACCGGCGACGTCGCCGAACTCGATCACGTCCCCTCCGACCGGGCTTGGCAATCGGTGTCGGTCAGCAGCGACGAGTGCCCCGGTGCCAGCCGCTGCCCGATGGGCGAGCCGTGCTTTGCCGAGGGGGCCCGCCGGAAGGCCGCTGCGGCGGACGTCGTCGTCGTGAACACGCACCTGTACGGTCTGCACGTCGCGAGCGGTGGCGTGCTGCTGCCCGACCACGATGTCGTGATCGTCGACGAAGCGCATTCGTTGGAAGACATCATGAGCGACACCGTCGGGGTGCAGCTCGGTAGCGGGCGGTTCACCAGTCTGTCGATCACGTTCAAGCGGATCCTCGACGACCCGGCCCTCATCGGGTCGATCGCTGAGTCCGGTGTCGCGCTGCGATCGGCGCTGACACCGCACCTCGGCCAGCGACTTCCGCAGCCGTTCCCGAGCGAGGTGTCCGACGCTCTGCTGTCCGGACGGCAACGCATCGACACAGCCCGCGCTGCGCTGCTCGCGATCAACAACGACAACGAGGACGTCAAACAGCGCAAGCTCCGTGCCCAGACGCAATCGGGCCGGCTGATCGAGCACATCGACATCGCGATTGGCGAGCGCGACGGTTACGTGGCCTTCGTGTCCGGCGGTCCCGAACATCCGCGGCTGGAGATCGCACCGCTCGATGTCGGACCGACGTTGCGCTCGGGAATCTGGGATCAACGCACCGCGATCCTCACCAGCGCAACGGTGCCGTCATCCCTTCCGGTGCGCGTCGGCATCCCGCCGGAACGGGTCGATGTGCTCGATGTCGGCAGCCCGTTCGACTACCAGCACAACGCGCTGCTGTACTGCGCACTGCACATGCCTGATCCGCGCTCGGCCGAGTACTCCAAGGCCGTCCACGACGAACTCGTCGCGCTCATCACCGCCGCCGGCGGCCGAACCCTGGCGCTGTTCACGAGCTGGAAGGCGATGGACGCCGCGGCGGTGGCCGTCGCGCCACGGGTCCCGCACCGCATCCTGACGCAGCGCGAGATGTCGAAATCGGCACTGGTGCGCGAGTTCAGTGAGGCCGAGTCCACCTGCCTGTTCGCGACGGCCGGCTTCTTCCAGGGTGTCGACATCCCCGGGCGCACGCTCTCACTGGTCACCATCGACCGACTTCCGTTCCCACGCCCGGACGATCCGCTGCTGTCGGCGCGGCGCGAACTGCTCCGTGGCGAAGCGTTTGCGCAGATCGACCTGCCACGCGCCGCAACGCTCCTGGCCCAGGCAACGGGCAGGTTGATCCGGACCAGGAGCGATCGTGGCGTGGTGGCCGTGATGGACCCGCGGCTCGGCAAAGCGAACTACCGCTGGGACATCGTCAAGGCTCTCCCACCGATGAAGCGGACGAGACATCGCGCCGAGGCCGAGGCCTTCCTGCGCGACATCACGTCGGCGACCGAGTAAGGGTCAGTTCTCCATCATCCTGTAGTGCTCGCGCAGGTCGCGGTCGTCCTCGGCGGTTAGCACGTGGCCCTTGTTCGGCTTGGTCGCGGCCTTGACCGTCTCCTTGTCGAACGGGATGATCAGCTGATCGTTCTCGTTGCGCTGGACGGCCTCGACCGGCAGGTAGTGGCTGGACTTCATCAGACCGACATCGACGATGAGCCACTTCGGCTCCAGCGTTGCTGTGTCGGACACGACATCACTGACCGTGCCCACCTTCTGACCAGCGCGGTCGATGACGTCGAGATGTGTGTAGACGTTGGCATCAGCGTTGTACATGGGATCCTCCTCACGAGTCCGCCCGCTTGCAGTGTTTCAATACCCACCTGCCGCGCCCACGAGACGCGGGTTTGGGCCAGGTCTAGGGTGAACGGCGTGGCAGTGCTCAGCGGGTCAGACGGCAAACTCGTTCGTTGCGTCGTCGACCACGACGTGGCGACGATCACGCTCGACTCCCCTGCCAATCGCAATGCGCTGTCGATGGCGCTGGTGCGCGACCTGCACATCGCGCTGGATCTGGCCGAGTCGGCCGGCTCGCGAGTCATCGTTCTCGGCCACACCGGCAACACATTCTGCGCCGGTGCCGACCTGAAAGAACGCGCCGCCGGGTCGGTCGACTCCACACCGATGGCCCGGGCGATGCGCCGGCTGATGGAGTCGCGAGCGCCGACGATCGCCGCTGTGCAGGGCGTTGTGCGTGCCGGCGGCATCGGCCTGATGGCGTCGTGCGATCTCGTGGTCGTGCCCGAGGACGCCGACTTCGCGTTCACCGAAGTACGAATCGGGGCCGCTCCCGCGATCATCTCCGTGCCGATCCTGCGTCGCTGCTCGGCCTCGCACCTGGCTGCGCCGTTCCTGACCGGCGAGACGTTCGGCGCGACGCGGGCGCGTGAGATCGGGCTCGTCACTCATGTGGCTGCGAATGCGACATCGGTGGCCACCGAGGTGCGACGCCTCTGCGTGGCCATCCTGGCCGCCGCGCCGAACGCTGTTGCCGAGACCAAAGGCCTGTTGCACTCTGTGCCCGGCGAGCCGTTGGACTCGGTGTTCCCACGGATGCAGCGTCTGTCGGACTCGCTGTTCGAGGGAGCGGAGGCCGCCGAGGGCATGCGCGCGTTCCGCGAGAAGCGGCCGCCCGTCTGGCCCCACTGAGACGGATCAGGAGAGCAGACGGTATCCGAGGCCGCGCACGGTGACGAGCAGCTTCGGCTCGTCGGGGTGGTCTTCGATCTTCAACCGCAGCCGGCGCACGTGGGCGTCGACCAGGCGGCTGTCGCCGAGGTACTCGTAGCCCCATACCCGCTCCAGCAACTGGTCGCGCGACAGCACCGCACCGGCGTGCTCGGCGAATTCGACCATCAGCCGGAACTCGGTCTTGGTCAGGCTCAGCTCGACGCCGCCCTTCAGGACGACGCCCTGCTCGTGGCGGACCTCGACATCGCCGAACTTGGATTGGCGTGAGTCCTGGTTCGACTCGTGCAGCTGCACGCGGCGCAGTTGCGCACGGATTCGGGCGGCGAGCTCTTTCGGCACGACCGGCTTGGTGACGTAGTCGTCGGCACCCGCTTCGAGACCGACCACGAGATCGACCGTGTCGGTCTGCGCCGTGACGATGATGATCGGCACGATGCTCTTGGCCCGCATCGCCCGGCAGACATCGAACCCGGAGATGTCCGGCAGACGCAGATCGAGCAGCACGAGGTCTGGTTCGCGCTCCGCGAACATGACCAACCCGGTGCGCCCATCGGGTGCTTCGCGCACTTCGTAGCCTTCGTCCTCCAGTGCGAGACTGAGCGCCAAGCGGATGGAATCGTCGTCTTCGACGAACAGGAGCGATTGCACGAGACCGACTTTCTGATCTGAATTCTGTTACACAAATCGCGCACAAGGGGCGAACGCTCGTCACAGAGCGGGCACAGTATTACCGGTGTTCACGCTGCTTCGGTGGGGTACCTTCCTCCCCCTGGTGCTCCACCGGCAGCGCGGAACGCTCGGGCCGATCCGCCACCTCGCCCGCCGTACGCCGACCCTGTCGTGCCTCACCACGAGACCCCAGGAGGTCACCCGGAATGTCTGCACCCCTTGTTCTGAGTCGAACCGACCCTGCGCTGGGCGCAGTGTTCCTCACCGTCTCCGGTGACATGACCACGTGCGACGACGTCGCCCACCTCGCCCATGCGCTCGACAACGTTCCTCGTGGCTACAGCCTGGTGATCGAGCTCGATGCGATGACCACGCTCACCGCGAAGAGCCTGTCCTGCCTGCGCGATCTCGCCCACGGCGCGACCCGGCACGGCATCCGGCTGATCCTGGTCAGCGAATCCATCGACGTCCGCGCCAACCTGATCCTGGCCGACCTCGATTCGCTCGCGCCCGTGCTGCACAACGTGGCGCAGGCGTCGCACATCGTCGCGGCAGCTGCGTAGGCAGGTCCTACGCAACTGCTGCGTCCAACCGCCGACACGTCCGGGCCGCTCCAGCGTCCCGCGATGTTGCGCGAAATCGGCAACACTGTGCCCGTGGCCCGGCCGAAGCGACCCAAACGCGCGCTCAGTCTGCGTACCCGGTTCACGCTGTTCCTCGGCCTCACCGCGCTGACCACCTCCGCAGCGTTGACGGTCATCACCTACACGACGGCCCGCAACTACCTCCTCGACCAGCGCACCGATGTGGCTCGGGCTCAGACGTTCGCGCGCGCGTCTTCGGTGCTGTCCGAGCTCCAGTACGGCGATCGCAACGACATCGACGACTTCATCCGGAGGACCGCGACCGAGGACAAGGGCTTTGCGCTGCTGTATCTCGACAACAAGGACTACGCGCAGAAGCCACAGTTCCCGATCGACGCCTTCCCCGACGCACTGATCAGCTCCGTGCGCGCCGGTTCCACCGGCCAGCAGACGTTCACACTCGACGGCACCACCTATGTCGCCATCGGCGTGAGCATCAAGACCGCCGATGCGCAGTACTTCGAGGCCTTTCCGCTGACGAGCACCGACAGTGTGGTCCGCATCATCGGCACCGCGCTCGTGGTGGGTTCGATCGCGATCACGATGCTGGCGGCCGCGCTCGGATGGTGGGCCAGCCGCAGATTGCTGAAGCCGATCAGCCGAGTCGCGGCGGCGGCCGGCGGGCTGGCGTCGGGTGGACTCGGCACTCGGTTGCTCCCCGAGAGCGACCCGGAGCTGAACCGGCTGGCGCAGTCGTTCAACGACATGGCCGACACGATGCAGGCCCGAATCGAGCGAGAAGCTCAGTTCGCGTCCGACGTCAGTCACGAACTTCGCTCGCCGATCACTGCGCTGAGCGCGGCGGTCGAGGTGCTCGACGCCCGACGCAACGACATCCCCGACAGGACACAGCAGGCGCTCGACATCGTCGTGCACCAGGTGCGGCGGTTCGACCAGATGGTGCTCGACCTGCTCGAACTGTCGCGCATCGACGCCGGTGTCACTGACACCCACCGCGAGGAGTTGCGCCTCGACGAGGTGGTGCCACGCATCGCCCAGCGATACGGCTTCGGCGAAGTGCCGATCGAGATCGAGCAGTCGACGCGTCTCAACATCTGGATGGACAAGCTGCGCTTGGAGCGCATCCTGGCCAACTTGCTGGAGAACGCTCGCGAGCACGGCGGCGGACCGACGAAGATCAGCATCGAGCACGGCAAGGGCAACAACCTGCTCCTGGCTGTCGAGGATTCCGGACCGGGCGTGGCTCGCGGCGAACGGCAACGCATCTTCGAGCGTTTCGCCCGGGGAACCGCAGCGCGACACCGTGTCGGCACCGGGCTCGGCCTGGCGCTGGTCACCGAGCACGCCCAAGCCTTGGGCGGCGATGCGTGGGTCGAGGATCGCGTCGGCGGTGGGGCTCGGTTCGTGGTGCGCTTCCCCATCGTCCGTCACGGAGTCGAGGTCTGATGCGCACACGAGTGATGGCCATCGTGCTGGCGATGCTGACGTTGCTGGTCGTTGCGTGTGGCGTGCCGCATTCCACCGACTTTGCGTCGATCGATCAGGAGGACATCCCGGAGCGACTGACGGCCACGTCCACCTCGACCACCACGACGACCACAACCACGCTTCCCAGCACCACGACCACCGTCGTCGACATCGGTACGACCACCACGACGATCGTTGCCGAGACCACCACCACGGCGCTGGCGAACCTCGAGCCAGTCGCGCTCTGGTACGTGGCCGGCCGCCAGGTGCAGCGCTACGTGCAGCTGCTGCCCGGCGACCCGACGCCGCAGTACGTCATCGAACAGCTCATCAATCCGCCCGAGAACTCGGCGCTCGGGCTCTACACGTCGTTGCCTCGCAACGCGGTGATCGGCACCAAGGCCGACGTCCGCAACGTGGTGACGGTGGATCTTCCCGCCGGGTTCTTCAACGGGGAGAACTTCCAGGACCCGAGCTACGACCCGCCACTCGCGATCCAGCAGATCGTGCTGACGCTGACCGAGCTGCGCGGCACGAGCCAAGTGACGTTCACGCTGGAGGGCCAGCCGGCACGCGTGCCGCTGCCCGATGGCACGAGCGCTGACCCGGAACGGATCCTCTACCGCTCAGACTTCCTGGACTCACCGGTGGAGACGACGACGCCGACCAGTGTCGAGGCCGACACCACCACCGTTCCCGGTGCGTGACTCCGTCGGTGGTCCGGGTCAGTAGCCGAGACGGGCGACGCGGTCGGGGCGGCGCTGCCAGTCCTTGTCGACCTTGACGACGAGATCGAGATAGGTGTCCTCGGGCAGTTGGGCACGAGCGAGCTGGCCGACCTGCTTGAGCACCGCGCCCTTCTTGCCGATGACCATGCCCTTCTGGCTGTCCCGCTCGACCAGGATCTCGACCCGGATGCGGTTGCCCTCCCACTCGGTGACCTGCGTGGCGATCGAGTACGGCAGTTCGTCCTCGAAGATCGCCAGGAGCTGCTCGCGGACGAGCTCGGCCACCCACTGCGCCTCGTCCTGATCGCTGACCGTCTCCTCGGGGAAGTACATCGGTCCTTCCGGCATCAGCTTGGCCAGGTGTTCGATCAGCTCGGGGACACCCTCGCCGGTCTTGGCCGACACCGGGAAGTACGCCGCCGCGTCCAGACCACTGACCTTGATCAGCTGCTGCATGACCTTCTGCTTCGACGCCGCGTCGACCTTGTTGACGACGACGACCGCCTTCTTCGCGTTGATCCGGCTGGCCACCCATTGGTCACCGGATCCGAACGGCGCCGTGGCATCGATGACGAGGCACACGACATCGACATCCTCGGCGGACTCGAGCGCGGTGGCGTTCACCCGCCGGCCGAGCTCGGTCACGGGCTTGTGCAGACCGGGCGTGTCGACGAACACGAGCTGCACATCCGGGAGGTTGACGATGCCACGGATACGTGTGCGCGTCGTCTGCGGTTTGTCACTGACGATGCTGACCTTCGTGCCGCACACCGCATTGAGCAGGGTGCTCTTGCCGACATTGGGCCGGCCGACGAAGGTGATGAAGCCGGAACGCATCCCACCATGCTGGCCCGTGCCGGGCGGAATCACACCGACCCATGCGTTGGACGGTCAGACCTTGCTGATCCGATCAGCCCAGAACGGGGCGCGCAGCTCGCGCTTGAGGATCTTGCCGCTGCCTGTCTTGGGCAGTTCGTCGGACCATGTGATGGAACGCGGCACCTTGTACCCGGCGAGGTGCTCGCGCGCGTGCGCGATCACATCCGCCTCGGTCAGCCCGGCGCCCTCGCGCTGCACGACGACAGCGTGGACGCTCTCGCCCCACTCGTCGCTCGGGATGCCGAACACCGCAGCCTCATAGATGTCGCGGTGGGATTCGAGCGCACCCTCGATCTCGGCCGGATAGATGTTCATCCCGCCGGAGATGATCATGTCCTTCTTGCGGTCGCAGATGTAGAAGTAGCCCTCGTCGTCTCGATAGGCCACGTCGCCGACGGTCTGGTAGCCGTGCTTCTGATCGGCCTCGTACTTGTCGTGCTGCTTGTAGTAGTCGGCGAACACGCTCGGGCTCTTCACGAACAGCTCTCCGGGGTGGTCGGGGCCGATGCCGGTGACCTCGTTGCCGTCGTCGTCGAACAGCTTGACCTCCACCATCGGGGCCGGCTTGCCGCACGAGCCGGGTTTACGCAGCTGGTCGGCGGGTTCCAGGATGCAGTTCACGCCGAGTTCGGTGCTGCCGTAGACCTCGAACAGCGAGTCGCCCGGGAAGTCGGCGAGGTACATCTGCTTGAGCGCGAAGCTCCATGGCGCGGCGTTGGCGATCATCCGCTTCATCGACGACGTGTCGTACTTGGCCTTGACCTCGTCGGGCAGGGTGCAGATCATCCGGATCGGGGTCGGCGCGGCGAACGTGGACGACACCTTGTACGTGTCGACCAGGCGCAACCAATCCTCCGGCGAGAACTTGCGCTGGAGCACCACGGTCTGGCCGAGGGCCAGGGCAATGCCCATGAACCCACCGGGGCCGGAGTGGTACAGCGGTCCGGTTGGCACGTACACGTCTTCGGGCGTGTAGCCGATCAACCCGACCATGCCACCGACCTGCTGGGCGTTGGCTGCGCCGCGCCGGAACGCACCCTTGGGCTTGCCGGTCGTGCCGCTCGTGTAGATCATCGTCGCACCCGCCTCGGTGGACTCGGGAATCTCCGGCTCGGCCGCGCTCGCCGCGGCGATCAGCGTGTCGACGTTCGCCATCCCGGCCGGCACCTCGCCCTCGAAGACCAGGACATGCTCGACCTGAGGGATCTGGGCGCGGATGCGCTCGAACATCGGCGCGAACTCGGCGTCGACGTACACGATGGTTGCGTCACAGTGATCCGTCACGTACGCCGCTTCCTCGTCGCTGAGCCGGTAGTTGAGCGGCACCGCCGTCACGCCCAACTTGCGGGCCGCGTTGACCATCGTCACGAGCGGGATCGAGTTCTGCCCGCACCACACCACCTTCGTCGTGCCAGGGCGCGCGCCGAGGTCGATCAACACGTTGGCGAGCCGGTTGGCCCGCTCGTTCAGCTGCGCATACGTGAGCGAGGTGACCGCGCCGTTCGGGCGATCGTCGATGACCGCCGGCTTGTCGGGTTGGACCTGGGCGTACAGCGTGAGGAAATCGGGCATGCGCTCGTTCCTAGCATGCGACGTGAGATCGGTCGCATCCGTGCCGCCGGCAGCGGCTGTGCCACGATGGCGGCATGGCACAACGTGTGATTGACGGACCCGATGAGCTCAAGGCGCTGATCGGCGAGCACCTCGGCTACAGCGACTACATCGAGATCACTCAGGAGCGGGTCAACCTGTTCGCCGACGCGACGGGCGATCACCAGTGGATCCACGTCGACGTCGAGCGAGCCACGAAGGAGAGCCCGTTCGGCGGCCCGATCGCGCACGGCTACCTGACGCTGTCGCTCGGCCCGGTGCTGTATCCGCAGATCGTGGCGATCAAGGGCTTTTCGATGGGCGTCAACTACGGCGCGAACAAGATCCGCTTCATGTCGCCGGTGCCGGTCGGCGCCAAGCTCCGCCTCGGCGTGCAGTTGTTGGCCGTCGACGACATCGCCGGCGGCATCCAGTCGACGATGCAGTTCACCTTCGAGGTCGAGGGCGCGCCAAAGCCGTCCTGCATCAGCGAGATCATCTTCCGCAGTTACGTCTGAGTGACGGTCCGACTCAGCGGAAGTTGGGGATGACCTCGTTGGCGAGGCGTTCCATGCTCTCGGTGTCGGGGTAGTCGCTGCACCACGGGATGAAGCCGCTGCAGCCGAGCTCGATGTAGTTGGCGATCTTCTCGCTGACCTGTTCGGGTGTACCGACCAGGTTGCCGGCGCGCCACGAGTCGAATGGTTCGTTGTTGATGCTCTTGCTCCCGGCCGCGACGACGTCGGCCTCGGTCTCGCGGATGAAGACCTCCGGCGACCACGTCTTGCGGATTTCGGCTTCGTCGCGCCCCACTACCGCGCAGTGGCCCTTGAGGATCTCGCGCTTGCGAGCCCAATCCTCGGCCTTGCCGCCCCAGTTGCTGCAGTCGGCCAGGCGGGCCACGACACGCAGCGTCAGTTGCTCGCCGCCGCCACCGATCCAGATCGGCGGATGCGGTTGTTGCAACGGCTTCGGGTCGCAGTTGGCGCGAACGAGCTTGTAGTACTGGCCGTCGTACGTCGTCTCGGGCTGCGACCACATCGACGTGACGATCTCCACGCTCTCGCGCAGCATGCCGATGCGGTCCTTCGGCTTCGGGAACTCGTAGCCGTAGCCCTTGTACTCCAGCTCGTACCACCCCGCACCGATGCCCCACTCCAGCCGGCCACCGGAGATGACGTCGATCGTGGAGGTGATCTTGGCCAGCAGCGCCGGGGAGCGATAGCTGTTGCAGCCGACCATTTGGCCGAGGCGGATGCGGCTCGTGCGCTGGCTGATCGCAGCGATCGTGGTCCAGCATTCGAACACGGCCTCGTGTGCGGGGCGAGGCACGTTGTGGAAGTGGTCGTAGAGCCAGATCGAGTCGTAGCCGAGCTGTTCGGCCAGCAATGCGATGTCGACGGCACGGTTCCACTTCGCCTCGGCACCGTCGATGGCGGAGAGCTCCATCTTCCAGCCCTGGGGCATGAACACGCCGAACGTGATCGGATGGTCGAGGTTGGTGGTCATGTCCGCACGTTACGCGAGTGGTCGTGTGCGGGGCCCCGGCGACGTGCCGGTTCGTGCCCGACGTCACACCACGCCTAGGTTCGAGGGATGGCGACCCAGTTCGGTGACGACTTCAACGTCGGCGCGATCCACGAGGCAATTGCGGCGACCAGGCCCGACGAGTTGTGCCTCGTGTTCCGCGAGCACCGCTTCACGTGGGCCGACGTCACCGATCGCACCCGGCGACTGGCCAACGTGTTGATCGCCAACGGGCTCGGGTGTCACACCGAACGCGACCGGCTCGGCGGGTCCGACAGCGGCCAGGACCACATCGCGATCTATCTGCACAACGGCAACGAGTACCTCGAATGCATGCTCGGCGCGTTTAAGGCTCGCGTCGCGCCGCTCAACGTGAACTACCGCTACGTGGCCGAGGAGTTGCATTACCTGCTCACCGACTCCGGCGCGACCGCCGTGGTCGTGCACTCACAGTTCGCGCCCACACTGGCCGAGGTGCTGCCCGGTGTGCCGTCGCTGCGGCTGATCCTGCAGGTCGACGACGAGTCCGGCCATCCGCTGCTGCCCGGCGCGGTGTGGTACGAGGACGCCCTGGCTGCGGCATCGAACGCGAAGCCGGAACTGACGCTGTCCGGTGACGACCTCTACATCCTCTACACCGGCGGCACCACCGGCATGCCCAAGGGTGTGCTGTGGCGCAGCGGCGACGCAGCGGTTTCGTGCTTCGGTGGCTCGACGACAGCACGGACACTGGACGACTTCGCGGCGGAGGCCACCGGCGGCTTGAAGGCGCTGATCGCTCCCCCGTTCATGCACGGGGCGGGGCACTGGGTCAGCTTCCGCACGTGGCACGGCGGCGGCAGCGTGTTCATCCAGGACAACCCCGACCGCCTCGATCCGGCGGACGTGTGGGGCTTGATCGAGCGCGAGCAGCTCAACTTCTTGTTGATCGTGGGTGATGCGTTCGCCCGGCCCCTACTGGATGAGCTCGATCGCCACGACTACGACCTGTCCAGCCTGACCGTGATGCTGAGCGGCGGCGCACCACTGTCCGCGAACCTGAAGGAGGAGTTTCTTCACCACCTGCCGACGCTGATGATCGTCGACGGTCTCGGTTCGTCGGAGGCCGGCGGGCAGCTGTCGCAGGTGTCGGTCGGCGCGCACGCGAGCACCGGCACGTTTCCACTCGCGGAGGGCAGCCACGTCCTGTCCGCCGACCTCGACCGCGTGCTCGCGCCGGGCGACGACGAGCTCGGGTGGCTGGCCAAGAGCGGCCGCCTCGCGCTCGGCTACCTCGGCGACCCGGCCAAGACCGAGCGCACCTACCCGGTGATCGATGGCGTGCGCTACGCCGTCCCTGGCGACCGCGCCCGCCTGCGCGCCGACAACGTCGTCGAGTTGCACGGCCGCGACAGCGTCACGATCAACAGCGGCGGCGAGAAGATCTTCGCCGAAGAGGTCGAGGCTGCGATCAAAGCCCACGACGGGGTCTACGACTGCGTCGTCGCCGGCCGGCCGAGCGAGCGTTGGGGCAGCGAGGTCGTGGCGATCGTGCGGATCCGCGAGGGCCACGTACCGAACGAGGCGGATCTCATTCACGAGGCACAGCGCCACATCGCCCGCTACAAGCTGCCCAAGGCGTTCGTGTTCGTCGACGACATCGTGCGCTCACCGAGCGGCAAGGCCGACTACCGCTGGGCCAAGCAGGTGGCCGCCGACGCCTGATCACCTCCGGCTGGCCGCGACGCGATCGTGGCATGATCGATCGATGCAGATCCGCAGCATCGACGCCGTCGAGGCCGAGGCCCGCATCGACGACCTCATCGCCGTCATCCGCGACTCGGTCGAGCACGGCGCGTCGGTCAACTTCCTCCTGCCCGTCGACGAAGAGCGGATGCGGTCGTTCTGGCGCACGGCGATCGCCGACGTTGGCGCGGACGCGGCGGTGCTCCTCGTCGCCGACACCGGCGATCGGATCGTGGCAACGGCGATGCTCGTGCCCGCGCCGCAGCAGAACCAGCCCCACCGCGCCGACGTGGCCAAGATGCTGGTCCACTCCGACCATCGCCGGCAGGGCATCGCCGCGGCACTTCTCGCCGCGCTGGAGGTCGAGGCCTTGTCGCGAGGCCGCACACTGTTACTGCTCGACACCGAGACGGACTCTGCCGGCGAGCGGTTGTACGAGTCGACCGGATGGGTGCGCTTCGGCATCGTGCCCGGCCACGCGATGCGGCCCGATGCGACACCTGCGCCGACGAGCTTCTTCTACAAGGAACTGCCCGCTGGTCCGTAACCTGATGGCGTGAGCCGCGACGCCTGGGACACCGACACCTTGCCGCAGGGCGACGAGAAGGCCGCCGCCGTCCGCGAGATGTTCGATTCGATCGCGCCGCGATATGACCTGATCAACCGGATCATGACGTTCCGGCTCGACGTGCGCTGGCGGCGCAAGGCCGTGCGGCTGCTGGCCCTCCGGCCGGGAAGCACGGTGATCGACCTCGCGAGTGGCACCGGCGATCTGTGCGTCGACCTGTCACGCTCCGGACATCGGCCGATCTCGATCGACTTCAGCTTCGGCATGCTGGCCGCTGACCGCAGCGGATCCCCGCGCGTGCAGGCCGACATCTTGCGCCTCCCGCTGCCCGACCGCTCGGTCGACGGGGCCACATGTGGGTTCGCGTTGCGCAACCTGGTCGACCTGCCAACGTTCTTCGCCGAGCTCGGTCGTGTCGTGCGCCCCGGCGGGCGCATCGCGTTGCTGGACGTCAGCATCCCGCGCAACCCCGTGGTGCGTTGGGGCCATGGTGCCTACTTCGGCAAGGTCGTGCCCCGCATCGGCAGCCTGCTCAGCAACCGGGCGGCGTACCGCTACCTGCCCAAGAGCGTCGCCTACCTGCCGTCGGCCGACGTGATGGTGCAGTCGTTGCGCCACGCGGGGTTTGCCGACGCCGAGCATCGGCTGCTCAGCGGTGGCATCACCCAGCTGCTGCTCGGGACTCGCGAGTAGGTCGATGCAGGCGGTCACGACGTGGTTCGAGGGCGACGTCGATCTCAACGACTTCGCCGCCGGCGACGGCTACTTGTTCGTACGCGACGGCGTCGGGTTTGCGGCCCGCGGCGAGGCGGCCCGCGTCGATGCCGACGCGGCCGTCGAATTCCTGGCGGCGATGGATTGCGAGGACCACGTCGGTCGTACCGGCTCGGGTCCGATCGCGATCGGCGTGTTGCCGTTCCGGCCGGGCGCTGCCGCCAAGTTCGTGGTCCCGGCGGTCACGATCGGCAAGGGCGCAGACGGGTCGTGCTGGATCACGCGCATCGACGGTGCCGAGGTCGGCGTGTCTGCAGCGCGGCCGGTGGCGGCGGCCGCCGAGTTCACGGTGCGCCCCGGCGTTGCGGTCGGCACCTACCTCGCGGCGGTGGCTGCGGCGCGCGACGCCGTCCGGGCCGGTGTGATCGACAAGGCCGTCATCGCCCGCTATCTCGTCGTCACGTCGCCCGAGCCGATCGACGTTCACGCCGTGTTGCTCCGCTTGCGCGCCAGCTTTGGTTCCAGCTACCGCTACGCAGTGGACGGATTCGTGGGCGCGTCGCCCGAGTTGCTCGTCGCGCTGGACGGATCGACGGTCACCTCACACCCGTTGGCTGGCACCACGCCACGCACCGGCGATCCTGCCACCGACGCGCGTCTGGCAGACGAGCTGATGGCCAGCGCGAAGAACCAGATCGAGCACCGCGTCGTCATCGACGTCGTTCACGACACGTTGCTGCCCTGGGCCAGCTACCTCGACTGGGAACCCGAGCCGTCCATCGTTGCCGTCGCCAACGTTCAGCATCTGGGCACGCGCATGGAGGGCCAGCTGTCACAGCCCCCGCCGGACGTGGTCACGTTGGCCCGGGCGCTGTCGCCGACGCCGGCACTCGGCGGGCATCCGCAGGCTGCGGCAATCGAGCTGATCGAGCGCGTCGAAGGCTTCCGTCGCGGTCACTACGGCGGCACCGTGGGTTGGGTGGACTCGCGGGGCAACGGCACGTTCGCGGTCGCCATCCGCTGCGCCGAGTTCGCCCCCGACCGCCGCTCAGCACGCCTGTTCGCCGGCGGCGGCATCGTGGCCGACAGCGACCCGCATCACGAACTCGCCGAGACACAAGCCAAGTTCCAAGCCATGCTCTCCGCCATCATCCGCCCGTAGCAACCGTCACTGCGCCGGATGTCGCCGGGTGAAGCCGACCACACCGGCAACATCCAGCACGCACCCTCACAAGGGCCCGATCGCGCCGACCACACCGGCAACATCCAGCACACACCCGCAAGCGCCAGATCGCGCCGACCACACCGGCAACATCCAGCACACCCGCGCAAGCGCCAGGTCGTGCCGAACACAGCAGCAACATCCAGGGCGCACTTGGCGGGGCCACGTGTCGCGTCTGGATCGTGCCGGTTTCAGCGGCAACATCCGGCGCGGTTCAGGTCGAGCGGAGGGCGTTGAGGCGGTTGTGGGCGGCGACGTTGTCGGCGCGGTTGCTGGGGACGTGGGTCACCGACGGTCCGGGTGTCGACAGTGCGTCCCGCAACTCGTCCAGCGTCGCGACCGTGCGCGTCCGGAGGCCGTGCGCCATGGCGAGTGCGGGGATGTCGGTGCCATGCGGCGTGCCGAACAGCAGCTCGAAGCGATTGGACGCGAGCGACGTTGCCTGGGGCAGGAAGCTGAAGATGCCGCCGCCGTCGTTGTCGACCACGACGATGCGGACATCGAGGTCGCGGCCGGCCAGTGCCGTCAGCGACGAGCTGTCGTGGAGGAACGCGACGTCGCCGATCAGCACCGCGGTCGGCCGTACGGTCGCTGCGGCAACGCCGATCGCCGTCGCGATCACGCCGTCGATGCCGTTGGCCCCACGGTTGCTGAACACGGCGACGCCGTCGGGGATGATCCCGAACCACTCGATGTCGCGGATCGGCATCGACGACGACACCACCAGCTGGGCCCGTTCCGGCAGCATCGTCGCCAGCCAGCGCGCCACCGCCGGTTCGGTCAGCGGTGTATCACGCAGCGCGCTGTCGAGCGCGTGTTGCGCGCCCAGCTCGGCGCTCGTCCAGGCGTCGAGCCAACTCGGCGAGGCGGGCGGTTCGATCCATGCCGCGAGATCTCTGCAGATCGTCGATGGGTCGGCCTCGATGCGCTTGGACAGGATCCCGTCCGGGTCGGTCCACACCGGAAGCCCACCGACGTGGATCTGCGGCGCGTCTGTCCGAGCGAGCCACTGTGCGAGCACCTTCGACGCAGGCGGCTCACCGAGCCGCAGCACGACCTCGGGTTGCATCTCGGCGGCGAAGGTCGCGCTGCGGAGCAGGTGATCGGCCGCCGCGACGGCGACGTCGGCGAGATGCCTCAGACCGGATCGGGCGTCAGCGATGATCGGCCAGCCGGCGTGCGCTGCGAGCTCGTGCACTGCGTTCGGCCGACCGCACCCCCTGCCGGCGACGATGACGCCACGTCGTTCGTTGCACAGGTCCAGCACCTCTTGGCGACCCACTGCGTCCGGTTGCAACTCGGGCGACGACGACACTCGACCGATTCCCCGTCGAATCTGCAGCGGCGCGGCGATGCCGACGAGTGGCTCGCGGAACGGCAGGTTCAGGTGCACGGGTCCGGAGCGAGCACCGGCCGCCAGTGCGAATGCATGCGCAGCCAATCCGCGCCATGTGTGTTCGGCAGCGCCATCGGCGACACCCGGGTCGTGGAACCAACGAACGGCATCGCCGTAGAGCTTGGTCTGGTCGATGGTCTGCGGTGCCCCGACATCACGCAGCTCGGGCGGACGATCGGCGGTGCAGACCAACATCGCCACACCGCTCAGATGGGCTTCGACCACTGCGGCGTGGAAGTGCGCTGCCGCGGTGCCGCTCGTGCACAGCAGAATCGCCGGCACACCGCTCGCCAACCCCACGCCGAGCGCGACGAACGACGCCGAGCGCTCGTCGTGCAGGACGTGCAGCGCGAGCTCCGGCCGGGCCGCAAGTGCGAGCGCCAACGGGGTCGACCGCGATCCGGGCGCGATCACAGCGACCCGGACACCGTGCTCGATCCATTCGTCGACGAGGGTCGCGCAGAACGTCGCCGCGATGTTCTCCGGCGTGTCTGCGAGCAACATCGGGTCCTATCGTTGCACGTATGCAGGTGGAGATCTGGTCCGACGTGGTGTGCCCCTGGTGCTACATCGGCAAGCGCCGCTTCGAGACAGCGATGGCCCGAGTGGCCGCGACACGCGATGTCTCCTCGATCGAGATCGCCTATCGCGCCTACCAACTGGACCCCACGGCCGCACCGGGCACGGTGCAGCCGGTGGTCGAGGCCTACGCCCGCAAGTTCGGCGGTCCGGAAAGGGCCGCGCAGATCATCGACAACGTCACGACGTTGGCCGCAGCGGAAGGGATCACGTTTCGCATGGACCGCGCCTTGCGGGCCAACACCCTGCTCGCCCACCGCCTGCTGTGGTTCGCCGAGTCGCACGGCGACCAGGCTGCGCTGAAGGAGCGCATCATGCGCGCCTACTTCACCGACGGCGACAACGTCAGCGACCCGGAGGTGTTGGTTCGCTGTGCCACCGACACCGGCTTCGATGCCGACGCGGTGCGCAACTTTCTTGGTTCCGACCACGGTCGCGGTGAAGTGATGGAGCAGGTCGCAATGGCCGCTGCCGCGAGTATCACGGGCGTGCCCACGTATGTGTTCAACGGCGAGCTGGCCATTCCCGGCGCGCAGGACCCCGACGTGTTCGAGCGCTTCCTCAACCGTTTGCTCGACCGCGAGGCGGCCACGAGTGCCTGACGCGATCGTCGAGTGGACCAAGCAGGACGGTCCGCTCGCGTCGATCCGCGCCGGCCGCGGGCCACGGCTCGTGTTCGTCCACGGCTTCACCCAGACCACGCGCTCTTGGCTGCCGGTCGCCGAGACGTTCGTGGCCGACCACGAGGTGATCCTGGTCGACGCGCCCGGTCATGGCCGATCCAGCCACGTGCGCGCCGACTTGCGCCTCGGTGCCGACCTGCTCGCCCAGGTCGGCGGCAATGCGACCTACATCGGATACTCGCTCGGCGGGCGCTTCTGCCTGCACCTCGCGCTGGCCTACCCGCACCTGTTGCGCTCGCTGGTACTGCTCGGCGCCACGGGCGGCATCGACAGCGACGACGAGCGCAATGAGCGCCGAGCCTCGGACGAGAAGCTGGCCGCCGAGCTGGAGGAAAGTGGTGTCGGACCGTTCCTCGAACGCTGGCTGGCGATGCCGATGTTCGCGACCTTGCCCGACTACGCGAAGGGGCTCGACGACCGTTCGACGAACACCGCTGTCGGTTTGGCGAGCAGCCTGCGTCTGGCGGGGACCGGAAGCCAGCTGCCGCTGTGGACGTGGGTCCGCAACATCAGCGCACCGACGCTGGTGATGGCCGGCGACCTCGACGCGAAGTTCAGCTCGCTCGGCCGTCAACTGGTGGTGGCGATCGGGTCGAACGCTGTGTTTCGCGAGATCGAGGCATCGGGTCACGCGGCGCATCTCGAGCACCCCTTCGCCGTGGTGTCGACGATCCGCGAATGGATGACGGCGAATCGTCAGAACCCGCGCGCGCGTGCCGGCACCATCAGTTGAGCGCGAGCCCCACTGCAGCCAGCACTCCATACGCCATTTGCAGTCGACCCGTCGCACCGAGCACGGCGATCAGGTCCCGGCCGCGGGCACCGCGGATCACGGTTCGTACCGGCACTGCGGCAAGCGGTGCGGCGACCAATACGAGCGCTGTCCATGGTCGCCAGACGATCGCCGACACAACTCCAGCAGCCAGCGAGAACACGATCAGCTTCGCGTAGAGCCAGCGCGTCAACCGGTCGCCGAGACGCACGGCGAGCGTCTTCTTGCCGACTTCGCGATCGGTCGGGATGTCGCGCAGGTTGTTGACGACGAGGAGCGCGCACGCCAGCGCGCCGACGCCGCAACCCATCACGATGGACAGCGCGGTGATCCGCTCGGCGACCACGTACGTGGTGCCGACAGTGGCGACGAGGCCGAAGAACAAGAACACGAACACCTCGCCGAGCCCGAGGTAGCCGTACGGCTTCGGTCCGCCGGTGTAGAACCAACCGGCCGCCAGCGCTGCAGAACCGACGACGAGTAACCACGGTGTCGTGACGATGGCAAGGACCAGTCCGGCGATCGCAGCGACACCGAACGAGACAAACGCGGCGCGCTTCACAGCAGCGGCTGGCGCAAGTCCGGACGCGACCAGGCGCACCGGCCCGACGCGAACCGCGTCGGTGCCGCGCACGCCGTCGCTGTAGTCGTTGGCGTAGTTGACGCCGACCTGCAACGCCAGGCTGACCGCCAAGCTCAGCGCAACGCGCCACCACATCGCGTCGGGCAGTCCCACGGCGCACGCTGCGCCCACAGCGACCGGCACGACGGCGGCGGGCAGGGTGCGCGGCCGGGCGCCGAGGATCCAACGGTTGCCGGTCGGTGGCGGCGATGTTGTCATGGACACAGTGTGATCCGAAGTCCGCGCGGCGAACGAATACGGACCATACTGCTCGGCAGGACACGGACGAATGGGGAACTTCATCATGACGACCGAACTGTGGCGGCGCAGCGCCCTCGAACTCGCCACCGCGATCGCCGCGCAAGAGCTGTCGAGCCGTGAGGTCGGTGACGCAGCGATGATCGAGGACGCCCTCGGCATCCTCACCCCGATCGACCCAGTGCTGGCCTGACCGGTGCCCGACCTCGTCGCGATCTCGCTCGAGGGCGAGGCATTCGTGGCCGCGCTGCGCGCGGTGTGGGACCGCGGCGACACGGCGCTGCCCGTCGACCAACGCCTGCCCACCGACGCGGCTGACGCGTTGGTTGCGGCGATGCATGCCCGCTCGGTGATCACCGCGGCGGGCGAGCAGATCACCGGCGACGGCGAGCCCACGCAACCTGGTGATGCACTGGTCATGGCGACGAGTGGATCGACGGGCACTCCGAAGGGGGTCGTGCTGACCCACGACGCGATCGCCGCATCGGCGCAGGCATCGCATGATCGCCTCGGCGTGAGGGCCGGTGACCGCTGGCTGGCCTGCCTGCCGCTCGCTCACGTCGGTGGTCTGTCGGTCGTGACCCGAGCCTTGCTCAAGCACGTTCCGCTCACCGTGCACGCCCGGTTCGACGCAGCCGCAGTGAGCCAGGCCGCAGCCGACGGCGCAACGCTCACGTCCCTCGTCCCCACCGCGCTGGCACGCATCGACGCGACTCGCTTCCGCCGCATCGTGCTCGGCGGCAGCCGCATGCCGCCCGACCGTCTCCCCAACACCGTCGCCACCTATGGCATGACCGAAACCGGCAGCGGCGTTGTCTACGACGGCGTGCCGTTGGACGGCGTCGACGTGCGGATCGCGCCCGACGGCGAGATCCTGCTGCGCGGACCGATGCTGTTGCGTTGCTACCGCGACGGCACCTCACCGGTCGATGCGGACGGCTGGCTGCACACCGACGACGCCGGGCAATGGGTCGAGACCGACGACGGCGTGCGGCTGTCCGTCGACGGGCGGCGCGGCGACATGATCGTGACCGGCGGCGAGAACGTGTGGCCCGAAGCCGTCGAAGCGGTGCTCGCCCGGCATCCACTCGTCGCCGAGGTCGGTGTGGCTGGCGTGGCCGACGTGACCTGGGGCCAGTGCGTCACGGCCTTCGTCGTGCCGGCGGACCCGAGGCACCCGCCGACGGTCGACGATTTGCGACTCCACACTCGAAGTTCCCTACCGGCGTTCATGGCACCGCGTGAGGTGGTCATCGTCGACTCGCTCCCGCGAACCAATTTGCAGAAGATACGCAGGAACATCCTTTCCGCTCTCGGTCAGTGAGGCCCGCTAGTCTCCTCGCCATGCGGCTTCGACGATGGTGTGAGAGAGGGCTCGACTCCACGTGACGCACACCCTCGCGCAGCCGCTCAGCGACCGCCTCTCCAGCGCCTACTGGCGGCAGTGGACGGCCAGCGCGATCTCCAATCTTGGTGATGGCATCAACGCTGCGGCGTTGCCATTGCTCGCGCTCACGCTCACCGACGATCCACGCCTGATCGCCGGGGTGACGTTCTTCGGTTTCATCCCGTGGTTGCTCCTGTCGCTCCCGGCGGGAGTGATCGTCGACCGCTACAACCGGCAGATGCTGATGGTGTCGACCAACGCGATCCGCGCCGCGCTGATGATCGGGCTGGCTGTCACCGCAGGCACCGGGACACTCACGATCTGGCTGTTGTACACGCTGCTGCTCGGCATCGGCATCTGCGAGGTGCTGTTCGACAACGCCGCGCAGGCGTTCCTGCCGGCCATAGTCGAGCCGGCGCAACTCCCCCGGGCCAACGGCCGGTTGTATGCCGCCGAGACCGTGGCCAACAACTTCTTGGGCCAGCCGTTCGGCGCGGTGCTCTTCGCATTCGCAGTCGGCGTCCCGTTCGGCCTCGATGCGGTCAGCTTCGCCGTCGCCGCCGTCTTCGTTGCAACCATCCGTGTCCGGCCGGGGGCCCTGCCGCCCAGCCGCCGCGGCCAGCCGACGAAGTTCCGGGCCGAGATCCGCGAGAGTCTGCGTTGGCTGTTCGAGCGGCGATTGCTGCGCACCCTCGCGCTGATGCTCGGCGTCGTCAACATGGCCAGCACGTTCGGCGTCGCGATCTTCGTCGCCTTCGCCACCGAGACGCTGCACGTCAGCACGCGCTGGTACGGCGCGTTGCTCGCGCTGATGGCGTTGGGTGCCGTGCTCGGTGGACTCGTCGGCGACCGGGTCGTGCGCCGCCTGGGGCAGTCGCTGGCCCTGCGCGCCAGCTACGTCGTCTTCGGGCTCGCCACCATCGGCATGGGGCTGTCACCGACCTATTGGATCGTTGCCGCGTTCAGCTTCGTCGACGCGTTGGCCGGCACGGTGTGGAACATCACGACGGTGTCGCTGCGCCAGCAGATCATTCCCACCGACTTGTTCGGTCGCGTCAACAGCGTGTATCGCTGGATCGGCACCGGCTCCACGGCAATCGGTGCGCTGGTCGGTGGCCAGCTCGCATTCCACTTCGATCTGCGCACGCCGTTCGTGGTCGGCGGTGGAGTGATCCTGCTCGCCTTCTTCGTCGGCGCCCGCGGTCTCAGCCAGCACGAGATCGCCCTCGCCTCGGATGCCGCCTAGCTTTTCCCACTGGCTTCCAGCCTGGTCGTTCGGCATCAATGGCTGCATCATCGGTCGGCCGCTCCACCCGCAGCGGCCGTCACCTCGGACGGATCACACTCCAGCGCCGCGGACGCCGGCACCACCGTCGATGACGTACGTCTCGCCGGTGATCCAGCTGGCCAGGTCGCTGGACATGAACGTCACCAGGTTGGCGATGTCCTGGGGCACGCCCAGTCGCTTGAGCGGCATCGATCTGGCGAGCGACTCACCGAAGTTGTCGACGAGGTAAGCGGCGAAGTCGGTCTGCACCAGCCCTGGTGCGATGCCGATCACCCGCGTCGGGCCGATCTCGCTGGCGAGCTGACGGGTGAGGTGGATGAGCGCCGCCTTGGTCAAGTTGTAGACGCCGAGTCCGCCTTCGGCGCGCAGGCCACCGACCGACGCGATGTTGATGATGACTCCCGGGGTGTCCCTCATCGCTGCATCCCAGGCCGCGGACGCGAAGAACAGCGGTCCGCGCAGGTTGACGTCGAAGGTCTTTGCCCAGCGGCCTTCGTCGACCGCGAGGGTCGGCCCGTAGTACGGGTTCGTGGCCGCATTGTTGACGAGGATGTCCAGCCGGCCGAAGCGCTCGATCGTCGCGTCGACAACCGCCCGCGCCGAGGCGATGTCGCCGGCGTTGGCCGCATGCACGGCGGTCTCACCGCCCGTGCCGGCCATCTCCGCCGCGGCAGCCTCGAGCTGGTCCAGCTTGCGCGAGTTGAGCATCACGTTCGCTCCGGCGGCCACGAACGAAGCCGCGATTGCCTTGCCGATGCCCTTCGATGCGCCGGTGACCAGCGCGACCTTGCCGTTCAGTGAGATCTCCACGGGCCGAACCTAGTGCCGGCCGCTGGCGGGTCGTACTACTCGGCAGCCTCGGCAGCCTCGGCAATGGGCTGGCCGTCGCCGTGGCCGGCACGCTCGCGCTGCTGCAGCAACGTGACACGAATGCGGCGGATGCGCCGCCCCTCGACCTCGTGCGCGCTGAACCGCCAGCCGTCGAAGTCGACGAACTCACCGACATCGGGAACGTGCTCCAGCGTGCCGAACAAGAATCCGCCGATGGTGTCCCAATCGTCGTTGGGGATGTTGATGTCGAGCAGATCGTTGAGATCTTCGACGACCATCCCGCCGGCCACGACGAGATCGCCGTTCGTCAGCCGCTCGACCTGATCGGCTTCGGTGTCGTGCTCGTCGACGATGTCACCGACGAGCTCTTCGAGACAGTCCTCCAGCGTCACGAGACCGACGATCGCGCCGTACTCGTCGGCGACGAACGCCAGGTGGAACTTCTGCGATTGCATCTCGCGCATCAGCCTCGCGACAGGCTTGTTCTCGGGAACGACATGCGCGGCGCGGAGTGCATCGGTGATCGGAGCTGCACCCTTGCCTTCGCGCTCGAGGCGCATCAGATCCTTGGTATAGGCCAGGCCGAGCACGTCGTCCTCGTCCTCGTTCAGCACCGGCAGGCGTGACACGCCTCGATCGATGGCGACGTCCAGCGCAGCCATCACGGTGGAATCGTGATCGACCATCACGATGTCGGGCCGGGGCACCATGATCTCGCGCACCACGGTGTCACCGAACTCGATGACAGCGTTGATGAGGTTCTTCTCTTCCGGCTCGATCTCGCCCTCGTGGGCCGCCGTCTCGACGTAG
>JANNZY010000084.1:0-32846 GCA_031410915.1 Actinomycetes bacterium
TGCACCTTCGGTGGCAACCGGTTCCAGCCGTACAGGTAGATGCCGATGAAGATCGCCTCGACGAAGAAGGCGATGCCCTCCAGCGCGAACGGCAGGCCGATCACGTCGCCATACCTCGACATCAGGCCGGGCCAGAGCAGACCCATCTCGAATGACAACACGGTCCCCGACACTGCGCCGACTGCGAACAGGACCGCCGAGACCTTCGACCACCGCTTCGCCAGCATGAGTGCATCGGCGTCGCCGCGCAGCCCGCGCCTGTGCACGACGTAGATGAAGGCCGGGAAGGCGACACCGAAGCACGACAGCACGATGTGGAAACCGAGCGACAACGCCATCTGGTACCGAGCGGCCATCGGGTCCTCCGATCGACGGGGTGTCCTGTCGAGTCCAACCGTACGTGACACCGCTACGTTGGGACTCATCGACTCCCAGATCTCCCCCTCGATGCCACCCGTCGTCAGCTTCGACGACATCGCCGACTACCCGGACGCCGTCGTGGCTGATGTGCGCTGGTACCTCGACGGTCGCAGTGGCCAACTGGCGTACACCGCCGGGCACCTCCCCGGCGCAGTGTTCGTGGACCTGGATCGCGACCTTGCCGCGCACGACCTGCCGGCAGCGGAGGGTCGCCACCCGCTGCCGACACCACAGGCCTTCGCCCTGGCGATGGGCGCACTGGGCATCGGTGACGACACCACCGTCATCGCCTACGACGACACCGGCGGCATGACGGCGGGACGGCTGGTCGTCATGCTGCGCATGATCGGTCACGAAGCCGCGCTGCTCGACGGCGGCATGGCGGCGTTCGACGGCGGGCTGATGCCCGGCGACGGCGCCGTGCCAGAACACGTCGACTTCACACCGAAGGAGTGGCCCGCCGACCGCATCGCCACCACCGACGAGACGATCGCGATCGCAGCCCGGCCCGACGGCATCGTGTTGGACGCACGCGCCGCACCCCGCTTCACCGGCGAGGTCACTGCCATCGATCCGCGACCCGGCCACATCCCCGGCGCAACGAACGCGCCGTGGTCCGACGTGCTCGACCCGACGACCGGTCGATTCAAGTCGCCTGACGTGCTGCGCGAGCACTTCGCCCGGCTCGGCATCGTGGACGCCACCGACGTCGTCGGTTCGTGCGGCAGCGGCGTGTCGACCTGCCTCAACATCATCGCGATGGAACGCGCCGGCCTGCCTCCCGCTCGCCTCTATGCGGCCAGCTTCAGCGGCTACGTCGCCGACCCGAACCGCGACGTGGAGATGGGTCCGGGGCGGTAGCGTCGCCGCGGCATGAAATCCGCACCTTCGCCTGCCGGTGTCGGCGCACTCCAGGACCTGCGCAAGGCCCGACGCAAGAACCGCCTCGCCGATCTCGACTGGTTCGAGGCCGCGTATCGCGTGTACCTCGTCGCCTTCGCGTTCGGCGGCGCTGCGCTGTGGCTGTCCGGTTTCATCAAAGACGACAGGGTCTCAGCGGGCACGATGGCCGACATCTTCCAGCACGGCCCGGCACTGCTCGGCATGCTGGCCGCCACCACCTTCGCGGCAGGCATGCGCAGCGGAAGTCGCGGCGGCCCACTTGCGGTGGAGGAGGCCGACGTCCACCACGTGCTGTTGTCGCCCGTCGCCCACCGGCGGGCGCTGCTGCGCCCGGCGTTCCAGCGGGCCCGTTCGGCGGTCTTCACCGGCACAATCGTCGGCGCGCTCGCAGGCATGCTGGCCGGCCGTCGGTTGCCCGGTAGCGACGCCTCGTGGACGTTCACCGGCACTGCCTTCGGAGCCGGTCTCGGGTTGCTGTTCATGGCCGCCGCGTTCGTGGCGCACGCCCTCGGTGTACCGCGCTGGCTGGCGTCACTTCTGGGTGCCGCACTGTTGGCGTGGCAGGTCGGTGCTATCGCGAGGGGTTTCCCCGGGCCGTTCAACCTTCATGGCAGCCTCGCGCTGTGGGGCGTGCGCCAGCGTGGCATCGACCTGCTCGCGCCGCTCGTCACGCTCGGTCTGGCAGCCATTGGTTTCATGCTGCTGGAGCGCACCTCACTCGACGCCCTGGCACGACGCAGTGGCCTCGTCGCCCAACTGCGGTTCGCCGTCACGATGCAGGACCTGCGCACGGTGATGCTGCTCCGTCGCCAGCTGAGCCAGGAGAACACCCGCCAGAAGCCGTGGATCCGTCTGCGCCGCAGTGGTGGCTCGGCGGTCATCTGGCGCCGAGGCTGGCACAGCCTGTTGCGCTTCCCCGTCTCACGCGTGTTGCGGATGCTGCTGCTCGCGGTCGGCGCGGGCGCCAGTCAGGTGACCGCGTACAGGGGCACGACGGCGATGTTCGTCGTCAGCGGCCTCTTGCTGTTCCTGCTCGGCATGGAGACACTCGAGCCGCTGTCGCAAGAGATCGACCAACCCGATCGTCTGGCCGCGCTCCCTCACAACCGTGGCGACATCCTGGTCCGCCACACGATCGTGCCGCTGATCGTGCTGATCCCGTTCGCGCTGGTCGGCCTGGCAACCGTGGCGCTGATCGAACGCACGGCCGGCGCGGTGGCCGTCGGTGCGATCTTGGCGCTGCCGACGGTGTGGCTCGGTGCGGCCGGTGCCGCGGTCAGCATCGTGAAGGACGCACCCGACCTCACCAGTGCGGCGGTGGAGCAGACGATGCTGCCACCGGAGATGAGCGGCCTCACCACCATCGTGCGCGGCCTGATCCCGCTCATCGTGTCCGTCATCGGCGCGATCGGCGTGGTGCTGGTGCGCTCGGCGCACGAGCACGGCACCTCCGAGATCGGCGCAGCCGTGCGCATCGGGGTCTTCCAGCTCATGCTCATTGCGTTCGTCGGTATGTGGGTCCGCCGCCGCGACGAATGGAAGCGCAAGTTCAAGAACATGATGGCCGAGGGCCGCGAGCAGACCGCCCAGCAACGTTCGCGCCAGTCGACGAGGAGTCTGTGATGGCCAACCAAGCCAGCCGCCACCCCAAGCCGCAGAACAGCCGGCACCCGAAGCCCGAGACGCAGGCCGCCAGCGCACGCGCCGGTGAGGCCACGGTGTCTCCGGCCACGCCGGGCGCGGCGCGCAAGCCGGTCACGGGTGGCGCGCTCGCGGCCAACGAGCTGACCAAGGACTACGGCGATCGGCCCGCGCTGGCTCCGCTCACGTTGCTGATCCCCGAGGGCCAGCGTGTCGCTGTGGTCGGGCACAACGGCAGTGGCAAGACAACGTTCATCCGGATGGCGTCGGGATTGCTCGATCCCAGCGGCGGCACGGTGCACATCATGGGTCACCCGTCGGGCACCTCCGAGGCGCGCCGCGCACTCGCCTACCTGTCCGACACGCCATCGTTCTACGACGACCTGTCGCTGTGGGAGCACCTCGAATACGTCGCCCGGTTGCACGATGTCGAGGACTGGGACCAGCTCGCCGCCGACCTGCTCGGTCACCTCGGCCTGTACGACCGGGCCGACGACTTGCCCAACACGTTCAGCCGCGGTCTGCGCCAGAAGGCCGCGATCGCACTGGCGTTCGTGCGCCCGTTCGAGCTGCTGCTCGTCGACGAGCCGTTCGTCGGGCTCGACGCGGCGGGCAAGACGGCCTTGCTCGAACTGCTCGACTCGGCCGCCGAGGACGGCGCGACGTTGGTCGTCGCGACTCACGAGCTGAGCTACGTCGACAAGGTGTCACGGCTCATTGCCTTGCGCGACGGCGAGATCGTCCACGACGGTCCGGCATCGGGCTCGAACGTGGCCGAGCTCGTCGCTCCACCCGGCTGACATCAGCGCTGCGTCGCTGATCACCGCGTGCGCATTCTCCGTGAGTACAGTTTCGTTCCATGCACGAGTACGCCACCGTCAGCTCATCGTCCTATGACCCGGCCAGCCTGGCCACGAAGCTCAACGAGAAGTCAGCGGAGGGCTGGGACGTCGTCGCGATCGTGCCCACCGGAGGCGATGTCACGGCGTTCCTGAGCCGCACCAAGTCGGGTGACTCCGGCGCGATGGCACCCGCCGCGCCGGCGATGATGGCCGAGGCCGCGACCCCGTCGTACTCACCCTCCGCCGAGCCCGAGCCCGAGCCGGAGGCACCTGCGGCCAGCGAGCCGGCGGGTTGGGCCGTTGCGCCCGAGCCTGCGGCGCCGATGTCGACGGCACCCGCGACGGTGATCCAGACCTCGTCGCCCATCGCCCAGATCGGTGGCGACGCGAACTCCTACCAGCCCGCCGCGAGCTACCAGCCCGCCACCGCTGCCCAGCCTGCGCCGGCCACGCCCTCGGTTCCCGCTGGTTGGTACGCCGACCCCGCCGGCCGCTTCGAGCTGCGCTACTGGGACGGTGGCACCTGGACCGAGCACGTGTCACGCGCCGGACAGCAGTACACCGACGCTCCCGTCGCCTGACCCATCCGGAGCCAACGGATGCGCGCCACGTCACTCGGGCATGCGGGCATCCTGATCGAGACCCGATTCGGGTCCATCGTCTGCGATCCGTGGTTCGAGCCGGCGTTCTTCGGCAGCTGGTTCGTCTTCCCGCGCAACGATCAGCTCCCCGCCGACCTGCTGGCGCGCATCGAGCGCGCCGACTACCTCTACGTCTCGCACCTGCACGGTGACCACTACGACGAACCGTGGCTGCAGAGTCACCTGCCTCGGGACATCACTGTGCTGTTGCCCGGCTATCCGACCCACGAGTTGGAGCGACGGCTGGCCGGACTGGGCTTCACGAAAGTGATCCGTACCGTCGACAGGGAATCCATCGACCTCGGCGGGATGACGGTTGCGATCCACGTCGAGACGTCGATCACCGACGGGCCTGGTGGCGACTCGGCGCTCGTGGTCAGTGACGGCCAGACCCGACTGGTCAACCAGAACGACTGTCGAACCAACGACCTCACCGCGCTGCGCGCGCACGGACCAGTGGACCTGCACTGGCTGCAGTACAGCGGTGCGATCTGGTACCCGATGGTCTACGACGAGTCCCCCGAGCGAATGCGCGAACTGGTCGACGCCAAGGTCGACAGCCAGTTCACCCGCGCGCTGCGCTACGTCGAGGCCATCGACGCCGGCGCCGTCGTGCCGAGCGCGGGACCGCCGTGCTTCCTCGACCCCGAGCTCTCACATCTCAACGTCATCACGGGCGACGAGTTGAGCATCTTCCCCGACCAGCCAGCGTTCATCGACATGCTCGCGGCTCGCGGCCGCCGTGGCGTGCTGGCCATCCCGGGCACCGCGATCGACGTCACGCCGGACGGCATCACGGTCACGCATCCCGTCGCCGACGCCGAGGTCGACGCGATCTTCACTGACAAGCGGGCCTACCTCGACCGATACCGCGCGGACTGGCAGCCGTGGCTGGACAAGCTCAAGGACGACTGGCACGCGCCAACCGCCGACCTGCTGCAAACCGTGCAGGCCTGGTGGCAGCCGTTACTGGCGATGGCACCCACGCTGCGCGCCGCCGTCGGCGAGAGTTGCTTGTTGCGTGCCGGCCAACTCGACATCCTGATCGACTTCCCCGCTGGCGAGGTGCGGGCTCATCACGGTGAGCCGTACGCGTTCCGCTTCGAGATCCAGCGCGAGCTGGTCGAGACCGTGGTCGCCGAGCGGGCCGTGGACTGGAGCAACGCGTTGTTCCTGTCGCTGCGCTTTCGGGCCTGGCGCGAGGGCCCGTTCAACGAGTACCTGTACAACTTCTTCAAGAGCCTGTCCGTCGAGCGGATGCGCCGCGCGGAGAGCGAGGCCCGGCGCAAGCTGGATCCGCCGGATGCCCACGAGGAGATCCAACTCGGTGACTACATCATGGAACGGGCGTGTCCACACCGTCAGGCCGACCTCGGCGTGTTCGGCGAGATCGAGCGCGGCGTCCTGGTCTGCACTTTGCACGGCTGGCGATTCGACCTGGAGACGGGCGAATGCCTGACCGCTTCTGACCGGAAGCTGCGGGTCCGCCGCGCCGACCGTGTTCCAAATGCCCGTGACCAGGCGGAATGACCGCGGACCGCACTGAACTTGACGAACTTTTCCTGGCAAAAGGGCGTGAATGACGTCATAGCGATGGAAAGACACCGTCATGTACTCGTGTGGCCGTCCCGACGCCGATCAACTGTTCATGTCCTGTCGCCGTTCGAGTGGCCCCGCATTCACTCGCGGTGGATGGAGTCGATCGGTGGTTCGCACGAGTTGGGGCCCGATCATCACCGCATCAGCGAGTACGCGACGGATGTCGTCGAGACGTTGCTCGTGCGCCCGCCCGGCCTGCACGGCGCGCTGAGCCGCTTCGGCTCACGTCTCGGCGCCGAGGGTTGGTCGCTGGAGAACGTTTCAGCGTGGGTCGACGAACTCGGTGAGATCGCGCCGGCCACCAGCACGACGCTGCGCTCCTTCGACGCGGGCGTCGCACTGGCCAACGGATGGACCGAAGGTCACCTGCGCGGGTTGCGTGCCGAAGAGTGCTTCGACGCCGTCACCGGCTTGTGCACCACCGCCATCTTGCGCCTGCGCCTGCAACAGCTGTTCGAGCAGTGCACTGCACTCGAGATCGAGCCGAACTGGCTCCACGCACTCGTCATCTTCGACGCCGATCTGGACGTGCTCGGGTCGCTGGAAGCCGACGCGGCGATGATGACGCTGGCCGATGTCGTCCAGCGGAGCTTCACGTTCGGCGAGACGATCATCCGCGATCACAACCGTGTCTTTGTGCTGTGCATCCGCGATGAGCATCTCAACGAACGCGTCTCCACGCTCATCGACCAGATGTCCGACCGGGCCCTGCTCCGTGACGCTCGCGTGTTGGGCTGGGTCGACAACCTGCCCGACAACGTCGGCACCATCGATCGCTACATGGCCGACTTGGCCGTCTGAGTCCTGCTGAAGCGCAACGCCCAACGGTAGCGACCGGCGGGCAACCGGTACTTCGCCAACACGTCGGGGCCGCAACTCGCGGTGCCCAGGCCGCGATGCGCCGTGTCGATGCACACCACCAGCTCGCGGCGGCGAACCAGCTCACTGTCGTGCTCGGCCACGAACAGGTCGCGTGGCGTGTGGTGCGTCGCCGACCAGTGGAACGGTGCGCCCACAGCGTCGATGCGCAGCGCATCGCCCTTCGCGTCAGCGATCTCCAACCATCGCGTGTCGGTGCGCAGCCCGAACTCCTGCGGCACCAGGTACGGCGACCGATCCACGCCACCGACCCACACCGCGAGCTGCGCGCCGGAGTTGCGATCTGGATAGTTCTCGTGCGGACCACGGCCGAACCAGCGCAGGGCCCGGAACCGGCCCGGGAGCTGGAACATGATGCCGACGCGTGGCAGATCGGCCAACGAGTCGGGCACGTCGACGGTGTAGTCGTACGTCACCGAGCCGTCGTCGCCGATCGACCGGGTGACCTCGCAACCGACCAGCTCGTCGGCGGGGATGCTGTCCATGCCGGCCTCGCTCCAGCGCGTCAGCGCCGAACCGCCGACGCCGATCCGTGCGGCCAGGTCCGGGATCAGCTTGAAGCCGTCGTTGTCCGTGGCCGCGCGCCAGACGTTGATCGCCGGCGGCTGTGTGAACAGCGCTTCCAGAGCCGCTGGTGGCACCGTGTCGTTTGACGGCGTGGCACGCCGCGCCCGCGACGGGCGCCCCGACCGCAGCTCGACCTGGTCCCAGGCCACCAGATGTCCAGCCCGCGCCCAGGGAGCGTCGTGGCGTGTGCTCCAGCGGATCGAGAGATGCACCGCCCCTCCGTCGCCCGGGACCGCACACGGCAGAGCCACCTGCGCGCTCGCATGCGGGCCGATTGCGCCCGGCTCGAAGATACCGGTTTCGACGGGCTCGCCCTCGACTTGCAGTACCCAGGTGGACGCCAAGCCGTCGAGGCGACTGAACGATTGCCGGTTCGAAACGGTGAGGAAGCCCGTGCGCTTGCCGGCGGTCACGGCAACCGGTCGATACACCCAGGTCACCTCGCGCATCGCAGGGTGCGGCTCGAGATCGGCGGACATCAGTCCGTCGGCCACGAAGTTGCAGTCGTTCGGGGTGTCGCCGAACAGACCGCCATAGGCCAGGCGGGTGCTCCCATCGGGCAGCGTCTGCTCGAGGCCGTGGTCCTTCCACTCCCAGAGGAACCCACCCTGCAAGCCGGGCGTCGACGTGATGACGTCCCAGTAGTCCGACAGCGATCCGTTGGAGTTGCCCATTGCATGGCTGTACTCGCACATGATCAAGGGACGCTGCCCGACACCGTCGCAGCCGTAGGCCTCGATCGCCGCGATCGGCGGGTACATCGGACAGACGACGTCAGTGGACAGCGGGCCGCCGTCGACCCATCCATCGTGCAGCACGGCGCCCTCGTAGTGCAGTGGCCGCGACGGGTCGTACCGGCGGATCCATCCGGCGAGCGCATCGTGGCTCGTGCCGTAGCCGCTCTCGTTGCCGAGTGACCACAGGATCACGCTCGGGTGGTTGATGTCGCGCTGCACCATGCGCGCACCACGCTCGAGCCATGTCGTGCGATACCGCTCGTCGTCGCACAGGGACGTGTTGTAGGCGTGGCTCTCGATGTTCGCCTCGTCGATGACGTACATGCCGATCTCGTCGCAGAGGTCCAGCAGCCGGGGATCGTTCGGGTAGTGCGACGTGCGCAACGCGGTGATGTTGTGGGCGCGCATCGCCAACAGATCGGCACGCATGTCGTCGGTGGTCACGGCCTTGCCGCGCCGAGGATGATGATCATGGCGATTCACACCGAAGATCCAGATCGGCTGGCCGTTGACGAGCAACTGCCGGTCGCGCACCTCGACGCAGCGGAACCCGACCAGTTGCGTGTGCGTCTCGGTCACCGACCCACTCGGATCCACCAACTCGGCGACGACCCGGTAGCGATGCGGATGCTCGGCGGACCACGCCGACACCGCAGCGATCTCGGCGGTCCAGACGGCACGATGGCCGGCGAAGACATACGGCTTGGCGAACGTGGACGGCACCGTGATCGCATCCGACGCGGCAAGGGCCGTGCCGTCGAGCGTCTCCAGCGCGGCCCGCACCGACCAGCCCTTCTCGGCGTGCTCGCGGAACGCCACCGTCGTGGTGACGCGCAACGACCCGGCACCGGTCGACACGTCCAAGTCCGCATCGCAGCGCAGGTTCTCGATGCCGACGCGCGCCCGCGACTCGACGAACACCTCACGGTGCAGCCCGGCCATCCACCACTGGTCCTGGTCCTCGACGTAGCTCTGCGCGCTGTAGCGCACGACGACGACGGCCAGATCGTTGCTGCCCGTTCGAACGAGATCGGTGATGTCGTACTCGCTGGCCAGGCGGCTGTCCGTGCCGTACCCCGCGAAGTGGCCGTTGACGTACACGGCATGCACGCTTTCCGCGCCGCCGATGTGCAGCACGACCCGTCGCGAGCGTGTCCACGCCGCCGGAACCGTGATCGAGCGTCGGTACACACCGGTCGGGTTGCGGCCGGGCAACGTCGGAGGCGGACCGTGGAACGGCATCTGCACGTTGGTGTAGTGCGGCACGTCACCCGTGTCCTGCATCGTCCAGTTGCCGGGCACCACGACGCGTTGCCACCCCCGCGCGGACACGGCGGACGTGATTGCAGTCTGCGGAACGGACTCCGGCGTGTCGAACAGCCGAAAGTCCCAACGACCGTCCAGGCTGCGGCGCCAGCGCGAACCGCCGACCACCTCGGTCGGAACGCGCATCGGCATGCGGTTGATCGCGATCGTGGCCGGGTCGGCCCAAGGACGCGAAGATCCGATGTCAGCAAGCACGAGCATCGATTGTGCCACGGCCGCAGCGCCGCGACGATCCGGTCCCTGAGGTCAGGGATGGACCCAGACCGTGAGGCCCATCGGCATCATGTTGTTGGCCCAGATGAAGTCCATCGCCTGCACGGTGACCCGCACGCAGCCGTGCGACGCCGGGTAGTTGGGCACGCTGTTGGAGCCGTGGATCGCGACGCCCCCGCGGAAGTACTTCGGACGATAGATCTGGCCGAGGTCGCCCTCCCACCAGCCCTCCGGTCGCTCGCGGTTCACGTTCCACAGACCATCGGGGGTCAATGACACGCCGGTCACGAACTCACCGGGGGTGTTCTTGTCCTCTTCGGTGTACTCGTTGCCGCTCCCGGTGGAGGTGTTGAACACCCACTGCGTCTTGCCATCGATCACAAAGAAGATCAGCTGGCGGCCCTTGTCGACCTCGACGAGTGTGCCGGAGTCGGTCAGCCCGTGAGCCTTGGTGTCCAGCGCTGTCAGCCACGCGGCGGTGTCGGCGTCGACCGCCCCGGTGGCGGGCAGGCGCAGGTACTTCTGGAACGCCATCACGGCCTGCTTGGTGGTGAGCCCGTACTTGCCGTCTGCGCCACCGTGCCAGAAGCCGAGTTGCAGCAAGCGCAACTGCAGGACCTGGGTATCCGGTCCGCTGCGGGAGCCGACAGCCACGATCGGCTGCGGGAACGCGCCGACGACCTCGATGTTCGGCGGCACCGCCTCGGTGGTGGTGGTCGGCAGCTCGGCCGTGGTGGTTGGCGCTTCGGTGGTGGTCGGCGCTGCGGTGGTCGTCGGCGCTTCCGTCGTTGGGGCATCGGTGGCCGTGGTTGGCGCTTGCGTGGCCTCGGTCGTCGTCGCCTCCTGCGTTGACGCCGGCGCTTCCGTGGGAGCTGGCTCGGTGACCGATGGTGCGACCGAGCCGGCCACGACCGGCGACAGGGCGATCGTGTCCGGGCCCTGCGCCGCAGCAAGGGGAGTCTGTTCGGTCGTGCAACCGCTGGCCGCAAGCGCTGTGAACGCCAGCGCGGCCAGGGAGACAACCATTCGATTGCGCTGAGTGAGGGTGAAGTTCATGTGTGGGGAGGCGATCTGTTGCGACCGATTCCGCAATCGGCGCACGGACCAAGGTTACTGGCGCAGTGCGTGGCGTCGCGGGCACCTCGCCCGCGAACACGTGAAATTTCCCAACTCTTGGCTTTGCGTAGTCGCGTTTGCTCGCGTCGAGTCCTTACTCGATGTACGACGGCAACTCGCACCAGATCGTCAGCGCGTACTTCACGCCGGAGCGCAGCTGGTCGGTCTGGTGCGGGTGCGTGACCAACGACGGCCAGACGAGAGCCGAACCGACCGCCACGTCGGCGTTGGTGACCCCTTGTCGCGGGAACGACAGCTCACCACCCTCGTAGCCGTCGTTGAGCTTGATCGATGCCGACACCTGGGCCACGTCGTGGTGGATGCGCAAGCTCTCCTGCTCGCCGAGCGCGTAACGGATCACGAACACGTCGCGCAGGCCGTGGTAGTCGATGTAGGGCCACGCCTCCTGCAGCTGCGGCCAGAGCCGGTTGCCGATGTCGGCCTGCACGTGCTCGAACAGACGCGGGCTGATGACCGCGAGTGACACCTCGTGGCCAGGTACGGGATCGTGGGGCTGGGGCTCGAACGCGCCGACGGCCTCCGCGGCGCGGACGATCGCGGCGCAGAACTGCGACGTCCAGAACGAGGCGACGTACAGCTCCGGTCCGATCGGCTGGATCGGCATCGAGTCGTCAGCGGCACCGAGGTAGCCGAGCACGCGCTCCAGGTCGTCCGGCGGTTCGCTCAGCTCGCTCAGCTCGCTCATGCGTCCGATCGTTGCAGGTCGGGCGGCAGCACCCACGCCTCCCGCGCCAGCTCGTCGATGCTGAACCGGCCGATCAGATCCCGGGCGGTCACCATCTCGCCGGGTTCGGCCAGGTCGAGGCTGACCGCGAGTCGGGAAACGACCTCAGCCGGCGTGATGCCGCGTGCTGCCAGCTGGGCCAACGTGACCGACCCGTGACGTTTGGCCAGCCGAGCGCCGTCGGCCCCGAGCACGAGCGGCACATGGCGGTACCGGGGTGTCGGCAAACCGAGCAGACTCTGCAACAACACGTGGCGCGGTGTGGACGAGAGCAGATCGTCACCGCGCACGACTTCGCCCACGCCCTGCAGCGCGTCGTCGACGACGACCGCCACGTTGTACGCGGGCACGCCGTCCTTGCGGCGCAGGACGAAGTCGTCGACCCGCCCGGTGAACGGCCCGCACACGTCGTCCAGCACGGTGATCGCGGCATCGTCGGCTCGCAGGCGCAGTGCCGGCGGCCGGCCCTCGCCGATCAGATCTCCTCGACTCGATGCAGTCAGCTCGCGACACGTGCCCGGATACGCGCCGTCGGCCAGGTCGGGGTTGTTCGGTGCCTGGGCCGCCTCCCGGATCTCGCGCCGGGTGCAGAAGCAGTCGTAGGTCCTGCCCGCGGCGGACAGCGTGGTGATCGCGTCCTCGTAGCAATCGAAGCGCTCGCTCTGGCGCAAGACGTCGCCGTCCCAGTCCACGCCGAGCGCACCCAGGTCGGCCAGCTGACGTCGCTCGTGCACGGCCGACGACGTGACCCGGTCGAGGTCCTCCATCCGCACCACGAAGCCGAGACCGCCGTGGCGGGCCGACAACCAGGCGAC
The DNA here is from genome assembly GCA_031410915.1 of Actinomycetes bacterium. Lineage (GTDB taxonomy): Bacteria > Actinomycetota > Acidimicrobiia > Acidimicrobiales > Ilumatobacteraceae > WLMZ01. The sequence goes on from JANNZY010000084.1 coordinate 12,445, forward strand.
GAGCGCTGTGCGCAGGTTGCCGAGATGCAGGTCGCCCGTGGGCGACGGAGCGAAACGACCGACGTTGTGCGCCACGGCATCATTCTGCTGCGTCGCGGGTCGACGTGCCCCGGGGAGGACCGCTATCCTGGCTGCCGATCGTGGTCGAACCGACACAACGAGTGGGGACACATGAGCGACGCTGAGGGACAGCTAAACGATCTGGCGGTGCCGGACGAGCGCGTCTCGGCCGACTCACTGGCCCAGACGGCGCGCCTTCTGCTCCCCAGCCTGATCGTCACGCTGCCGATCGTGGCCATCGCCAGCGTGTCGGTTCATGGCCAGGTCTCGCTCGGTCGGTTGATCGTGTGGTGCGCCGCGGCGGCGCTTTCCAGCGGGGTCGGCGTGTTGGCCTGGCAGCGCTACCGCAATGCCCGGGCGTCAGGCGGCACCGGGGTTGACACGCTCTTGTTGATCCGGGTCGCGACTGCGCTGACCGGCATCGTCTACGGGGCTGCGTTGTTCGTGCCCGACTCGGACAACACCGAGCTGATGTTGCTGCTTGCGGTCGTGGTGTACGGCGCGAGCGCGTTCGAGATGATGCTGACCTCCAGCCGCACTGATCTCTACCTGCTGTTCCAACTCCCCCTGTTCGCCACCGCGTGCATCGGGCTGGTGCTCTCGCGCACGACGTCTCTCGTCGGCCTGGGCCTGCTCGGCACGGGCTACTTCGTCTTCGCGACCTACATCCATCGCATCGCCAACCAGGGTTCGGTCGAAGCCATCGAGTCCACATGGCGGACCGAGCAGCTGATGGCCAACCTGGCTGCCGAGCACGCCACGCTGCAGGGTGTCAACGTCAGCTACACCGAGCTCAACGCACAACTCGCCCACCAGGCCACACACGATCCGCTGACCCTGCTGTTCAACCGTCGTGGTGCGCTGGACGCGCTCGAAGCGGCGCTGGCCGAGGCCACGCCGGACGCACCGGTCGGGTTGCTGTATCTCGACCTCGACCGGTTCAAGCACATCAACGACACGCTCGGCCATCGCGGCGGTGACCAGTTCATGAAGGTCGTCGCCGACCGCCTGGCACGCAGCATCGACCCCGGCGCGACCGCCGGTCGCATCGGCGGCGATGAGTTCATCGCGGTGCTGCCCAACTGCGACCTCGGTGCCAGCATGGCCGTGGCCATGCGAATCATCTCCGTGCTCGGCCAGCCGGTGCATGCCGAAGGTCGCGAGGTGCCGTCGTCAGCCAGTGTCGGCATCGCCGTCGGCCCGATGCACGGCACCGGATCCAGCGAGCTGCTCCGTCATGCCAACGCCGCGTTGCATCGGGCCAAGGCAACCGGCCGCAACCGGGTCGAGGCGTTCGACCGCTCGGTCATGACCGAGTTGACCCAACGCCTCGACGACGGGCAGGCCCTTCGGCGTGCACTCGACGACGGCGACATCGTGGCGTTCTTCCAGCCCGAAGTGGACGCCACCACCGGCCAGGTCATCGGTGCCGAGCTGCTGGCCCGCTGGTTGCGTCGCGACGGCACGGTGGCCGCGGCCAACGAGTTCATCCACACCGCGGCCCAAGCTGGTCTGCTGGAGCGACTCACCGACCACGTGATGCAGCAGGCCCGTCCGCTGATCCGCCGTTGGAGCACGCTCGGGCTGCCGGAAGGGTTCCGCTTCCGAGTCAACCTGCCGCCCCGGGCCACCGAGCGCTCATGGCGCGACAACCCACTGGACTCGCTGATCCAGGGCATCGAACCCAGCGTGTTGACCGTCGATGTCACCGAGGCTGCCGTCATCGACGACCTCGCCTCGGCCGCTGCGAACCTGGCGTCGCTCCGCGTGCGTGGCGTGCGCGTCTGCCTCGACGACTTCGCCCGCGGTGTGTCGTCACTGAGCCTGCTGCGACGCCTTCCGCTGGACGAGGTCCGCATCGACCGCACCTCGATCGACACGATCACGGCCCATCCCCACGACCGTGCCATCGTGCGCTCGATCATCTCGCTGGTGCGTGAGATCGGCCTGATCCCGACCGCTGACGGCGTGGAGACCGGTGCACAATCCGACGTGCTCATCGCGCTCGGGTGCATCCGCCACCAGGGCCACCTGTACTCGCGGGCGCTGCCCGCGGCCGAGTTCGACAGCTACCTCGCGCACGCGATGGTCGAGCGGTACTCCCAGACGCGAGTCGATCCCAACGGCGACGAATATTCATTGTGAGCCGGCCGTCGAGAGTCGGCAGCAGACGACGTCGAATAGGCTGCGGCCGTTCGGCTCACGACCAGGGGGTGCGGATTGAACTGTCCAGCCTGCAACAGCGAGTTGCTCGAGGGCCAGCAGACGTGCGTGCGATGCGGCACCAACGTCGCGCACCTCACCACAGACGGACCACGTGCCGCCACGGCACCGACGCCGGGGCTACCCCCACCACCACCATCAGCCGGCGGCTCACCGTTCGCGCCGCCGAGCAACAGCTTCAACATCGTCGAACAGACGGTGCCGCTGCAGACCTCGGGCGAGTGGGGCGGGCCGGCGTGGCAGGTCGGCGACACCGGCAACCAGCCGACCACACCACACCAGGCCACACCACACCAGGCCGGCGCGTTCCAGACGGGTCCGTACCAAGCGAGCGCATACCAGGCAACGGCGGCGCAACCGACCACGCAGTACCAGCCGGGTGGGTACCAGCCCGCCGGCTTCCCAGCGGCCGGCTCTCAGCCGGCGTGGACCGGTCTCGGCATCCAACCCGGCGCGATCCTTCGGCCGGTGTCGACAACGGGCTCGATCGCGCTCGCGGTGATCTCGTCACTGGCCGGCCTCGCGGCCATCGTCGGATCGTTCCTGCCGATGTTGACGCTGACCACCGACGCCCCGATCGGGGCCGACCAAACCGGTGACTTCACCCCGAACGACCTCGTCGGCGGCACGAACCTGCAGGTTGCGTTCATCGTGGCCGGCATCGCGCTGATTGCTGGTGGCGTCGTCGCCAAGCTCGGCAAGCGCTTCGGTGCCGGGCTCGCCGGCGGCGCAGGACTGGCGCTGATCCCCTTCGTCGTCTGGCTGTGGGGCGCGACGAAGTTCGTCTCCGACGCGGTCCAGGCGCAGGCCAGTTCGATTGCCGCGTCCGGCCAGGGCGGCACGTTTTTCCAGAGCAAGCTCGGTACAGGGTTCTACGTCCTCGTCGGCGCGGCGGTTGTCGGCCTGCTGGCGCTGTTCGTGAGCCTGGCCCAGACCGGACTCGACAACCTCAGGCCGCTCAACCGCCTCGTGTGCGCGGGCGGCGCCATCGCTGCGTTGCTCGCCGCGATCGGGCAGCTGCTGCCCGAGAAGGGCTACGAGTTCAGTGCGAACTGGGAGACGGGCGGTGGGTCAGCCACCCTCGTCTACGCCCGGTTGGGCATCCTGTTCGTCGTCGCCTTCGCCGGCGCAGCCGGGTTCCTGTACAGCAGCAGGTGGGGAGTCGGACTCGCGCTCGGCGCGACCGCGATGTACGTGTGGCAGTGGATCTCGTCGATCTTGGAGGCCGGCGACTTTCCCGCTCCGCCCGCATTCGGCAACCCCGGTGGCGGCAAGCCCCACGTCCTGACCACGGCGGGCGTGATCGCAATGCTCCTGTTCGCCGGGCTCGCATTCATCACCGCCCGCTCCGACGTGGAGGTCACGTGAGCACGCCCGATATCGGCGCGCTCGTCGCGCCGCTCATCGCCCAGATCCCGAGCGCGTCGTGGCCGCTGTTCCTGGCCCAGCTCGAGCGCAGCGCGGCCGACCGATACCGGCACTGGGCCGCCGAGTGTCCCGAGCACGGCGAGGTTCTGCTCGCGTGTGGCGCTCGCGAGGACGAGGTGGCTGATCAGATCGAGGCCGCGTGGCCGCCGGCATCCGACGCGGTCGCGTCCCAGATGACCGCGCTGTTGCCGGAGGCGAAGGGGATCTACCTCGGCCTGTTCGACGGACTGACACTGGACCAGCAATGGCAGCTCCAGGCCGACGCCGAGCTGCAGGGCTCCGCCGCCTGGCGTGGCATCTCACGCGGCGTCACCGACGGCGCGATGCTCGCCGCACTCCAACGGTGCTCGGAGCTGGAGGAGGAGAGTTCTCAGGCGTTGCGACGTCTGATCACAACGCCACCGCCTACCACGCAGATGTTCCTGGATGATTCCTACCTGCGCGACTTCGATGCCACCGTCGTCGCCGTCTCGGGCAACGACGTGGCGCTGGATCGCACCGCGTTCTACGCGACGAGCGGCGGCCAGCAGCACGACACCGGCATGCTCGGCACTGCTCGCGTCGTGGGCGTGTCTCGCCGCGACGGCGTGGTGTGGCACACCGTGGACGGCACCGTCCCCGCGGTTGGCGACTCGGTCTTCGGGGCGATCGATTGGGAGCGCCGGCACGCCAACATGCGCACGCACACGGCGATGCACATCCTGTGCGGCGTGATCTGGAACATCTACGGCGTGCATGTCACCGGCGGCAACATGGAGCCCCTCGGTGGTCGGATGGACTTCGACTTCGATCCGCTACCACCCGGCTTTCGCGAGACCGTGGAGGCGGCGGTCAACGCCGAGATCGCCAACGACCGGCCGATCACGATCTCGTCTGTCACCCAGGCCGAAGCCATGGCCGACGAGTCGTTGGTGCGCACGAAGACATCGCTGCTGCCCGACATCGCCACGATCCGCGTCGTCGACATCGAGGGCCTGGACCGCCAGGCCGACGGCGGCACCCACGTCCGCTCCACCGCCGAGGTCGGCCACGTGCAGATCGTGAAGGTCGAGAACAAGGGCAAAGCCAACAAGCGGGTCCGCATCGCCGTCACTGCCTGACCGCCGTCAGTCGTCGCCACCGCTTCCGCCACCGCTGCCAGGACTCTGTTCGGTGTGGGTGCTGACCACGCCGAGTACGACGCTCGCTTCGAAACGGACCTCCGCCCCGTCCTCGGCGCGCAAGCGAACGCGGACGCTGCTCGCGGTCTCGTTACCGGAGTCGTGGACGATCCACCCCGATGCCGGACTGACCCCGACGACGGTGAGCGTGTCAGCGGTGGCCCGCAGCGTGACGGTGCCGGCCCCGGCCAGCTGGTATGTCGCCGTCGATGACGAGGGCTGCGGGGCCGGCGTGGTGGAAGGTGCCGTGGTCGGAGGTGCTGTGGCCGGTGCGCTCGGCTGGGTCGTGGCGGCTGGCGACGACGTCACGGCCGAACCAGCGGTGGGTCCCGCAGTCAACGTCGTGGCGACGGTGTGTGGTGTGTTCGGCAGCGACGATGATGCGGTGCTCGACGTCGACGGCGCAACGGTGGTCGTCGGCGCATCGCTGCTCGACGGTGTCGACACAGGTGCCGTCGTGGTCACGACGTCGGTGATGGTCACGGCGACCACGGTCTCCGGAGTCGACAGCGCGTGCGAGTCATGGGACGAACTGCCGCCGAGGACCTGTGCGTTCACGATCGCCGCCGCGCCGCCGGCAGACAGCACCCCGGCCACGGACAGGATGGCTCCGAGTCGCGCTTTCACGCTCCCAACGGTACGGACCGCCGGGCCGCCGCGCTGCGTTCGATCATCCAAGATTCGTCCAAGATCGCCGCCGATGGCGCAGCGACTCGCCACACTGTCGCAGTGAGGATTCTGCTCGTGGAGGACGACCGCGCGATCGCGAGCCCGCTCGTCGACGGCCTTCGCGCCGAGGGCCACGACGTCACCCACGTCACGACTGGCGCGGATGCGATCGCCGCCGCTGCGGTGCAGGACATGGTGCTGCTCGACCTCGGCCTGCCCGACATGGACGGTCGCGACGTGTGCCGCCGGCTGCGGGCGATGACCAAGGTGCCGATCATCATGCTGACCGCACGGAGCGAGGAGTTCGACCGTGTTCTCGGTCTCGAGCTCGGTGCCGATGACTACGTCACCAAACCGTTCAGCTTCCGCGAGTTGGTCGCGCGCATCCGCGCCGTCAGCAGGCGCACACTCGACGACGGCGCTGCCGGCGACGCCGCCTCGCCGCAGACGATCGGCGACCTGAGCATCGATCGGCGCACCCGGCGCATCCACCTCGACGGTGTCGAGCTGCAGTTCACCACGAAGGAGTTCGATCTGCTCGCCTACCTGGCGAGCGACGTCGGCGCCGTCTGCTCGCGCACGGACATCCTCCACAACGTGTGGGACGAGCACTGGTACGGGCCGACGAAGACCGTCGATGCGCACGTCGCGTCGATCCGCACGAAGCTCGGCGTGCACGAGTGGATCACGGCAGTGCGCGGGGTCGGGTTCCGGCTCGAGCCGCCGGCGTGAGCGCGCCGTGAGGTGGCGGCTCGTCGGCGCGTTCGTCGGCGTGATGGTGGTGGTGCTGCTGGCGCTCGGCATCCCGCTTGCCGGTCACCTGCGCGATGTGGAGGGCGAACGGCTGACCGCCGAGCTGCAACGCGACGCGTTCAACATCGGGAGCATCGCCGTCGACCCACTGCTCGCCGCCAACGCGGACGACCTGTCTAACCTGCAGTCCAGTCTCGATGTCTACGTCAGCGGCGACGACGCCGGTGTCGCCGTCACCGACGCACGCGGCGTGGTGGTCGCGGCGGCCGGCGACACGACGCAGGTCGGCGACGACCTCTCCAAACGGGCCGAGGTCGCGAGCGCGCTGGCCGGCGCTCCGGCAGCGGGGCGCGCCTCGGACGTGTACGTCGCAGTTCCCGTGCGGGCCGGCGCGCGGACCATCGGATCGGTGCGCGTCACGTTTCCCGCCGACGTCATCGACACCCGTGCCAACAGCAAACTGCGTGGCCTGCTCGCCGTCGGCTTGATCTCGCTGGCGGCCGCGGTGATCGCGGCCCTGTTCATGGCCGGCACGGTCGTCGGTCCGCTGCGCCGCCTGCAGCGCACCACCGAGATCGTCGCGGCCGGCGACTTCGGCGCACGGGCCGACATCGGTGAGGGCGCGCCGGAGGTGCGCAGCCTGGCCACCTCGTTCGACGCGATGACGGCGCGCGTGGCGCGCTTGGTCGAGCAGCAGCGCTCGTTCGCGAGTGACGCATCCCACCAGCTGCGCACACCGTTGACCGCGCTGCGCCTCCAACTGGATCGAGCCGCCGAGATCGCGACCACCGATCCCGACGGTGCCCGCGAGCGCATCGAGGCGGCCAGCGTGGAAACCGAGCGCCTGCAGCGGCTCGTCGAGGGCCTGCTGTTGCTGGCCCGCTCCGACCAGCGCGTCGCGGCGACCGTCGACGTCGATGTCGCATCCGTCGCATGCGAACGGGGGGACATCTGGCGCCCACTCGCCGCCGAACGCGGCGTCGACGTTCACACGCGCGTCGACGGGGTGGCACATGCTCGTGCCGTGATGGGTGCCGTCGAGCAGATCATCGACAACTTCCTCGACAACGCGATCAGCATCGTCGCCGACGACACCACGGTCGACGTCGTCGTGGTTCCGCTCGCGGGATGGGTGGAGGTGCACATCCTCGACCGTGGTCCCGGCATGACCGACGAGCAACTCACCCACGCCTTCGACCGCTTCTGGCGCGCCCCGGACGCACCGCACGGTGGGTCCGGGCTCGGATTGGCGATCGTCGATCATCTCGCAGCCGCAAGCGGCGGTAGCGTCAGCCTGGCCAATCGCGCCGGCGGCGGGCTGGACGCGTGCCTGCGGCTTCCCGCGCAGTCCAGCGCGGCATGTGATTGACTCGCGCGATGGAGACCCGCACGCTGTTCCAGGTGGCCTACTTCGTCAACGACTTGGAGGCGTCGATGCAACGATGGAGCGACCTCCACGGCGCGGGGCCGTTCTCCGTCTCGCCGCACCACCGCACCGACCGGTTCACCTACCGCTGCACCGACCACGAGGCCGACGTGTCGTACGCATTCGGGTATCTCGGCGACTTGATGATCCAGTTCATCGTCCAGCATGACGAGACGCCGTCGATCTACCGCGACATGTACGCGGCGGGTGAGGAGGGCTTCCACCATCAGGCGTATCTGGTCCACGACTTCGAGGCCGAGCACCAGCGGCTGGACGACATGGGCTACACGCCCGCGTGCCGGCTCTACGCCGACGGCGTGGACGCGGCGTACTTCGACACTCGCGAGGTCAACGGCGGCTTCACCGAGTTGCACGGTGACCCGCCCCACATCCTGGCCACGTTCGCCCGCTGGCGGCGCGCCCACGAGCTGTACACACCTGGTGTGGACCCATTGACCATCAAGCGCATCCCACCCGTGCTGCCCTGATTCGGCCGAGCGGCCCTCGGCGGTGGCGCGTCAGCTGCGGACCCAGTTGCCGTTCTCGTCGAAGACCAGGTCGCTGAGTTGACCGGGACGCATCCACACGTCGGTCCCGAGTGCGACGGGTACCTTCTGCGCGTTCCACTTCATCACGTCGAGGGTCAGCTCGACGAGCTGCTGAGCGCTGAACGAGGCGCGCAACACGGCGATGTCGGCGACGGACAGCGACGACGGCTGGGTCATCATCGCGTCGGCCAGAGCGAGCGCGGCCCGCTGGTGTTCGGGCAGCCTGTCGGTCCGTGACGCGAGCACGTCGCCGATGGTGTCCTCGTCGAGGCCGGCATCCCTGGCAACTGCCAGGCGCACGGACAGTCAAGTGCCGCAGTCATGATGCTGCGCGCAGCGGATGCGGACCACCTCGGTCGTGACCGGGTCGACGTTGGCAAGGCGCACCGTCGACGCAGCGATCGCGTTCACGGCCCCACGCAATCCCGGATGGGTTGTCGTGCCGGCTGCCACGCGTCGTGCTCGTTGCATGATCAGCTCTCCTCCAGCAGGGTGTCCCACGCCAGGCGCAGGCGGATGCGCTGCTCGACGACGAGCAGGGCTGTGACGAACGTCTGCGTGCCGTCGTCGCCGAGCTGCTCGCGAACAGCTGCAACGGTGTCGTCACCGAGTGATGCGACGTCCATCACGAAGTGCTCGCTGAACGCGAGGCACGCCCGGTCCGCCGCGTCGAACCGTGAGTCGGTGGGCCATGCCGCAAGCGCGCCCAGCACCGCGTCCTCGACACCGGACCCGGGTGTGCGGGAGGTGATCTCGGCATCGCAACCGAGCAGCATCGCGATGCGCACCCGGCACAGTTCGAGCAGCCGTGGCGATGTCGCGGCCCACGCCGCGTCGTGTGCGGCGACCATCTCGTCGCGAACGTCGCCGAATCCGGCCGTGCCATCACCGAGCACGCGCTCGATGACGTCCACCGTCGTCAGCTGCTGCAGCGAGCCCATGCCCCGATCGTAGAGGTTCATCGTCGGCGGCGAGCAGTTCGCGAACCCGAGGGATGACCTCGGTGCCGTAGAGATGGATGCTGTGCATCATCGCCTCGTGCGGCAGCGTGCCGGCGCTGTACTTCATGTCGAAGCGCGACAGCCCGAGCAGCCGAACCGTCTCGGCGATCTTGGTCGCCACGGTCTCTGGCCCACCGACGTACAGCGCCCCGGTCGGTCCTGCGGCCGCCTCGAACTCGGCCCGGCTCGTCGGCCCCCAGCCACGCTCGTCACCGATGCGGTTGCGTACCTGCTGCCAGTGCGGCCACAGCTGCTCCTTCGCCGCGGCGTCGGTGTCGGCCACGTGCCCGGGCGAGTGAACGCCGACCGGGAGCTCGGGTTGGCCGAGTTGACCCAGGGCGCGGTGGTACAGGTCCACGAGCGGCGCGAAGCGATGGCTCTCACCACCGATGATTGCGATCATCAGCGGCAGCCCGTGGCGGGCGGCGCGGATGACGGACTGCGGGTTGCCACCGATGCCGACCCACGCAGTGAGACCGCTCTCGGTGCGGGGATAGACGCGCTGATCGATCAGATCGGAACGGGTCGACCCCGACCACGTGACCGGCCCTTCGCGCAGCAGCTCGGCAAACAGGTCGAGCTTGTCCTCGAACAGTTCCTCGTACTGGTCCAGCGCGAAGCCGAACAGCGGGAACGACTCGGTGAACGAGCCACGGCCGAGGATCACCTCGGCACGCCCGTTCGACAGCGCGTCGAGCGTGGCGAAGCGCTGGAAGACGCGAATCGGATCATCCGAGCTGAGCACGGTGACAGCCGACCCGAGACGGATCCGTTCCGTCCGTCCGGCGATCGCGGCGAGCACGGTCTCGGGTGACGACACCGCGAAGTCGTCGCGATGGTGTTCGCCGATGCCGATGAAATCCACGCCGACCTGGTCGGCCAGCACGGCCTCGGCGACCACGTTGCGGATCACTTCGGCGTCGGTCAGTCGCCGCCCCTCGGCGTCGCGTGTGACGTCGCCGAACGTGTCCAGTCCCAATTCCACATGGCGGGCCATGTCGTTCCCTTCGATCGAGCGCAATTGTTGCGCGTGCAAGCAATTGAACACCGTCTCGCGGGAATGCATTCCCGACCAGATCGGTTGGCTTTCGCGTGCGTCACTGTCCCGATCTGGAGCGGCCACGCGTGGTCCCGGTCGACCGCGCACAGTGCCAGCAATGGTGGTGGCATGCGCCACAGGGACGCTGCCTGCAGCGCCGCCGTCGACGGGCCATTCGCCACCGTCGCATGCGCATCGCAGTGGGTGCGGCCGGAGCCGCCGCGCTTGCGGCCGTGATCCTTCACTCGGTCAGCGCGCCCCGACTCGGCTGGATCGCTCTCGCCCTTGCGCTGCAGGCCGCCTCGATGATCACGTTCGCCCGCCTGCAGCAGCGTGTGCTCGCCTCGTCGGGCCTTCGCCTGCCGCTCTCCACGTCGCTGGCCATTGCGTTCGCCGGCAACGCCGTCGCGGTCACCGTGCCGTTCGCCGGCACCACCGCATCGGCCGCGTTCACGCATCGCCAGTACGTGCAGCACGGCGCGACGGGCACGATGGCCGGCTGGGCGATGGCGCTCGCCGGCGTGTACTCCACCATTGCGTTCGCGACGTTGTCCGGGGTCGGCGCGCTGGCCAACGGCAACCCGATCGCTGCGATCGCGGGTGGCTCGGCCATCATCGGCGCGCTCGTGCCCGTGGTCGCCGTCGTGATCGCGGTTCGTTCCCGGACGGCCCGCGACCGTCTCGAACGAGTGCTCGGCCGCGCCCTGCGCATCACGAAACGGGTCGTGCACCGCCCGCGGGCCGAGCCCGCCGACGTCGCGCATCGGTCCACCGAGCAACTCGCGACGTTTCACCTGAGCCGCCGCGACCTGTTCGGCACGACATCGCTGGCCGTGCTGAACTGGGTCTTCGACGCGCTGTGCCTGTGGGTCGTGCTGCACGCGTTCGCCGTCTCGATGCCCGTCACAGACCTGTCTCTCGTCTACTCGGCGGCCATCGCCGCAGCAAGCCTCAGCATCACACCCGCCGGCATCGGCACCGTCGAGGCGGCGATCGCCGTCACGCTCACAAGCCTCGGAAGCGACGGCCTGCACGCCCTGCCCGCGGCCATCGCCTATCGCGCGATCAGTACGTGGCTCGTGCTCGCCATCGGCTGGCTGATCCTGGTCCAGATCCGCCGCCGGCCAGTTGCGGCGACGATGATCGCGGGCGCGGCCGCAGCCGAGAGCGTCCGCGTCGAAGCGATCGGCCTTGACCGCTGGTGCCCGCCGGCCGAACCTAAGCTCGGCCCATGCCGTCCCCGAAGCGAGCCGACCTCGACGACTACTACGCACAGCTCCCACCTGGCGCCGTGCCCCACATGACGACTCTCCGCGATCTCTGTCGGACCGGCCTGCCCAAGGCCGAGGAAGCGCTGCACTGGAACAACCCGGCGTTCGTGCAGGACGGCACCCGCCTGCTGATGCTGCAGTCGTACAAGCAGCACTGCTCGCTGCGCTTCCCCACTCGCCAGTTCGCGTCACAGATCGACGCCGTGACCAAGGCCGGATATGAAGCCGGCGAAGGCTTCATCAAACTCCCCTATGACCGCGACCTCCCCGTCCCGCTCCTGAAGAAGCTGATCAAAGCCCGACTCGAAGAATTCAAATCCACCGGTGCCGGTTGGTAAGGGACTGTCGGTTACCGCCGCGGGCCAGGGTTGACAAGCCGACTGGTTGGTCCTCGACGCTGTCACGATCGTCGCGATGGCGGCTGGCTTGGGTGTGCTCGTGCTGCGCAGGTCGCGCCGCGCCGCCAGGCTGGGCGCGACATGACGACGTGACCTGAGTCGATCAGTACCGCAATTGCCGGCCATTGTTGATGTCGTCGAGCACCGTCGTGGCGTCCGAGAAGCGGTCCCGGTTGGTGGACGACGGCGGCACCTTGAGCGTCTGGACAGCGTAGAGAGCACCGTCGCGCACGTTGATGAGCACCAGGCGGCGAGCCGTTCGCGACGTCAGCTGGGTTCCGGCGTCCACCCGGCGGGAGCCGAGGTTCAGATACGTCGCCAAGAGCTGCATCTGCAGGATCTTCGGCTGGTTGCCCCCAGCGGCGAACATCGCGGTCATTTCCGCGTCGGAGAGGTCCCCGCTCCCGTCGGTGTCGTAACGCTGATCCGTCGCCTGCACGCGAGCCCGCAGCTCTGCGGTCCACGTTTCGGGGTGCTGGCCCCAGTAGCCGAGCGTTCCCGGGTTTTGGGTAGGCGTCACGGTCACGATGCCTGTGCTCGCCGAGTCAAAAACGGGTGGGTACGTGCATCCATTGGCGTCCGTAAACATGAGCCGGGCCCGATTCTCGTAGGCGCTGCCACCGAGTGAGAGCAGGGTCGGCCTCGCCGTGAAGCGGATCGTGTGCTGCCCGCTGTTGCCGGCGACGGCGCCGATGGCCCACGTCAGCGTGCGTGTGCCGTCGGCGTTCACGACGACGCTGGTGGGTGCTGGACCGGAACCGAGGTCGAGCGCCAGGCTGTAGTACACGTCGGCCGGGACCGTGTCCGTGATCAGGACGCCGGTCGCGGCGCCACTGCCGACGTTGGCATAGGTGAGCTCGTACGTGATCGCCTCACCGGACCCAACCGTGGCCGTCGCCGTCTTGTCCAGGGTCAGCACCGGCGCTCGCACCGTAGTCGATGCGGTCGCGGTGTTGTTCGACGCGTTCGACTCTGGCTGCGCCTGCAGGTTCTTGCCGCCGATCGTCACCGAGTTGACCAGCACCGTCCCGTCGGCGAGCCCGCACGGGACGTCGTAGGTGAATCCGACGGAGGTCGATCTGCCCGCGAACACGTTGGAGCCCGACTTGGTCTGCTGTGCACCATTCGGCAGCGTGTCCCTGAAGGTGACTTCCGTGGCCTCGCCGGTTCCGACGTTGTGGGCGGTCGTCGTGTACGTGAGCCGATCACCCGCCGACGCGACGGAGCGGTCCACTGACTTTGCGGCGGCGAGGTCGGGGGAGAGCAGCTCGACCGTGCGCACCTGCATCTGCAGCACGTCCTCGAATGTCTGGTCGCCCACATGGCCGGCCCCGGCGCCACTTGCGTTCGGCGAGTCGACGGCCCGGAACTTGATGTTCGCCCAATCGTTCCAGCCGGGGTGCGAAGGTGGCTCCGAGCGGCCGACGGGAACCACCTGGATGTCGTCGCCGCCCGCTGTCGTGTCGCAGACGAGGTTCGGGCCGGAATTGATCGCGTTCGTGAACGTGGCGTCGTCACCTGCGGCCGTGCTGTCTCGCTTCTCGTTGGCCCCAACGCCGACGCAGGTCTGGTTCAGTGGAGTGCCGCCGGCACCGGTGAGGATCGGCATGTCGTCACCGGTCGTCGTCGTCTCGCACCGGTCGTTCGGACCGTTGACGATCACGCCGCGGCTCACGAGGTCGTCGCCGCCCGGGGTGCTGTTCCTTGTCCCGTCAGCTCCGAAGGAGACGCAGCCCGAGTCGAGGTTGACGTCCACGTTGACGATGCCTGCAGGTCCGGGGATCTGGTCCCAGTCGATCGGCTGCGCCGCCCGGCCGGTCCACAGGGCTCCGGTTGCGTCGTACCAGAACGTGTTGTACGGCGACGTCGCATCCAGGATCGCGCTTTCACTCAATGTCGCTTCGGTGAGCGTTGGCAGGACCGCGCCGGACCAATCCAAAACCGAGCCGGCCGCACCGGCGAGTGGGATGCCCTGCTGGAAGAAGTAGCTCATGTTGCTCAGGTAGTTGGGCGCGTGGTTGATGTCGTCGCGGCCGCGGTGGCCCAGCCCGAGAGCGTGGCCCAACTCGTGCATCATCGTGCCGGACTGGTCGCGGACAGTCCCCACCTGCGCGTCCGGGAGTCCGATCCCCACAGCAAGGGCCTGCGCGTCGTCGTTGACGGCCGGTGGTGGCGCGGCGAGGTTGCGGGCACGCGTCTCACACACGCCGTTCCCACCGTAGGTGATCTGCCCGCCAGCGGACTGGTCGTCGCCCTGCGCGGTTGTGTTCAGCACGCCGTCTGGGCCGGGCGTAACGCACACGTTGCCGAGGTTCCATGAGCCCAGCGTGACGATGAAGTCCTTGCCCTGGCGACAGCACAGGCCCGACGACGAGCTGCCGGCGGCCTGATCGTGCGCGAACACGACGTAGTGGAAGTACGGCCGGCGCAACGGGTCAAAGTTGGCCGGGTTGTTACGAGTGGCGTCGAGGTCGTTGAGCGTGAAGACCGCCGCCTCGGGAATCGGACTGCTGACGGTGATGATCAGCTGCACGCCGGCCGTCGCGCTGAAGCCCTGGTACGGGCAGGCCCCCGGGGCCGGAATTGGAGCATTGCGGAACGCTGTCCGGATCTCGTCGAGCGCCGGTCCTTTTGGTCGGTGGTTGTGTCCGTCGGCCGAACCCTGCATCCAGTCGACCTCGATCAAGATCGTCTTCTGGCACGGATTCGCGCCGAGGAAAGCCAGATCGGCTGCGAACGAACCGTCAGTGCGACGCACACCGGCCAGCTCCACGGCGTCCGGGATACCGTCACCGTCCTGGTCGGCGTTTCCCCCGGTGAACACCTGGAACTCGATGCGCGCGATGCGCCCGTCGTTGTCCTCGGGGAACCCGTGGTCGCCGTCGCCCTCGGCAACAGTGCCCGGAACGTCAGACTCGGCGACGTCCCACCGCCCGCTGAACGGGTTGTAGCGCAGGTTCAGTTCCACGTCATCGTTGCGCGGGCTGATGTCGGCGAAATCGTCGCCGCCGGCGAGCCCGTCGTCGTAGTCCTTCAGCCGGATCGTGATATCCACGGGGCCCGTCGATTCGCGGTCGACCGTGCGCGTGAACCGCCAGGAGGGATCCATCGCGCTCTCACCGAAGTCATCGTCCTCGATCCGTGAGCTCTGCTGGAAGCCCTGCCCGTCGATGTCGACCTGCGTGTAGAAGTCGCCATCGCTGCCGTCGCCATCTTGGTCCTCGACCTCGAAGATCCTGGTGATCCGCACCGTCACGTCAACGAGGTCGGCGGCCTGCGCGGGTGAGCGGGCCAGTCCCCACACGGATGCCGAGACACCGACGACGAGCACCGCCGCCGTCCGTCCGATTCGACGACGAAGCGATGACGCCACGACAGCACTCATGGGAGCCCCCAATCCGGCGACTGCCGATGGGTCCTATCCCGCCGCGCGTGCCCGTTCACAAGCGAACATACGCGTCGCCACTCCCCCGGTCAACCAAAAAGGCAGACGGCGGCCCGGCGCCCGATTGAGTCGTGGTGGATCACACCGGACGCAACCCATCTGCTGCGGCGACGACGACGCTCGGGTACGCGCCCTCGCTCGCCGGGGCTCACACGAGGCACGAAGCACTGCAGCCAAGGACGATGCGGGACGGACGTTGCCCGAAGACGACGAAACCTCGGCCTATGGCGGCCGAGGTTCAAGAAAGCACGGGTTGGTGGGCGAGGCGGGACTTGAACCCGCACATCCTTTCGAATACTGGCACCTGAAGCCAGCGCGTCTGCCATTCCGCCACTCGCCCGAGTGGAACGCCCTACGGTAGCAAGTCCGGCCAGCGTGCCCAACACCGATTCGCGCCCCGCGCTGCAGCGCGCGCACGGTTCGCGATGGTGTGACCACTAATCTGTGCCGCACGATGGGTTTGCAATCGTTCGAGCACGGCGTAGAGCGTATGGTCGAGGGGGTGTTTTCGCGTTCGAGCAAGTCCAGCATCCGACCGATCGAGCTCGGCCGCCGGCTGGTGCGCGAGATGGACGATCATCGCTCCGTCGACGTCAAGGGTCGCCGCATCGTGCCGAACAACTTCGAGTTCCACATCAGCCCTCGCGATCACGCCGGATTCGCCGAGATCGAGGAAGCGTTGGTCACCGAGCTGGGTGAGGCAGCACGCGAGCACGCCCGCGAGGAGGGCTACCACTTCAAGGGTCCGGTGTCGATCAGCCTGCTCGTCGACGAGACGAGCAAGCCGGGCCGGTTCACGGTGGTGTCGGCGATGCGCGAGGCCGGTGGCGGCATCGGGGTCGGCACGATCGTGTTGCCGAACGGCGACCGCATGGCGCTGAAGGGCGAGGTTCTGACCGTCGGCCGACTGCCCGATTCGGGCATCCCGATCAACGATGCCAACGTCAGCCGCCGCCACGCCGAGTTCCGCGCGCAGGGTTCGACCTTCGTGGTGATCGACCTCGGCTCCACCAACGGCACGAAGCTCAACGGCGTCCGCATCGAGGGCGAGCACGTCTTGAACGACGGCGACATCATCAGCTTCGGAGGCACGCACATCCGGTTCGAGGCGAGCTAGCCAGAGACGGCGCCGCCCATGTCGGACTCACTGCTCAACATCCTCAAGTTCGCCCTTCTCGCGCTCCTGTACCTGTTCTTCGCCCGCGTCCTGTGGGCGGTGTGGAGCGAGGTCCGCGGCCCACGCAAGGGCGCGCCGATCCAGGCCGGCGGTGCGGCCGCCGGGCCGGTACCTCCGGTGGCGAACGCCCGCGCCGGGCGGGCCAAGCCACCGAAGGGCAAGCGCGGCGTGATCACCCGGCTGGTCGTGCTCGAGCCCAAGGCCAGCCGTGGCACCGCCATCAGCCTGGCCAATGAAGTCACGTTCGGCCGCGCCCCAGGCTGTACGGTCAGCGTGCCTGACGACACCTTCGTCTCCCAGGTCCACGCCCGGGTCTTCATCGATCAGGGAACCGCCATCGTCGAAGACGTCGGCAGTACGAACGGCACATACGTGAACGGAAATCGCATCAGCCAGGCGCTCCCCCTCAACCCGGGCGACAGGATCCAGATCGGTAGCACCGTGCTGGAGGCCAACTGATGCCCCGGTTCAACTCCGGTTCGGCCACGAGTCCCGGACGCGTGCGCAGCGACAACGAAGACACGTTCGTCGACGAGTCGTTGGTCTTCGCCGTGGCCGACGGCATGGGCGGGCACCAGGCCGGCGAGGTCGCCAGCGCGCTGGCGGCGAGCATCATCCGCGATCGTCTCGGTCAGGGCGCGGCGAGCGAGGACGCCGCCGTGTCGGCGGTGCTCGAGGCCAACGCTGCCATCCACGGTGCGGCCCGCGCGAACGCCGCGCAGTCCGGTATGGGCACCACCCTCACTGCGCTGGCGGTCATGACCGAGGGCGCGAGTGCCGGCGACGAGGACCGCTTCGTGCTGCTCAACGTCGGCGACTCGCGCACATATCGGTTCCGCCAGGGCAAGCTGCAGCGCGTCACAGTGGACCACAGCTACGTGCAGGAGCTGGTCGCCACCGGGCACATCACGATCGAGGAAGCGCGCACACATCCGCGGCGCAACATCGTCACCCGTGCACTCGGCATCGAGCCGTCCGTACGGGCCGACATGTGGACGCTGCCCATCGTGCGCGACGACCGCTTCATCCTGTGCAGCGACGGTCTGGTCGACGAGGTGCCCGACGACGAGATCCTGCAGCTCGTCGCGTCCGTGGCCGACCCGCAGCAGTTGGCCGAACAACTCGTCGACATCGCCAACCGCCACGGTGGCCGCGACAACGTCACGGTCGTTGTCGTCGACGTCATCGAGGGTGCCGATCCGCCGGACCCGACCGACGAGATCGCGTTCGACCCGGCCTGGGCCGAACCCGAGCCCAGCGCAGTCGTCGCCGCCGGCGCCCCCGGTGCGCCGGCGTGGGTCCACGATCCACCGATGGCCGACGCCGACGGTTCTCCGGTCACGGTCGCCGACGCGTCCGCGGTGCCGACCGTTCCGCCGCCGGCGATGCCGCTGCCCCCGTCCGAGGCGGAGATGAACCCGGACGGCAGCCCGATGCTCGCCGACCTCGCCGGCGACGACCCGACGCCCGACGACGTGGAGACGGCCGACGACATCGATGAGCCACCAGCCGTCACCGCGCCGTTCCTGCCGTCCGCGACGCCAAGGTCGACCGCGATCGGGGCTGCGACTGCGATCAACCCGGTCGCCGCGTCCGAGCCGGTGGCAGTCGCCGTCGCGCCAACCGAGCCCGTGGTCGACACGAAGGAGAAGCGGAAGCGGCCGAAGCGCCGTTTCGGGTTCGGGTTCTTCCTGTTCGCGTTCCTGCTCGCAGCCATCGTCACCGTCACGTTCACGTTGATCGCGGTGCACGCTCGCAGCGGCTACTTCGTCGGCTTCGACGGCGACACCGTCGTGGTCTACAAAGGCCAGAAGGACTCCGTGCTCTGGTTCCACCCGACCATCGCGGCCAGCAGTTCGCGCAGCCGCGACGAGCTGGAGCCGAACCTGGTGCGCACCATCGAGGGCAAGTTGTCGTTCGACACGCTCGAAGAAGCGGCCGCGTTCATCGACGAGCAGGTGATCCCTACGACGACGACCACCGTGCCAGAATCCACCACGACGACCACTCCATCGCCTGAGCCTCCACAGCAGACACTGCCGGGGGACACAACCCCCACCTCGATCGCCGGACCCTGATGCACCCACTCTCCCGCCGGAGCACCGAACTCGGTTTGGTGGTGATGGCGGGCGTCATCACCGCAGCGATGTACGTGCTCGCATCGCTCGGCAAGAACGCGACGATCCCGCCGATCATCGTGCCGTTCTTCGTCGCCATGCTCGGCCTGTTGCTGGTCGCCCACATCGCGACTCGACTGCTGGCTCGCGGCGCGGATGCAACGTTGCTGCCGCTGGCGGCGATGCTGCACGGGATCGGCTACGTGATGATCACGCGGCTCAACGACCGCCTCGCCGGGCTGCAGACCACATGGTCGTTCGTCGCGATCGCGGCCTACGTCGCGACGTTGCTCTTCGTGCAGCGCACGCCGGACCTGGCCCGCTACAAGTGGACCTTCTTCGTCGCCGGAGCTGGTCTGCTGCTCGTACCGCTGGTGCCCGGCGTGGGCCGCTCGGTCGGGGGGGCGCGCATCTGGGTCAGCCTCGGGCCGATCAACTTCCAGCCCGGCGAGTTCGCCAAGATCCTGCTCGCGCTGTTCTTCGCCGGCTACCTGTACGAGCGCCGCGAGCTGATCGCCGCGGGCACGTGGAAGGTCGGACCGCTGCGCCTGCCAGAGCCGCGCCACTTCCTGCCGATCGTGGCCGCATGGGGTTTCTCGGTCGTGGTGATGGTGGGCCAGCGCGACCTCGGCTCGTCGCTGCTGTTCTTCACGCTGTTCGTGGTGATGCTGTGGGTGGCCACCGAGCGGGCGACGTTCCTGGTGCTCGGCTTCCTGCTCTTTGGTGGGGCGGCGTACATGTCGTTCCGTCTGTTCACGCACGTGCAGGATCGTGTCGGCATCTGGCTGGACCCGTGGAGCCGCTATCAGGGCAAGGGCTACCAGATCGTGCAGGGCATGTTCGCGATCGGCGACGGTGGCCTCGGCGGCACCGGACTCGGCCAAGGCCGCCCGACGCTGATCCCCGCAGTGCAGAACGACTTCATCTTCGCGGGCATCGCCGAAGAGACCGGCCTGCTCGGTGCGACAGCGGTGATCATGGCCTTCCTGCTCATCGTCGGGGCAGGACTGCGCATCGCGATCCGCGCCGAGCGACCGTTCGAGAAGCTGCTCGCCACCGGCCTCACTGCGTTGCTCGGCGTGCAGGCGTTCATCATCATCGGCGGCGTCATCCGTGTCGTACCGTTGACTGGCATCACGCTGCCGTTCGTCAGCTACGGCGGCTCGTCGCTCGTGTCGAACTACATCCTTCTCGCGCTGCTCATCCGGGTCAGTGACAGCACGTCGCGGCGCATCGGCGAACTGCCTGACGACCCGACGATCAACGAGCGCTACGCAGCCTGGAAGCTACGCCGGCGACTGCGGCGCGAGCAATGAACAAGCAGATCCGCCGCCTCGCCGCCGGACTCATCGTCTGCTACGTGCTGCTGTTCGTGCAGCTGAACCGGTTGCAGGTCGTGCAGCGCGACGAGCTGGCCGCCAAGCCGCAGAACAACCGCGCCGTGCTGCGCGACTTCGACAAGCCGCGCGGCAACCTGGTGACGGCCGACGGTGTGGTGATCGCGTCGTCGATCCCGTCACCGCCCGGCGACTCGTTCAAGTACCAACGTCAGTACCCGACGGGCGACCTGTTCGCGAACGTGTCCGGCTACTACACGTACGCATTCGGTGCGACGAAGCTGGAGAAGAAGTACACCGAGGTGCTGACCGGGCGGACCAACGAGCAGCAGATCCGCAGCATCGCCAAC
>JANNZY010000085.1:0-19452 GCA_031410915.1 Actinomycetes bacterium
GAACCTGACGAGACCAACACACGGCCACGGGCGCTCTTCGAGAATGGTTCTCACTATCGTTGTGGTGTGAGAGAAGATCCGTTGGCCGACCTCCTCCGACGTATTCGACCGAGCTTCTACGGTGACGGCCTCTGCCACGAGTACCCGGACCTTCCATGGTTCCCGGCCCGCGGTGAGTCGATCGCAGAAGCGACGGCCGTTTGCCGACGGTGCTCAGTGGAGCGTGAATGTCTCGCCTACGCGCTCGAGCAGGACACGTCACTCGTAGGCGTCTGGGCGGGCACCAGCGCCCGGCAACGGCGCACAATAAGACGGGCCCAAGCAAACCCGTCAGACGCAGCCTGACGGGGCTCTAATCCGGCCTCTACGATCGCCGTACAGCGACGCAACGAGAGTGCCGAGGGTTACGGGTGCGGGCTATGCGGGCTTCGCCGCCGTCGTTCTCGCCGTCGTCTTCGTCGCGGTCGACCTTGGCGAGCGCCGGCACCGCGGAGTTGATCGCCCGTACCGTCTTCGGTGCGGTCGTGCACGTCGTCTCCACCCCGATACGCCCGCCCATCGACATCGCAGCGGGCGCGCTCGATCAACTGGTCGAGCATGTCGCTGCGATGTCGTGGTCGATGTGGTCGGACAGGATGCGCCTGACCGCGTGTTCGATGTGAGACGTCGCCGGGACCGTTTCCGATCGCCGGCAGGGACGGCGGGTAGATTCTCCGCTCATGGTGCAGTACCTCCTAGTGGGTGCTGTGTCTAGGCCCGTTCGGAGGTACCAACTCCGGGCGGGCCGCTTTGTTTGTCGGGGGTCACCATGACACCCGGCCAGCACCACGGTCAAGGGCAACTTCGCCGTGACTCAGCCATGACTCAGACTGTCGGGAACCGTTCAACATCAATGGGAGTTGTCGGGAGGCCGAACTGCAGGTCGGAGGCCATTTCGGCGGAGTCGGACCAGCTCAGAGAACTGCCGTCACTTTCTCCCGCTTACAGGCCGACTCACCGTCACACTGGCTTCGTCACCAGGCGAAACGCTCCGAATCGGGCCTCGATCAACGGTGTCGGCGGACAGGCGACTCTGCCCACTGGTGGCCACTTGGGCCTGCATGCCGATGGCCACTTGAACACGGAGAGTGATGGGCGGACATGGCCGCGAGCATGGCATGACGACACTGTGGGGTGAGGTTGTGCGTGGAGGCTGGTGCTCATCGCGACGCTTTGTCGTTCAGGCCTCAGTACAATGCAGGCATGTCCGGTACCTCCACGGCCAAGGTGTCCGACCGCGGCCAGACCAATTTGCCTGCCGAGCTTCGCCGTCGGTGGGGCATCCAACACGGCGGCGAAGTAGGGATCATCGACCTCGGCGATGCGGCCCTGATCGTCCCTGGCGGAATGCAGACCGCACGCTGCGAACTCCGCCGCGTCCTCCGAGACCGATACGAGGCCGGCCTCGCCAGCATCGAGGACCCAGACCTGGCCGATCAGTAGGTGGCCCCCGTCCCCACGATCATCCTCGATGACCGGCTCCTGATCGAAGAACTCCTCGTCGGTCTCGACCAGGAGGGCGAACGTCACACTACGACGTATTGGTACTACCGCGCCTGCCGTGCCGCCGTCGGCGGAGCCGGGGGACATCTCTCGGGCCCGTTTCTTGGTCTCGATGCCGCCCACCAGGCGACGGCGATACGGAGCTTGCTGTCGCTGCCCGAGACCATCGGACTCCCCGACCCGCGGTCGACGGTTCCGGTGATGGCCGAGCTGTCCGAGCGCCACCCGCGCCTCAACCTCTTGAACCTCGAAGCCGCGGCAACCGGGCTCGTGCTCGACGCCACGATGCTGCTGTCGATTGAAGCGACCCGAGGAGTGCTTCCAGAGGTTCTCGACACCGAGAACATCAGGTGGCGCTCCGTCGAGATCGATTGAACCCCATGTCCCCGACCGCCAGGCCGATCTCGGTCGATCGCGTCTCGGCGGGGGTGGGGCCGGGGAATGGGATTGCTCATGAACGCAACAATCCTCTGGATCATCGCCGCAGTCCTCGTGATCGCCGGCATCGTCACCATGCTGTCCGGTTCGGTCTTGCTCGGCATCGTGCTGATCGTCCTCGGCCTGCTCGTCGGTCCCGGCGGCCACAGCATCTTCAACAGTCGCCGCCACGCATGAGCACCGCAGTCGCCGAGGACGATCTCGTTCTGCGTGCACTTGCGCGGGCGGTCGTCGGTGACGACGCCGCCGCGGTCGACGAGGCCCGAGGCGTCCTCGCAGAGATGGTCGCGCGGGGAACGCTGACGGTGAGCGTGGACATGGCGATCGACTCCGCCACGACGGCACTGTCGCCGTTCGTGGACGTGTCGTTCCGCGACGGGACCCACGTCATCAAGTCCTTCGCCGAACTCGATCTGCCCGACGACTTCGACATGGGTTGAGGGTCGGCTTGACGTGAGTCGAACGCACGTTCGATACTATCAGGGTGGCCGTCCGCGCGGCCCTGAACGAACTGCAGCGGCTGCTCGGCCCCTGATTGCGCCCGGCCCCGAGCGCATACCAGACCGGCGATTCTTCCGAATGCAGAACTGTGGTGCGACGAACGAGGTAGGACGAACGAGTGCCCCCGCCGGGTGGGTAGTTGGCGGGGGCACTCGACCCGACCTTCTGCTGGGTTGGGCGGGAAGCGATCCGAGCGGGACTCGAACGCGTCTTGACAATTCCCACACAGTCACCGCACGAGACACGACGACGCCGGATCCGCCGGACCGTTCGACTCAGGCGCGCTCGTTGTCGTCGACCTCGTCGCCGTCGTGGACGTCTTCCATTGCTTGCGGATCGTCGGGAGACACCGCCTCGGCGAGATGTGGCCGGTCGTCGAGACGGGCCTCATCAGCGGAGATCATCTGTCCATTGATGCCGATGTCGGGCAGGGGTGCGTGCTGTTCGCTCATCACTCCCCCGTTCCCGCGCGCCCATCGCCCCAACCATCACGCGATCGAGCTCCACACAGGTCGAACGACCGTGGCGACCTTGTTCGCTTGTGAATCGGGGTGTACCGGCGCGCTATTCTGCGCACGTGGCCACAATCACGCTCGACGCCCAGGGCAAGGTGCCGGCGACGATGATCGAACGACTGAAGGCGCCGTCGGCGATCGCCAGCGAGGCGAACGGCTTCGTTCGAGACTCGTTGCTGTCGGTGGTCGAAGAGGATCACACCGCGAAGATCCACAAGCTGGCGCACCTCCCCGCGCGCGGGATGCGGGCGCTGCACGCGGCGATCAAGGCCGAACTCGGCGTCGCGCTCTTCACCCAGGGTCGCGGCCGCACGATCAAGGAGCAGTGGGACGGCTTCTTCGCCGTGCAGCACCGGTACCAGACCTGCTCGGTCCAGCAGTACCAGGCCGACCAGGCGCTGAATGACGAACGGACGAAGTTCTGGCCACGATCCGAACGGCTCGCTGTCGCACAACTGTTGAACGTGGACATTCCCGACTCGGACTACTGGACGAAGGTTCGCCAACCCAATGGGAAGTTCCTCGCGACTGCGGCCGTGCCGGGAACGTCGCCGCACGGATTCTGGTGTGCTGACGACGTGTGCATGGCGAACGGTGATTCGATCCCGCTGTCGGTGATCGAATGGCTGTTCGCCAACGAGCGTCAGTTCGGCTTCGCGCACGGAACTCCGAGCGAGGCATGGCACGTGCAGTGGATCGCCAACGACACCGTTCCCCAAGCGGTGTTGGACTTCGAAGCCGGCCGAGGACACATCACCGGCGGCGGCGAAGGCGGGGGCGGCGGGGGCGGCGAAGGTCCGGATGAGCAAGAGGAGCGTGAGGACATGGCCAAAGCATTCAAGACTCCGGACGGGGACGCGATCTTCGTGGCATCGGGCATCGTGATGTCGTGGGTCAACGATCCGAAGGACTACAACGTCGCTGTGTTCCTCGGGCTCGCGCCATCGCTGGACCATGTACACATCGTGGACCGTTCGGTTTTCAAGGCGTTTCGACTGGTCGGCGCGATCCCACCGCAGTTCTCGGCGCGTGATTTCCAAGAGGTCATCGTCGGCGAGAGTGTCCGCCGCGACACAGCGCCGGATTGACACCTCGAACGTTCAGACCGCTGAACTCAGGCGTCGATGCAGATGGTTTCGCCGCTGGCGGGGATGACGGCGCAGATCGCGTCGTCGATCGGCACGGAGTCGGGAGTGGCGGCATCGACGGGGGCACCTGCGGCCGTCGAGGTGTGGAGCTCGTCGGCCATCTGGCGCAGGACGAGGCGGCGGTTCGCGGTCAGGGCCCTGCAGTGGTCGGCGAGCACGGCGACGTCGTGGTTCGCCGCGTCCCACACCGCGGCCATGTCGGCGTCACCGCTGAACGCAGCGATCGGAACCCACTGGACGCACGCGTCGACGAGTGCAGCATCGTCCATCTCGGCCACGATCGGGGCCATCGCTGTGTCAGCGGCGGATTGGTCGGCGACCAGGTGTGGCCGGTCGCCGCTGGCGCATGCGGAACAGAGCATCACGAGCAGCGATCCGAGCGCGAGCGCGCCGGGTACACACCGTTGCTTGGGTCCCGCCAGCACACTTCGTTGTCGGCAACGATCCGCGGACGCTTGAGCTATCTGTACAGAACCTCGTTGAACGTGCGCAGCACGGGACCGTTATCGCCGGCACCGACTCGGCACACAGCGGCCTGATCGAGATGGCAGCGGAAGCTCATCGCAATGTCACCGCCGAGCACCCAGGCGACCGCCGCCTTGATCGGCGAAACGTGGCTGACGACGACCACGTTCTGTTCACGGGCGAGTTCGATCACGTCCGCCGCGGCGCTGCGGACTCGGGCGTCGAGCGATCCCATCGATTCGCCGGCGGGAGTCGAAAAAGTCGGGTCGGTCTTCCAGCGGGTCCACGTCTCGGCCGGGATGTCGCCGAGCCTGCGTCCGTCGTACTCGCCGTAGTCCAACTCCAGCCAACGCTCGTCGATCGACACGTCGAGGCCGAACGCCGCGGCGGTCTGGCAAGCGCGCGCCAGGGGGCTGCTGATCACCATGTCCACCTGGCCGATCGCAGCAGCCACCTGGCGGGCCTGCTCCAGCCCGACCTCGTCCAGCGGCAGGTCGAGGCGGCCCTGCAGCAGGCCGCTGGCGTTGGCAGCGGTGCGGCCGTGGCGGACCAGGATCAGCATCGGTTCCGGCTCAGCATCGGAATCAGTGAACCACAGCTATCGGCGGGGCTGCGCACCGACCGGCCGCAGTTCGCCGGTGCGCATGAACGCTTGCCGCTGTGCCGGCGATCGAAGCCCGAAGTTGCGCCAGGCCCACACCAGCAACGCCATGCCGGCGGTCTCGAGGACGAGATCGAACCACCCGCGATCGACACTGGGCAGCGCAGCGTCGCGGAACGACAACCCCCCGAACGGCCACCAGAACCCGTGCGCGTCGGAGAACGCGCCGTCGAACACGAGGTGCAGCATCATCCCGATCGGTATCGCCAGGGCCCGCTTGCGCCAGTGCTTGCGGCCGCTGCTGGCGATCACGACGCCGAGCAGGACGGCGATGCTGAGTGTCACGCTGTGGAACGCGCGTGCCCCGCCGAACCAGATGTCGACCAGGTCGGGCAGCACTGCGCCGACGCACAGCAGCCGGTAGTCGAACTTGGGATCGCGGAACACGAACCACACCGACACGATCGCCGTGCCGAAGAACCAGAGGAGCACGCTGTCAGCGTGCCAGCAATCTGCCGCAGTTCGGGCATTCCGGCATCTCGTCGGGTGGCAGCCGCTTGATGTCATCCGCTTCGGCGCGGGACATGTCGATGTGGCAGCCCTCGCAGCGCAGGTTGTTGAGCTTGGCGATGGCGATGCCGTCGAGCTGGGCCCGCATCGAGTCGTAGCGGCGCAGCAATGCGGCGTCGATCGTCGCCCGGTACGCATCACGCCGGCTCGAGAGCTCGGTGATCTCGGCCTCGACCGCAGCGCTGGCGACCGCTGCCGATTCGGCGGCAGCGGCGGCACCGTCGCGCAACCGGGTTTCGTTCGCGGCATGCTCGGATGCCTCGGTGTCGGCGTTGGACAGACCCTCCATCGCCTCCAACTCGTCGTCGTCCAGCGCGGCGCGCTGGCCGTAGAGCGTGGCGATCTCGTGCATCAGCGCCTCTGCCTCGCGGGGCGAGATGATCGACTTCAGTTGGGTCTCGAGCCGGGTGCGCTTCACCGAGATCTGCGCGCTCGCGGCCTCGGCCGAGCCGATCGCAGCCTCGAATGCATCCATCTGCTCGCGTAGTGCACGGCGCTGCTTCTCCCACGCCTGGACCTCGGCCGCTGCAGCCGCTGCAGCGACCACTTCAGGTAGACGCGGCAGCCGGTAGCGAAGTTGTTCGATCGCGGAGTCGGTGAGTTGCAGCTCGAGAAGCTGGTCGGCAGCGGTCATGCTGTGCTATCCATCCTCGCCCTTGTTGGTGATGGCCACTCCGTCGATTCCACGCCGACAGTCATACACCACGAACGCTCTCGGATCGACGCTCGGCACGGGTGCACGTGGATCGAGGTTGTCCGGCGGGATCGTGGTGCCACTGTCCACGGCTTGCACGGCCGGCCTCGGAGCCGTCGTCGGGGCCGGCGTGGCGGTCGAATCGGTCGCGCCCGGCTGTGTCGAATCGGGCACAGACGGCGGAGGTGGTGGCGGCGGCGTGGTGGCTTTGGGTTGGTCGGTCGGTGGCGGTTGCGCCGGTGAGTAGCGGGCCAGCTCAGCTTCGATCGCGCCCGTCGGCGACCCGACCCCTGCAGCACCGGCGGCGGGTGCCGGCGTTGTGGTCGTCGCGGTGGGATCCGGGCCGAGCAGCTTGCCGAGGCAGTCTGCTCCGGGCAGGTACAGGCGGGCCGCCGGGCGAGCGGGCGGTGGCGGTGCGGGCCAGTCCTCGGGGAGCGCGTCGATGAGCGCCGCGTCCATGTACAGCTTCCAGATCTTCTCCGGGTACGTGCCGCCCTGCACCTTCTGCACACCGTCGGCCACGAACTCGGGCACGTTGTTCATCGCGATGTAGCCATTCGGGTTGCCGACCCACACCGATGTCGTCAGCTGCGGCGTGAAGCCCACGAACCACGAGTTCGTGTTGTCCTCCTGGGTGCCCGTCTTGCCCGCTGCCGGCCGACCGTTGGCGAGGGGGTAGCGACGGCCCGTACCGCTCGTGATCACCGTCTTCAGGGTACTGATCGCGGTCAGCGCGACACCCTCGTCGAGCACCTGCGTGCCCGGGTCGTCATGGGTGTACATGCGGGTGCCGTCAGCGCGGTCGACGGAGTCGACGAAATACGGCTCCTTGTGCAAACCCTTGTTGGCAATGGTCTGCGCACCGGAGGCCATGTCCAGCGGGCTCATCTCGTTGGCGCCCGTCGCGAAGCTGGCGAAGGGCTGGATCGGTTCGGCACCGCGTTCTTCCTTGGTCTGCCCGGCGAACAGGTAGTCGGACTTCGCCATCCGGTAGACGGTGTCGACCACCCGATGCAACCCAACGATCTGGGACAGGCGGGCATACGCGCAGTTGATCGACGCCGCAGTCATCACCTGCAGCGTGCTCGTCGCCCGGCTGACGCCGCTGTCGATGGTGAACGGCTCGCGCGGATCGCCCGGGTTGGGCAAGGTGCACGGTGCCGCGCCGTCGATGAGATCGTTCGGTTGGGCGCCGGCCTGCAGCGCGGCGGCGAGGATGAAGAACTTGATGCTCGAACCCGTCTGGCGGGGCACGAGCGCCATGTTGACCTCGCTCACGTTGCGCCGGAAGCCACTTCCGCCGACCATGACGCGGATCGCACCACTCGTCGTGTCCAGCGACACGATCGCCGCGTCGAAACCCTGCGCATTCGCCGGCAGCGCGTAGCGCGAGTACTCGGCCTTGGCCTGCAGTTGCGCGTCGAGCGTGGTGTAGATCCGCAGACCACCGCGGAGCAGCGTGCTGCGCCGCTCCTGCTCGTCCGTGCCGAGGATGTCGCTGCGGTTGAGCAGGTAGTCCTGTAGGGCCTCGGTGAAGTACGTCGGCGTGTTGACACGGCCCGGGATGACCTGTGGCACCTCCGGGATCGGCCACGTCTTGAGCAGGTCCTCGGCTTCCGATCCGGTCATCTGGTGCTCGGCGACGAGCCGTTCGAGGACCTGCTCGAAGCGGGCCCGGGCGCGCTCGGGACGGCGGAACGGGTCGTAGCCCGACGGCGAACGGATCAGCCCGGCCAGGAACGCGCCCTGCACCTGGGTCAGCTCCTCGACCTTCTCGCCGAAGTACGTTTCGGCCGCCGCGGCCAGGCCGTAGGCGTTGTTGCCGAGGAAGATCGTGTTCAGGTAGCGCTCGAGGATCTGGTCCTTCGTCATCACCTTCTCCAGCCGCATCGCGTACAGCGTCTGGAGCAGCTTGTAGCGACCGTCACGAGGTAGCCCGGCGAGATACTCGTTCTTGGCGACCTGTTGGGTGATGGTCGACGCGCCCTGGCGTGCAGCGCCGGACGAGAAGTTGGACAGCGTGGCCCGCAGCAGGCTGCGCACGTTGACACCGTGGTGATGGAAGAACTCGACGTCCTCCACCGCGAGCACGGCATCGACCACCGGTTGGGGCACCTGGGCGAGCGAGAACGGCTGCACGTTCTCCTTCTCGAACACCGCGATCTCGGCGCCGTTGCGGTCGTACACGTAGCTGCGCTGGGCGAGCGGTTCGAACTGGGGCAGCACGACCGGTGTCTCCTCGTGCGAGTTGGCGGCACCCCACAGGCGTGGGGCGATCGCGACCGTCACGCCGGTGACGAAGAGTGCGCCGGCGAGGACGACAGCGATCAGACGGAGGACCCAGGGGATGCGTCGCACAACGCCTGCGACCCTAGTGGCGACACGGTTCCGAGTGGCGGCAGGCGTGTCGGTAGGGTGCCGACCATGCCGTCAACCGCGCCCCGCCCGTTCCGATTCGGAGTCCAGACCAGCAAGGCCTCGAGCCGCAAGGAGTGGGTCGACCTCGCCCGGCGCGCCGAAGCCAACGGATACGACGTGTTGACCATGCCCGACCACTTCGGCGACCAGCTCGCTCCGGTGCCCGCGCTGATGACCGCCGCAGACGCAACCGAACGGTTGCGCGTCGGAGCGCTGGTGTGGGACAACGACTACAAGCACCCGCTGGTGTTGGCCAAGGAGTTGGCCACGATGGACCTGCTGTCCGACGGCCGGCTGGAGATCGGCATCGGTGCCGGCTGGATGATCAGCGACTACGAGGAAGCGGGCATGCCCTACGACTCGCCGAAGGTGCGCATCGACCGCTTCGAGGAGGGTCTCGCTGTCATCAAGGGCTGCCTCGGCGAGGGAGCGTTCTCGCACACCGGCACGCACTACACGATCACGAACCACAACGCGCTGCCCAAGCCGGTGCAGGCCAAGGTGCCGGTGCTGATCGGCGGCGGCGGCAAGCGTGTGCTCAGCCTGGCCGCGCGTGAGGCCGACATCATCGGCATCAACGGCACGATGACGGCCGGCGTCGTCGGCCCGGACGCGATCTCGACGATGACCGCCGAGGCCGTCGACGACAAGGTCGGCATCGTTCGAGCCGCGGCGGGTGACCGCATGGACGAGATCGAGATGAACGTGCGCGTCTTCATGGTCAACGTCACCGACGACCGCATCAAGCGGATGGATTCGATGTCCAGCGCGATGGGCGTGCCCCGCTCGTTCATGGAGGAATCACCATTCGCGCTGATCGGCACGCCCGAGCAACTGATCGGCGACCTGCAACTGCGTCGCGACAAGTGGGGCTTCAGCTACATCATCGTCGGCGCGGAGGACATCGAGCCGTTCGCCCCGGTGGTCGCCGCGCTCGCCGGAACGTGAGCACGTCGAAGCTCGCGCTGTGGGGCGCGGGCATGATCTCCGGCGCCCACGCTGCAGCGGCGACCCGGCTCGGGCTGCCGATCACCGCGGTCGCGTCGCGCACCTCCGATCGGTCGGCGAAGATGGCGGCCCGGCTCGGCACGGTTGCCGCCGCATACGACGATCTACCCGGCGCAGCCGACATCGTCGCAATCTCTACTCCCCCGCAACTGCACGCCGCAGACGCCATCCGGATGCTCGATGCCGGGGCCGCTGTGATCGTCGAGAAGCCGCTGTGCACCACGTTGGCCGACGCCGACTCGATGGTGCTCGCCGCCGCGGCGCACGGCAACCGCGTGCTCTACGCCGAGAACCTGGCGTACGCGCCCGTGGTCGAGACGCTGCTCGGTGAAGCGGCGGGGATGGGACCGATCGACCACATGGAGATCCGCACACTGCAGTCGCTGCCGACGTGGGGGGACTTCACGAGCGACGCATGGGGCGGCGGCGCGCTGTTCGACCTGGGAGTGCATCCGCTGGCGATCGCGGTGCTGGCCGCAGGTGCAAACGGTGCAGGACCGGTCACCGCGGTGCGCGCAGAGTTGCACGGCGGCCAGGGTCACAACAGCGACGAGCACGCCGAGGTCTGGCTGACGTTCCGCAGCGGTCTCGTCGGACACGTCGTGTCGAGCTGGCAGCACCCGGACGGGCAGGTGTGGGACGTGCAGTTGAGCAGCCCGTCCACGGTCCTGCGCGCCGACTTCTGGCCACGGCCATCACTGGAACGCAACGGTGATCCGGTCGCGATCGAATTCGACGACAGCGCGGCGCCGTTCATCACCGAGCTCGGCTACACCGGCCAACTCGCCGCATTCCTCGACGACATCGCGGCCGGCCGCGCACCGTTCATGGACGTCGGGTTCGGCCGCCTGATCCTGGACATCGTGTGCGCGTCCTACCAGTCCGCCGGTCGCGGCCAGCCCGAAGCCGTGCCGTTCCAAGGCGACCGCGCCAAGACACCGCTGCAGCTCTGGCACGACGCCGGCCAGCTCAGCCAGTAGCGCGCCGACTCAGCGGCGGATGTGGTGCAGCGTCGTGAACCGCTGCCGGAACTCGGTGGTGCGCGGCGCGACCGCTTCGGGATCCGGGCCCAGGCCCGCAGCGATCAGTGCTGCCAGCTCGGGCATGTCGGCAGCGGTCATTCCCCAGCGCACGATTTCGGGCGTGCCGATGCGCAACCCGGCCATGTCGCCCCGACCGGGCAGCCCGATCGCGCACGCCAGCAGGTTGGCCCGGCGCAGCACGAGAGACGCCTCGTGGCCGCCGCCCCATTCGGTGGCGTCGACGACGAACTGGTGCGACGTGGTGTGCCCGGCCGGGGTCGAGTAGACGGGTAGACCGAGCGCGGCCAGTTCACCGGCCAGCGCGGCTGCGGTCGATGTCATGGCCAGCGCGTAGTCGTGTCCGCCGTCGAGCCAGTCGAGCAACGTGATCGCCAGTGCGGCGCTCTTGCCGGCGTCGAAGTTGGCGGTCAGGCCCGGGTACGCGATCGCATCGATCCGCTCGGCAAGTGCAGCGTCGTTGGTCAGCACGAGCCCACCGGCCGGCCCGCCGAGGCTCTTGTAGGTGCTCATCGTCATCAGGTCGGCACCGTTGTCGAGCGGGTTCGGCCAGATGCCACCGGCGAACATGCCGCAGGCGTGGGCGGCGTCGAACAGCACCGCCGCACCGATTCCGTCGGCGATGGCACGGATCTCGGCCACCGGATGTGGCAACAGGTTGAGGCTCGCGCCGATGGTGATCAGCTTCGGCCGCACACGGTCGGCCAGTGCGGCCAGGCCGGCGAGGTCGATCGTGAAGTGCTCGGGGTCGATCGGGCACTCGTGGATGTCCAGGCCATACAGGCCGGCTGCGCCGCCGGGACGGTGCGTGATGTGCCCGCCGATGCTGGCCGGGGGCACGATGATCGCATCGCCCGGCTGGCAGGTGGCCATGAAGGCGTACAGGTTCGCCAACGCACCCGAGCCGACACGGATCTCGGCGAAGCGAGCCCCGAACACCCGGCAGGCGAGGTCGGCGGCGATCACTTCGATCTCCTCGATCGCTTCCAGCCCCATCTCGTACTTGCCACCGGCGTAGCCGAGCGACGGCCGCGATCCGAGTCCGGCCGCAAGCGCTGCTTCGGCGCGTGGGTTCATCACGTTCGTGGCCGGGTTGAGGTTGACGCACTCGGCCTCGTGGATCGCCCGGTTCCGTGCGATCAGCGCATCAATGGTCGACTCGACCGTGTCCGAGTCCGCGCCCGCAAGCGCGTCCAGGATCGCCGCCTCACGCTGCTGGGATTGGACCGGAAGCCAATCCCGAGCGGTCTGCGGTGGCATCGTCGGCGAGCTCGTCATCGTCGGCTACGAGTAGCGGGCGTGCGAGAAGATCTCGCGGACCTTCGGTTCGAAGTGCTCGAGCGGGTACGTCTCCGCGTTGGGATCGAACGCGATCTGGTCCCACTCGTCGGTGAACTGCGCCGTCAGCGCGTACGCCGGATGATCGACAAACGCATCGCGCTTGTTGGGGTCGGCACCGAAGTGGGCGTAGTAGTGCTGGCCCTGGAAGTCTTGGTGGACCTGCAACATCCACGCGACGTCGGGACGCACGTAGGGGCGCAGGATCTCGGCTGCGATCGGGCCGTGATTGGGCACACTGATCGCCTTGCCGATGTCGTGGCACAGCGACGCAACGACGACCTCGTCGTCGGCCCCGGCCTTTTCGGCAAGCGTCGCGGTCTGCAGGCAGTGCGTCAGCTGGTCGGTCGCGAAGCCGTCGGTGATCGATGCCAGCGAACGCAGCATCTCGAGGATCGAGTCCGCCACCCGAGGCTGGTTCTCGAAGGTCTGCCGACCGATCTCGGCCCATTCCTCGGCCGTCGATTGATCCATCCGTGTGAACGTCGCATTTGCCATGCGGTCATTCTGCCACGGATGGTTCCTGATCAGCCGCTGACACGACCGCTGGAGACCGCCATCCGGCGCACCATCTCGGTCGCGGCAGATGCGACTTGGCCCGACTCTGCGAGCGACGCGTCCAGCCGGTGCAGAGCAGCCCCAAGGGATTCCGAGTCACCGACCCGCGTGAGCGCGGCGATGGCCAGCTGATGTGCGTGTTGATCGTGCGGATCGAGGGCGAACGCCTCCGTTGCCCGTTGCGCGGCGGCGGCCCATTCACCGCCGGCGATCGACAAGTCGCCGAGGCGCAGCAGGGCGCGTTTGTGACGGGCGCGCAGCCGCTCCAAACCTCCGAGGCCGGGATGCGGCGCGCCTCGCCAGAGTGACGTCGCCTGGAGCAGCAGTTGCCGCTCGCGCCGCGGTTCGAGCCCGGTTCGCTCCAGCTCGTCGTGCAGATCGTCGAAGCGCCACAGATCGACGCTGAGATGCGGTGAGGGGTGGAGCGTGATCGTGCTGCCGTCCGTGCGGAGATGGAAGCCAGCGTCGGCCTTCGGGCGCTCGGGCTCCAGAATCTTGCGCAGGTTGACCAGCGCCAGTCGCAACTCACCGGTGGCCGCCTGCAGCGGCATTCCCGGCCACACGATGCGCAGTGCCCGCTCGCGACTGACGGTGCGTTCGGCGACCAGCAACAAGAGCAACTCTCGAGCCGCGATCCGCCACTCGCCGGAGTCGCCGGGCTCGTGGCCGGGGCGGCGCACGTCCAGCGGGCCGAGGACGGTGATCTGCAGCGTGGTGGTCGGCTCGGTCGGCAGCTGGCGCAGCAGCCACGTCGCGCCATCGGCCAGATCGCCGTCGTTGCGGCGCGTGAGCGCCCGGAGCTCGTCACGGGCCGGCTGGCCGACGACGTCGACAACGGTCGACGCCAGCTCGAAGCCCTGGCGGATGCCTCGTGCATGCCACCGCGCGGCGAGCTCGCACACCCACGTCAGCGGCAGCTGGCTGACCAGGTCGAGGGGCGTCGGCGGGTTCTCGACCGGTTCGCCAGCGCGTGCCGAGGTGAGCGCGCGGGCGCAGGCGCGCGCCACCATATGCGTCGGGCCCAACGGTCCGGCGTCCAGCGCACGGCGGGTCTCGGGAGACGTCACGTAGCCGCGAGCCGGCCACCGCCGGGGATCGGTCAAGATGTCGGCCTGCTCGCGGTGGATCCACGCGACAGTGGCAGGGTCGATGCCCGTCGGATCGCCGGCGCTCCAGTGCGCCAGCGCCACCATGCGTCGCGCCTCCTCGTCGTCGGCGCGGCCGAACACTTCTTCCACGACGGGCACCGCGTCGGCGGCGTGGCCGCTCAACCACATCGACTCGATGCGCAGCCGCTGCACGATGCGCGCCACCCGGGGGGGTACAACACCGAACGGAGCGTGGGCGAGTGCGGCCAGCACGGCGTCGGGCTCGCGCCGGTCCGACGCGGCGAAGGCGTTGGCGGTGGCGACGACGAACTGCAGCACGGGTGAGCCCACGGCGCGTGCGAGCTGGGCCGCGCGAGGCGCGAGCGCGGTCAACCGCTCGCGGTCTTGGCGTTCGATCGCGTTGACGGCGGCCAGCGCGACCGACGCGGCCTCCAGGTCGCTGTCGCCGCTGGCCGCACTGGTGGCGATGATCGAAGTCAATGACTCGTCGACGGCCTCGCTGCGGTCGTCGTCGAACCAGCGCACGGCCGTGGCGAGCAAATCGATCGACGGCAAGCCGTGCGACGAGTGCACTCCGTTCAAGCAGCGGATCGCGGTATCGAGCGGAAAGGCCGTCAGCGAGCGCGAGAGCAGCTGGATCGCGGCGCGGCCGAGAGCGTTCCAGTCTTCGGTCAGCGCCGGCACCACGGCCCCCGTCTCGACCAGCACGAGGTGGCCGTGACCGGGCAGGCGACGGGTCAGTTCGGCGACAAGCCGTCCCCCGGACGAGTGCGGTGGGATGATGTCGCTGCCCTCCAGGATCACGCAGATGTCCACCGGCGACTTCGACACGATGGCGGCAACGACCTGGTCGATCGGCGAGTGCCCACCCTCGTTGGTCGTGCCGAGTGCAGCGACGATGGCCGCACCGAGCTGGTCCGCGTTCTCGTGTTCGATCCGGCACACGACCCGCGCGTCGACACCGATCGCATCGCCGGCTGAGGTCGCGAGAGCAGCAGTGATCGCAGCGGAGACAGCCTCCGCGTCACTTGCGACGATCGTCGAGAGTCGTGTCGCGTAGCGGCCACGCAGCTGCTCGACGACCTCGGCTCCAGACATTGATCCCGAGTGTAGGAAGGTGCGGGCTCACAGCCCCTGCATTGACGCCAGGAGCACGACGGTGGTGATCCCATCCTCCGACGCGACCACCACCGTCAGCTGTTCCGCGCCACGGTGGAACTGCAGGCGTCCGCCCGCAGCATCCGCGATCTGGACACTGTCGGTCGGCGACCAATCGGCGCTCGAGAGTGATGCGCGATGGAACGCGAGCACGTCCGCGGCCGCCTTCGCCGAGTGATACGAGACAGATCCGGGCACTGCCTCGATGTCGGTCGCGTCGTCGACGAGCACGGCGTCGACGATGGGCGGGCAGTCGGGTGGCAGTCCCGCCACGACCGGCGCGCCGATGGCGGACAGCACGTAGTCAATGGTGACCGTGCCGTCGGTGTCTGCGCCGAGGAAGGCGGCCGGACCGGTGCTGACCACCGAGTAGCGAATGACGTAACCCCCGTCGATAGCGATCCATGCCTGTCCCTCGACGGTGTTGGTGTCCTGCAGCCCGAGCGCGGCGCCGTCGAACGAGACGTGATGCACGTCAATCCCATCGAGGGTCTCGTCGCCGATCGACGTGGCACCGATGAACCCGCTGAGCGAGAGGGCCGGCTCGGCGACGGCGGAGTCCACGTCCACCAGCGCCGAACCGGCCGTGCAGGAGCCGCCTTGCTCCCGGACGAAGATGAAGTCGCCGACGCGAGCGTGGACGTCCGCGACGACGCCGCTCGCCGGCGCGTCGATCGTCAGCACTCGCACCAGCGGGTCGACCCCGTTCACCATCGTCTCGGTGCGACGCACTTGCAGCGGCGCGCCGCCAGACGTTCCGTCGAACGTGACGGTGAGCGTGGCGGTGTAGCTGGACAACGACGTCAGGCCAGCCGACGGATCGGGCAGATCCACGTCACCGCCGCCGAAAGCTGGCTCGTTCGTTGCCGGGGTCGCCGTGTCGACCTCGCTGGTGTCGCTGGTATCGGGTGCAGACACCAATGGTGTGAGCGACCCGGTGACCGATGGATCGAGACTCGAAACGACCGAATCTGACGCGGCCGACGGCGACGACCCGCCGAGCGACGTCGAACTCGACGTGCAGCCGGTGCCCAGAACTGATGCAGTGATCGCGGCCGTTGCGATCGCGGCCGTTGTGATCGCGATCCGACGCATCAGCCGCCGTCCTCGTCGAGTGGGCGGATCACGAACTCGGCCTCACCGACGGGCACCGGACCGACGGTGCTGATGCTCTGCGGCACGGTGCCCTGGGCGACGCTGTTGACCGAGCCGCCGATGATGAGCGGCGCGGGCGCGGCCGTACCGCTGAAATCTGCGCAGTTCCCGTGCAGCTGCAGCGAGGCCGGGGCATAGTCGACGGTCAACGACAAGATACCGTCCTCGTCCACCGTGCCCGTCAGCTTGGCTGTGCTCGACGAGATGACGAGCGCACCCGAGCAGTCGCCGACGGAAGTTGTCGACGTGCTCCAGTTGACCCGCGCGAGCCCGCTGAACTGACCGGAGTCGTCGGCGCGGAGGTCGGCCTCGACGATGGCTGCGGCCATCTGGAGCTCGGCCTCTCCCGGCACGGCCCACTCCGACGAGACTGACACCTTGAACCGGCATTGGCGCACACGCACCGGGCGTTCCACGCGCTGGTCGACGAGCGTCCCGGGCCAACCGAAATCGCGCATCCCACTGATGTTGGCCACGAACTTGACCGAGGTCTCCCCCGCCTTCACCGCCTTGAACCGGAACGTCGCCTTCGACGGCGGTCCGGCGAACGTCGGCCAACCGGTGATCTCCAAGCCCGTGGGCGGGGTGAGAATCGATGGATCGGCTACCGCCGCGGTCACCGGCACGTCGTCTTGTTCGGAGAGCAGGCCGGCGTTGATCGGTACCGGTGCCGACCGTGGCGGCGTCACGACTCGCACGACCGCGACCTCGATCTTCAGCGTGCGACCCTCGCACACTCGGGGCGGCCGGGGGACGTCGAGTCGATACGTGATCGTCGGCCGGTCCTCCGGCGGCACCGTGGCTGAACCGATCCCGGTGAGTCCGACGGAGACGGCGCTGGCGACGAGCAGCATGACCGGACCGTGCTTCACGACGTGACCGTACGATCGCTACCCGCAGAGTGTCACCCGGGGAACTACCAGTTTCAGCGGACGTGGCAAGCTCAGGCATGATCCTCGGCCGAGACGCGGAGCAGACGGCGATCGGAGCCTTGATCGACCGCGCCCGAGCCGGCACGTACGGCTCGCTGCTGCTCGTCGGAGATCCCGGGATCGGCAAGTCGACCTTGCTCGACGACGCCGTCGTTCACGCTTCCGACATGATGGTGTTGCGAGTGACGGGGGTCGAAGCCGAGACTGACGTCGCGTTCGCAGGATTGCTGACGCTGCTCCGGCCGCTCCTGGCACGGCTCGACGAGCTCGGCGACGAGCACCGCAGCGCGATCCGCGGCGCATTGACGTTGAGCGGCGATCGCACGAACGCGCTCGCGGTCGGTGCCGCGACTTTGGATCTGCTCGCCATCGCTGCTGCGTCGCGCCCGTTGCTCGTCGTCGTCGACGACGCCCACTGGATCGACGAGCCGACCCGGCTTGCGTTGTCGTTCGCCTTGCACCGCCTGCACGCCGATCCGGTTGCGGCATTGCTCGCAATCCGTTCCGCACATCGTGAGGATTGGCGACCGAATGGGTTCGTCGAACTCGTCATCGACGGGCTGGATCTAGATGCCGCGCACGCGCTGATGTCGACCCGGTCCGAGTTGGACCGTGGCGTGAGCGCGCAGTGCCATGCGGCCGCGGGAGGCAATCCACTCGCGCTGCGGGAGATCGACGCTCGACTCGACGTGGCCCAGCGACGCGGTGAGCGGAGTCTAGAGACGCCCCCGGTCATCGGTGCACACCTGACCGAGGCGCTCGGCCGCCGAATCCTGGACTTGGACCCGGCTGCGCAACGGGGCGTGCTCGTCGCCGCGCTGGCCGACGGACCGGACGCCACCCCGATCATCGCGGCGTTGAGTGCTGTCGGCATTGGTCGGGAAGCGCTCCTCAGCGCCGAGACGGCTGGCGTCGTCTCGATCACCGCCGGCGAAATCACGTTCTCACATCCGCTGCTCCGGGCCGCCGCCGTCGCTGTCGCACCGGCTCCAGCGCGGCGGGCCACGCATCGTGCCCTCGCCGCTGCACTCACCGGACGACTCGACACCGCCGAGCGGCGCAGCTGGCATCTCGCCGCCGCCGCTGAGGGTCCCGACGAGGACGTGGCGAGCGCACTGGAGGCCACCGCCGCGGCGGCTCGCGGCCGTGGCGCGCCCAGCAGCGCGGCCGCCGCATTGGAGCGTGCGGCGCGCCTGTCGCCCGTGGCGGCCGAATCGACCCGACGGCTCACCGCGGCGGGCGACGCTCATTGGGACGCGTCCGCGCCAGACCGTGCCGTCGAGTGCTGGCGGCGCGCGCTCGACACCACCGTGGCAACGTCCGACCGTGCCGGACTGGCCGGCCGGATCGGTGAGGCCGGTGCGTGGTATGAAGACAACCCTCGCGCTGTCGAGTTTCTGGTCGCCGAGAGCGAGCGCATCCGGCTCCACGACCCACGCAGCGCAAGCGGCCTGCTCGTGCGGGCCTCGATGATGTCCGGCATCGCTGGGGCCATGGGCCGCGCCGTTCGCCTGGCAGAATCGGCCGTCGCGCTGGCGACGGGCGACGACATGGCAGAGATTGCAGCCCGGGCTGCGCGAGCGCTGGCACTGGTCAACCATGGCGATGCGCGGCGCGCGAGTGAAGACATAGCGATGCTCGACGCGCTCGCCGCCGGCATCACCGATCCGGACGACACGATGCTCGCGTTCTTGCAGATCGCGGCGTTCTCGCAGATGGTCCGAGAGGATTGGTCTCGGGCTCGCTCGACGCTGGATGCCGTTGTCGCCGGAGCGCGCCGTCGCGGTGCCGGTGCCGTGCTCGCATTCGCCGTGTCGGTACGGGCCGACGTCGCCTGGCGTACCGGCCGCTGGGCCGAGGCACGCGCTGACGCCGGAGTTGCGATTGGCTTCAGCGAGGCGCTCTACGGGCGGCAAGCGTCGTTCGGTCACGCTCTGCTCGCCCGGCTCGACGCATGCACCGGCGACGGCGAGGCCTGTCGCGAGCGGGCGGGCATGGCCGAGGCGACCGGCTCGGCGATCGGGCTCACCTCGCTGCGGATGTGGAGCGACGCTGCGCTGGGCCTGCTCGAGTTGGGAAGCGGCAATGCTGCGGCGGCTGTGACCGCGCTCTCCCGCATCGCCGTGCACTGCCGCGCCGGCGAAATCGGCGACCCCAGCTTCCTGTGGTGGCAGGCCGATCTGGCTGAAGCGGCAATCGCAACCGGGACCCGCCAACTGGTGCAGCGCACACTCGACGATCTCGAAGCGCAACAGCGCGGCG
>JANNZY010000086.1:0-70433 GCA_031410915.1 Actinomycetes bacterium
GGACAAGCCCGAGCGCGAGCCGAAGGCGCACCGGCTTCGCCGTCCCGGTCTGCTGACGATCGTCGCCATCGTCGCCGTCGCAGCCACTGTTGGCGCAGTGTTGGGCGCGTCGCGATGGCAGGAGGACAAGGCCGCGACGCAGGCCACCGCAACCGACCCCACCGTCACGACCGTGGCGCAAGCCACCACCACCTCTGCACCGAGAACCACCACCACGACTGCGGCGACGGAGGAAGAGCCGACCTTTCGCGCATCGTGCCCCAGCACCGGCGGAGGATGGACGATGGTGCCGGTCTGGCCGGGCACGTTCTCGGGCCTCGCCTATTACGACTACGCCGTGCAGAACTTCGTCGCCAATACCTGGGACACGCTCGGCTACATGGCCACGCCCGACCCCGGCGCGATTCGTATCACTGGTCTCGGGCCGCAGGAGAAGCGCATCGTGCGCATCATCGCCGCGCTCAGCAACGGCACCGCCAGCGACCCGCGCTTCGTGCTCGTGACGGCCCCCGCCGAAGCCTGCTGACGCTGCGTCACATCTCGTCGAGCGCAATGTGGTCGGGGTACGGGAAAACTGCCGCGGGCATGTCCCTGCGGGCCAGTGAGTGGTACAGCCGGTGGGCGATCCACCAGCGGCCGTCGAGCCGTTGGAAGCGGTCGTGGTACATCCCGTAGATCTGCGACCACTGTCCGGCCGGCGTCTGGCGCAACTCGGTCATGTACATCCGGGCCGCCGCACGGTCGGGGTTGCCGCCGCTGCGGAGGTGGATGCGCGTGCCGAGGATGCCGAACTGGAAGAACTCGAACTGCGACACCATCGTGTCGATGAAGTGTGCGATCGCGGCGGGACCGACCTCGCGTATCGTGCGCTCGCGCAGGTCCAGTTCGAGCTCGCAGTCGGGTAGGAAGATGTCGTGCAGCTCGTGCCACTTGCGCCGCGACACGATGTCGGCGTACGCGTCCTGCAGCCGACGGATCTCGCTGTGGTCGACAGTGTCCTCGAGCCGGGTCTCATCCACGACGCGAGGCCGCTGTCAGCTGCGCTCGAGCGCGATGACGGGGATGACCCGCGTGGTGCCATCCTGGTACGCCTTGAAGCCGGGCATCCGCTCGACTTGCTTCGCGTACAGCTCGTCGCGCTCGGCCCCGGTGATCTCGACGGCAGTCGCGCTGTAGGTGTCCGAGCCGACCTCGACCTGCACGGTCGGGTGCGCCGTGAGGTTGTGGTACCAGTCCGGGTGCGTCGGCGCGCCGGCCTTGGACGCGAAGATCACGACCCGGTCACCGTCGGGCAGGTACACCAGCGGAGCGGTTCGCGGCTGGCCGCTCTTGGCTCCGGTTGTGGTGACCAACACCATCGGCGCGCCCTCGAACGGTCCGCCGACGATGCCGTTGTTGGCCCGGAACTCCTCGATGATCTTGGCGTTGAAATCGTTTGGTTCGGCCATGTTCGTGGGGCTCCTGTGCTCGTGCTGTCAGCTGACGATAGACGGTCCGGCGGGCCTGCGTCGGCCCCGTCCAGCGTGGATCAGAGACTGTTGACGATGGTGACGAGGCCCAAGAGCGCGACGACAACGCCGGTCAGCGCTGCGACCCACGCCCACCTCGGCCAGGGAGCTCGCACGGTGACGTCGGCGGGTGGCTCACCGACGACTGAGCGCAGCGATGCAACCCACGACTCAGGCGTCGGCGCAGCGATGCCGTCGCCGCGCAGCGCGAAACGAAGCTTTCGATCTCGGTGATACAGCGTTACGCCCATCGCCGACCGCGACACGGAGTGCAGCTCGCCGACCGGAGCGTCCAGCACGGAGGTTCCGTCGGGCGTGGTGAACCGCAGGC
This sequence comes from Actinomycetes bacterium, assembly GCA_031410915.1. GTDB lineage: Bacteria > Actinomycetota > Acidimicrobiia > Acidimicrobiales > Ilumatobacteraceae > WLMZ01. The sequence goes on from JANNZY010000086.1 coordinate 1,840, forward strand.
GACCGGCGCCGAGGCTGAGCAGACCAACTTTGACCAACGGGGGCAGCGGTACTGCGGGAACGAGTTGCGCTGTCGAGGACACACCGGCGGCGACCATCTTCGGACGATAGCGCCGCGGTAGTCAGGACTACGCTGGCGCGATGACTGCGATCGAGGCACCCCAGAGCACGGTGTCCTTCCGCCAGACGCAAGATGGCACGCAGCAGGACGACGACCTGCTGCTGCGGCCCGAGTACTTCGAGCCGATGGTGCATGAGGTACATGCCCGCACGCCGTTCGATCCCGCGACGGGCTGGCTGTAGTCGTCCGGTCGCGACGGCCCGCCGCATCGTGAGGCTGTCGTGACCGAACCGGACTTCCGGGCGATCCGCGTTTTCGTCTCGTCCACCTTCCGCGACATGCAGGCCGAGCGTGAGGAGTTGATCAAGCGCGTCTTCCCGCAGCTGCGAAGGATGTGTGAGCAGCGCGGCGTGGCGTGGTCGGAGGTCGACCTGCGCTGGGGCGTGACCGACGAGCAGAAGGCGGAGGGCGCGGTGCTGCCGATCTGCCTTGCCGAGATCGACCGCAGCCGGCCGTACTTCATCGGCCTGCTCGGACAGCGCTACGGATGGGTGCCCGACGAGGTGCCGAGCGGACTCGTCGACCAATTGCCGTGGCTGTCCCATCTCGGCGGCACGTCCGTGACCGAGATGGAGATCTTGCACGGCGTGCTCAACGATCCGGCGTCGGCGGATCATGCGTTCTTCTACCTGCGCGACCCTGCATGGGTTGACGGTCGGCCGGGCGAGGACCAAGCGGCGCTGACCGAGAGCGCCAGCGACGACGAGATCGCCGCACTCGGTCCCGAGGCGGCGGAGGCTGCGGCCGCCGCACGACGGACGCGTCTGGATGAGTTGAAGCGCGCTGTCACTGTTGCCGGTCCGCCGTCGTGGCAGTACCCCGATCCGCAAGCGCTCGGCGCGCGGGTGCTGGCCGACTTCGGTGCGCTGATCGATCGCCTCTACCCAGAGTTGGACACACCCGACGCGCTCGCTCGCGACGCCGACGCGCACCGCGCGTTCGGAGCTGCGCAGTTGCCCGGTCACGTCGTTCGCCCCGCGCTGAACGCGCAACTGGACACGTTCGCGACGAGCAGCAACCCGCCACTGCTCGTCACCGGCGAGGTCGGCGCCGGCGCGACCGAGGTCGTCATCGGGTGGCTGCACGCCTGGCGCGACTCGCATCCCGATGACGTGATCGTCGAGCACCACGTCGGCGCGAACGCGGCAGCCGCGGAGTGGACCGCGATGGCCGACCGGCTCGCGCGATCGATCGCGCGCGGTCACGGTTTCGAGGACGATCACGGTGACCACACGGACGCGGCCACGAGTCGCGTCATGCTGTGGACCGCGCTGAGCCGCGCCGGCCGCGCGACGCGGCGAACGGTGATCGCGGTGACCGGGGCCGACCTGCTGACCGACGTCGACGGCGCGCCGGATCTGACGTGGTTGCCGAAGCAGGGCGCGGCGACGCTGCGGATCGTGCTCAGCTCGAACGGCGGCCGGCCGGCAGCCGAGATGCATCGTCGCGGATGGCCCACCCTCGTCGTTCCCGCGCTGGACGAGGCCGAGCGTCGTGAGCTGATCCGGTCGTTCCTCGGCCGGTATTCGAAGAGCCTCGACGAGGTGCACGTCGCCCGGCTCGTGGCCGCTCCGGCGACGGGCAATGCCTTGTTCCTCCGCACCGTGCTGGACGAGTTGCGCCAGCATGGCGATCACTTCACGCTCGGCCAGGTGATCGGACGCCACCTCGGCGCGACGACGGTCGACGCACTGCTCGAGCTCGTGCTGGCCCGCTACGAGGCCGACTTCGAGCGCGACAGGCCCGGCTTGGTCGGCGATGCGATGCGAGCGCTGTGGGCCGCCCGCCGCGGCCTGAGCGAGCCCGAGCTGCTCGACCTGCTCGGTGGCCGCGGCGAGCCGCTTCCCGGCGCGATCTGGTCGCCGCTCCTGCTGGCGGCCGAGGCCGGGGTGGTGACACGATCCGGTCAGCTCGCGTTCGCGACCGAGTCGCATCGCCTCGCAGTCGAGCGGCGCTACTTGCCGACAGTCGACGCCCGCCTCGGCGCGCACGCCGCGCTGGCGCGGCTCTTTGCTGCGGCTCCGCTCGGGCCACGCGTCGTGGACGAACTGCCGTGGCAGCAACACAGCTCGGGTGACGTCGACGGTCTCGTCGCGACTCTGTCCGACCTCGCGTTCTTGGACCTGGCCTATCGTCGGTCGCACAGCGATGTCCGCCGCCTGTGGCGTCGTGCCGAGCAAGCCGGCCGGCGCGTGGTCGATGGCTACCGCGCGATCGTCGACGACCCGTCCCGGAACCCGGACATGGCGTGGGAGGTCGCCCGCCTCGTGACCGACGCCGGGTATCCGACCGAAGCGGCACGTCTGAACCGCTTCCTCGTCGACCACTACCGCGACCGGGTGCACGCCGATACCGGCGACGATGTCGCCGCCCGACGGCTGCCGGCCGCGCTCGTCAACGCCGGAGCCGCGCTCTTCACCCAGGGCGATCTCGCCGTGTCCGAGCCGTACCTGCGCGAGGGCGTCGAGATCGCCCGCCGTCGCGGCGACAACGACGTCTTGCAGGCCGGTCTCGGCAACCTCGCACTGCTACGTCTCGACCTCGGCGACGCGGCCGGAGCGCTCGTGCTCTTCGCCGAGGAGGAGGCGCTGTGCCGGGGCCGCAGCGATGCGAACGGGTTGCAGGCCAGTCTCGGCAACCGCAGCCAGCTACTGCGCCAAGCCGGCGATCTCGACGGCGCGCTCGCACTGATGCGTGAGCAGGAGGAGTTGTGCCGTTCGATCGGTGACTCCGCCGGTGTGGCTCGGGCCCTCGCCGGACAGGGCGCAGTGCTCGCCGACCGTGGCAACCCTTCGGACGCCCTCGGCCGGTTCACCGAGTACCGCCGAGTCGCGAACGAACACGGCGACTTGCGCGCCGTCGTCGAGGCCGGCGTGTCCGAATCGAACACTCTGCGCCAGCTCGGGCGCCGCGACGAGGCTGGTCATCTCGCGGCTGAGAGCGAGGCGCTCGCCCGACGGCTGAGCGACGAGCCGTTGCTCGCCCGCGTGCTCGACGCGCAGGCGCGCGCCGCTGTGGACGAAGGCCGGTGGGCCGACGGACTTCAACTCGCGACCGAGGCGGTGCTGACGGCCCGCTCGTGCGGCGCCCGCCATGGTGAGATGATGGCTCTGGGCATGCTCGGAATCTCACAGCGCGAGCAGGGGAGTCACGCGGCAGCGCGGTCGACGCACAACGACGAGTTGTCGCTCGCGCACCAGCTCGGCGATGTCGGCGCGGCCGCCTCTGCGCAGGTCAATCTGGCCGCGTGTGACATCGTGGCCGACGATCTGCAGTCGGCGTTGCATCGCTACGCGCAGGCCGAACCGGCACTGCGTCAGCTCGGTGCGAACATGACGTTGGTCCCGCTCTACAACAACCGGTGGCAGGTGCACGCGCACATGGGCAACATGCCGGCGGCGTTCGACGATCTCGTCGCCGGTGGGCGCGCAGCTGCGGCGTGCGGCGCGCTGCAGCAGAGCCAAGAGATGCTCACCAAGGCGGTCGAGACGCTGTACGCGACGGGGAGGGTGAAAGAGGCCGAGCCGCTGTGGAGCAACGTGGCCGACGTCGCTCGGGCGCTCGGCGACGAGAGTGCCTTGCAGCGCGCGTTGGGTGAGCGGGCGCTGATGGTGCTCGGTCGTGGCGACATCGCCGCCGCTGCGGCGTTGTTCGACGAGCAGGAGGAGATCTGCCGCCGGATCGGCGACCAGGTCGGCCTTGCTGCGTGTGTCGGCAACCGCGCGATCCTGCTGCGCCAGACAGGAGACCTGGTCGGTGCACTGGGCTGCATCGACGAGCAGATGGAGATCGCCAAGGCCAGTGGCAACGGCCAGGGCTATCTGTTCGCGACTGCGAACCGGGGCGAGGTGCTCGGCGCGATGGGACGTGTGTCCGAAGGTCTCCAGGCCCTCGGTGAGGCGCGCACGATGGCCGCCACTCACGGGCTCACGCCGATGGTGCAGCAGCTCGACCAGATGATCGCCGCGCTCCGCAGCGAACAGCGATAGGGCTCGGGGTCGTCAGCCGCCAGTCGTCAGTCGTCAGCCGTCAGCCGTCAGCCGTCACCGGATCGAGTGACGAGGACGACCTCGACGAGAACGTCGCGGTCGAGCGCGTACTGGATGATCTCGGCCGTCCCTCCCAGTCCCCTCGCCGGAGAACCGTCCCACAACGCGACCACAACGCCCACCGCGTCGACGACGGCGCGTCCGGCCCGTTCGTAGGCGTCCTCGCGCGTGTCGCCACAATGTTGAGCCACGACAGCAACCGACTCTGCTCGCGCCAGCAGCGCGTCGAATGCGTCTCGTGACTCCGCCGTCGCGAAGTCATGCGAGAAGTCCTCACGGGGCAGCGGCAGGATCACTTCCAGCGCGCTGTCGGGGCGGGCCAGGCACAGCTCGGCCACCAGACGGTCTCCGCCTTCGGCCAGGCTGGACACGACCGTGACCGGATTCCCATCGGACAGAAGCCGATCCAGCACGTGGTTCGTCATCTCGCGCACGAGCGCGTCATCGTCGTAGTGGCGATGGCCGGTGACCCCGATCCGGACGCGCTTCACGCCTTCGCCCGACCGGTGGGTGACAGGCTCTCGGCAGCAACTGGCGCGCCGCCCAACGCGGCGGCGTACACGAGCGTGTCGCCAAGCGTCTTCACCTCATGCGCACCGGCCCGCGCCAGCTGCGCGTCGCTCTTGCGCAGCCATGCGCCGTAGGCCGACCACCGGTCGCGGGCCGAGCGACCCTTCGCGCTGAGGCCCTGCCCGATCGCGGCCGAGGTCGCCATCGCCAGCAACGGGCCGACGAACACCAGTGCCCAGCCGAGGCCGACGCCGGCGATGATCGCGATCACGCTCATCGCGACCGCGGTGCCCGCGCTGAACAAGAACGGCACGCGCCCACGCAGCAGGCCGGCCCGGCGGGCCTCGGCGAACAGCACCCGCTGCAGCGTCTTGTCGACGAGCGCCGCCTGGCTGCTGTGCCACACCGGTGGGCCGGTGACCTCCGTCGGCCCGGTCCCGCTCGTCACGGGACGCAATGCGGTCAGCACGGCGTTCTCGAACTTCGTGTGGCCGCGCGCTTCGGCCGGCACGCAGATCGAGAACCGGCGGGCGTCGTCACCGCTCACCTCGATCACGTTTCGTCGCGCCAACTCCAGCAGCGTCGCAGCGACGACCGATTGTTTGCCGCATCCGGCGTCGCCAACCACCAGTCCGGCGAGAGCGGGCTCGAGGTCGTCGGGACGCGTCGTCGCCGAGAGCACACTCGAGTCATCGGTGCGGGCGCGTCGGGCGGCGGCACCGGCGCCCACGTCCCACAGTGCGCGGACCACGAAGTACAGCACCGGCACGCCGAGCAGCGCGGTCAGGATGATCGCAAACACCGGGTTGCCACCGTCTGGAACAACTGGTGCGTTGAAACGTTCGCCGGTTGCGTCCTCGATGTCGGTGCGCAGCCGATCCCACGCATCGTCCACGCTCCCGTCGCGCATCGCCAGCCCGGCCAACGCAGCAGAATCGCCACCGTGCAGCACCGCAACCATGGACACAGCCGTGCCACCGGGATCGATGCCCACGAAGCGAACACTGCCGCCGCCCGGGTCCGTCTCGCTGCGGATCGATTTCATCTCCAGGAAATGCAGTTCGACGTCATCCGAGCCGTCCACGAACAAGCGACCGTAGACCGGAACGTCGCCGTACGTCACCCCGTCGAGGTAGCAGATCGCACACGGGAACAGCGCCCGATCGGAGTCGATCGAGTCGTTCGTGACTCCGGCGAGGGCGACGATCCCGCCGTCGCGATAGCGCGTGACTGCGCCGGGGAGTTCGAAACGAACCGTCGCTGTCGACGTGATCCGCACGCTCGCGTACCGGCCGATGTCCGCTGGCACCGCGTCACCGTCCACCGTCAGCAACCGGCCGCCGGGCGGCACGCGGATGTCGAGATCGCGAGTGATGTCGTCGCCCGTGTCGTAGGTGATCGCGATCGACAGTCGGCCTTCGTCGTTGATCGCGCCGGCCCAGGTGATCGAGCGCAGGCCGTCGGCTGGGTTGCCGACATCGATCGGCTCCACGCCGAGGTCCAGCCACGCCAGCAATGGCAGCAGACCCATCACCGCAACGAACACCACCGGCGTGAGGATGCGAACGACGCGGCGCAACACGTCAGTTCAGATCCACGGCGATGACGGTGCCATCGGGGTCGACGAACACGGTGCCGAGGCCGCCGCGGGCGTCCTCCAGGCGGAGGTACCAGCAGAGACCGAAGTCGTACGACAGACCGACGTCCATGTCGACGCTGACCACTGCGATTTCTGGGAAGCGTCGTCGGAGGGCGTCGAGCATGCGCGGCGCCAGACCAGGGTCCACGGCCGACAACGGGAACGTCGGTGCCTCGCTGAACGACGGCTCGCCGACGTACAGGCCGTCGCCGCGCCGGTACGAAGCCGACACTGACAGCCCGGTCACGCCGCGTCGGTAGTAACCGATGATCACGTCGTCGCCATAGATGCTGAGTCGGGTGAGCATCGTCGGTGGCTCATCCGTCGCGGCCAGCGCAGCGAGTGCCTCGGCGAGCAACGTGCCGTCGGCCGGCTCGCTCGTCGGCGGCAGGCCGACGTTGTCCCGCGGCACGAGCGCGTCGAGTTGCGGCGAGTTGGTCAAGTCTGCCGGCAGCGTCGCGAAGGTCGGCTGGGCGATGTCGTCCGCCGCACGCACGTCGATGGTCGCCGGCTCCGAACATGCGCCCAGCACGACCACAACGGCCACCGCGATCCCCGCGCCCCGAATCGCTCCGACCCGCTGTCGCACGCGCCGATCTTGCCACAGGACACCCGACCCGCACGCGTTCGCCACGCGTGGCCGAGATGTTGCGTCGCCCGCACGCGTTCGCCAGGCGTGGCCGAGATGTTGCGTCGCTGCACGTACCGCCCACGCGTTGCCGAGATGTTGGGCCCTCCGCACGCGCCAGCCGCGCGTGGGTGATTTGGTTCGCCTGCCGCACGGCCCGCACACGCGTGGGCGAGATGTAGCGGAAGGCGTCGCGGGGCTACGAGTGTTGTGGAGGGACCGTCATGTCGCTGACCCAGTTGCCATGGAAGCCGTAGGGGATGCGCTGCGGGAGCTGCACCTGGGCGATGTAGCCGCGGTCGAAGTCCTGCGCGTCCATGACGACGAGTGCGGCGGTCTCGTGGGGGATGTCGTGGACGAACGTGATCAGGTAGCCGTCATCCTCAGCCGTCGAGCCTTCCCGGGACACGAACACGGGCTCGCCGGCGCTGCGGCCGACACCGTGGTCGAACGACCAGCGCTGGCCGGTCTGCAGGTCGTGCTTCAGCGTCGGCCACTCCGCCGCATGCTGGTCGACCTGGGCTGCGTAGCCGAAGCGGTACGGCTTGGCCGTGAGCTTTCCACGAGTGCGTGGGAACTCCTGTGGCGTGGTGTCGATGACGGTGATGCTCGACGTGCGCGTGACGGGGTTCAAGGTCCATCGCTCGAGCCGGGCGAGGTTCTCCTGGAACGGACCGAGCGGCGCGCTGTCGAACATCCGGTCGTAGACGCAGAGATCGATGATGACGCTGCCGTCGGCTGCGTCGTACGCGTTCATCGGATGGAACGAGTAGCACTCGGGCACGTCGATCCAGATGATGTCGGCTGCTTCGCCCTCGCGCGGCAACAGGCCGACGCGGCTACCGGTGCCGGGCTGCCAGCGCAGCGGGAACGTCGACCCGTTCATCGCCATCTCGATGTCGAGCCGGCACGGGAAGTCGAACACAGCGGCGTACTTGCCGGTCAGCGACATGTCGTGCAGCATCGTGGTCAGCGGCAGTGGGATGTCGACCGTCTTGCGTACCTTGCCGTCCGGCGCGACCACCACGTACTGCACGTGATCGAGCCACTGCGGCAGGGCGTACACCATCGCGTGCATCTCACCCGTGTCGGGGTCCAGCTTGGGGTGTGCCGTGAACGCGCCGGGCAACGTGCCGAAGAAGTCGTTGCGGCCGACGGTTTCGAGTTCGTAGTTCAGCTCGACCGGGCAGCCGCCGGCTTCGACCATCGCCCACGTCGTACCCGCGAAGCCGCCGACGTTGGTGTTCGGGCCGCCGAGTGAGTCGTTCCAGTTCCGTCCGGCGATGTCGGGCTGACCGCGGTGATCGCTCAGTGACTTCGAGCCCACGAAGCGGTTGCGGTACCACTCGGCGTTGCCCTCGCGCAGGCGCACACCGTGCACCATGCCGGCACCGACGAACCAATGGTGCTTGGCCGGGTCGTCGACGTGCCAGGGGTTCGGTCCGTTGCGCAGGTAGCGGCCGTTCAGCTCCTTGGGCAGTTGGCCGATCACGGGCAGGTCGAAGGCGGTGACCTCGTCCAGAACCGGTGCATAGTTGCCTTCCAGATACATGTTCGTGCTCATCGAGCGACTCCCCTCAGACGTCCCGGGCTCTCCGGGGACGACGTAACACTGTTACGTCGGTTGCTGCGTGTAACATTGTTACGTGAATGCTGCGATGTCAAGGCCGGCGCGCCGAAAAGTGTCCGATGGCACGGCCACACGCAACGCGATCCTGTCGGCTGCGGTCGACATCCTGCATCGGGAGGGCGCGGGAGCGCTGACGATGAGGTCCGTCGCGGCGGCGGCGGGCTGCTCGACCACCGGCGTCTACACGTGGTTCGGCGGCAAGAACGGCCTCGTCGAGGCGATCTTCGTCGACGGTTTCAATCGCTTCGGTGACGCGCTGCTCGAGGACCACGCGTCCCCGCCCGACGACCGCCACTTCGCGCGCCTTGGCGAGGACTACCGGGCCTGGGCGCTGGCCAACCCGACGCACTACATGGTGATGTTCGGCGGTGCGGTTCCCGATTTCGTGCCGAGCGACGAGGCTCGCATCGCCGCGGTCGCGACGTTCGATCACCTCGTCGACTCGATGCGCCGGGTGATGGCGGAGCAACACATCGCGGGCAATCCGGTCGACATCGCTCATCACCTGTGGGCCGGCATCCACGGCTACGTCTCGCTGGAGATCACAGGGATGGACCTGGCCGACGACGAGGCGATGCGCGCTCGCCGCTTCCGCAACGGCATGGCCCTGCTGGTTCGCGGCCTGCTTCCGTCGCCGTCGACTGTCGTGCGGACGAGCTCGGACTCCGTGTCGTCGCCGATCGGGTGACCGGGTGTCCGCTACTGTTTCCTCCATGTCTCCCCCGTGATCCGGCCCTGAGTCCACACCGCAGTCGACGCCGTCAGCCCAAGCACTCCGGCTGACGCGGTCACTCGCGTGGTCACTCGTCACCATTCGAGCGATCGACGAGTACACGGGTTTCCTCGCCCCAGGCCATCTGGAGCGGTTCCACGACGAACTGTCGATCTCCTACGGCTGGCTCGGCGTCGTGATGGCGATGCCGTACCTCGGCGGTCTGGTGTCGAACGTCGTGCTGGTCCGCACCGACGGAACGGACCGCAAGCGGGTGTGCGTCGGCGGCGCGATCGTGACCGCGATCGCGATGCTGCTGATCGCGTTCTCGACTGGGCTGGTCACGCTGTGCGCCGCGACTTTGCTGTTCGGCGTCGCGGTGTCGTGCCTCGTCGAGGGCTGCGAGATCGTGCTCGCCAATGCGACCGAGGGACCGCTGGAACGGACCCTCGCGAGAGTCAACCTCGGTGGCACGTTCGGTGACCTGGCCGGGCCACTGGTCATCGCCGGCACGCGTTGGTTCGGCGTCGAATGGCGCTGGCTGTTCGGCGCGACGTCGATCGCGATCGCGGTCTACGCGGTGACACTGTCGCGCAAGACGTTCCCGCCCGCACGCGAGATCGTGGTCGAAGACGACACGCCTGCGCCGACCCCCATCCTGCGCCATCGCGCGATCTGGTGGCTCGGTGCCGCGGCGTTGATCGGCAACCCGCTCGACGAACCGTTCCTCGCGACTCTGCTCGCGTTCGTCGAGCGCGACCGGGCGATCTCCGGTGGCGCAGCACAGTTGCTCGGTGCAGCGTTCGTGGCCGGTGGACTCAGCGTGTACACCGTGCTCGTCCGCCATCTCGAGGCCCGCCACATCTCGACGGTGTTCACCCTCGCCGGGCTGATGATGGCGACGAGCGCGTTCGCGACGCTGTTCGTTCCCGTCTGGGCGATCGCGCTCGTGGGGTTCGTGCACTCGACAGCCCTGAACGGCCAGTGGCTCGTGCTCCAAGCCGCCGCGTTGCGTGTCGCACCAGGACGCGAGGGCTCGGCCGGCGCGCTGATCGACTCGATCGAATTCGTCAGTCTGGTCGTGCCCGTCGCGTTCGGCGTCGTCGCCCAGCATCACGGTCTGGGTTGGTCGATCGCCTGCTACGCGGCATGGCCGCTGCTCTACGTCGTACCCGCGGCTGGCCTGCGCCGAGAGCGGCTTCGATTCACTTCGCGTTCTTCGTGACGACTCCCTCGATCCGAGCGAGGGTCTTGGTCATCGACGTGATCGTCGACTTGCGCAACGGGCGGACAACGAGCTTCACCCGCTCCTGGCTGATGTCCCACGACTCGCGCACCTTCGTGCCGCCGTCGACGGGCTCCAACTCGTAGCGCCAGATGCGCCCGCCGGCAATCTTGGCGAAGAAGCTGCTCGGTGGCCGACTTTGCCAGGCGATGCGGCGGTTCTCGTCGAACTCGATGATGGTGCTCTCCATCGTGTAACCGACGCCGGCCTTCATCGACATGCCGAACTTCGAGCCGAGCGCAAGTCGCGTCGAACCGGCATTCGCCTCGCGCACCGTGCCCGACCCGTCGATGTCCTGGTGTCGGCTCGGGTCGGCGAGCAGGTCGAAGATCTCGTTCGCGGGGGCCGGGATGAATCGCTCTACTGTGGCGACGTCTTTCGAACTCGTTGCAGCTGATGTCATCCGCGCACAGTAGCGGTGCACGCCGCACACCTCGTTGGTCGAGGGAGAGGTTCACGGTCCCGCGGCCCACGCGTGTGCAGTTCGCTCCGCGGGTGCGACGGATCGCCCCCGCGTGGGTGGGGCGTACGGCGGGCGTTGCAAAGCACACACGCGTGAGCCAGGTGTGAGGGCAGGTATCGGGGGTCGGGGGGGAACGGGTGAGGGCGTAGATTGGGCGGCATGCAGCAGGTCACGGTGTCCGCGATCCAGATGGCGATGTCGACGTCGGTCGACGAGAACATCGCCACGGCAGAACGCCTCGTGCGCCGGGCGGCCGCTGGGGGAGCGCAGATCGTGCTCATCCCCGAGCTGTTCGAAGGCCTCTACTTCTGCATCGACATGCTGCCCGAACACTTCGCCCGGGCGCACCCGATCGACGGCCACCCAACGGTGCAGCACTTCCGCCAGGTCGCTGCCGAACTGAACGTGGTGCTGCCGCTGAGCGTCTACGAGCAGGCCAACAACGCGACGTTCAACACCGTCGTGATGATCGACGCCGACGGCGACCAGCTCGGCATCTACCGCAAGAGCCACATCCCCGACGGCGTCGGCTACAGCGAGAAGTTCTACTTCAACCCCGGCGACACCGGCTTTCGGGTGTGGAAGACGAAGCACGCGACTGTGGGCGTCGCGATCTGCTGGGACCAGTGGTTCCCGGAGGCCGCCAGGGCAATGGCGTTGCAGGGTGCCGAGGTGCTGTTCTACCCAACGGCCATCGGTAGCGAGCCCCCCGATCCGACGTGGGACTCGAGCGGCCACTGGCAGCGCGTCATGCAGGGCCACGCGGGCGCGAACCTGACGCCTCTCGTCGCGGCGAATCGAATCGGTCGCGAGGTCGGTGAGGGTGGCGCGCGTGAGATCACGTTCTACGGCAGCTCGTTCATCGCCGATCCGACGGGCGACAAGGTCGAAGAGGCCGGTCGCGGCGACGAGGTCGTGCTGACGCACACGTTCGATCTCGACGCGATCCGTCAGATGCGCCACTCGTGGGGCCTGTTCCGCGACCGTCGCCCTGATCTGTACACGCCCCTCATGACACTCGACGGCTCGACGACGCGATGAGTCAGCGCATGCCGGCCGAGTTCGGGCCGCACGAGCGCACGGTCATGTGTTGGCCGGCGCGTCAGACGCTGTACGGCGACTTGATCCCGCAGGCCGAGCACGCCCATGCCGAAGTGGCGCGAACCATCGCGGCCTACGAGCCGGTCTCGATGATCGTTCAGCCGGGCCCGAGCGTGGCTCGCGCCACCGAGTTGTGCGGCGGCCGGGTCGACATCGTCGAGATCCCGATCGACGATTCGTGGTTTCGCGACAGCGGTCCGATCTACGTCAACCGGACGGCGGACGACGGCTCGGTCGAGCGCGTTGCGACCGATTGGATCTTCAACGGCTGGGGCTCGAAGTACGGGCCGTGGGATCAGGATGACCTGGTTGCCTCGCGATGGGCGGAACACAACGGCGACGCCACCACGCGACTCGACACGGTGCTCGAAGGTGGCTCGCTCACCGTCGACGGCGAAGGCACGCTCGTCACCACCATCCACTGCCTGATGCACCCGAATCGCAACCCGGGTCTCACCAAGTTGGACATCGAGGAACGGCTCGGCGACACGCTCGGTGTGACCACGGTCGTCTGGCTGCCGTACGGGCTGCATGACGACGACGACACCGACGGCCACGTCGACAACGTCGCCGTCTACGCCCGTCCGGGCACCCTCGTCCTGCAGGGTTGCGACGACGAAGCGGAGCCGGACTGGTTGCGGTTGAACGTCAATGCGCGCTGGGCACGCGGGTCCCACGATGCCGCCGGCCGGTTGCTCGAGGTCGTGCAGATCCCAGTCCTTCCGTTCGTCGAGATCGGTGGTCGCCGCCGGCCCGTGCCGTACGGCAACTTCTACGTCGGCAACGGCTTCGTTCTCGTCCCGACGGCCGGGCACGAGGCCGACCCCGACATGCTGCAGATCATCGGCGAGCAGTTCCCCGGTCGCGAGGTCGTCAAGCTGGATGTCGGTCCGATCCTGGCCCACGGCGGCGGCGGCATCCACTGCATCACCCAACAGGTTCCAGCCGCACCGTGATCGTGGGCTGCCGGTCGCCCGGTGCAGCGGCGGCGTTACCCTCGGGGGATGGCAGTGGTTGTGGTGCTCATCCTCATCGGGCTCGGCATCGTCGGGGCGCTCGTCTACTTCGCTCGCAAGATCGGCGCATCGCCCGCGCAGAAGACGGCGGTCGACTCGTTCGCGCTGACCGAGCCGTGGCGGCGTCACGTCGCGGCGGCTGAGTCCGCCGAGCGCCGATTCGCACAGATGATCAAGGCCACCGAGCCCGGGCCGCTGCGCGACCGCCTTGGTGAGATCGCGTCGGGTGTGCAGAAGAGCATCCAGGAGTGCTGGCAGATCGCCAAGCGTGGCGAGGAACTGGATGCCACGCTTCGGCGTTTGGACCCGGCGTCACTTCGTCGCCAGCTGGCTGCGGCCAGCGGCGAGGAGCAGGCGTCGCTCCAGCGTCAGGTGGACTCGGCGGCACGCATCGAGATCACCCGCAACGAGACCGACGAGCGGCTGCGCTTGCTCAATGTGCGCCTCGGCGAGCTCGTCACGCAGTCGGCCGAGGTCAGCATCGGCATGGACGGCACCCGCGAGCTCGGTGCCGGCGTCGACGCCGTCGTGATGGAGCTGGAGTCACTGCGCCTCGCGGTGCAGGATTTCAGCCCGGCACCGCCGAAAGAGTCACCCGGCGCAGCGTGATTCGGATCAGATCGGCGCTTGCGACTCCGAGGCCGTCTCCAGGAGGCGCATCAGGTGCAGCACGGCAACATCACCGTGTTGCGGCCCGACGATCTGCAGCCCGACGGGCAGGCCGGTGGCGCTCGTACCCACCGGCATCGTGCCCGCAGGTGAGCGGGTCAGGTTGAACGCGTAGGTCGACTTGACGAAGTTCGTGTCGTCGCCGTCGGTGCCGACCACGACCGGATCGGCGGACAGTGTGGGTGTCAGCAGCAGGTCGAAGTCCTCGAACAGCGTGGCAAGTCGAACGTTCATCCGGTGGCACTCGTCTTCGGCCTCGATGATCTGCTGCGCCGTGAACCCGTCGGCGATGGCGAGGTACGACGCGACGATCGGGTCCATCAGCGACCGGTCTCGATCACCGACCGTGCGCTTCTCGTAGCTGGCGACGAGCGTCAGCCACGTGAAGACCGGGTCGATCTCGAACACGGAGTCGACCTCGACGATCTCGATGCCCTGCGCAGCCAGCCCCTCGGCGGCCATGCCGCATTCGTGCACGAGCTGCGGGTCCACATCGGCGTAACCGAGCGTCGGGCTCCATGCGATCCGCTTCGGCATCGGTTGCTGCGCGACCGCCCGGGTCCACGGCATTGGAGGCGCGGGCAGCGAACGAAGATCAGTCGGGTGCGGGCCGACGATCACGTCGAGCACGCGAAGCAACTCGTCGACAGTGCGGGTCAGCACACCACGGGTCGTGACAGCCGGCCAGTCGACCGGGTTGGGGCCACCGTCGGGCACGCGGCCGAGCGACGGCTTGAAACCAGGCAGCCCGCACGCCGCAGCCGGGATGCGGATGGAACCCCCGCCGTCCGAGGCCGTTGCCAGGGGCACCATGCCGGCGGCGACCGCTGCCGCTGAGCCCCCCGACGAACCGCCCGGCGTGCGATCGGTGTTCAGCGGGTTGCGGGTGACGCCGAACAGCAGGTTGTCGCAGACGCCCTTGGCGGCGAGTTCGGGCGTGTTCGTCTTGCCGACGACCACGCAGCCGGCTGCCTTCAACCGAGCGACCAGGACCGAGTCGCCGGTCGCGAGCGGTGCGTCGGCCCACAGCCGCGACCCAAAGGTGGTGCGGTAGCCGGCGGTGTCCTCGGTGTCCTTCACCGCGAGAGGTACCCCAGCCAGCGGACCAACGTCATCACCCACGGCGATTCGTGCGTCGATCTCCGCGGCATCGCGCCGGGCCCGATCCGCGTCGACCGCCACGAACGCGTTCAGCGGCCCATCCCGCCCGTCGATCGCGGCGAGCGCCTCGTCCACGACCTCCGCGGCGCGACGCCGCCTCGCGGTCACATCGGCAGCAATCGAGATCAGAGAAGCGTCGGCCACGTCCGCCATCATGCCCGACCCCGCGCGCCGGATGTTGCCGCTGTGGGCGGCGTGTTCGGCCACGCGGGGCCGGTGCGCGGTGAGCGTGCTGGATGTTGCCGGTGTCAGGGGCGGAATTCGGTCAGGTGTCGTCGCGGACGGACCAGATCGGGGGGCGTTCGTCGAGGTTCAAGGGCTCGGCGACACCGTTGGGGCGCCACAGGGCGAGTTGGTCGTCGGCGAAGGCTTTGTCGGCACCGACGCGGGTCAGCAGCGTGGCGATCACTTCGGCGGCTTGCACCCCGAGGCGGTCCAGGGTCTGATGGCGATGGTGGCGCTCGCCGACATCGACTTGGGCAATGGTGCCAGCACCGAAGCGATCGGCGATGTCGGCCAGCATTGCGATCTCGACACCCCAACCCTGCACGAACGGGATCTGCTCCATCACAGTGCGGCGACCGGCGAACTCGCCGCTGAGCGGCTGGTGCAACCCGGTCAGCTCGGGGAGGAACAGGCTCAACATCGGTCGCGCGACCAGTTCGGTGGTCCGGCCGCCGCCGCCGAGATCTGTGGGGCGGTGGTAGCTGGCCTTGACGAGATGCACGTCGTCGGTGGTCAGCAGCGGCATCAACAACCGCACCACCCAGCTCGGCTCGACGCTGGTGACGTCGCCGTCGCACCAGACCACGAAGTCGCCGGTGCTGACCGCGAGCGTGGCCCACAGCGCGTTGCCCTTGCCACGTCCCTCACCGAAGACGTCGTTGACCGTGTTGATCGACACGACCGTCGCGCCGTGTGCCGCAGCGATCGCCGCGGAGTCGTCGGTGGAGTTGTCGTCGACCACGATCAGTTCGTCGACGAGACCGGAGTCAGGCGACACCAGCGAGGTCTGCAGCATGCGCACGAGTCGGCCGATCGTGGCCGCCTCGTTGCGACACGGGATGCACACGCTGACCGTGCGGCCGCGCTTGGCTGCGATCGCGTCTGCGACCGAGAAGCACGACGCGTCGAACGTGCGGACTGCACTCACGTGGCTGAGGGTAGATGGAGTCACGACCAATAACCTCGCTGGGCGTGGAACTGTTTGCCGTGCTCAACGCCTCGCCAGACTCGCTGAACACGGATTCGATCGTCTCCGACGTGGCCTCTGGGCTGGGTCGGGCCAGGCGGGTGTTGGCCGACGGTGCCGATGGCCTGGACCTCGGTGGGCAGGGCAGCACCGACGCGGCAACGGTGGTCGGTTGGCACACCGAATGGGAACG
The DNA here is from genome assembly GCA_031410915.1 of Actinomycetes bacterium. GTDB lineage: Bacteria > Actinomycetota > Acidimicrobiia > Acidimicrobiales > Ilumatobacteraceae > WLMZ01. The sequence continues at coordinate 18,208 of JANNZY010000086.1, forward strand.
CCTCGAGGCGCTGGTGCCGGCGCTGGCGGCGCTGCGTGTTCCGCTCAGCGTCGACACGTGGCGGCCCGAGGTCGCTCGTCGGGCGCTGGAAGCCGGCGCGAATGTGATCAACGCCGCGGATGGCATGCAGACCGACGAGATGTGGAAGGTGGCCGCCGACTTCGAGGTGCCGATCGTGGTGCCGTTCCTGTCCGGCCCGAACCCGCGCGAGATGAGTCACGTCGAGACCGACCCCATCGAGGCGCTGATCGAGTTCTTCGAGGCCCGCCTCGCCGACGCCGACCGCTTCGGCATGCGCCGCCGTTGCATCATCGACCCGGGCACCGGCTTCGCGCCGAGCAACTGGCCGTGGGAAGACCGCTACCGATACCAGAAGATCGTGTACTCCAACCTCGACGCGCTGCGCCGCTGGGACCTGCCGCTGTACATCGCGCTGCCGTGGAAGGACACGCCCCAGCACTGGGAGCTGATGGAGATCGTGCTCCGCCAGCAACCCGAGTACGGGCGCGTCCATTACCCGAAGCTCGTTCGCGACCTCGAGCGCGAGCTCGGGGTCGGGTAACGCTGGAACACGAACCACGCCGGCTCGAACTCAGTACAACTCGTCGAGCGGGCCGAGCGGCGCAATCGCATCCGCCGGCAGCGTGGTGTCCCAACCGTCGGGGCACAGCTCGGGGGCCACCTCGGCCAGCGGCGTCAGCACGAACCGACGCTCGCCGTAGCGCGGGTGGGGGATCGTCAGCTCGGTGCTGCTGATGGTCATGTCGTCGTAGAACAGCAAGTCGACGTCCAGGGTGCGCGGCCCCCAGTGGACGACTCGTTGGCGCAACGCGAGTGATTCGATGCGCTGGCAGCGACGCAGCATCGCGAACGGGTCGAGGGAGGTCTCCACGGCGACGACCATGTTGAGGTACGCGCCCTGGTTGTCCGGCCCGCCGACGGGGGCGGTCTCGAAGACCTGCGACTGCGAGATCAGGCTGCTGCCCAGTTCCGCAACCGCGAGCTTGAGATAGCCGACGCGGTCGCCGAGGTTCGTGCCGAGCGCGACGATGGCACGATGGCTGGTGCGAGGCGGGATCTGTAGTTCGGCTCGCGTACGGCGGATGCGGACTGCGGTGAACTGGATGTCCTCCGGGATCGGCGGGCGCAGCTTGCGGACGACCACCTCCACGGCCTCGACGCGGTCGAACGTCAGTGCGTCCTCGGCGATGCGATGCACGAGTCGCTCGAGGAGTTCGTCCTTCGACTCACGGGCAATCGTCGCGGCGCGCTCGGAGACGAGGCCGTAGTGCGCGGTGTCGGCGAGGTCGTCGCTGGAACCGGCGTCGCGCAGGTCGCCTTCGAGGACGATGTCGAACTCGAGCGGCTGGGCAGACTCACGCTCGTGGGAAAGCACGCCGACCAGCGTCATGACCCGCAGGCCGGTGATCTCGATTCTGTCCATTCGGGCAGCACCCCTTCTGTGTGAAGCAGAACGAAGCGACAACCCCGATGCTGCAGCAGGCATTCCCGACGCCGCGAACCTATCCGAGAATTCCAGGTGAACTCAGTCCAGATCGAATGTCACATCCTCAAGTGTCTCACGACGCATGACCGCCAACGAACGTGGCTCGATGCGGCGTCTTTGGCTGCCTAGATGCAGACTTCCGTGAGCGGAGGGAAGCCGTTGAAGCCGATACTGCTGTAGGTGGTGGTGTACGCCCCGGCGGACAGGATGTCGACCATGTCGCCCTCGTCGAGCGCTATCGGCAACTCGTAGCCACTCTTCTCGTACAGCACGTCGGCACTGTCGCACGTCGGTCCGGCGATGACGACCGGGCCGGTGGTACCGCCGTCGTGCGGGGTGCGCAGGCGATAGCGGATCGCTTCCTCCATCGTCTCGGCCAGGCCGTGGAACTTGCCGCAGTCGAGGTAGACCCATCGCTCGTGGTCGAATGGCGAGCGGCGCGACACGAGCACCACTTCGCTGCGCAGTACACCTGCGTCGGCCACCATGTAGCGACCGGGCTCGATCATCACCTCGGTCAATGGGCGATCGCCGCCGACCGGGAACCACGTCTCCAGGGCGCGGCTCACGGCCGCGCCGTAGGACTCGATGCCCGGGGTGTGTTCGCGATACGTGCCCGGAAATCCGCCGCCGAGGTTGAGAAACGTCGGGTTCGCGCCGCGCTCGCGGGCGCGGTCGGTCAGCCGGGCAACCACTTCGAGCGTGTCGTCCCACGCATCCAGGTCGCGCTGCTGTGAGCCGACGTGGAACGAGACCCCGCTCTCCATGCCGGCCTCGGCGGCCATCACGAGGAGCCGCTCGACGTCGGGCGATTCGCATCCGAACTTGCGCGACAGCGGCCAATCGGCACCACCGCATTCGTGCCGCAACCGCACGCACACAGATGCGCCGGGCGCGGCCTCGGCCACCTTCGTCAACTCCGGCTCAGCGTCGACCGTGAAGCGCATGACACCGACCGATGCGGCGTACTCGATGTCGCGGCGTTTCTTGATCGTGTTGCCGTAGGAGATGTCGGCCGGAGACACGCCGGCCAGGAGGCAGCGGTCGATCTCCGCCGGACTTGCAACGTCGAACGCGGAGCCGAGCGCGGCGAGACGCTCGATGATCGCCATCGCCGGGTTGGCCTTCACCGCGTAGTACGGCCGGGCCGCGGGCAGCGAGGCGACGAGTTGGTTGTAGCGCTGCTCGACGACATCGACGTCGATCACGACGAACGGCGTCGCGATTGTGGTCTCGCGCAGGAAGGTGTCGATCTTCGGGTTGCCAGTGGCGGGGCCGCTCAGGGACGCGTCGACGTTGACGGTGGGGGTGCTCACGTTCACAAGGACGGCACCATACGGAGTGGAAATACCGTCGTCTACTGCCGAATTCGTCAGTCAGTGGCGGCTGCTTCGTCAATCAACCGGCCCTGATCGGCCCGACAGCGCGCATGCGCTCGTCGTCCTCGCCGCGTCGAGAGCGAATCGCTCGCCGGTGGTCACGCTCACGGCTGAATCGATCGCGGCGACGAGAGCCCGTCGACCCGGGGCCGCTCGCGAAGGCTGTGCGCTGTGCGTTCGGGATCGACGGCCGGACACCCGCATCAGGCCTCGATCGTGTCGATCTCCTCGACCGTCTCGACGATCTCGATGGTCTCCGTGCCGTCGCGCCACATGCCGCGGTGACGGTCGAGCGCAGCGTTCGCTTCGACGCCGACGAGCGCGACCATCGCGTGCAGGCTGAGCCAGCTGAGCAGCGCGATGACGGTCGCGAACGATCCGTACACCGGGTTCGCCCGGGTGATCGCGCGCTGCACGAGGGTGGTGCCGATCACCTGCAGGATCGAGAACGCGATGCCTGCGGCGATCGCTCCGGGCAGCAACTGGCGGCGATTCAGTCGCCGCGCCGTCAGCACCCGGTACGCGGCCATCAGCACCGCGATGTTGACGGCGACGGCGGCCAGCACGAGCAGTCCACGGCTCAGCCATGACGTTCCGCTGACGCTGATCAAGCCGGTCAGGATCGCGCTGCCGACCTGGGCCAGACCGACCACACCGATGCCCATCAGGGCCCGGAGGCGCAGCTTCGCGACGTTGGGCCGTTCGTTCTCGGGGATCTCCCAGATGTCGTTCATCGCGTTCTGTGTGGCGACGAACGCCTTCGTTCCGGCCCACAGCGCAGTGAGCACACCGACCACCAAGACAACGGTGTTGCCCTTCAATCGGCTTGGGTCCTCGGCGAGCTGCTCGCCGATGAACGGCAGGTTGGCGAACGCCGAGTTCTCGATGCGCGTCCGCAGCGCGCTGTCGCCCTCCAGCAGGAAGCCAAGGATCGTGGTCATCACGACGAGCAACGGGAAGACCGACAAGAAGCCGTAGTGGGCGAGCAGCGCGGCGTTACGCCCGGTCTTGTGGCGCACGAAACCGTCGAGACCACTGAACACGAAGTCGACCGTGCGGTTGCGTTGTCGCAGCCGCAACACGAAACCCTTCTGCGTCCACGTCGGTGTCGGCATGATCACCTGCGCGTCCATCCGACCCAAGCTAGCCAGGCGGACCCGAGTACGTTTCAGGCCGAATGGGGCTCACACAACGGATTTGGGGATCCGAACGGAGTGACCGGCGAGCCGTCGCGGCCATCGCGACAATCGCCGTCATCGGCGTTCTCTGGATCGCGTTCCTGCGTTGGCCGCTGCCGTGGGGCCAGGCGATCCGTGGTGTCGTACTCGGAATGCTGACCGCGATGTTGGCCACCGGCCTGGCGTTGGTCTACCGAGCCAACCGAGTGTTGAACTTCGCCCAGGCCGATCTCGGTTCGGTGCCGACGTCGTTCGCAGTTGCGTTGGTCGTGTTCTCCGGCTGGTCGTACTGGCTCGGCTTCGCGATCGGTCTCGTGATGGCTGTCATCCTCGGCGGCCTGGTCGAACTGATCTTCGTGCGGCGCTTCAAGAACGCGTCACGACTCGTTCTGACGGTCGCCACGCTCGGCATCACACAGTTGCTCGTCGTGCTCGGCATCCTGGTGCCGCGCTGGTGGGGCCGCAACGCAGCGTCCGAACGGCTGCCGCAGGCGTTCGACTGGAAGTGGGACGTCGGCTCGACGCGACTGCTCTCCAACGACTTCATCGCGCTGGCCGTGGCACCGGCGGTCATGCTCGGCGTTGCGCTGTTCCTGAGTCGCACGCGCACGGGGGTCGCTGTTCGTGCCGCAGCGGAACGCAGCGACCGGGCGAACATGCTCGGCATCCCCGTGGCGCGGCTCAGCACCGTCGTCTGGGCGGTTGCCGCCGGGCTGTCGTTCGTCGCCCTGTTCTTGCGGGCGGGCATCCTCGGCGCGCCGATCGGATCGGCGTTCGACGTGACCAACCTGATGTACGCGATGGCCGCACTCGTCATCGGCCGGCTGCAGAACCTGATGCTCGTTGCCACGGCCGGCGTGTGCATTGGCTTCCTCGACTACTGGGTGACGTGGAACGCGGACAGCCCGCTGCTCGTCGTGCCGATGGTGTCGGCTGCAGTGCTGATCGCGCTGTTGCTGCAGCGCACGAAGTCGTCACGGCGCGACAACGACGCGACGTCGTCGTGGCGCGGTGCCGAGGAGATCCGTCCGCTCGAGGTCGAGGTCTCGCGGCTCGCGTTGATCCGGGCCGCCCGGGCCGCGATCGCGCTGATCGTGATGGCCGCGCTCGTCGCCGTGCCGATCGTCTTCCGCGTCGATCGCCTGATCCAGATCAACGAGATAATCATCTTCTGCATCATCGGCGTGTCACTGATGGTGCTGACCGGATGGGCCGGGCAGATCTCGCTCGGGCAGATGGGCTTCGTGGCCGTCGGCGGCGCGGTGAGCGCACTGTGCACGTCGCGCTGGCAGGTCGACCTCACGGTCGCGTTGATCGCCGGTGGCGTGGCCGGCGCCGTCGCGGCATTGCTCGTCGGCCTTCCCGCGCTACGACTGCAGGGTCTGTACCTGGCCGTCACGACGTTGGCGTTCGGTCTCAGCGTGACGTCGTGGTTGCTCAACGATCGCTTCTTCGGCTGGATCCCACGCAACCGCCTGACGGTGAACCCGCTGTTCGGCCGCATCGACATCGACACGCCGACGCGCTTCTACGCCTACTCGCTCGTCGTGCTCGCGCTGTTGATCCTGGCCGTCCGCGGTGTGCGTCGATCACGGACGGGCCGCGTCATCGTCGCGATGCTCGACAACGAGCGGGCGGCGCAGAGCTTCTCGGTTTCCACGGTGCGCGCCAAGCTCACCGCGTTCATGCTCAGCGGCTCGATCGCGGGAGTGGCCGGCGGGCTGTTCGTGCACATGAACCACTCGTTCAGCCTCAGCCCGTTCGGGGCCGGGCAGAGCTTCGGGGTCTTCGTGTCGGCCATCATCGGCGGGCTCGGATCGGTCACCGGTGTCATCGTCGGCGCGCTCTACTCGCGCATCACGCTCCGCCTGCCGACGGTGGAGTGGCGTCTGCTCGCGACGTCGTTCGGCGTGCTGTTGATCCTGCTCGTGATGCCGGCCGGGCTCGGCAGCCAGATCGTGAAGCTGCGTGATCTGTTCGCTCGCTGGGCGTTGAGGCGACCGCACACGACGGCTCCGGCCACCGTGGCCGAACCGACCGAGCCGTCCATCACGGTTGCTGCGGACGAGGCGCCGGTGTCTGCGTGAACCGCTTCCTGGCCGCGGCACGCCATCCGATGGTGTGGCTTCGCGATGTGTGCGGCGGCGAGTCTGCGTATCCGCTCGTGATCCTGTTCGGCCTCAACGCGGTCGACGAATTGGACCGCACCGCGTTCGGCATCCTGCTGCCCGAGATTCGCGAGTCGTTCGACATCGACCTCAGGACCGCGCTCGGTCTCGTCGCCCTCGCGTCGATCGCTGCGCTCGCGCTGCAGGTGCCGATCGCGCAGTTCGCCGACCGTAGCCGGCGCGTGCCGCTCGCCATCGTCGGCGCGATGGTGTGGGGTGGGTTCAGCGGGATGACCGGTCTGGCGACAGGCATCGTCGTGCTGACCATCGCCCGCTCCGGCTCGTCGATCGGCAAGGCAGTCATCGACCCGACGCACAACTCGCTGATCGCCGACTACTACCCGATCGAAACGCGCAGCCGCGTCTACAGCATCCATCGCGCGGCCAATGCGGTCGGCGCGTTCGTCGGCCCATTGTCCGCCGGGCTCTTGGCCTACTCGTTCGGCTGGCGAGCGCCGTTCTTCGTGTTCATGGTTCCTACCTTGGTCTTCGCCTTCTTCGCGCTGCGCCTGCGCGAACCGATCCGCGGCAAGTGGGAACGTGCCGCGACCGGCGCGAGCGACGACGTCGTCAACACCGAGGAAGAGCCGGCGTCGTTCGTCGAGAGCTGGCGCACGGTGCACAAGGTGGAGAGCCTGCGCCGGATCTGGTGGTCGCTGCCCTTCCTGGCCGTCGCACTCGTTGGCTTCGTGACGCTCGCGTCCGTGCTGTACGAGCGTGAGTTCAACCTCAACGAACGCGAGCGGGGCATCGCTGCCGCGATCGCTGAGCCGTTCCAGTTGGTCGGCATCATCTACGGCACGCGGATCATCACCCGCAAGTACATCAACAACATGAAGGGCCTGATCAAGTTCCTGGCCGGCATCGCGATCGCGACGTCCGTCGCATCGGCGGGGTTCGCACTCGCGCCGAACGTGATCGTCGCGGTCGCGTTGAACTGCGTCGTGTCGGCGGCGCTTGCGCCGCTCGCTCCGGGCATCTTCGTCGCGCTGTCGTTGGCGATTCCGGCTCGCGCCCGGGCGACCGGCTTCAGCGTCGCCTCGCTGTGGGTGATCCCCGGCCTGGTCATCTTGCCGTTCATTGGCTGGGTCGCCGACAAGTGGAACGTGCGCATCGGGATGCTCGTCATGCTGCCGCTGTTCATCATCGGCGCGCTGATCCTGCGCAGCATGGCCAACGTCATCGATGCTGACATCGCGCAGGTCTGGCGGGCCACCGCCGCTCGTTCGGAAGCGCTGTACCAACGTCGTCACGGCGAAGCCGACCTGTTGCTGGTGCGCGGTGTGGACGCCGGTTACGGCGGACGGCAGGTGCTGTTCGGTGTCGACATCGACGTCAAGGAAGGCGAGATCGTCGCGCTGCTCGGCACGAACGGCGCGGGCAAGTCCACGTTGCTGAAGACCATCAGCGGCATCGTCGAAGCGGATCGCGGTGCCGTCGTGCTCGACGGACGCGACATCACCCACGCGCCACCGAACGAGATCGCGGTGCACGGCATCTCGCAGATGCCCGGTGGTGCCGGCGTGTTCGGCTCGTTGACGATCCGCGAGAACCTGCAACTCGCCGGGTGGACGCAACGCCGCAAGCCGGGCGACGTCGCGAGGAGCACCGAGAGCGTGCTCGAGATGTTTCCCATACTCCGCACGCGGATGGGCGACGCGGCCGCCAACCTGAGCGGTGGTCAGCAGCAGATGCTGGCGCTCGGCATGGCATTCATCGCCCGCCCGCGTGTGCTGCTGATCGACGAGCTGTCGCTCGGCCTGGCACCCGTCATCGTCGGCCAGATGCTGCCGATCATCGAGCGTCTGGCCGCCGACGGCGTCGCGATCGTGATGGTCGAGCAGAGCGTCAACGTCGCGCTCACCGTCGCGCAGCGGGCATACTTCCTTGAGCGTGGCCGGGTGCAGTTCAGCGGCGCGACGGCCGAACTGCTGCAACGGCCCGACCTGTTGCGCTCGGTGTTCCTGTCCAACGCCAGCGTCGGCGCAGCTACCCACGTGTCGACGTTCGAACGGGTCGAGGGCGACCCGCCGGCGCTCGCGATCAGCGGCATGGTGCGCAGCTTCGGCGGCATCCGTGCGGTCGACGGCGTCACCCTCGACGTCGCACCGCGCGAGATCGTCGGCATCATCGGCCCCAACGGCGCGGGCAAGACCACGCTGTTCGACCTGATCTCCGGCTTCACCCCGACCGACGCCGGCCGGGTCTTGCTGAGCGGCGAGGACGTCTCGTCGGCCACGCCGTACCAACGCGCCGCAGGCGGACTCGGCCGCAGCTTCCAGGACGCCCGGCTGTTCCCGGAGATCACCGTCGGCGAGACGCTCGCCGTCGCCACCGAGCGCTTCGTCGGCAGCCGGAGCATCGTCGCCGCTGCAATGCGCCTGCCGCAGTTCTTCGACTCCGAGCAGCAGATCGCGTTGCGTGTCGACGAACTGCTCGAGCTGATGGGTCTCGGACAGTTCCGCAACTCGTTCATCCGCGAACTGTCGACGGGTACGCGCCGAGTCGTGGACCTCGCCTGCCAGGTCGCCCACCGGCCGACGGTGATCCTGCTCGACGAACCATCGTCGGGGATCGCGCAGCGCGAAGTCGAAGCGCTCGCACCGGTGCTGCTGCGCCTGCGCGACGAGATGGGGGCGAGTCTCGTCGTCATCGAGCACGACATGCCATTGATCAGTTCGATCTCCGATCGCCTCGTCGCGCTCGACCAGGGCCGTGTGCTCACGAGCGGCACGGCGCGTGAGGTGCTCGAACATCCAGATGTCGTCGAGAGCTATCTCGGCACGTCCAGCGCCGCGATCGCACGATCCGGCACGGACACGGCAACACCGGCCGGTGTCACACCGGCCGGCTCAACAAGGGGGTAGTCATGCAGCCAGCAAGTGCCGGAGGTGGCGCGGGGAAGAGCAATTCCACCGCGCTCAAGCGCTATGGACCGATCATCGGCATCGTGGCAGTGGTCGCCGTCGTCGTCGGCGTACTCGTCGCGACGAGCGGTGGCGACGACGACAAGTCCGTCTCGGACACGACGACAGCGACCCAACCGACGGAGACGACATCGGCGACCACCGAGTCGACTGCGCCGGCATCGTCTGCGCCGGCAGCGTCTGCGCCCGACACGGGCACCGGCGACACGACGACCTCGGTCGCCGACACGTCCGCGGGCGACACCAGCATTGCGGCCGGTGGTGGCGAGGTCACGTACCCGCTGTCGTTCTCTCAGGCCGAAGAGCAAGGCGTCGACGTTGCCTGGGGCGACAACTGCGACGCCGAGCGGGGCACGATCGCCGTGCCCGACTTCTTCGCCGGCGAGTGCTACGCGCCGTTCGACGGCGACAACGGTGGGGCAACAGCCGAGGGCGTGACCGCGGACGAGATCTCGATCGCGGTCTACCAGGGCATCACCGACGACCCGATCATCAAGTACATCACCGACGCAGTCGCAGTCGACGACACCAACGACCAGCAGGCCGAGACGATGCAAGGCATGGTCGACTACTTCGAGACCTACTACGAGACCTACGGTCGCACGGTGAAGCTGAGCTTCGTCGAAGGCACTGGCATCGCCAGTGACGAGACCGCTGCTCGTGCTGATGCCGTTCGCATCGCCGAGGACATCAAGCCGTTCATGGTCTGGGGTGGCCCGGCGCTGACGAGTGCCTTCGCTGACGAGCTCGCCGCGCGTGGCATTGCCTGCCTCGCGTGCACGCCCGCCCAGCCGCCGGAGTTCTACACCGAGCGCGACCCGCTCGTGTGGGGCATTGCGGCGGGGGGCGATCAAACGCAGGTCCACGTCCTGGAGATGATCCAGAAGATGCTGGTCGGCAAGAACGCGACGCACGCCGGCGACGAGTTCATCGACACGCCGCGCACGTTCGGCTTGCTCTACATCGAGTCCAGCGCAGCGTCCAAGGAGCTCGCCGACCAGTTCGAGGGCGGCATGGTCGCGAACGGCGCGCCGCTCGCCGAGCGCGTTGCCTACCAGCTCGACCCGGCCACCATCCAGCAGACCGCGTCGCAGGCGATAGCCAAGTTCAAGGCTGCCGGCGTCACGTCCATCGTGTTCAGCGGCGATCCCGTCGCACCACGCGACTTCACGAAGGAGGCCACCGCGCAGGGCTACTTCCCGGAGTGGATCATCGGCAGTTCGGCGCTCGTCGACCTGAACGCGTTTGCGCGCACCTACGACCAGGAGCAGTGGAAGCACGCCTTCGGCTTCTCGCAGCTGGCCGCACGCGTGACGCCCGAGATCAGCGGCTACTACGCGCTGTACAAGTGGTTCACGGGTGTCGAGCCGCCGGCCATCGACACGATCGGCGTCTTCGCCCCGTACCCGGCAGTGTTCTTCGCGGTGCTGCAGGGCGTCGGCCCGAACCTCACCCACGACACGTGGAAGGAGTCGTTGTTCGCCGGCTCGCAGACCCGAAGCGCGATCACCCAGCCGTCACTTGGTTGGGGCGACAAGGGGCTGTGGGACGAGCCGGACTACGTCGGTATCGACGACGGCACGATGATCTGGTGGGACGAGACCAAGGGCGGTCCGGACGAGATCCGCAAGGACGGCCAGGGCATGTACGAGTTCGTCGACGGCGGCGCCCGCTACCTGCCCGGCGCCTGGCCAAGCGTGGACAAGTTCTTCGACCCCGAGGGTGCCGTGTTCCTCTACACCGCCCCGCCCGAAGGCGAGTCCCCGCCCGACTACCCGTCCCCCGCCGGCTGAGCCCCCGCGCCCCGAATCCACACCCCGGCTGGTGTCGATCAGTCGGGGAGCTGCCAGTCGATGGGCTGGCGGCCTCCCGCTTCGAGGGCGGCGTTGGCGCCGCTGAACGGTTTCGTGCCGAAGAAGCCGTTGTGAGCGGACAGCGGCGACGGGTGCGAAGACTCGAGGATCGTGTGCCGTGTCGTGTCGATCAGCGCCTTCTTCTTGCGCGCGTAGCTGCCCCACAGGATGAAGACGACGGGCTCTATCTTGTCGTTGACGACGCGCAGGACTTGATCCGTGAACGTCTCCCAGCCCTTGTTCTGGTGGCTGCCGGCCTGGTTGGCGCGCACCGTGAGCGTCGCGTTGAGCAGCAGCACGCCCTGCTCGGCCCAATGCTGCAGGTTGCCGTGTTTGGCCGGCGCGATGCCAAGGTCGGTGTGCAGTTCCTTGTAGATGTTGCCGAGCGACGGCGGCACGGCGACGCCTCGCCGCACAGAGAAGCACAGACCGTGGGCCTGGTTCGGGCCGTGGTAGGGGTCTTGGCCGAGGATCATCACCTTCGTGTTCGCGTACGACGTCAGGTGGATCGCGGCGAAGACCTCGTCCGCCGGCGGGTACACCGCGTAGCGACTCCGCTCTTGACGGACAAACGCCTGCAGCTCCTTCCAGTACGGCTGCTCGAACTCGCCGCGCAACAGTGGGTTCCAGTCCGTCGTGGGCATCCCCAGAGACATACCACGTCGCGCCGGCGATGGGCAGTTCGTCGGTGGTCCAGTGGCCCAGTCAGTCAGGGGTCGGGGTCGTGCCAGTTGGCGGGGTGTCGCCGTCGGATCCGCCGGTGCCCGAACCCCAGCCACTCCAGTCACCACGATCGCTGTGGTCCTGCCCATCGCCACCGGTGCCCGGCACGGATCCCGTGCCGCCATTGGCCTTGCCGTCGCCGTCGTCGATGGTGACGTCGGGATGGTCGTCGCCGGCAGCCTCGTTCTCGATTTCGAACAGGATCACCCCGTCATTGGCGCGGGCGGTGATGGTCGAGCGACCACCCGGTGCGGTGAAGCGCACGTTGATCTTCTCCGGACCCGATTCGCGAATCTCGGCTGTCGCCCCGACCGCGGGCGTCTTGCTGACGAGGGAAAGCTTGCCGTTCGCCAGCGTGACCGTGATCGTCCCGAAGGTGGCCGACTTCGTCTCGGTCGACGACCCGACGAATGCCGGTGCGTGCGTCGTCGTTGCCGTGGGACCCGTCGTGCCCGATGTGCCGCCGGTGCTCGGGCTGGTGCCCTTCGTCGTGTTGGACGTCGAAGGCGTCGGCGACCCGGTCGGGGCACCCGCTTGGCCCTGCTCGACCGTGGCGACTGTCGTCGCGGCCTCGGTCGTGGTGGTCTCTGGGACCGTCGTGGTGGTGGGCGGCTCGGTGGACGTGGTCGTCGGCGCGTGGGTGGCCGTGGTCGTGGCCGCGTCGGTCGTGGCCACCGTGGTCGACTCGACGAGCGCGACGTCGTCGAAGTTGCCACCGGTCGGCACCAACCGACGCTCGGGCTCGGTGCGCAGCGACATCATGGTGATACCCAGCACGCAGACCGCGCCGAGCCCGCCGATCAGCTCGGCTGCGCGCCGGCGCTTGGCGGCGCGCACGTTGCGGAGCAGGTTCTCGTAGGCGACATCGTCATCGACGCCGTGGCCGGCCAGCCGCTGCAGCTTCTCGCGCATCACGATCTCGTCGTACTCAGTCATCAGTCGCCCCCGACGACGCCTCGAGCGCTTCCATCCGCCCGCGCAGCGCGTGGCGGCCCTGGTGGAGGTGGAACTTGACCGCGCCCTCAGAGATGCCCAGAGTGGTGGCGATCTCGGCGACGCTGAGCCCGTCGACGTAGTAGAGCGCCAGCGACAGCCGCTGCTGGCGGGGCAGCGAGGCGAGCTGTTGCTCGACATCGCTTCCGGCGGCGGAGTGCTCGGCCACCGGCCGCTCGGCACCGAGGCGGTCGATCATCCGCTGCTTGCGGACGTCGTGACGGTGGTCGTCGCGGAGGCGGTTGATGGCCACCCGGCGGATCCAGCCGACAGGATCCTCGTACCGCTGGATCCGGCGCCACGTGAGGTGAGCCTTGATGAACGCGTGCTGCACTGCGTCGGCGGCGCGCTGCTCGTCACCGCACGCCACTGTGAGGGCGCGCACGAGACGACCGTGATGGGCCCGGAACACAGATTCCAGGTCGTCGATCACTCGCGCGTCGTCCATGAGAAAGGCAGTCACCGACCGTGACACGACTCGATGTCGCGGTCGGTTTGGTTGACAGCCAACGTACTGTTTGACCCAATGCCGTTGCGACGCTTGGCCTCACTTCCGCGGGCGGTCCTGGCAACCTTGCCGACCCCGCTGGAGCGCGGGCCAGTGCTGGACGGCGGCCCGCGACTGTGGGTCAAGCGCGACGATCTCACCGGGCTCGGGGTCGGCGGCAACAAGGCCCGCAAACTGGAGTTCTTGTGCGGCGAAGCGCTCGCCGCGGGTGCGGATTGCCTGATCACGGTCGGTGCCGGGCAGTCCAACCACTGTCGGATGACGGCCGCAGCGGGTGCCCGGCTGGGTCTGGAGACGCACCTCGTGCTGTCCGGCGACAAGCCGTCGGTCTACGAGGGCAACCAGCTGTTGGCCGACCTGTTCGGCGCGCACCTGCACTTCACCGGGCTGCCACCGGCGCACTGGGGTCCGCTGGAGATCGCCCGTGAGACCCTGACCGACGAGCTCGCCGCGGACGGGTTGCGGCCACACTCCATTCCGATCGGGGGCAGCACGGCGGTCGGAGCGCTCGGGTACGTGGCTGCGTTCGTGGAGATCATGAAGCAGTGCGAGCGGGCCGAGATCACGCCCGCGGCGATCGTGTTCACGTCGTCAAGCGGCGGTACCCACGCCGGACTGGTGGCCGGGCGAGCCGTGTGGCGGGCACTCGGCAACACGGTTCCGGAGATCGTCGCGATCGGTGTGGCCAAGGGCGTCGTGCTCGGCCTGCCCGACATCGCAGGGTTGGCCGCGGAGACGCTGTCGATGCTGGCAACCCCTGATCTCACACCCGCCGTGTTGGACGGTGACGTCGAGATCGACACTCGCTGGCTCGGCGAGGACTACGCGATCCCCACCGAGGCCGGCGACGACGCGATCCGCTGGGCGGCCCGAACCGGCGGTTGGGTCCTCGATCGTACGTATTCCGGCAAGGGTTGTGCCGGCCTGCTCGGCAACGCAGCCGAGGGGCGTTGGTCGGCCGGTCAAGACGTCGTGTTCATCCACACCGGCGGGTTGCCGGCGGTCTTCGCCTCCAACGGGGTGCCCCGCCGGTTGTGATCTGATCGCGCCCGCCCTGGACGGCGCCAGTGTTGGCAGTGTTGGTGGCAGTAGGGTCCGCTCGGTGGATGTGGTCCTCGCAATCGACATCGGGTCGACGCAGATGGCGGTCGGCCTGATGACCATGACCGGCGAGTTGATCGACCTCGCCCGCGACGACGTGAATCCCGACCTCGATGCCGAGGGTGTCTTCGACGTGCTGAAGGCGCTGGTCGACGCGCAGATCGAGCGTGCGACCGAGCATCACGAGGTGACCCCGGTCGTGGTTGGCGTCGGCGCAGCCGGCGTCGTGACCGCCAACTGCGAAATCGTCTCGCCCCCCAACATCCGGAGCTGGCGCGGCTTTCCACTGCGCTCGCGCCTGCAGAAGTTGACGTCGCTGCCCGTCTACGGCGACCTCGATGCGAAAGCGCTCGCGCTGGCCGAAGGATGGGTCGGCGCCGCGCAGGGCCGCAGCAACTTCATGGCGATGGTGGTCGCCGGCGGTGTCGGCGGAGGCATCGTGCTCGACGGCCAACTGCTCGACGGCGCAACCGGCAACGCCGGCCACATCGGTCACGTGATCGTGGAACCCAGCGGCCGGCGCTGCACGTGCGGTGCCCGCGGTTGTTTGGAGGCGGAGGTCTCCGGGCCGGCAATTGAAGCCATCACGGGACGGTCGCCGACCGAGCCGACCTACGACATCATGGTCCGCACCGGCCGTCTCGTCGGGCGTGGTGTGGCGTCGGTCTGCAACGCTCTCGATCTCGATCTCGTGGTGGTCGGCGGGTCGGTCGCGCTCGGCTTCGGAGCCACGTTCTTCAACGCCGCTCAGGACGCGTTGTCCGAGCACTGCCGGCTCAGCTTCGTCCGCGGCGTGCGCATCACGCCGGCCCGTCTCGGCGACCGCGGCTCGGTGATCGGCGCCGGCGCAGTGGGTCTACGCGGACTGCGCCGGGGGAACCGTTCGGCGGTCAACGCCCGCTCCTAGGCTGCGGGCCACAACGCCGCTGCGCAGACAGTCTCGCCAGCGGTGATCGAGGAGGCATCGGTGACCAGGATCCGCAAATCAGGCAACTCGTCGATGGTCACCGACCGTCGGGGCAGTGGTGGTGGCGGCGGCATGTTCGGTGGCCTCGGTGGTGGCGGGGGCATCCCGCTGCCCGGCAAGCTCGGCGGGGGTGTGGTCGGCATCATCCTCGCACTGGCGATTGCTTTCCTGCCCCGGTTGCTGAACGGCGCAGGGACCACGAACAATGCGGCCGACACCGGCAGCCCGAGCGCCAACGAGTGCGACACCGAACTGGCCCAGGTCATCTGCGGTGCGACGGAAGATGTCGAGAACTTCTGGGTCACCGAGATGCCGAAAGCGTTCGGCAGCCAATACGAGATCACCCAGACGGTGTTCTTCAGCGGAGCCACGTCCACCGGATGCGGGCAGGCGTCGGCTCAGACCGGGCCGTTTTACTGCCCGGCCGACCACCTCGTGTACTTCGATCTCGACTTCCTACAGCAGTTGCAGGATCAGTTCGGAGCGAAGGGCGACCTGGCCGCGGCCTACATCGTCGCCCACGAATACGGCCACCACATCCAGAACCTGGTCGGCACGAACGCTCAGGTGCAACAGGCCAGTCAGAGCGATCCGGGCAACGCAAACCAGTACTCGGTCGCGCTCGAGTTGCAGGCGGACTGCTTCGGCGGCGTGTGGGCCCACGATGCCAAGTCACGCGGCCAGTTCGAGACCGACAGCGAGATCGACGAAGCGATCGAGGCGGCTCGGGCCGTCGGCGACGACCGCATCCAGCAGAAGACGCAGGGCCGCATCGATCCCGAGTCGTTCACCCACGGCACGTCCGAACAGCGCGCGACGTGGTTCAAGCGCGGCTACTCCACGGGCGATCCTCTGCAGTGCGACACGTTCAAGGACGTCCTCGGCTGACGCTCGGCTCACGGTCGCGTGGTATCACCGGCGATGTTGGCGGCTCTTTGGCCAGGTGACCAGCCTGCTCGTCAACCCCCATCCGGCACTGTGCGGCCGGAGCAGTGACGGACGGCAGCGCCGCGCCGACCTGCTGGCCGACATCAACGCCGGATACGTCGTCACCGACGATCACCTGCTGACGAACGTGATCGATCCGAATCTCGTCGACGTCACGTTGTCGCCGAGTGCCACGACGCAGCGGGTGATCCGGCCGCGCCTCGTCATCAACCACACCCGCAGTTGCACGACCAGGCTCGGCTCGCCTCATCTGTATGTGCTGACGTCGGGCATGATCGAGCAGTACTTGCCGTTCATCCGCAGGGCCCGGGGCAGCTTCGACGCCGACCTGTGGCATCACAACGGTGCGTCGTTCGGCGCGATCACGCACCAGACCGAGGACCATGACGGCCGCACCGGCGACGGCGTCGTGATCGATGACGAGCCGTGGACCAGCGTGCAGATCGATGCGCTCGTCGCGGCCACCACGGCCGAGTGCGCCGTGTACGGAATCGCCCCGACCGGCGCCGAGCGGTGGAACGACAGCGGCATCGGCCACCACGCGCAACATCCGCACGGCGGCGCGGCCGCATGGAGTCCCGCCACCGACGAGTGGTGCCCCGGTCGCGCCCGGATCGCGCAGATGGCCGAGCTCCACCGCCGCGTCGCCGAACGCGTGGCAACCTACCGCGCCCTCGCCGGCCCGACCTGCCACTGACGGTCCCCGCCTCCGTTGCGGCAACGCCGCGCGTCTGCACCCCTCGCTCGCCGTGAGTGCCGGCGAGAGTGGCAACATCCAGCGCGTTGCGGGTGGGTGCGCGGGTTGTGCCGGCGAGAGCGGCAACATCCAGCGCGTTGCGGGCATGAGCGGTTTGTGCCGGCTGTAGCGGCAACGTCCGGCGCGTCGGAGCAGGTGCGCGGGTTGTGCCGGTGTCATCGGCATCATCCGGCGCGTCGTGGCCGGGTCGCGGGTTGTGCCCTTGGGGGTGGCATCATCCAGCGCGTTGCGGGCAGGTCGCGGATTCTGCAGGCTGTGGCGGCAAACTTCAGGCGAGTCTCGGCGTGCGCTGGTTGGTCGAGGGTTGGTCGCTACGGTTCTGACGATGGGTCTGCGCCTCACCGTTCAACGCCGGCGCTGGCTCGCGAGCATCGACGCGGTCGCAGCAGAACTGCCGGGGATCGTTCCGGTCGTCAAGGGCAACGGTTACGGGTTTGGACGCCAGACGCTGATGCCGATCGCCACCGGGCTTGCGCCACGCGTCGCGGTCGGCACTGTGTACGAGGCGGCCGACGTCCCTGCGGACCGGGACGCGCTCGTGCTCACGCCGCACCTCGGTCGACCTCCCACCGGCCCGAACGCGATCCTCACGATCGGCCGGGCTGATCACGTCGATGCGCTCGACGGTTGGCGTGGCTGCGTCGTGATCAAACTCGGATCGTCGATGCGCCGCTATGGCGTCGATCCGGAGAGGCTGAGCGAGTTGCTCGCCGCCGCCGGCGACGCGGGGCTCGACGTCGTCGGCTTCTCGATCCATCTCGACCTCGCCGGATCGGCGGCCGACCACCGACGCGAGATCGACAACTGGCTCCCTCGTCTCGATTCGGCGCTTCCGCTCGCGATCAGCCACGTCAACTCGGCGGACTACTCCGACCTCCGTGCCACCTACCCGAAGCGTGTGTTCGAGATCCGCGTCGGCACCGC
This sequence comes from Actinomycetes bacterium, assembly GCA_031410915.1. GTDB lineage: Bacteria > Actinomycetota > Acidimicrobiia > Acidimicrobiales > Ilumatobacteraceae > WLMZ01. The sequence continues at coordinate 36,141 of JANNZY010000086.1, forward strand.
GCTCTGGCACGTCGACAGGTCGTTGTTCCACATCGACGCGGACGTTCTCGACGTCCACACTGTCGCTGCTGGTGAGACTGCTGGCTACCGCGCCACGCCCGCGCCGGGAGACGGTCACATCGTCCTCGTCGCGGCCGGTTCGGCACATGGAGTTCGGGTGCTGGACGACGGCCACAGCCCGTTCCACTTCGCCCGCCAGCGGATCGCGATGCTCGAGCCGCCGCACATGCACACGACGATGCTGTTCGTAGCGCTCGGCCAGCCGTGTCCTGCGATCGGCGACCGGGTCGATGTGCAGCGGCCGCTGACCACCACCACGGCGGACGAGATCATCTGGGCCGACGATGACTGAGATCGCGGTGGCCACGCCAAGATCGTCTCGAACCACGAACGCCAGGTTGCCCGGGCTCGACGTCACCCGAGCCGTCGCGTTGATCGGCGTCGTGGTCATGAACTACCACGGCTATCTGAACGGCGGCGGCGGACCGGACCCATCGTTCGCGGAGCGGGTCTTCGACACATCCGACGGCCCACTCAGCACGCGCTTCGCAGCGACGTTCGTGCTCGTCGCCGGGATGGGTGTCACGCTGCTGACGAACCGCAGTCGCATCTCGGGCAACCGCGTGGCGATCCGCGTCGATCGGTGGCGGCTGGTGCGCCGGGGCCTGCTGCTCTACTCGTTCGGCCTGTTGATCGAGTGGGTCTGGCATGGCACGATCCTCGTCTACTACGGCGCGTTCTTCATGGTTGCCGCGCTGCTGTTCACGCTGCGACTGCGGTGGCTCGCTGCGGTCGGCGTCGGCGCAGCCTTGGCGGGTGCGGGCATCGCGCTGTTTCGAGTCGTCCATGCGCTCGACGGTCACGACGTGCGCTGGCTGGACCCGGTGGTCGACTCACCGCGCAACCTGGTGCTGCGCACGTTCGTCGGTTACACCCATCCTCTGCTGCCGTGGCTGCTGTTCTTCTGCGTAGGCATCGCGCTCGGCCGCTTCCTGCCGTACATCTCCGGGTTGCGCGTGCCGATCATCGCCATTGGTCTCTTGCTGTTCGCCGGCACCTATGCGATCAACTACTTCGGATTACGTGCGGCAACGGACGACTTCGCCCGCACCGATCGCAACAGCGTGATCTGGCGAAACGTGCTCTCGACCGGGCCGTTCGACCGGGGACTGCTGTACTCGTTCGGTGCGCTCGGCTCGTCGCTGGTCGCTTTCGCCGTGATCTCATGGATCGCCGACCGCTTCCCGACAACGCCCCCGATCACGCTGCTGCGCCACGCCGGACAGATGACCCTGTCGCTGTACCTCCTGCACGTCATCACGTTCAACGCGTTCGTCCACTGGTGGGGATGGGTTTCCGACACCGGTCTGGACACGGCGCTCGTGTTCGCTCTCGTGTTCTGGGCGGTCGCGATCGCGGTCGGCGCATCGTGGCACCGCTTCCTCGGTGTCGGCCCGCTCGAACGCGTCTACCGCGACTTCGGTGGATGACTGCGCTCGAGGGTCCGGACAATTCCCGAGTTGTTCGATCGGGATTCAACGCCTAGGCTGTCGGTGTGCGTTCGTTGTTCACGTTTCCCAATCCGGTGAACGAGACTTCGGCCCGCCTCGTTGCCGGAGGTGTGGTCGTCCAAGCCGTGCTGTACCTGGTGGTCCAGCAGACGTGGATGTTGTTCCCGCTCGCTCTCGGCTTCGTGGCCAGGGTGTTCACCGGCCCGACGCTGAGCCCGCTCGGCCAGTTCGTGACTCGCGTCCTGACCCCGCGCATCCACGCCGAGCACCGATTCGTTTCCGGCCCGCCGAAGCGGTTCGCACAGGGCATCGGCGCGACGTTCACCGTCGCGGCTCTGATCGCCGCACTCGCCGGCTCGAACGTCGTCCCGATCGCGCTCGTCGCCGGCATCCTGATCGCGGCCACGCTCGAGTCCGTGTTCGCCTACTGCCTCGGTTGCGTCGTCTTCAACCGCCTGATGCGCTGGGGAGTCATCCCCGCCGAGGTCTGCGAATCCTGCAACGACCTGAGCGCGCGGCTCTCCATCTCTGCCGGTTCCTGACCTGTCCCTCGGCCAACCGGGTCGGGCCAGTCGAGTCAGCTGGCGGGGTGTTGACGACGAGGTGTGCTCGTGCTCTCGGCACCCCGTTCCCCGGACTGGCGCTGCGACGGAGTCGGGCTGTACTCGGTCTGCGCCGGCGGTCCGCAACCGGCCGGTTGATTTCTGGGTGCTGGCGCCGAGGCGGGTTCGTGCTCGTGGCACCCAGTCCGCTGGACTGAACTTCGACTGATTCTGGGTGTCGCCGACGAGGTGGGTTCGTGTCTTCGACACCCAGTTCGGGCTGAGCGTTGCTGCGGCTCGATCGGCTGGACTCAGCCGGGTCGGCGTTTCGTCGCGGGCCAGGAGGTGAGGTCAGGGACGAGGGCCGCGGCGCTGCGCGCGCCGATCGCGCCGCACCACAGGCCGGTGCCGTAGCTGAGATCGTCGGCGACGCGCAGGGCGAGGTACGTGGGCAGGTCGAGCGGGGGCCGAGCACGGATCCAGTCGATCAGCGGCGGCAGGACGGCAGCAGCGATCGCTGTTCGACGGGCGCGTCGCGACACGAGGGCTGCGGCGACGGTGATCGGCCACCACGCGCGGGTCAGGCCCGAGGCCAGCGAGCGGCCGGCGTAGAGATGTCCGAGACCCGCCAGTCGCAGCGCTTCGCGTGCGCCATCGGGAACATCACGGAGCTTGCGCGTCAGCAGAGCAGTGGTCGTTGCCGCGATCACACCGCCGATCATTGGCCGGCCAGCGGCCACAACAGCCCATGACGCGAGACTCCAGCCACTGACTCGAACGGGCGCGAGCGCGCCGGGGTGTCTCCGCTCGAGGGCAGCCGCCGACGAGCCGTAGTCGAAGCGTTGCAGCGCCCACGCAGCACATGTCGGTCGAGGTTCGTGGTGCACGACGACGGCCGGCTCGTAGCGGACACGCCATCCGCCTTCGTCCAGCCGCCAGACGAGATCGACGTCCTCGCCGAAACGGAGCGCAGCATCGAACCCGCCGACATCGGTCAATGCCTCGACTCGGCAGACCACGCACGCCGACGGCACGTAGCTGACCCGGGTGCCGGCCCGCACCCGCGCCGCCGCCGGGCCGAGATCGAGTGGAGAGCGCACGGTCTCGAACCGCTCGATCGCCGACGGCGGTTTCCTGGCCGATGGCTTCGGGCCCAACGACTGCTTCGCGTCCCGCTCGTCGGACGGACAACGTCCAGCTGCGACGGGAGTCTGGCCGTCGAGAGCACGCGCGGCGAGCGTTGCCGTGCTTCTTTGACCGCCCGAATCGGCGGCCGGACTGCGGTCGGGCAACGAGCATCTGGCCTTTCCGACCGGGCGACTCGCGACCCGAGGCGCGACCATCGCGACGAGTGGGTCGGTGAAGTGGGCGAGGAGCGGATCGAGCCATCCGTCGGACAACGACACGTCGCTGTCGACGAACGCGACCAGCGGCGTCATCACCTGCGCGAGGCCTGCAGATCGTGCCCCGCCGGGGCCGCCGTTCGTGGAGAGCCGAACAACCGTCACGGCGCTGCTCGTCGACGATTCGTCGAACTCGATCGGCTTCGGGGAGCAGTCGTCGACCACGATCACCGCGGCGACGACCTTGCCCAACGACTGGGCGAGCGATTGGACTTCATCGGCCGCGAGGGACGATCGCGTGTACGCCGGGATCACGACCGTCACGTCGGCAGCGGTGAATGCGCTCTGCCCGGGAGTGGGGTGGATCGCACCCGCATCGAGCAGCCGGTCGATCAGCGATGCGCCGGCAACGGAATCGATCATCTCACCTGCATCGATCCGATCGACGAGGCGAGCACCGGCGTCGCTCAACCGGAACAGCTTCAGTGGCGACCCGCCGATCAACACCCGGCCACCGCCGACCCGACGAACCGACCCATCGACCTCGTATCGCGTCAGCGTCACGGCGTGAGCCCCTCGGTGAGGTCGCCCGACCAGCACCACGCGATGGCCGCGTGAGCACAGAGTCGGTCCGTGCCGTCGCCCGACGGTTCGCTCGTGGCGCCGCGCATCAGGCCCATGCGGCCACGCGCAGGACGAGGTCGTCGATGAGGTGATCGAGCAAGGCGCGGCCTTCCTCCGTCGACGCTCCGGACGGGTCGCCGAGCACGCCGTTGGCGCTCACCCCACGAACACCGACCTCGCGCAGGTGCGGCATCAATTCAGCCAACGACGCGGGGTTCCCGGCCTCGGCTGCGTCGAGACGCACGAGAGCTGGGTCGACAGCGAGCATGAGCGACGTCTCGGTCCGGCCGGCATGAGCGTCGCCACCGGGAACGATCGGCCACCAACTCATCGTCCGCCGACCCTCGCGACGTAGACGACGTGTTGCGCTCTCGACAGGGGCGATGTTGCCGCCGTGGCCATTGACGAAAACGATGCCGCCGGCCCAGTCGGCCGAGCGGACGAGTTCGATCATTGCCGACTCCATCACCTCGGTGCCGATCGAGAGCGTGCCGGCGAAACCGGCATGCTCGCCGCTCGCGGTGACACTGAACGAGGGCCCGATCACGACGTCGTTGCGAGCCGTGGCCAGCCCCGCTGCGAGGGCAGTGGCGATTCGGGTATCGGTGTCCAGCGGTAGGTGTGGGCCGTGCTGCTCGAACGATCCGACCGGAATCACGACGATCGGCGACCCGACCTCGGTCCACACCTGGGCACCCAGCTCGCTCGACTTCATCGCCTCGACACTCGACCTCTCCGACGGCCCCTGGAAGCACGCGCCGTAGCGTCACGTCTAGCACTCGACGTCCATTGACGTCGACCACGACACCCGAATGACCGTGGACGAGGTCGCCTGAGCGTGGGATCGTCCGAGGCGGCTGTGAGCCGTCTTCCGAGTCTGCAGCGGAAGGTGTCGGGTCGCCGGATCGGTCAATCTGGATTGACAGGGCGTCAAGTGCGCTTGACCGATCTGCTGCGGGAACACTGACGCCGGAGGGGATCGGCGGGCCGGGGGCGCGATCTTCCGTTCCGGGTCGCTGGGCTGTGGGTTCGCTGGGCCAGGATCGGTCAAGCTGGGTTGACAGCGCGTCAGGTGAGCCTGACCGATCCTGCCGCGGGAACACTGACGCCGGTCAGGTCGGGGGGAGGTACGACCACTCGCGGAGGGCGGCGAGGATTTGGTCGGCGGCCTCGGCCGGATCGAGGACGATCGGATCGGCGCGGGCGCTCGACGCTGCGACACCGCCGCCGGACATGCCGGTCAGGGCCTTCACCCGCTGCAGCGCATCGGCGCCGGCGGGTGCGGCCAACGCTCGCGGGCGAGGGCGGTAGGGGCGATACGTTCCGTCGCTGACCGTCGCGCGTGCCGGCGAAGTGGCGTGCACGACCTCGATGCCGGCCGCAGCGCGCAGCGCGCGCAGTGGGGCCCGACGCAGCATCGCCGTCGAGCCCTCGACCGACAACACAGCGGGACCGTCGACGGACAGGCGCTCGCGGCGACCGCCGTCCAACCGACGCAGTGCCTCGACAGCGTTGCCGACGAACTCGACGCGCACGAGGCCGAGCGCCTGCGCGATCCCCAGCGAGGCGGCGATGAACGCCGGTACCGAGCCGGTGCCGCGGTCGGGCGAGTAGTCGCCGCACCAGATCTGTTGTGCGTCGGCCGAGACCGCGGCGATGGCGGCGCCGACGACGGCGCTGGACTCGCCGAACGGTACGTCGATGCGGATCGCGCGATCTGCGCCGGCGGCGAGCGCGTCGAGAAGCACCGCGTCGGCGCCAACGGGTCCGGCCGTCACCGCGACGACGTCGCCCCCGCTGACGTCTCGACTGCGCAACGACCACTCCAACGCAGCGCGGTCCGCGGCGGACACGCCGGCGAAGCGCACGTCGGGCGACGCGATCACACCGTGCGTGTCCGGCTCCGGCCGTTGGTCGACCCACTTCAGGCAGGCGACGATCATGTCCGCTTGAAGATCACGCCGTGGCCGCCCTCGGGGTAGCTCCAGCTGATCGCGCCCTCACGGTTGCAGACCATGTAGCACGTGCCGCACTCGAAGCACTGCTCGTAGTTGAACAGCAGGCCGCCGTCGCTGGTCGGCACGAACAGGTTCGCCGGGCAGGCAACGATGCACTCGCGGGTGCTGCAGCCCTCGCACACCGACCCGTCGACCACGATGTGCGCGTCGGGATGCACGTTGAACACGGCGGTCGCGATTCGGTCCTCGAAGGACATCTCCGGCCAGGTCTCGTCACCGATTCGGGCGCTCATCCGAAGCTCCGGAAACCGTCGAGCGCGTCGCGCCCGAGGTCGCGGCGACGGATGCCGAGACGCTTTCGCTCCTGCGCCACGATGCGGCGTAGGCCCGGCTTCGGCGTCGGGTTGTCGACGCGGAACATGCGCTCGACCACCGAGGTGGCGAGTTCTGGGTAGATGTGCTGCACGCGATCGGACAGCACCAGGTGCGGGGCCCGGCGCAGCTTGCGATGGTCTTTGAGCACGAAGGTGTCCTCCAGCCGGCGGCGATACCCGGCGAGGCCGGCCGTGGATGTGTCGCCCGTACGCAGCGCTTCGATGGTGGCCTCGCCGGCGTACATGCCACTGGCCATCGCGAAGTTGACGCCCTCCAACCAGATGCCCGCAGCCAGGCACAGCGCGGCGGCATCGCCGGCCACGATCATGCCGTCGGTGGTCAGCGTCGGGATCATCGCAAGGCCGGCCTCGGGGATCAGGTGCGCCGAATACTCCTTCAACTCGCCGCCCTCGACGAGGGGAGCGATGGCCGGGTGAGCCTTCATCGCAGCGATCAAGGCCTCCGGGCGCTGCTTCTGCGCGGCCAGCTTGGGCAGTTTCAGCACCAGGCCGACGGCGAGCGTGTCGGTGTTGGTGTAGATGAAGCCGCCCCCCGGCACACCGCTCGTGCAGCCGATGATCTCGATGTCCACTCCGTGGTTGCCGCGCACACCGAAGCGTTCGTCGATGACGTCCTTCGGGAGCGCGAGCGTCTCTTTGACGCCGAGCGTGTAGTTGGCGGCGTCGACCGGTCCGTACAGGCCCTGCTGCTTGGCGAGAAAGCTGTTGACACCGTCGCAGGCGATGACGACCCGGGCCCGCAGGTCGCCGTCGGGACGATCCGTGGTGACACCGACGACGCGACCCGCAGGGTCGTGCAGCAGCCCGGTGACGGTGGTGCTGCAGATCAACTCGGCACCCGCATCGACCGCCCTGCCGGCGAGCCAGTTGTCGAAGTCGGGGCGGTAGGCGGTGGCCCCGTTGTACGGCGGCTCACCCCAGGCCTCGCTGCGGAAGTCGATGGTCAGCGCCTTCGTGCCGGTCATGACCATCGTGCTGCGGCGGGTCACCCAGCGCTGCACCGGTGCCTCGGTCCACCACTGCGGGATCAGCTGATCGAGGATGCGCGGGTACACCACGCCGCCGTACATGTTCTTGCTGCCTGGGAACGGGCCACGCTCGAGCAGCACGACGCGCTTGCCGCCGCGGGCGAGCACGAGTGCCGCGCACGCGCCCGCCGGTCCTGCCCCGACGACGATCGCATCGACGTCGACGTCACCCATGGTCGACACCCACTCTCGCCAGCAGCTCGGTCACGACGGCGTTGGCGTCGCTGACGATGGCGAGGTCGGCGAGCTGCATCATCGGGCAGTGCGGGTCGGTGTTGACGCTGATGATGTGCGCCGGTTGGCCGAGGCCGCTCGTGTGTTGCACCGCGCCGCTGATGCCGAACGCGACGTACAGCGCAGGATCGACGACGACTCCGGTCGTGCCGATCTGGCGCTCGTGGTCGATCCAGCCGCGATCGGTGATGACCCGCGTCGCCCCCATCGACGCGTCCAGACGGGTGGCGAGTTCGGCGAGTTGCTCGAAGCTCGCCTTCGATGCCAGGCCAGCTCCACCACCGAGGATGCGTGGTGATTCGGCGAGGTCCATCGTCGCCGCATCGGGTGCGAGCACTTCAACGACGGTGGCGTCGCGATCGATCGCGATCGCGGTCGCGCCGGCGTCGAGACGGTCGACGATCGGCAACGCCGAGACCGTCGCGGCGTCGATCGCGTCGGCACCACGAACACCGGGCTGCAGCGTCGCCACGAACGCACCGGCAGGGCGCACCGAGTGGATGACGAGTCCACCCTGGCGGGCGAGATCGACCGCGTGCGGTGTGACAGCAATGGCCCCGGCCAGCAGTTCGCGGTGCAGTACGGCGGCCAGCCGCGGCGCGAGGTCGCGCCCATCGGGTGACGCAGGCAACACGATGTTGGCCTCGCCGCCGACGTGGTCGACCAACACCCGGACCCACGCTCCCGCCGCGAACGACTCCACCTCGACGGCTCGCACGGTAGTGGCTCGACCGGCGAGCAGCCTGGCGGCCTCGGCCGTGCCGGAGCCGATGAGCAGTACGGAGCCGTCGCACTCGTCAACGACTTCGAGTCCGCCGGCCGGCAGTTGACCGTCGCGGATGGGCAGGACTGCGAGCACGCACTGAGGCTACGAGTTGTCAGACCACCAGCGGAAGCGCAACGCGAACGCGGCGGGCGCAGCCGTCACGGCATTGCGGTGACGGATTCGCCGCGTGTGGCGTTGCGTCGACGGCGGATGGCGCGAACTGCCTCGAGCAGGAACGTGATCGAGAGCGCGGTTGCGAAGGCGATGATGAACGCCTTGGTGTGACTGTCCTTGAACCGGTTGCCGAAGAAGTAGCCGAGACCCGCCCCGTACGAGGCCCAGATCGCGCAGGCGACGAACACGAAGAAGATGAACCGCAGCCGCTTCTGACGGGTGATGCCGCTGGTGACGGTGATCAGTGTGCGGCCGCCGGGGATGAACCGCGCGGTGAGCAACAGGCTGCCGCCGCGCGTGCGGAGCGCGTTCTCGGCCCAGGCCAGCTTGCGGGCTCGCTCCGGCGTCCTGGCGTACCAGCGGGCGATGCGCGTGCTGAAGCGATGCCCGATCGCGTAGGCGATGTTGTCGCCGCACATCGCACCCACCGCGCCGCACCCGATGACGATGCCGATGTTGAGATCGTTCTGCCCTGCGGCGATGCCGCCCAGGATGACGGCCGTCTCGCTGGGCACGACCGGGATGACCGAGTCCAGCAAGGCAATGACGAAGATCACCAGGTAGAACCACGGCGACGTCGAGATGTCCTGCAGCCGGTCGAACAACGAGTCCAGAAAGCCCACCACGGGTGGTCACGCTACCCGTCACCGCCCGGGGTTCCGGTGGCACGGTCCGGCCAACCGACAGCACTAGGTTCGTTCACGCCGCTGCGCCAGCGCGCCGCATCGTCGGCGGGCGCGATACAGAACGAGGAACGAGGTACGGCAATGAGGACGATCGACAAGGTCGGAGTGGTCGGCTGCGGGTTGATGGGTTCGGGAATCGCGGAGGTGTGCGCCCGAGCCGGCCTGGACGTCACGGTGGTCGAGAGCTCGCAGGCCGCCGCCGACGCCGGCATGGTGCGGATCACGAAGTCGCTGGACCGCGCGGTGCGCAGCGGCAAGCTGGAGGCGGCCGACAAGGAACGCTTTCTGGACGGCATCCGCATCAGCACCGAGCTGGAACGGCTCGAGCCGTGTGATCTCGTTGTCGAGGCCATCGCCGAGGACCAGCAGCTGAAGATCGACCTGTTCACCCGCCTCGACCAGGTGATGCACGGCGCCGATGCAATCCTGGCGTCGAACACGAGCTCGATCCCGATCATGAAGCTCGGCATCGCGACGCGTCGACCAGACCTGGTGGTCGGTCTGCACTTCTTCAACCCCGTTCCGGTGCTGAAACTGGTCGAGGTCGTGCCGTCGTTGCTGACCTCGGACGAGACGATCGCCGACGTGTCGGCATTCGCGCAGGGCGCGCTCGGCAAGAAGACGATCCGTTGCCAGGACCGCGCCGGGTTCGTGGTCAACGCGCTGTTGATCCCCTACATCCTCTCCGCGATCCGGATGTTCGAGTCCGGGTTCGCGTCGGCCGACGACATCGATGCCGGCATGATCGAGGGCTGCAACCATCCGATGGGGCCATTGCACCTGGCCGACCTGATCGGGCTGGACACCACGCTCGCGGTTGCCGAGAGTCTCTACGCCGAGTTCAAAGAGCCGCTCTACGCGGCACCGCCGTTGCTGAGCCGGATGGTGGAAGCCGGACTGCTCGGCCGCAAGACCGAACGCGGGTTCTTCGCCTACTGAGCCCGGTCGTGCGCCGACCGCTCAGCGGTGGGCGCCGGGCTTCGGCTTGCGCAGCTTGGCCGGACCGGTGGACGCGGGTTTCTTCTTCGGGCGCTGGTCCTTGCGCAGCACGAAGCGCAGACCGCTCCACGTCTCGTCGATCGCGCAGACCTTGTTGTCCACCCAGCCGGTCTTCAGAAACTCTTCGCGCAGCACGTCCTCGTTGATGTCGGTGATCACGCCGCTCGCCTTCTTCGGCCACGACAGCCAGATCGCGCCGTGCGGACCGACCGCGGCGACGAGCGCCGGCCAGTTGGCCACGAGCTGGGACCGCCGACTGTGGAAGGCGATCACGATGTCGAGCGGCGGGCGCACCCGATTGGCCCATTCGACCGCCAGCGGCAACTCACCCAACGTGTCACGAAAGTCTGCCGGGGCATTGACGGTGGCCATCCGTGTGCCCTCGCCGATGCCGAGCTTCTGGATGAGCGGTGTTCCCGAGTACCCGGCGTTCATCTGCAACTGCCCTGTCTGTGCTGGTTCAGGCGCGACCCATGATGCGGTCGACGACGATCTCGATCGCCACCCGGTCGTCGCGCTCGCCCGGTTGGCGGTACCGGGCAGCGTAGCCAGCGACAGCTGCGGCGACTCCCGCCGGATCGGCGACGAGCCGAACGGCACCCTCCAGCGTGAGCCACCGCCCGCCGTCGACCTGGCACACCGCAGCGCGCCCGCCGCGTGCGGCGTTGCGGGCCTTGACCGACGGCGCGAACGTGATGACACGCGCGGTGCGGTCCTGCGGTGTGTAACTGAACCCGACGGCGACGACGTGGGGACTGCCGTCGGCGCGGATGGTGGTCAGTGTCGCCAGATGTCGCTCGGCCAAGAACGCGAGCACTTCCTGGCCGGGGTCGGTGGGGTCGATCATGTTCCGCTCGCGATCGCTTCGAGGACATCGAGTTTGGTGGCCCGCCAGGCGGGGACGACGGCGGCGAAAACGCCGGTCACGAACGCCGCGACGACGATGACGGCGATGGCCGTGGTCGGCACGGAGTACGTGGTCAGCCCCTGGTCGCGCAGGGCCACGATGACGATGTAGCCGAGCACGAGGCCGAGGAACACACCGACGATCGCACCATAGAGCGACGTCAGCACGCTCTCCCAACGAACTGTGGTGCGGACCTGCGACCGGGTCATGCCGACGGCGCGGAGCAGCCCGATCTCGCGACGGCGCTCGTACACCGCGAGCAGCATCGTGAGCACGATGCCGAACACGGCGATCACGACGGACAAGGCGAGCAGGCCGTACAGGAACCCGAGGCTCTGGTCGATGAGGTCGCTTCGCCCGTCGATGAACTGCTCGCGGCTCTGCAGCTCGCCGATGCCGAACTCGTCGATCTCGCGATTGACGGCGTTGCGGAAGTCGCGGTCGGAGACACCGTCAGCACGGTTCACGAACGCGAACGCGGCCTGGCTGCTCTCGGCCGTGCCCTGCAACAACGCAGCATCGATGACGCGGCTCTGGGCAAGTTCGGACGACAGGTAGATGCCCTGCACCGTGACCATCACGGTCTTGTCGCCGATGCGCAGGGGAATCTGCGAACCGAGCGACAGATTCTCGCGCTTGGCCTCGCCGGTGCTGATCATGATGCCCGCAGCCGTCAGGTCGGCGAACGAGCCTTCGACGAATGCGTAGTCGAGCAACGTCCCGGCACCGGGTGAGTTGACGATGGTGGCGCTGACCGGCCGGCCGGTTTCCGGGTCCTGCAGGCTGGCGAAGCCGAGCCCGGTGATGGTGTCGACCTCGGGCAACGCTGCAATGTCGGTGATCAGCTCCTGGCTCAGGCTGAGCGGACCGCCGTTCGTGGAGTTGATCACGTACTCGGCGAGCACCTCTGACGCGATCGTCTCTCGAAGTTGGCTCTTGATCGACGCTGCGAACACCGTGGCACCGGTGACGAGCGCGACCCCGATCAGCACGGGTGCTGCGGTGCGCGCCGTGCGCCGCGGGTTGCGCTGCACGTTGCCGCGCGACATGGCTCCGGTGATGCCACGAAGGCGCTGCACCGGAGCGCCGAGGACGCGGGCGATCGGATTGGCCATCGCCGGGCCGAGCAACAGCACCCCGACGAAGATCGCCATCACGGCGGCGCCGAGCAGGATCGAGTCCGCGCCGGCGAGCACCGTGCCGATCGCGGCGATTCCGAGGCCGATGAACACGAACGCACCGATGATGCGCCCGCGGCTGTGGCGGACGGATTCGAAAGCTGACTCGCTCATCGCTGCGACGGGAGCGACCCGACCGGCGGCGACGGCCGGCACGATCGCGGCGACGAGAGTGGTGACGATGCCGGCGACCATGGTGATCGCGATCGTGCTCAACGTGATCGAGAGCGCGCGTGACGGGATGCCGACACCGAATGCGTTCAACAGACCCTTGATGCCGACAGCCAACCCGCCGCCGGCGACCAGGCCCATCAGCGACCCGATCACGCCGACCGCCACGGCTTCGAGCAACATCGCTCGCGTGACCTGGCGGCGGCTGGCGCCGATGGCGCGGAGCAACGCGTTCTCGGTGCGCCGCTGGGCAGCGGTGATCGAGAAGACGTTGTAGATCACGAAGCAGCCGACGCCGAGCGCGATGAGCGAGAAGATCGACAAGAAGATGGTGAGGAAGCCGAGGCTCTGCTCGACCTGGGTTTGGCTCTGAGCGATGATCTCGACGCCGGTGAGCGCTTCGCTGGTGTCAACTCCCTGCGCGGTGTCGAGGGCCGCCTGCACCCGGTCGGCCAACTGGGCGTCGGTCAGCGTGCCGTCGCCCTTGACGAGCACGGCGTCGAAGTAGCCGGGCTTGAGCACGAACTCGGAGGCCGTCTGCTCGTCGAACAGCGCCCATGTGGCGTCACCGGGGGTGGAGATGTTGTTGTACTCGGCCAGGCCGACGAGTGTGAACGTCTGCGAGCCACCCTCGGCGTTCACCTTGACCGAGTCGCCGAGCGAGTAGTTGCCGTCGTCGGCGGTCTGGGTGTCCAGCACGACTTCGCTGCCGTTCGCGGGGGCTCGCCCGGACACGATGTTCCAGACCGAGAGCGCGCCGGAGTTGATGGTGCCGCCCGAGTTGATGCGGCTCGTGCGTTGGATCGGGTCGCCGTTCGAGTCGATGACGACCGCGTCTTCGGTGACCGACCCCTGCGCATCGACGACGCCCGGGACCGCTTGCACGATCCCGAGCACGTCGGTGGGGACTTCGTCGCGGCGTTCGAACCCGAGCGCGGTCTCGACCGAGTTGGCCGACTGCACGTACACGTCGACGTTTTCGTACGTCTTCGCGAACAGCGCGTCGAAGCTGAGCTCGAGTGTGTCTCGGAAGATGAACGTGCCTGACAGGAACGCCGTGCTGACGATGATGGCGAGCGCCGTCAGCAGGATGCGGCCGAACCGTGCGGTGACGTTTCGTAGAGCGATGCGTAACATGGGTGTGTCAGGTCGTCGCAATCGCTTGCAGGATGTCGGCCTTGGCGGCGCGGCGGGCGGGGAAGAACGCAGCGAGGATCGCCGCGCCAATTGCGATGACGACGAAGATGACGATGGTGCCCGGCGAGACGCTGAACACGTCGATGCCTTGGTCGTTCAGTGCCCTCACGATCACCCAACCGAGCACGAGGCCGAGACCAGTGCCGAGGAAGGCGCCGAGCAGCGCCGTGATCACTGCCTCCCAGCGGATGGAGCCACGCACCTGCGGCCGTGTCGTGCCGACGGCACGCATCAGTCCGAGCTCGCGGCGTCGCTCGTAGACGGCGAGCAGCAACGTCAGCACGATGCCGAGGATGGCGATGAATACCGACATCATCAACAGCGCGTAGATGAAGTTGAGAAAGCCCGTGAACTGGTCCAGCTGGGCATCGATGTAGTCGCCGCGGGACTGGGCCTTGGCCGTCGGGTACTTGTCGGTCACGGACTGGATCGCCGCCTGCACATCGGCCTCGGGTGTACCCGGAGCGGACTTGGCAACGACTTGGAAATCGAGCGGCGGCCGCTTGCCGACGAACTCGGAACGGTCGGCGATGTAGTTGCCGAAGAAGTCGTCGTCGTAGATCGCGGCGACCGTGAACGTGTCAGTCGACGAGTCGATGAACGTGACGTCGAAGGACGAACCGACGGTCCAGCCCTCGTCGTCAGCCTTCTCCTTGCTGACCGCGATGTCGGTACCCGACACATTGGCCCAGCCACCGTCGAGGAACTTCAGATCGATCAAACCAGCGGCGTGCGTCGGGTCGGTGATGAACGCGAGCCCTTGCTTCGGCTTGCCGTCGACCATGCGCTGGAACGGCCCGGCACCGAGTCCGGCCGCGTCGGCCACTTGCGGCAGCCCGTTCAACTCGTCGACCAACGAAGTCGGCAGGCCGCCACCGGACTGCGCGTCGGAGCTGGTGACCGCGAAGTCGCCGGTGAAGGTGTTGCCGATGGTCTTGCGAACGGACTCCTGCAAGGACGAACCGAACGTCGACACGGCGACGAGCAGTGCCAGACCGATTCCGAGCGCAGCGGCGGTGAGCGCGGTGCGCTCCGGGCTGCGCGCCGCGTTGCGGCCGGCGACGGAACCCGTGACGCCGCGCAGCTTGCCGAGGGGCTTGGTGAGCAGATTGGACACCGGGCCGACGACGAGCGGGCCGAAGGCGATGAGCGACACGAAAAGTCCCACCACCCCGGGCGCGAGCCAGACTGCGTCGCTGCTCAGCCCGAGCGCGATGCCGACGGCCGCGATCACGGAGAAGGCGATGCCGACGGCCAGACGTTTGCGGGACCGGCTCGACCGATCGATGCTGACCTCGCGCAGCGCGGCCAGCGGCGGCACCCGACCGGCGCGCAGTGCGGGGAACGTGGCACACACCAGCGTGACGATCAGGCCGACGAGTACGGTCTGAATCAGCGATGCGGTCGTGATGATCAGTGTCGATTCGCCGGTTCCGAAGCCCGCCGCGTTCAGGCCGGCGTTGACCAAGAAAGCGAGGCCGTAGCCACCAAGGAAGCCGAGGATGCCGCCGACGAGGCCGACTGCGAATGCTTCGACGAACAGCGCCTTGGTGACCTGCGTGCTCCTGGCCCCGATCGCACGCATCAGTGCGTTCTCACGCGACCGGTGTGCTGCACTGATCTTGAACACGTTGTAGATGACGAAGCTGCCGACGAACAGCGCGATGCCGGCGAACACGGTGAGGAACGTGGTGAACGTGCCGAACTGTTCGGCGAGCTGATCGCGGTTGTCCGCGATGACCTGCTCACCGGTGAGCACCTCGACCTGGGACGTGTCGAACAAGGCTTGAATCTCGGTCTGCAGCTCTGTCTCCGAGCGCGTGCCGTCGCCGCGCACGAGCACTCCGTCGATCTTGCCCGGTTGGCCGACCACGAAGTCCTCCGCGGTCTTGAGGTCGAAGAAGGCCCATGTCGGACCGCCGGTGCCGTCGCGGTCGCCGAATCGGACGATGCCGACGACCGTGAACTTGCGCGGTTCGCCGCTGGCCGTGACGGTGACGGTCTCGCCGACGCCGATGTTGCCGAGCTTTGCCGTGCGCTTGTCGAGCACGACGTCGTTCGGGCCCGTGGGTGCGCGACCACCGTCTTGCAACTCCCACGGTGAGATCGTCGAGGAGTTGAACACCGCGCCGAACTTCGGCGGACCATCGGGGCCGATGTCTTCGCCCTCGGCATTGGTGACTCGAGCGAAGCTCTGCACGTCTGCGGCCACTTCCTCGACGCCGGGGATGTTCTTGACCTGGTCGAGAATGGTGTCGTCGACCTTGCCCCGGATGGGGTCGCCGAAGTCGGTCTCGACCTGGACGGCGGAGCGGACGTAGGCATCGGTCTTCTGGTAGGCGGTGGCGAAGATCCGGTCGATGCCATCGTTGATCGTGTCACTGAAGATGAACACGCCGCTGAGGAAGGTGCAGCCGGCGATGACCGCCAGCGAGGACAGGAGGAGCCGGCCTTTGCGGGCCAGCACGTTCTTCGTTGCGATGCGCCACATGTCAGTCTCCGAAGCGCTTCATGCGGTCGAGGACACGCTCCGACGTCGGGTCGAGCATCTCGTCCACGATGCGTCCGTCGGCCAAGAAGATGACGCGGTCGGCATAGCTGGCGGCGACCGGATCGTGGGTGACCATCACGATGGTCTGGCCGAACTCGTTGACGGCGAGGCGCATGAAGTCGAGGATCTCGGCGCCGGTGCGGCTGTCCAGGTTGCCCGTCGGCTCGTCGGCGAAGATGATGGTCGGCTTGCTGGCCAACGCCCGGGCAACGGCGACGCGCTGCTGCTGCCCACCGGACAGCTCGCTGGGGCGATGCTTGAGACGATCACGCAGACCCACGGTGTCGATGACCCGGGCGATCCACTGCTCGTCGCCTTTGGTGTTGCCGAGCAGCAACGGCAGCCGGATGTTCTCGTCGGCGTTGAGCGTGGGGATCAGGTTGTAGGCCTGGAAGATGAAGCCGACCTTCTCGCGACGGAGCTCGGTGAGGTCTTTGTCCTTCAGCGTGGCGAGGTAGGTGTCGCCGATGAAAACCCCACCGGACGTCAGACCGTCCAGTCCGGCCAAGGCGTGCATCAGCGTCGACTTGCCGGAACCGGAAGGCCCCATGATCGCGGTGAACTTGCCGGCCTCGAACGTGACGGACACTCCGTCGAGCGCCTTGACTTCGCTGTCACCGGACCCGTAGGTCTTGACGGCATCGATCGCTCCGGCGGCTGCGGATGCGGGAGCAGAAGTGGTCAGGGCTTCAGTCATGACGACAGTTCTACAACGAGGGTGTCGCAGTCCGATTCCCCATTCCGGTTGATCCCCATCATCCGACCGGATGACGCGCCGGGAGCGATCGCCTGCTCAGGGGGCGGAGTCGCCGGGGGTGACGAGGCCGCTCTCGTAGGCGAGCACGACAGCCTGCACCCTGTCGCGCAGGTTGAGCTTCATCAGGATTCGCCCGACGTGAGTCTTGATCGTTGCCTCGCCCAGGAACAACGTGTCGGCGATCTCACCGTTCGACAGGCCGCGGGCCACCAGCCGCAACACCTCGTGCTCGCGATCGGTCAACTGGTCCAGGCCCGGTACGGCGGCCGACGGCTCTCGGGCGGGACGGCTGGTGATCTCCTCGATCAGGCGGCGTGTCACGGACGGCGCAAGTAGGGCATCGCCGGCGGCGACGACCCGGATCGCGTCGACGAGCTGCTCGGCCGGCGCGTCCTTCAACATGAATCCGCTGACCCCGGCGCGCAGCGCGGCATACACGTAGTCGTCGAGGTCGAACGTCGTCAGCATCAGCACCCGCGGCGACGCGTCGGTGCGCTCGCGCAACAGCTGCGCCGCGGCCTCGATGCCATCCATACGCGGCATGCGCACGTCCATCAAGATCACGTCGGGCGCACATCGGCGCGCAGCGTCGATGCCGTCGATGCCATCACTGGCCTCGCCGACCACGGTGATGTCCGCCTCGGCCTCGACGATCATGCGGAAGCCGGCCCGAACCATGGCCTGATCGTCGACGATGAGGACCCGGATCATGCGCGTGCGCTCTCCAGCGGGGTGCGGTGCAACGGGGCAGCGGCGCGCACCTGCCATCCGCCGCCGGGCCGTGGCCCGACGGTGACCGATCCTCCGCACAGCGCCATCCGCTCGCGCATGCCGACCAGGCCGTGCCCGGCGACGTTGGTGGCGACAGTCGCGCCGCGACCGTCGTCCACGATCTGTACGGCGACGCTGTCCGGCGAGTAGGTGATCTGAACGCCGACGCGGCGAACCGCACCAGCGTGTTTGCGGATGTTGGTCAGTGCCTCTTGCACCACGCGGTACAGCGACAGGCCGACACTGGATGGAATCTCGCCAGGTGGCGTGCCGATCTCGGTGAGTTCGACGGGCAGGCCGGCGTCGTCGATCAATGTCCGAACCGTGGCCAGCGATGGTTGGGGTGCGAGTTGCAACTCGTCGTCGGGGTCGCTGGCACGCAGCACGCCGAGCACGCGGCGCAGCTCGGCCATTGCGTCGCGACCGGTGGCCTCCAGGTCCTTCAGCGCTGTCTCGGCCTGGGCCGGCGATGTCGCGATCGATCGCCGCGCCGCACCGGCTTGGATGATCATCAAGCTGACGGAGTGAGCGACCACGTCATGCAGCTCACGGGCGATGCGCGACCGCTCGTCGAGCATGCGTTGCTGGGCGACCAACTCTCTCGCCCGCTCGGTGTGCTCAGCGCGCTCGGTCGCCTCGGCCGCGGCACGACGGCGCCGCTGCAGGTTGTCGCCGAGCACGAATGCTCCGGCGGTGAAGAGCACGCTCGTGATGGCCTCGCCATAGCTGATGCTGCCGACGGCCAGCCCAGCGGCCACGAATGCACCCAATGCAGGCACCGCGATGCGCAGCGTCAGGTCGCGCCGCGGCCCGCTCGTGTGCGCCGCGACCGTGTACGTCGCGATCAGCGATGCCATGCCCGATTCGTTGTAGTTGAAGCCTTCCAGCAAGAACTCGGCCGCGAAGACCGCGGCGAGCACTGCGATCGGGCTGCGCCGCCGCCAGATCAGCGGTACTGCAGTCGCGATCGCCAGCAGAGTGCCCCACACGTTCGGCTGCCGCACGTTGTCGCCGTGGTGGGACCCGCCCCACATCGCGCCGATCGACGCGCCCGTGACCAAGCCGGCCAGGATCGCGTCCGCGGCCCGCGGGTGGGACCGCAGCCATCTCAGGTGACGCAGTCGGTGCACACGATCACGCTATCCACCAGGCACGATCGCGCCGTCCGACCTGAGGATGACCGGCCCTCCACCGGAGGTCACTTCGTCGACGACGAACCTGAAACCCGGGGCGAATCACAGCCGTGTCATGCCGTACGCTCGCGCTCGTGAGTTCGTGCCCCTCCTGCTCCAACCCGGTGGCGGCAGGCTCGCGCTTCTGCCCCACCTGTGGGTTTGCGCTCGGGGCGGCGATGGTCGAGGAGCGGCGGGTGGTCACGGTGCTGTTCGCCGACCTCGTCGGGTTCACCACCCTGTCCGAGCACCTCGATCCCGAGCAGGTCAAACGGCTGGTCGACGCCTGCTTCCAGCGCCTGGTCGACGACATCACCACCTTCGGCGGCACCGTCGACAAGTTCGTCGGCGACGGCATCGTCGCGCTGTTCGGGGTGCCCGTTGCGCACGAGGACGATGCCGAACGGGCCGTTCGCGCTGCACTGCGGATGCAGGACTCGCTGGCCAGCTTCTCGGCGTCTCGAGTCGCGCCGTACGCGTCGCAGGTCCTGCAGATGCGTGTCGGCATCAACACCGGGGTCGCGCTGGTCGGCACCGTGGCCGGCACCGACCACACCGCGATGGGCGATGTCGTCAACACGGCGTCGCGGCTGCAGTCGTTGGCACCGCCCGGTGGCGTGCTCGTCGGCGAGACCACACACGGGCTCACCGAAGCGAGCATCGGATACGAATCGCTCGGCGATCTGTCGGCACGTGGTCGTGAAGCGGCGGTCCCGGCATGGCTGGCGCGCACGGTCGTCGCCGCGCCCGGTGCCCGGCACCGCCGCCGTGACGTCGCGATGATGGGCCGCTCGACCGAACTCGCGCTCGCAATCGCCACGGTCGACTTCTCGCTCGCCAACTCGCAGGCCGCCTTGATGGCCGTCGACGGCGAAGGCGGTGTTGGCAAGAGCCGTCTCGTCGACGAACTCGTCGCCGAGGTGCGCTGCCGCGACAACGCGCTCGTGCTGCAGGGGGCGGCGGTTCCATACGGCGAGTCCAACGTCTGGTGGCCGTTCGCCAGCGCGTTGTTCGACCGACTCGAACTGGAATCCGGAGCAACGCTCGAGCAGATCCGCGATACCGCACTGCAACAGGGCCGCGACCTGTTCGGCGGCGACGACGAGATCACGCTCAAGCAGTTGGCCGACGCTTTCCAGCACGTGCTCGGCTACCCGTCCAAGCTCGACGAGCTCGATCCGCAGACAGCACGCGACGCGGTCGCCCGGGCGATCTCGATGGTGCTCGAACGCCGCCTCCGCGTCGGGCCCGTCCTGCTGTCGATCACCGACATCCACTGGGCCGACCCTGCCGTTCTGGCGCTGTGCGAGCACCTGCTCGTCGCCCTGGCGCGGCTTCCGTTCCTGCTCGTCACCACCAACCGTCCCGACCCGGACCTGGTGTGGCCGCCGATGTCCACGCGGGCTGCGGTGGTGCGTCTGCCGCTGGAGCCACTCGGTCGCATCTCGGCCGCGCAACTCGTACGTGCCATCGTCGGCACAGACGTCGACGACGCAACCATCACCACGATCTACGAGCGCTCCGGAGGCAACCCGCTGTTCCTCGAAGAGCTCGCCGTCCTCGTGGCCGAAGGCGGCGACGTGCGCGCCTTGCCCGATTCGCTGCGCGCTGTCATCGCCGCCCGTCTGGACCAGCTGCCCGCCGACCAGCGCGCCGTCTTGGACAACGCCGCCGTGCTCGGTCCAGCCGGCATGGTCAACAGCCTGCACCGCTTCGCGGACGCGCTCGGTCAACACGTCGAGCCGCACATGTTGGACGGTCTGCGTGACTCCGGTCTGCTCCGCATCGACGATCGGCGCTGGTCGTTCCAGTCCGACTCGGTGCGCGAGGTCGCCTACAACACCATCACCAAAGCCGTCCGCGCGGCCCGTCACGTCGGCGTCGCACTCACGATGCACGAGCGTGGGTTCAATCCCGATGACGTCGCCCATCACCTGGCTGCGGCAGCCGAGATCACGTCCGAGCTCGGTCCGCTGGCCGGCGTTCCCGCCGACATTCGCGACCGAGCACTGTGGGCCCTGGAATCCGCGATCGGGCGAGCCATCGAGCAGGGAAACCTGCGCCAGATCGTGCGTTACACGACCCGGGCCATCGACCTGCTCGACGTGGCCAACACATCGGACGAGCAACGCACGCAACGCGCCGAGCTGCGCCTGCGCCGCATCGGCGCGTGGGTCGAGTTGCGGCAGCTGGATCGCGCCCGGCCGGAGACCGACTCGGTGCTCGCCGACGCGCTGGCCGACGATGACATCCCGACCGAAGCTGCGGCGCGTCGGGCCCGCGGTCTGATCAGCCAGGCGACCGGCGACCTCTTGTCAGCCCGCCGCGAGTTGGGCGAGGCGATCGATCTGTTCCGCGAATTGGACGACCGTCCGCAGTTGGCCGAAACGCTGCGCCTGCGCGGTTTCCTCGAGCTGTTCGGTGGCTCGCTGGCCGACGCCGAGTGGTTCTTCGGCGAGTCGGCCAGCATCTACACCGAGCTCGACGACCGCCGCGGCCTGGGCTACATCGATCAACACCGGGCCTGGATGGCGTTTCTCAGCGGCGACATGGCGGTGGCCGAGTCACATCTGCGCGCGGCGGCCGACACGTTCAACGAGCTCGGCGATCGTGCCGGCGTCGGTTGGGCCTTCGGCCTGCTCGCGTTCGTCGAGTTCTACAACCGCCGCTTCCTGGAGGCCGAGGACTTGGCCACACTCGTGCGCAGCGAAGCCAAAGAGCGTGGCGACGAATGGGCCGAGGGGATGATGATGTCGCTGCTCGCGTCGATCCGGTTGTGGACCGGGCACATCGACGCTGCGGCAGCTCTGGCCGATCAGGCGCGGGCGAAGTTCAAGAAGCTCGGCGACGCGTTCGGCCTGGCGCAGACGTTGGCCGTGCTCGGCAGGGCTCAGGTCGCGCTCGGCGACGCGAACGCGCCGCGCACGAGCGAGACGTTGTTGTCGCAGGCCGACGTGCACAGCCAGAGCCCGTTCGCGTTCGTCGCCGCAGCCGGCATGGCGATGCACGCCGGCGACGGCAAGACAGCGCTCAACCTGTGCGACGACGGCATCTCCCGCCTCGAGTCCACGCAGGCCGGCGGTGGTGAGGTCTGGATCCTGAAGGCGATGGCCCACCTCCAGGTCGGCGATTCCGATGGCGCGCGCATCGCCCTCGCCCACCTCGAGGCCGACGCTCGCACGCACCCGTTCGCACTGTCGACGGCCGGGTTGCTGGCCGCACTGGACGGTGACGCACCGGAGGCGTTGGCCAATGCCCGCACGGTTGCGGACGCGCCGTTCCACTCCTACCTCGACTACGTCATCGCCGCGATCGGCGCGGGCGCGGCGGCAGCCGCGACCGGCGACGACGACACTGCCGTGGAGTGGTTGGACGCCGCGGTCATGCGTGCCATCGCGACGCAGGACGTCGTTGCGTCGGCGCTCGCGCTCAGCGCCTATGAGCACGTCCTGGGCAGCGTGCACGCGCACGGGCCGGGCGACCGCTCCGCGTTGGGTGCCGGCTGGCGCGCCGTGGTCGAGGCGTTGCCCCGCCTGGCGATGCCTTCGCTCGCCTCGTGAACGAGCGTCACGAAACCCGTTACAGCACCGGGCTCATCGTCGGGCGCTTCAACCCGCCGCACCTCGGTCACTCGTACATGATCGACTGGGCGACAGCGCGGGCCGATCGCCTCGTCGTCTTCGTCAACACACGCGCCGGCGAACTGGTCCCGGGCTCGCTCCGTGCCCAGTGGCTCGCCGATCTGCATCCCGATGTCACGGTGGTCGAGGTCGCCCACGATTTGGACACCGACTTCTCCGACGAGACGTTGTGGGCGAAGTGGATGCAGCTCTTCCAGTCGCGCTGGCCCCACGACAGCGGCCCGCACGCGGTGTTCAGCAGCGACCCCTACATCAGCGAACTGGCCCGCCGCTTCGAAGCCGACGCCGTCGTGGTCGACGCCGATCGAGTTGCCGTACCGATCAGCGCGACCCAGATACGACACGAGCCAGCCGACCATCTCGATCGGCTGGCTCCTGCAGTGCGGGCGTGGGTCGAGCAGAACCTGCTCTGAAGGATCAGGTCGGCTGGGGGAGCGTGCGCAGGTAGGGCTTGACGGTGGTCCAGCCTTGCGGGAACAGCTCGGCTGCTTCCTCGTTCGTGACAGCCGAACCGATGATGACGTCCTCGCCGTTCTTCCAGTTCGCCGGCGTGGCCACCTTGTGCTTCGCGGTCAGCTGCAGCGAGTCGATCACCCGCAGGATCTCGTCGAAGTTGCGCCCGGTGGAAGCCGGGTAGGTGATCTGCAGCTTGACCTTCTTGTCCGGCCCGATGACGAACACAGACCGCACCGTGAGCGTGTCGTTCGCGTTCGGGTGGATCATGTCGTAGAGGTCGGCGACCTTGCGGTCGGGGTCGCCGATCATCGGGAAGTTGACGGGTGTGCCCTGCGTCTCGGCGATGTCGGCCTCCCACTTGAGGTGGCTGTCGACCGGGTCGACGGAGAGCCCGATGATCTTCACGTTGCGCTTGTCGAACTCGGGCTTGATCTTGGCGACGTAGCCGAGCTCGGTGGTGCACACGGGGGTGAAGTCCTTCGGATGGCTGAAGAGCACCCCCCAGCTGTCACCCAGCCACTCGTGGAACTTGATGTCGCCCTGCGTGGTGGGGGCTTCGAAGTCGGGGGCGATGTCGCCGAGGCGAACGGTCATGATCTCTCCTGGAGTGCTCAACGAGGCTGCGTGCCCGGCGACGGTGCCGGCCCCCGTTTCGGTGCCGTGACACAGTATGCCGAGATACCCGAGTGAATCAATCGGGAATTGCCGCTTCTCTGTCGGATGTTGACATGTGACCAATCGGTCACCTATTCTGCAGGCCGTGATCGCGCCGACCGAGGCACCCGAGGCCAACGACGCATCCGACTCGGACGACGCCGGCGACATCGACGTCTTCCGTGCCCTCGCCGATCCGGGTCGCCGTGCATTGCTCGATTCACTGTTCGAGCGCGACGGCCAGACGCTCGGCGAGCTGTGCACGGTGCTTTCCGATCTGACCCGCTTCGGCGTGATGAAACACCTCAGCGTGCTCGCCGCCGCGCATCTCGTCGTCACCGACAAGGTCGGCCGCGAGAAGCGTCACTACCTCAACCCGGTCCCGATCCAAGTGATCCAGGACCGCTGGATCTCCAAGTACGCGCAGCCGTTCACCCGAGCGATGACTGGTCTGCGCGCCCAGCTCGAATCACCGAACCCTGACCGACCCGTACGTTCCGAGGAGCGCACCGCATGACCATCACCCGCCACATCCACGAGATCTACATCAAGGCCACTCCCGAGCAGATCTGGCAAGCGCTGACCGACCCGGCGTTCACCGTTCGCTACTTCCACGGCACCTCGGTGGACAGCGGATTCGGCGCTGGCGACGGCTACCGCTACGTGCTCCCCAACGGTGAGTCGGCGATCGAGGGAGTGATCGACGAGGCCGAGCCGGGGCGCAAGCTGACGATGTCGTTCCGCTTCCTGTACGACGCCGCGCTTGCGGCCGAGCCACCGAGCAGAGTCGAGTGGGAGATCACGCCGGCCGGAGGCGCGACGCGACTGACTTTGCGCCACGTCGACCTGTTCCAGAGCCCGCTGTCGTGGGAGTCGGCGCGCACCGGCTGGCTCACGGTCGTGCACGGGCTGAAGACGTTGCTGGAGACCGGCGACGCGCTCGGCGACGTCGACGATCCGGCGCTGGCCGCCACCGCCACCGCCGACCCGGAGGGCGAATGGCACCGCGCCCAGGGCGTCGCCGCCAACAACGGCACGTGGGACTGGCTCGGCAAACCCGACGCCGAGCGGACCGACGAGGACGACGAGCAGATGACGCTGTCGGCGTACGCCGCCGCCTACCATTGGGCGAGGGCATCGCGAACCGGACCGGCGAACACGGCCCGCGCCAACTGGTTGCTGTCACGCGTGTGGGTCGTGCGCGGCAACGGCCCGCTGGCTCTGCACCACGCCGACATCGTGATGGCGACGTGCGTCGCGCACGACCTGCGTGATTTCGACCTGGCTTACGCGCACGAGGCTCGGGCCCGTGCACTTGCGTGCCTCGGACAGTTGGACGATGCCCGGGTGGAGCGCGACCAGGCCGCCGCGATCGAGATCGCCGACGACGAGGACCGAAAGATCGTTGAAGCGGACCTGGCCACTGAGCCATGGTTCGATGCATGACGCGCGATCAGGTCGCGTCGCTGCGCGGCATGACACGGACGACCGTCGCCCACGCCGGCGGCGGGTCGGGTACCAGTGGCGACGGCAGCAGCGCGACCACCACTCGCGCTGTTGGAGCGCGCGCCGGCCACGGCGTGTGCCCGTCGGTGATCACGACCACCAGCCCGGGGCGAGGCCGGCTGGCCAGCGCGGTTTCGATGCCGGTGCCCATGTCCGTGCCACCACCGCCCGTCAGTCGAGCGCGCCGGCCGCTGGCGAACACCGACGTCGGAACTCGCTGAGCGACGGTGTCGGTGGCCCACACGGACAGCAGGTCGCGTCGAACACCGAGATGGCGCAGGCAGCCGTGCACCTCTGTCGCGGCGAGCGAGAGCTCGGCGTCGCCCACCGAGCCCGAGGTGTCGATCACCATCGCGGCCGCGGGCACGCTCCTCGCCGTCGCCGGCAGCACCACATTCGGCTGGCGGCGGCGCGACAGCCGCTGATACGTGTAGTCAGTGGCTCCCGAGGTCACGGCCACCCCTTGGCGCACGGCGGCGCGCAACAGCTGACGCCAGTCGAGCTGCGGGTCGAGGCAGGCGTCGGCCCAGCGCACCCAGCTGCCGGCGATGGAGTCCGGCCGTGACGACACCCCGGCGCGGATGGAGCGGGCCACCTCGGCCCGAATCAGGTCGCGCTCGATCCCCGTCACGCCCTCGCCGTCGCCATCGCCATCGCGGCGCGGCTCGACGCCGTGCGCGCCGGAGCCGCAACCGAAAGCGGGCGGGAGGCGAGGGTCGCGTCGCAACTCGCGGAAGTAGAACTCCGCGGCGCGACCGGCGGGCAGGCGCAGCATCGCCGCCGAGCACCACGTCTCCGGCACGTCGCAGCCGTCGAGTGTGAGCGCCTCGTTGATCTCGACGTCGCCGGCGATGTTCCAGCGATCCTTCGTCTCCTCGTCGACGCCTTCGTCGCGGGCGCGGCCGGCGTGATCGCGCACGACATGGCCGACCTCGTGCAGCAGCGCAACGGTGACGACGTCGATCGGCCACTGGTCCAGCGTCGCCGGGTCGATGGAGAGCCGCCATCGTTCGTCCACCGCGAACGTGCCCAGTCCCGGCGCTGCCACTGGCACCAGCGCATACAGCGCGACCGCCAGGAACGGCTGACGCTCGGCCGCGCGAAGCCGAGCCGCGGCGAGCTTGAGCCCGTCGAACGCAGCGTTCGCCGCCGGCGACGCTGATGACGGTACCGGGGTGGTCACGGGCATCGGCCACCGACGGTCGACCCGGGCCGCTGCGCCGACGTGGCCGGATCGTCGGATCGCGTCACGCGCCGCCCCCGAGTTGATCGAACATGCCGGCTGCGCGCAGCACGGGGGCCATCGACGTCAGCACCTCGCGCGGCGGCATCGCACCGTCGGGCCGGTTCCTGATCAATGCTCGTACGGCCGGTACGGCGAGATCCGGATGCGAGGTGGCGGTCGCGTGGGCGATCGCGTGCCAGGCCGCGGCCCAGCGCGCCGGCGTGTTGTCGGCGAGCACCGCGCCGACCAGTCCGGTCAGCGCGGCGTAGGCGCGGTCGCCGCGCTCGGGCACCGTGAACGACGTCGGGTCCGCGAGCGCGGCCTCCGGATCGGGCAGGCCGAGCTCGCGTTGCCAGCCGAGCAACTCCAGCGCGGCACCCGGCCCGACCGCGCCGCGCAGCAACGCCGCAGTCACGTCCGCGTTCGCCCCGGCCGCAGTGGCTGCCCCGAGCAGCCGGCTTGCCATCGTCCACGATCGTGGCGACGGCCATGCCCGACCGGCGGTGGCGGCATCGGCCGGCGGTGAGTACAGCAGCGTGCGGCGGTGGGCGATGAACGCCGAGACCGTGGCCGTGGCCCGCACGACGTGGCGCTCGAGATCGACGAGCGCTGGCATCGTCGTCGCCGCGAAACCGCCCAGTGAACCGTCGATCCACGTCTGCGCGTCCACGTTCCAATCGAGATGGCAGAAGCGGTTGGCGAGTGGCGCAGCCAGATCCCAGCCGTCCGCTGCGTCCTCGGGCGGGTTCGCCGCGGCGACGATGGCGACCTCGTCCGGCAGGCGCAGATCGCCGACCATGTTCTCCAGGATCACCCGCAGCAGAGCGGCCTGCACCGCCGGGGGAGACGTCGACACCTCGTCCAGGAACAGCACTCCGTGACCGTGCGCGGCCAGGCGGTGCGCCCACGCCGGTGGCGCGAACGACACCGACCCGTCGTTGCCGACCACTGGCAGACCGGCGAAATCGCTCGGTTCACGGATGCTCGCGATCACGATCTCGCAGGGCAGGTCCGCCGCCGCAGCAAGCTGGCGGATCGCCGAGGTCTTGCCCACGCCCGGCCCGCCCCACAGCAACACCGGCACGCGAGCCGCCACGGCGATCGCCAACGCTCGTCGAGTGGTCTCATCCATCGCTGTCGACCCCTCTCACTCCAGAGACCTCCTTCACCGACGTATCGTTGGGCGAGTCCGAGGCGAACGCGATCGTGTACTCCGACACGATCCCGTCGACTTCGACCCTGATCCGCGTTGAATCGAGATTCGCGCCGAGCCACGACCGGGTCTCCCCGACCGAAACATGAGCGGGTAGGTCCGATACCCCCAGTCCATCGATGCTGATCACAGTGAGCGGGGTCAGCGCATCGATGCGCACGCTTGCGAGGCCGCCGAACGTCTCGAGCGCGATGGTGGCAACGTTCGGCACCACCTGCGTCGCCGATCGGCGAGATTCGCCGGGCCCCAGCACGAGATCTTCCGGCACGGTGAACGGCAGCGTGACCGGCGGGGAGGAGTCGGACCCGGTGCTCGCATCCCACTCCGCAACGACGGCGAGCAGTACGGCGACGGCCAGTCCGCCGATCACGACGGGCACCCGTCTCGGTCGCATGCTCCCTACTCGGCCTCCCAGTCGCTGCGCCGCCGAACGGACCAAAGCATCACGATCGCCGCTCAGCTCGAGCAACGTGCTGCGCGAGCGGAACTCGGCGGCGCGTCGACGAACGTTCGGCGAGATGTCCCGTGCCGCGACGCGGTGCAGTGATGCTTCTGGCGCACGTACTTGTCGGAGCATCGCGAGACGCACGGGCCACAGCGGGCTCGTCAGTGTCGGCGCGATCGGCGCGACGAAGTCGGCAACGGGCCGTGTGGCATCGATCGGATTGACCATGCACGTGCGCGGGTCGAACGTCGGGTCGCCCGGACCGGCACCGCCGAGCGCGACCCACGTCAGGATCTCGTCGCGCCGACCCGCCGGGCAGGCCGGACTCTTCGCGATCCTCGCTCGTATCCACGGGGGCGTGTCGTCGCGGTCGAGCAACCTGCCCAGTGCATCCGGTGACGCCTCTGGATGGCCGGACGCGATGCCGGAGATCGAGGTGTCTGGATCGCCCAGCAACATGTCGACCACCGCGGTCGACAGCGACGGGTTCGTGGCCAGCTCCAACCGCACCGCGGGATGATCAGTGAGGAGACGCTGTATGGCCTTGGAGGGGGCAGCGACGTTCGTCGCCACAGCGGCGCGCACACTCCACGAGCCATCCTTGGCCAGGCCGACCAGGCGTCGAGCCGGTGTGGCTGGATGCGCGGCGACGTTGCGACGAACGTCCCAGTGCGGGCTGCGAGCGGAGATCCAGAGCGACGTCCGGCGTGCGTCGGGCTTGGCGACCAACTCGCGTCGCACGAGACGACTCCACGCTCTGAGTGGATGCCTTCGAAGGACCTCGCGGATGGCTCGCGCGTCGATGAGCGGGTTCGCCATCGCCGTCAGCGCAACATCGTCGTCGGACGCGGCTGCCAACCGCCGGAGCATCGAGCAGCCCAGATCGATTCGTGACGCGAACACGATGTCGATCTGCGGTTGTCGAAGGCTGATGAGATGCTCGATCTCGTTCGGATCCGTCGTCGTGCGGGCCCGTCGCACCATCTCCCAGAAGTCCGGCCCCGCGCTGCGTCGCTTCGCGTCGCTGGGTCGCCCGTCGTCACCCTCGTCGTCGTCCCGCCGCCACGGTGCCCGAACCATCGCGGCAGTCTACGGACGGCCCAGCAATCCCTTATCGTGATTGGATGAGTGTTGCCGTGACGATCGAGGGCCTGCCGGATGCGATCGAGGCGCAGATCGGGTGGTGCTACGTGCTCACGACGTCGGATCAAGCGTTGCCACGCATCCTCGCCGTCACCCCGGAGTGGGATGGCGCCACGGGCACCTTGCGGGCGTCGGTCAGCGGGGGAACCGCTGCGTCGATCACTGCGCGACCGACGGTCACGCTGCTGTACCCGCCGGCGCACGCCGCGGGGATGAGTCTCATCGTCGACGGCACCGCGACGATCGCGACCACCGACGACGGCCCGATGCTTTGCTTCACGCCGGCCACCGCAGTACTGCATCGTCCAGCGCCCGGGGCACGCTCGGCTGCGGCATCGTGAACGACGCTGACGTCGTCGCCGCGATCACCGACGAGCGGCTGCGGCTGGCCGAACTGTTCGCGTCGCTGACGCCGGCCCAGCTGGCAACGTCGTCACTCTGCGCGGGGTGGTCGGTGAAGCACGTTGCCGCGCACCTGACGATGCTGTTCAACGTCTCCGGACCGCGCCTCATGTTCCGTGTTCTCGGCGAGCAGCTGTCCTTCGATCGGGCGATCGACGGCATCACACAGCAGATGGCCACCCGGCCGATCGACGGGATCGTCCGTCAACTGCGCGATTTCGCGGGCGACCGTCGCCATCCACCCGGCCGGGCGGTGGCACCGCTGGCCGATCTGATCGTGCACGGCGAGGACGTGCGTCGTCCGCTCGGGATCACTCGCGACTATCCCTTCGAGCGAGTCGATGCCGCGCTGCGCTTCGTCACCGCCGGCCGAGCGATCGGATTCGTGCCCGCGTCGCGGATCCGCGGGCTGCGGTTCGTGGCGACCGATCGCGACGGCACGTGGGGCGTGGGTAACGCAATCGTCCACGGACCCGCGCTGAGCCTGCTGCTGGGAATCATGGGTCGCCGCATCGCATTCGCCGATCTCGGCGGCGCTGTACGCGTGTTGCAGCAGCGAGTCGACCCGCCCCCCAAAGGCACCGCCACGACCTGACGCCAGCGGCCATCGCAGCACCGCCTGATCCGGGCCGGGCAAGATGGAGCGATGCAGACGACACCGGTGGTCGGTCTCGATCGACGGCGAGGCTGGGCCAGGATCAGTGCGGTGGTGGCGTGCTTCGCGGGCGTCGCGGTGTTCGCAGTCAGCGCCGCCGCGCTCGTCATGATCTTGTTCGCCGCCGCGGCGCGGGCGTGGAGCTTCTTCACCCACAAGTCCATCGTCGACGCTCCGGTCTGGACGTGGGCGCCGGGTGGTGCCGGCGCGCTCGGCCTGCTCGCGATCGCGATCAGCTTCATCGGCGCGTTCTGGTACTTCTGGCGCGGCGCGTCTCCGCAGGTGCTGCGCGAGATCGAAGCCGTGCCGTTGGACCGTGCCTCCGCGGCTCAACTCGTCAACGTCGTCGAAGCGCTGTCGATCGGCATCGGCAAGTCACCACCGCAGCTGTACGTGACCCAGGACGATGTGCCCAACGCGATGTCGCTGCGATCACGCACGACCCGCGCACTCGTGGTGACGAGCGGTTGCTCCAGCCTCACCCGCGACCAGCTGGAGGCGATGTGCGCCCACGAGCTCGGCCATCTGTGGGCGTTGGACTCGCACTGGGTCACGTCCGGGATGGTCGCGTTGGCTCGCGCCCGACGCTTCAGCTCCGTCATCGTTGGTCTCGGCACGGCGTTGTTCGGCCTCGTTGCCGCGGTCGGCTACTACGGCGACACGATCCTGTGGAGCACCGGGCTGATCGCGATCTTGCTGCTCGGTCTCGGCGCGTTGGCGAAGGCCACCCTGCGCAAGCTGGAGTTCAGTGTGCGCGGCCACGCCGACGAGATCGCCGATGTCGTCGCCGTCAAGCTGGCCCGCAACCCGCAGTCACTCGGGTCCGTGTGCGCTCGCCTGGCCGCGAACCCGGACCGGGTGTCGCCGGCGGGCTGGCGATCCGAGCTGCTCTGGTTCGAAGCGGTCGAGGCGATCGACCTGCCGCCCGTCGACGAGTCCAACCGGCAGCAGTACGCCGCTGCCGTTGCTGTCGCCAATGGCCGCAGCAACCGCGAGCTCATCGAGCGCGCCGTGAAGGCCTATGCCGAAGCTCGCGTGCCGTTGCCGCCCGAAGTCGCCGCCATGCGCTGACGGCGTCGCCGTGACTTCGGGATCGCAGGGTGAGTCGGGTCAGCCGGCCAGATTGGCGTTGATGAAGGCATCCAGGCTGGCGGCCGGGTCGTAGCCGACCTCTTGTTGCACCATCACCGCGTCGGCACCGAAGAACGAGATCACGAGATCGTATGTCTCGCCGGAATCGGTGCCGGCCCACAGGATCGCGTCGAACCCACCCGGCGTGACGATCTGCTGGAATCCCTGACCGACACCGACGAACGAGAGCAGAGCGACCGCCAGGTCACCGGTGTACGGCGTGGTGAGCGACGCGATCCGGGCGATGATGGCCGGACCGGCACCACCGGCGGGCAGCGCGGCTCCGACGCCGTAGGACAGCAGCACCGGTCCGAGCGCCGGGTCGTCTGACGGCGGCAAGAAGACGCCCGTGAGGGTTTGGCTGACGTCGGCGTCCCACTCGTATCCGGGCGGCGCCAGGTAGAAGTCGGCCAGGCTCTCGGTGCCGCTACCCGTCATCGGCGGCGGTGGTGCCATCGGCGACGTCGCCGGGGGAGCGGTCATCGGCACCGTCATGGGTGGCGCAGGCGTGGCCGGCGGCGTGATGTCCGGAATGGTCGCGGGCGGATCTGTCGCGGGCGGGTCGGTCGCGGGCGGATCGGTGGCAGGGGTCGTCTCCTCGGGCACCGTCACGCTGGTGTCGACCGGCACGACGACCGTGTCGAACATGCCGACGCAACGGTCGGCGCCGAGCCCATCGGCGATGTCGTCGTTGTCCTTGCCGAGGTCCTGGAACGTGGCGTACTCCTCGGCGGCTGCGTCGTAGTCGCCGTCGTCCAGCGCGCGCGCCATCTTCTTCGCCGCGGACGCTTGGTCGTCGACGTTGCCGGTGAAGTCCTCGAAGTCGCTCTTGTCCTTGCTCGACGGCTTCAACGCGTCGAGATCGTCGAACGCTGTCTCGACGATGTCGACGAGGTCCGAGCCGTACGACGACGGGTCGGTCTCGTCCAGGTCGCGCAGCGATCGCGTCGCGGTGCGGCAAACGCTGCTCATCTCGTCGGCGAAGTCGCCCGACGACAGTGTCTTGGAGTCGCTCGAACAACCGGTGAGCAGTGCTGTGGTGAGCACCCCCGCGACGGTGAGGGTGATGCGATTGCCATGGCGGGTGCGGTTCACGAGTCTGCCTCTCGAGCACTCAGAGTTGGTGTGGGGATACTACGCGACGGAAAGACCGGCTCATGGATGTGCTGATACGACTTCGTGGTTGCCCACGGCGGCGCGGTCGAGTGCGTCATACTGCAGACATGCTTCGCGTCGGCGCGTTGTTGGTGGCGTGCACGGTCTTCGCTGGCGCGTGTTCGAGCGACGACGACCTCCCCGCCGCTTCGTCGACCGTCCTCGGCTCGACGACGTCGATCGCTCCGAACACATCCGAAGCGACGTCCTCGACGGTCGCAGCGACGGCCGCGCCGAGCACGACGGCCGCCCCGACGACCGTCGCGACAACAGTGCCGGAGACGACGATGCCGGAGACGACCGTGCCGCCGGCGACCGACGCGCCGACCACGACCACGCCGACATCGATTCCGGCGACCGGCCCGTGCCCAGGCGATGGTCCGGTGCCCGCAGGCGCGACCGATTCCGTCACCATCGACGGCGACATCGACGGCGACGCGGTGGCCGACGAGGTCACGTCTTACTCGCTGGCCGGCGTGCCGCATGTGCACGCCCGCCTTGCGATCGGCCAACAGAGTGACGTCGAGCTGCCGCTCGGTTTCGCCGACACGGTGCAGATCAGCTTCGAGGACTTCGACCACTCCCTCGGCGCTCCCACGCCACCGCCCGTGGCGGTGCTCGCCATCGGTGCCGGCAACGCGGGCAGCGCGTTCCTCGCCTTCTTGACGTTGACGCGCGACTACTGCATCCAGCCGTGGACGACCGGAGGGTCGCCGTTCTCGATTCGCGTGTCGCAGCAAGGCCCGTACACCGGCCTGTTCTGCGATCGTGGGGCCGGCCAGGTCCACTACAGCGTCGTCACCGCCGAGCAGCAAACAGGTGGCGACTGGCTCGTCACCACGAGCGAGATCAAGCACAACTTCACCGCGGCAACACTGAACCCGCTGCCCGACCAGACCGTGCCCGACAGCCCCGGCATCCCGTCCCAATACGGCGACATCGTCAACTGCGACCACGCCCCCCTGTTCCCGTAGCGCACGTCCTCGCGCACCCGGTGGGCGCATCGACTCGCTTCGCGTGACCAATCGATGGACGAGGGTCGGTTCCTATGATGTGTGCGCTTCCAAAACCAGCGCCCCGCCGCCGACTCTGGAGCACGAGGTCCGCTCCCGTAGCTCAGGGGATAGAGCAACGGTTTCCTAAACCGTGTGTCGTAGGTTCGAATCCTACCGGGGGCGCAAGAAATACCAGCTCAGAGGTAGTAACTGACGGACCATTAGCCTCGGCTGCCATCGAGTTGTCCATCTTTCGTTGCGCGAGGGCGTTTCTGGGCGGGCGGTGCGTTCAACGGAGTAGATCGCTGAGCAGGACGAAAGTGGCATTGTGGACTGGAGGAACCGCACCACTGCCCGACACGCCGACCGGTGATCGCAGAGCCGAGCAACGATTTGGCAGCTCGCCTCGCAGTGCGCTGCCCGAAATGCGCCACCCCCGGATGGGACGCATACGCGTTGAGCAAGGCGTGCCATGCCGCCCATTGTGAACGCATCGTGCCCATCCCCATCGCAGAGATCCACGAATGCCCCGAGCCGAGTCCGATCGCCTTGTTCTCGTGGCTGATCGCTCGTCAGGGCTGATTTGTTGTGTTGTACTCGACGTTGTCGAGGGTGGGCTGCTGGCCGGCGAGGGCGGCCCGAGCTTCGGGGTCGGCGTCGAGCGTGTCCCGAAGGAACGCAGTGGTGTAGTGCGTGACGATGTCGAGA
>JANNZY010000087.1:0-6513 GCA_031410915.1 Actinomycetes bacterium
AGGTCGATGCCGGCGCCGATGCCCTCGTACTCGAACGTGCCGAAGATGCGGCCGTAGAACACCGACTCGATCTGCTCGCCGGGTGCGGTCGATCCGTCGACGTCGATGACACCGAGCTGCAGCCCTCCACCGATGCGGAAGCCCGGCGCCAGCTCGAACGGCTCGACGCCAAACCGGACGGCGTCGAGGTTCGTGATCGGGAACTCGCCGCGAACGAGCTTGCCGAGATCGATCTCCAGGCCACTCACGGCTGCGGAGATCGGCCAGGTGTCGTTGGCCTCGAGCCCGCCGGAGAATCTGATGGCGAAGCCGGCCAGATCCGATGGTGCGAGGCCGCCCTCGGGCAGGTTCCCGAGGTCGATGTCCGGGAACGTGATGCCCACCTCGCTCACCACCAGCGGGATGAACTCGGGCAGGCCGAAGCGCTCGTCCGCGGGCACGGTGATGTCGACGAAGAAGCCGGGGAGCAGAACCGGTGTGAAGTCGGCCGCGATGCCGACGTGACCGGCAGTGCCGCCCCAGCCCGCGAGCACGTCGGCGCCCTCGTCGAAGACCACGCCGATGGAGTCGAACGTGATCAGCGGTGCGCCGGCGACCGGCGCGAAGTCGATGTCGACTCCTTCGGCTTCGAGTCGCATCAGGTCACCGAAGTGGATCACAACGCTGCCGATGTCGGCCCCGTCGAGCGTCGGTCCGGTCAACGTGAAGGCTCCGTCAGCGAAGTCGACACCGAGCGCGAAGTGCAGCGTGGCGTCGTCGATGCTCACGTCGTCGCCGAGCTCGGCCGAGACGGTGAACGAACCCGTCAGCGAGAGCTCACCGGCATCGGGATCGAGCGATCCGGCCACCGCCACGGTGGCGTCGCCGGACACGACGTCGATCGCGCCACCCAGCGTGATCGTGCCACCGAAGTCGTCGACCCACTCGCCGGCTTCGTAGCCGCCCAGTGTGAGCGCGGCCGAGATGGTCGTCGTGCCGATCGCAAGATCGTCGAAGCCGAGCGTGATCGGACCGAAGTCGAACGGCCGCACCGCTCCGCCACTGAGGGAATCCACCGCGATCGTGAACGTGAAGTGGTTCTCCTCGGCCGGGGATGCTGCCGACACGGCCGCGCCACCGATGCCGATGATCGGATCGAATGGCAGTGTGCTCATCGCGGCGAAGTCGAAGCCACCTTCGACGGTGGCCAGGAACGTGTCGAGGTCCTCCGTGTCGGGGAACTCGATCACCACGCTGGAGATGTCGAAGGGCAAGATGCCGGCGACGCCGAGCTGCTCCGTGGCGGTACCGGGATCGACGACCACCGTCGATGCTCCGAAGGAGCCGTTGCGGTTGAGATGGAAGCCGGTCAGGGTCACGGACAGGTCGCCGAGCTGCGCCAGGGTGGCCGTCGTGGACGCGACGTCGAAGACATGCGTGGGAGCGTCCGGCCCGAACGCGAGATCGACATCGGTCAGCTCGAACTGCAGCAGGCCGCCGAGCGTGCCACTCACGGTTCCTGCGTGGATCGTGACGTTGCCGTCCGAATCGACGAGCGCGTCGATGTCCGTCGCCGTGGCAGCGCCATCGGGTACGACACCTGGCGCAGCGGGCTGGGGCAGCACCACCATCGTGTCCGCATGAAGCACCACGCTGACGTCTGACGTGCCGGCGGCGACGTCGGCATCGAGGGTGACATCGGCTGTGACGCCGGCGAGGTAGACCAGCGCCGGCGCAGCCCCGAACGCTTCGTCGTCCAGTTCGACGTGCGCAGTGGCGTGCAGAGCGTTGCCATCGAACGTCGCGGTGAGCCGGGCGGTCGTCTGCCCGGACCCACCGAGCGGTAGCTCGAGGTCGGACTGCAGCGCGCCCGAGAACGTAGCGGAGTCGATGGTGGCGTCGACCACCACGTTGCGCACCGCGAAGCCGCCGAGCCGTGGAGCCGTTGTCTCCTCCGCCTCGCCGTGCAGTTGCCACGCTGCGCCGTCGAACGTGCCGTGGACATCGACGTCGAGCGTCGCAAGGGTCAGCGACCCGTCGAGCTCGGTGACGTGGTCGACCGAGGTGTTGAACTGGGCGTCGATGGTGGCCGTGGACGTGCTCGCGACCGCGAGCACCAACGGCGCTTGCGTGGTCGCCAGCGCCATCGTCGCGGTTCCAGAAACCGCCGGAGTGAGGTATGTGCGTGGGTCCGCGGCGAGAATTGTGGTGCGCACCCGCGCCGGGCCGCGCGCGGCGAACAGCGAGATGTCGAGGTCGATCGACGCGTCGCCGGAGATCGCTGCGGCACCACCTCCGATGATCGCAGTGCCGGCGAGCGTGGCCGTGCCGTCAACGGCGAGCGTGACGGCTGTCCCGCTGCCGACGTAGAAACCGTCGTCGTCGACGCCGATTACCAACGTCAACGTCAGATCGGCGGTCGTCGCCAGGGACGCGTCAAGACCGAGCGTCGAGGCGAGCCCATCGAGCACTCCGGTCATCTCGTCGTTGAAGCCATCACCGACGAAGCCGGCTACCTGGGTGAGGTCGGCGAGCGTGGTCTGGTAGCGGAGCTGGATGCGGTCGGACGCAGTCGGCGGTGTCGGTCGGCCGCCGACGCCACCCTCGACCCACTCCACCACGAACCCGCGCGTCTCCAATTGCCCCAGCATCTGGTCGAGATCGTCACTCAGATCGCCGAGCGGATCGGGGAGCGCGCCGAGAGCGTTGCGTGTGCCGAAGACGTCGGCGAGGTCGTCGGTGAGCACCGGCAACTCGAACGGATCGATGCCTGCCTGCGCGTTGTCGAACTGGTCCAGCTGGAAGACGTCGCCCCACAGCGCCAGTACCGGCCAGACCGCGGCGCCGCCGTCGCGAAGCTGTTGCGCAAGCGGGGTCGCAACGCCGTCGTCGTCGATGATGCGCACGACCGCGTCCTCGCCGTCGGCCACCGTCACGGCGGGGCCACCTGCCGACAGCCTTGCCGAGAACGTCTCGTCGTCCTCGTCGGTTCCATCGCCGATGATCGGTACGGCGAACGTCTTGGAGGTCTCGCCGGGCTGGAACAGCATGATGTCAGCTGTGTCGACGTAGTCTTCGCCCGCAAGTGCACTTCCGTCGGCGGTGCTCACCGTGAGGATGACCAGCTTGCCGGACTCCTGGGGCAATAGACCGGTGAAGGGATCCACCAGTCGCACCACGATGGGCGCGTCGATCTCGCCGGCATCACCTTCGGTGATCGTGAGGCCATCGATGACCGCAATTGGCGCGACGTCGTCATCGACGATCGTCACAAGACCCAGGACGGCACCAGCGCTCACCGAGAAGAACTCGTCGTTCTCGTCGAGCACGTCGTTCACCACGGTCAACACGACGGGCGTCACCGAGTTCGGGGTCACATGGACCACCTGTGCCGGCATGGTGAAGTCCGATGGGGTCTGCGCCGTGCCGGCGATGGCGGTGACGGGCACGTCGATCGCAGTGTTGCCGCCGGTGCCCACGATGTTGATCACGGCGATTCCGGCCGATTCGGCCAGCAACGACGTGGCGATCGTGACGACTGGCTCGACGAACTCGTCGTCGTTGACGATGGTCACGAGTGCGGACGGCACGACCACCTCGACGACTCCGCCCTGCGGATCGACGACGACGATCTCCAGCGTGAGAGTCTCGTCGGACTCGGGAGCGTCGTCACCCCGCAGAGGCACGCCCACGGCGGCCTGCACGTCGCCCGCAGGAATGGTGATCGTGGTTGACACGGCGTCGTAGTCGTCGCCGGCAGTCGCCGTGCCGTCCTGGCTCGCAATGGTCACCTGCAAGTCGACGGGGTAGGCGCGATCCAGCGAGAGCTCGATCGGAACAGTGAGGTCGCCCTCGCTGATTGCGACGTCGCCGTCGAACCCGAGCTGCGGAATCGGTCCGTCGTCGTTGACGATCGTCACGAGCGCGTCGCCGTCGTCGACGATCACGTTGCGCCCGGCTGCGTCCACAGCGGTGATGCGCAAGGTCAGCGTCTCGTCTGTTTCGGCAAACGGGTCCTCCAGCAACGGCAAAGTGAGCACGCCGGTCACCTCGCCCGCAGGGATCGCGGTGGCCACGATGATGCCCTCGAAGTCGACGTCCTCGGTCGCAGTCCCCGCCTCGGTGACGTAGGTCAGGTGCACGATGTCGGACACCGGGTGGTCGATGCTCACCTGGACCTCGATGTCGCCGGCGATCTCCGACACGGCGACGTCGCCTTCGATCGCCAGGTGCACTTCGTCGGACACGTCGAGCAGCACGTCGCCGTTGGCGGCGTCGACGCGGAGAACGTACTCCGAGCCATTGCCGACGGCCGTACCGGTGACGGTCGCGAAGACGCCCTCGACAGCGCCTGCGTCGACGATGCGGTGCGAGCCGCTGGTGGGGCTGTAGGGCGCGACGGTCGTGATGGACAGCGCGCCGGCGAGCGTCGCGGTACCCGTGACGATTGCCTGACCGTGCTCGGTCGCAGGCGCCGGGCCGGCGAGCGCGACGCTGAACTGGCCCTCGCTCGACTGGTCGAGGTCGCCGTGCACCGCCAGCGTGCCGTTGCTGCCGACGTCCACCACGCCGGCATTGACCATGTCGGTGCCGGTCACCACCAGTCGACCCGGCCCGACCTTCAACAGACCGAAGTTCTCGTACGGCGCGCTGCCGTCGTCGAATGCGAGGGTCACCGTGCCGGCCGTCGTGACGACGATGTCGCCAGGGCTGGCGAGGTCGCCCGTGCTCGTGACCGTGATGTCGCTCTCGCTCCACGTGATGACACCCTCGTTTCGAAGCTGCCCGGACAACGTCTTGGGGTCGGTGCCGGTGATCGTGCCGGTGGGTGTTTGTTCGGCGTCGAGGTCGAGCAGGATGCGGCCGGCGATGGTGCCGCCGTGCCAGTTGAGTTCGTCGAGGATGATCTGATGGGTGCCGTCGACGACGGACTCGAGGTGCAGGTCCAGGCGCGCTACGAACGCGGACGCGCCGGGATCCTGGTCGAAGTCGACCGTGCCGCTGAACAGGCTGAGGTGGGAGATTGCGATGTTGCTGTCGGCGCTGAAGTGAAGGGTGGCGTTGAGGACGCTGAGCTCGGCGACGGACTGGATCGTGCCGGTGATCTCCCAGGCGCCGGCGAGGAAGTCGATCTCTGCGCTGAGCGGCAAGATCGCGCCGCTGGAGGTGCTGTTGTCGTTGCCGGTGATGCCGAGTGGTCCGTCGGCGCTGATCGTTCCGGCGTTGTCGACGTCGACGTCGCGTCCACCGATGTTGGCTGCTTCGGTGCCGGCGGTGTGGATGGTTGCGCCGGCGCGATTGGTCAGGCGGGCCTGGCCGGCGCCCACCGCACTGGACATGACGTCGCCGCCAGTGATCTCGAAGTCGCCATGGTTGTCGAAGAGCGCGCCCGTGGCGAGTTCGATGTCACCGTCGGCCCACGTCAACGTTCCCTCGTTGACCAACTCCCCGGACAACGTCTTGGGGTCGGTGCCGGTGATCGTGCCGGTCGTGCCCGCTCCGAGCCGCAACGAGCCGGCGCCCGCCAGCGTCCCGCCGGTCCATGTGAACGTGCCGGCTCCCCGCTCCGTGCTCACGAGGAGCGTCGAAGCGAGCGTGATCCCACCTCCGCGCAGCTCCAGGCGGCCCGACACGTCGCTCTCTCCCGTAATCGTCAGGCTGCCGGAGGTGACGCGCAGCCCGGTGTCGCCTGTCGAACCGAGGATTCGCAGCCGCGCGATCGTCGTGGTGCCACCGGCATGGGTCACGACACCCGAGCCGTCGGGTATGCACACGATGTCAGTGGCGCCCGGCACGGCATTGGCGCGCCAGTTGGCAGAGGTGGCGAACGAACCGTCGCCGGCCACGCCGGTCCACACTGCTCCACAGCCGGCGAGCGGATCGTTCGAGGTGAGCAGGACCTGACCCGCCGACGTGTCGTAGGTGACGTCGAACGGACCCGTCACCGAAGCGAACGTGCCGATCAGCGAGTCGGCGTCGAGTACGACGTACGGCGTCGTGTTCGGCTCGAAGCCGGGCGTGACGCGTCCCTCGATGACACCGCCGAGCGTGGCCGTGCCGGCGCTGCGCAGCTGACCCGCGCCGTTCGGTGCGGCGACGACGACCAGGCGGCCGCTGGAGGTCTGACTGAACGAAGATGCGGTCGCCAGCACTGCGCCACCGCTGAGCTCGATCGTGCCGGAGTTCGACGACAGCAGGCGCAGCTTGTCGAGCAGCAAGTCGTCGACGAAGCGAGCGGTGGGACCGTCGAGTGCGATCGTGGCTGCGTTGGTGCGGATGTCGGGGCCCGTCATTCGCAGCGTGGCACCATTCGCGATCCGCCATGTGCCGGCGGTCAGCGTGTTGCCCGACTGCTGTGCAGTCACGGTCTGGATGTACAGCGTGCCGCTCCCGACGTTGATGATGCCGGTGTTGGTGATCGACATCCCGGCCCAGGTGACGTTGCGGGCGGTGCTGAACGTGATCGTGCCGGTGTTGTCGAGCGCGGGTTGGGTCGCGCCGCAACACCAGGCGATCTGGTTGTCGTTGTTCAAC
>JANNZY010000088.1:0-40340 GCA_031410915.1 Actinomycetes bacterium
AGGGCGCCCAGCGCCTGGGCCCGCTCACGGAAGATGGTGCCGGCGCGCAGCGAGTCGACGACCGACACGGTCGGGAAGTAGCAGCCGCCGTGGAGGATCTCCTCGTTGATGAACGGGACCATCTCCTTGATCTCGTCCGGCGTGAGCATCTGGGCCGGGATACCCCAGTTCTTGGCCGACACCATCCGCCGGCGCAGCTCTTCCATGCGCTCGGGCGTGCGTGCGATCTCGATGCCGCCGCACTCGGTGTTGACACCCATCTCGGTGTACTGGCGCTGGCTGTCGAGGTTCAGCGCGGCCATCTCACGGTTGTGGTCGACCGGGAAGATGAAGTTGCTGGCGTGGCCGGTGGAGCCGCCCGGGTTGGGCAGCGGGCCCTTGTCGATCTGGACGATGTCGCGCCAGCCGAGCTCCGCAAGATGGGCGACGACACCGTTGCCGACGATGCCGGCCCCGATCACGACGACATTCGCGGACGTGGGGAAATCGCTGCTCACGTGGACTCCTTCCGAAAATTGCACGCCGCATCCTAGCCGGAACGGCGAACCGTCATGCGGAAGAATCCCGCATGACGGAAAGAATAGACGACGGCCCGCGTGGGCTGAAGTCCGGACGCATTCTTGCCGATGCGGCCGAGGCGCGTGGCCCCGCACGAGTCGGTGTGATAGCAATGCGCTCGGGATCGGAACCCACTGCTCGGTTGTGCGGCTGACAACAGAGCGACGTCACAGGAGAGAGAGCAGATGCGACGTTCCGTCCTACGCGCGATGAGCGTGTCAACCACCCTGGCCATGGCGATGATGTCCGCCGGCTGCTCCAGCAGCGGCGACGGATCGTCCCCGGCCACGCAACGCCCGCAGCCTGCTCCCGCCGCCAGCGAGACACCGGCAGCGGGCGAGACCGCGGCGAGCGGCGGAGTAGCTCCCCCGACTGCCGGCGATGCGGTGGGATCGACAGTGCCAGCCGGGTCGGAGTTCGATCCGTTGGATCCGCCGGGGCCTCTGGAGCAGTTGCAGGCGAACTTGACGCCGACGGCGGAAGAGGCGCGGGCAGCCCATCTCGAACAAGAACGGATCGTTGCCGAGTGCATGCACGAGTCCGGCTGGGAGTACACCCCGGTGCCATTCCCCGAGGTGCCCCCACCGAGCGAGGCGCCACCCGGAACCGTCGGCTACGCCGCGCGGTACGGCTACGGCGTCGTGCGCAACTACGAGTTCGGCAGCAGCGACACCCCCGTTGCGTACCCGACGTTCCTGGACACGAACCAGGCGTACCTGGACACCCTGAGCAAGGCCGATCGCGAGGCGTGGATGATCGCGTTCGCCGGTTCGACCGAGCCCATGGGGCGCCGCGCGCTGTCCCAACCGCCCTCTACAGAAGTGCCCTGTGGTCAACGGGGCCTCAACGCGAGTTCGGCCGGCGACATCCGCGCAACCAACGCGGACTTCCGGGCGCGTCTCTTCGATCTGGCGGGGACCCTCGACGAGGATCCGCGGATCGTCGAGGCGAGCAAAGCGTGGAGCGGCTGCATGTTCGCGGAGTTCGGCCCGATCGAGATCCTCGGTCGGCCGGTGCTCGGCGTGGACGACGCTGCGGCCTACATGGAGTCGTTGGTCTGGTTGGCCCAGGGTCTGGAGGTGTTGCCGGCGGACTTGCAGCAGCCGCAGACGGGCATGGTGGGTGTGGTGCGTGTGCTCGCCGACGGCACGCCGTTCGCCGCGTTCGGCGTCCCCCAGAAGATCGAGCCGGAGACGTTCAAGCGCTTGCAGGCAACCGAGCTGGAGCTCTTCGCCGCCGACCGGGCGTGTCAGCAGCAAGCCGGCATCCATTCGGTGCGCGACGACGTCGAGCAGGAAGCTGTCGATGCGCTGCGGGCCGAGTTCCCCGATCTCGAGTTGGACTGATCGCGAGCGGGGCTGGGCTGTCCGGCAGGCAGCGGATCAGCCGATCTCGTCGGGCATCTCGATCTTGCGCCGGGTGATGAACTCCTGCAGTTCGGCGTCGATCGCGTCGTCGAGCGCCGGCGGCTCGTACTCGGCCAGGCTCTTCTTCCACATCGCATTGGCACGAGCGTTCGCGTCGAGGCTGCCCTCGTCGAGCCACTGCTCGTAGCTGTTGTTGTCGGCCGTGGTGCTGCGGTAGAACGCGGTCTCGAAGTTGGCGAGGGTGTGCGCCGTGCCGAGGAAGTGCATACCCGGCTCGTTGTCACAGATCGCATCGACGGCCTGACCGTTGGCCGACATGTCGACACCCTTGACGAACGTGTGGATCATGCCGAGCTGGTCGCAGTCGAGCACGAACTTCTCGTAGCCGATCGACAAGCCGCCCTCCAGCCAACCAGCCGCGTGGAGCACGAAGTTGACACCGCCGAGGATGGTGGCCTGCATCGTGTTCGCCGACTCGTACGCAGCCTGGGCATCGGCCAC
Organism: Actinomycetes bacterium; assembly: GCA_031410915.1. Classification (GTDB taxonomy): domain Bacteria; phylum Actinomycetota; class Acidimicrobiia; order Acidimicrobiales; family Ilumatobacteraceae; genus WLMZ01. Next base: position 2,427 of record JANNZY010000088.1, read on the forward strand.
CTTCGACGCGCACAGCCCACCACCGGAGCGGAACGGCACACCCAGCCGGCGGGCGAGGTGGGCCATCACGTAGAGCACGAGCGACGGCTCGGGGGTGCCGAACGTCGGGGCCCCGGTCTGCATCGACATCGACGACGCGAACGAGCCGAGGATGACCGGCGCGCCGGGGCGCACGAGCTGCGCGAACGCCATGCCGACGAGCGCCTCGGCCAGGCTCTGCGCGGCGACGCCGGCCGTGGTCACCGGGGCCATCGCGCCGGCCAGGATGAACGGCGTGAAGATGCACGCCTGGTTGTTCGCGGCGTAGACCTCCGCTGCGCCGAGCATCGTCGCGTCCCACACCAATGGCGACGACGCGTTGATCAGGCTCGTCATCACCGTGCGATCCTGCAGATCGCCGCCGAATGCGATCCGCGCGAGGTCCACGCTGTCCTGGGCGCGGCTCTTGGCGGTCACCGAGCCCATGAACGGCTTGTCGCTGTACTTGATGTGCGAGTACACCATGTCCAGGTGACGCTTGTTGACGGGCACGTCGACGGGCTCGCAGACCGTGCCCCCGGAGTGATGCAGGTACGGCGACGAATACGCCAGCTTGACGAAGTTCTGGAAGTCGGTGAGCGTCGCGTAGCGGCGGCCGCTGTCCAGATCGCGCACGAACGGCGAGCCGTAGTTCGGGGCGAACACGGTGTTCATGCCGCCGATCTCGACGTTGCGGATCGGGTTGCGGCCGTGCTGGGTGTACTGGCGCGGCGCGGTGGACTGCACGATGCTGCGGCACAGGCCACGTGGGAAGCGGACGCGCTCGCCCTCGACCTCGGCACCGGCGTTGCGGAACAGCTCGAGTGCGCTCGGGTAGTCGCGGATCCACATGCCGGTGCGCTCGAGGATGGTGTCCGCGTTCTGCTCGATCAACGCGATGCTCTCGTCACTGAGCACCTCGAGCGGCGACAGCGTCCGCGTGAGGAACGGGACGGACTCGTACTGCGCGTGCGACCGCAGCAGCTGCCGCGCCGCACGCCCACCGCCACCGCGGCGCCCCTCGCGCGCCGGTGCCGCTGTCTGCTCGATGTCGCTGATCTCGGTCATCTCAACCCCCAAGTTGGATTCAGGCACGGTGATGTCAGGCCTCGCGGTTGCGGCGGCGCTGCCGCGTCGGTGTGGCGGATTCCGTGCGCTCGGGCAACGTCACGACCGCGCCGAGGCGGGCGTACGGATCGGTGCTGTGCGGGATGCCCATCGCTTGCACGAAGTGCTCCTGGAAACGGGGCTCGATCGCAGTCTCGACCTTGGTGATCGTTCGCGCGACGGACGCGATCTCGTCGCGCGCCGCGTTCGACAGCAGCGCCCGCACTGCGCCGGAGCCGGCCGCGTTGCCGACCGACGTGACCCGCTCGGGATCGCAGTCGGGGATCATGCCGAGCACCAACGCGTAGACGGGGTCGATGTGGCTGCCGAACGCACCGGCCAGCTTCACCGCATCCACCGTCTCCAGACCGGCACGGTCCATCAGCAGACGAGCCCCGGCGTACAGCGCGCCCTTGGCGAGCTGGATGCCGCGCACGTCGTTCTGCGTCACCCGCAGCTCTGGTGTGCCGTGATGGAGCACGAACGCGAACGTGCGCCCATCGGCGACGACACGGGCGGTGCGTTCGGCGGCACCGCCGTTGATGCTGCCGTCGGCGTCGATGACGCCGGACAAGAAGAGCTCGGCGACGGCCTCGATGATGCCGCTGCCGCAGATGCCGGTGATGCCGACCTCGGGCAACGACTCGGCAAAGCCGGGTTCATCGCTCCACAGATCGCTGCCGATGACCTTGAGCCGCGGCTCCAGAGTGTCGCGATCGATGCGGACACGCTCGATCGCGCCGGCTGTCGCGCGCTGGCCGGACGAGATCTGCGCGCCTTCGAACGCCGGACCGGTCGGGCTGCTGGCCGCGGCGAGGCCGTCGCAGTTGCCGAGGACGAGTTCGGCGTTGGTACCGACGTCGATCAGCAAGACCATCTCGTCGCCACGGTGCGGGCCGACGGCCAACACCGCACCCGCCGTGTCGGCACCGACGTGGCCGGCGATGCACGGCAGGATGTGCAGCGTCGCCAGCGGGCAGGCGATGCCGACATCGAACGCACGACCGTCGATCGGCAGATCGGTGGCCAGCGGGAACGGCGCGCCGCCGAGTGGCGTCGGGTCGATGCCGAGGATGAGGTGATGCATGATCGGGTTGCCGACCAGCACGATGTCGGAGATTTCGCTCATCCGCACGGGCGGCTCACCCGCGCGGTCGCGTGACGCCTGCGTGCACAGTTCGTGGATCAAGTCGTTGAGCGCGCCACGGATGGCGGAGGTCAGCTCGACCTGCCCGCCGGGGTTCATCATCACGTACGACACCCGTGACATCAGGTCCTCACCGAACTTGATCTGTGGGTTCATCAATCCCGCTGAGGCGAGCACGTCGCCGGTCGCAAGGTCGCAGAGATGGCCGGCAACCGTGGTCGAGCCGACGTCGATGGCCACGCCGTAGAGCTCGTCGAAGAAGCCCGGCCACACCCCCGTGATGAGGTTGTTGTCGTGGACGGCCACCGTCACGTCGCGTCGCTCGTGAGCGAGCGCCGGCTGCAGCCGGATGAGCGCGTTCGGCGTGATGCGCATCGTCGGCAGACCCCACTGCTCGCTGAGCGCGTCGGTGAGCAGCCGCAGGTCGCTGCGGTCGCCACCGAGATCGTTGGCCACGACTTCGACGTAGTACGGGTGCACGACCGGATCGATGACGAGTCCGGTGAGGTCGACCGACTTGCGGATGACCGGGCGGTGCATCTGGCTCGCCGGCGGCACGTCGACCACGAGATCGCCGAGCACACGCGCTGCACAGCCGAGCCGGCCGCCGGTCTCGAGCGGTCGGCGACCGTGGTAGCTCAACTCGGTTTCGTTGATCGGCGACAGGTGCCCGGCATCGCTGATGATGTTGTGCTTGGCGAACTCGCCGAACGCCGGCACCACCTGGCAACGCCCGCAGATGCCGCGGCCGCCGCACACCGAGTCGAGGTCAGCCCCGAGCCGGCGCGCCGCGTCGAGCACGGTACAACCGGACTCGACCTCGCCACGGCGACCGGAGGGGGTGAAGACGACGGTGGGCATGATCGACGGTCAGGCCGGCGCCGCGCCGGCGGAGTTGTCGGCCACGCGGGCTCGACGCCCACCGCGACGACCGGACGCCTCGCCCTCTTGGATGTTGCCCGGATCACGATTCACCTGGATCCACGAGGCGCAGTTCGGGTCGGCCGCGCACAGCACGTTGGCGGCCATGATCGCCGACTTGACCTCGGCGTGCATCGGGTTGGTGATCGCCGACGTCATGCCATGGCTCATCGCCATCGCCAGGAACGTGCCGCTGATGACGTGACGGTTGGGCAGACCGAAGCTGATGTTGGACGCGCCACACGTCGTGTTGACGTGCAGCTCCTCGTGCAGCCGGCGAACGAGCTTGAACACCTGCAGCCCGGCACCACCGAGCGCACCGATCGGCATCACGAGCGGGTCGACCACGACGTCGGCGGCGGGGATTCCGAAGTCGGCGGCGCGCTCGACGATCTTCTTCGCGATCGAGAAACGCACGTCGGGATCTTCGGAGATGCCCGTCTCGTCGTTGGAGATCGCGACGACCGCTGCGCCGTACTTGGCCACGAGCGGGAGCACCCGTTCGAGCACGGCTTCCTCGCCGGTGACGGAGTTGACGAGCGGCTTGCCCTGGTACACGGCGAGGCCCGCTTCGAGCGCCTCGATGATCGACGAGTCGATGGAGAGCGGCACGTTGGTGATCGACTGCACGAGCTGGATCGCGCGGGCCAGCATCGCCGGCTCGTCGGCGAGCGGGATGCCGGCGTTGACGTCCAGCATCTGCGCCCCGGCAGCGACCTGCTCGAGCGCGTCCTTCTCGACCCGCGAGTAATCGCCGGCCTTCATCTCCTCGGCCAGCAGCTTTCGGCCGGTCGGATTGATCTTCTCGCCGATCATGACGAACGGTCGACCCCATCCGATGACGACTTCCCTGGTCGCCGAGCTGAGCACTGTGTCGGTCATCTAGATCCGTTCCTCTTCTGGTTTGTCGGGGTCCCATCCGCCCGTCTCCACCCACAGCTTGAGCCGTGCGGTCGGGAACTCGTTCTCGAGCCGGGTCGCTTCGGCCAGCACCACTCCGGCGAAGTCGCCGGAGAAGTCGTCAGGCAGTGGAACCGTGTAGCGCCGCCACTCGGCCACATACTCTCCGGCGGTCTTCTTGCCGGCCTTCATCGCGGCGCGGTCGATGGCACCTTGGAAGCGCTGCGGCAAGATGCGCTGCTGCTTGTGTTCGCCGGACCCGCCGTTGACCTGCGCGGGGATGTCGCGCCAGGTGATGACGACGAGCTCGTTGCCGTTGCCCCTGCGCGGCATCAGACCATCACCTCACGCGGCGGCCGCGAACCGACCGACACTGCGGTGGTCCACCGCTGCAGTGGCGCGGCCAGACCGTCGCGACCCGTGAACACCCGCTCGAACGCGAGTCCGAGTCGTCGTGCAGCCACCTCGGCGCGGTGGGTCACGTCGGCGTCGTCGGTCTGCGCGAGCAGAACGACCTTGTTGTAGTTGCCGAAGTACGTGTCGCGCAGTTCTGGGTGGCGGTCAAGACCGAGACTGTTCCACACGAGGGCGTCGAAGTGCTTGGCCAAGAAGTCGGTCAGGTACAGCGTGCCCAGTTCGGTCTCGTGCATGTCGGCAAACGGTTCGCTGCCGGCGAAGAACTCGTAGCAGTGCGCGCCGGGCAGCCGTTGGACCTGGGCGTGATCGGCGAGGAACGAATCGAGGTGACCACCGGTCCCGCAATCGGCGTAGGCGACGAACACGTCGCGGTCGGCGGCGAGCGCAGCGAGCACAACTGGAGCGAGCTCACCCATGATGCGCTCGGGCCGGTAGTGCAGATTCGCGGGCAGGTAGTGGACGTCGATGGCGCCGGCCAAACCGTCGGCGACGAGAACCGCGCGCAGGTCGCGGGCCAGCGCCCCGCACGCGACGACGAGCGGGCGCTGCTCGTTCGGCGTCGGCTCCGACGTGGTCACGTGCAGACCCGGTCAGACGGCGATGCGCGCGGCGTTGCGGCGCGCCTGCACCAGCGACTTGGCGGTCTCGGCGGCAACGGCGGCATCACGGCAGTAGGCATCGGCACCGATGGCCGTGCCGAACTCTTCGTTCAGCGGTGCACCGCCGACGAGAACGATCTGGTCCTCGCGGCGGCCCTGCTCCCTGAGCGTGTCGATGACCACCTTCATGTACGGCATCGTGGTGGTCAGCAGTGCGGACATCCCGAGGATGTCGGGCTTGTGCTCGTCGAGCGCCGCCAGGAACTGGGCCGCATCGGTGTTGATGCCGAGATCGATGACCTCGAATCCAGCACCCTCCAGCATCATCGCGACGAGGTTCTTGCCGATGTCGTGGATGTCGCCCTTCACGGTACCGATGACGACCTTGCCGATTGGTTCCGCACCGGTCTCGGCCAGCAGCGGCCGCAGGATCTCCATCCCGCCCTTCATCGCGTTCGCGGCCAGCAACACCTCGGGCACGAACAAGATGCCGTCGCGGAAGTCGATGCCGACGATGCGCATGCCCTCGACCAGGGCATCGTTGAGGACGCGGTCCGGGCCCCAACCACGCCCGAGCAGGATGTCGGTGCCCTCGCGGATCTCCGGGGCCATGCCGTCGTAGAGGTCATCGTGCATCTGGGCAACGAGCTCCTCGTCGCTCAAGTTGGCGAGAATGATCTCGTCGTCGTCAGCCATGGATGCTCCCTTGCCGTGCAGTCATGTCGTGGGGGGTGCCGTCATCGATCTTTCCACGATACGAGAAGATCCTATATCGTGGAAGAAGTGCTGGTCAATCGGCCTGCCCATTGTGCCTGATTTCGACCGCAGAGACACACGACTAGATTGACCGGCCATGGCCAGCGGCAGCTCAGGTATCCAATCGATCGAGCGCGCCTTCGCAGTCCTGCTGGCTGTGGCCACCGAACCGGCCGGAATCACCGACGTCGCCCGCCGAGTTTCGCTTCCGGTCAGCACTGTCGCCAGGCTGTTGGCCACGCTGGAGCACCTCGACGCGGTGATCCGCCAAGACGACGGCGTGACGTACCGCATCGGGCCAACCGTCTCGACGTTGGCCTCGGGCAACGACACCACCCTGATCGGTCGCGCCCGACCCTTTCTGATGGAGCTCGTCGACCGCGTGCACGAGACGGCGGGCCTTTCGGTGCTCGACGGCGACGAAGTCCTCTACCTCGACCACGTCGGCACCGACAACGCTGTCCAGGTCCGTGACTGGACCGGTGAGCGCACGCCGCTGCACGTCGTGTCGTCCGGCCTGGTGTTCCTGGCCCATCAGCCTCAGCCGCGCGTCGCCGCCTACGCGGCGGAACAGCTCGCCGCGCTGACCGAGCGCTCGATCGCCACCGCCGACGAGCTCGAGGCGCGGCTGGCGGCCACACGCGAGCGTGGTCTCGCCTGGACGGTCGACGAACTGCAGGTCGGCATCACGTCGATCGCCGCGCCGGTGCGCAATCGCCTCGGCGAGATCGTCGCTGCGATCCACGTGCACGGGCCGAGCTATCGGTTCCCGGGCGAGGCGGATCGGGCCGAGATCGAGTCCGCCGTCGAGGCCGCAGCCCGCCGTCTGAGCGCCACCAAGCTCGACTGACCCCGGCGGGAGTCGCGACGCCGCTTCGGAGCGACGACCCGACTCACCCGCGCGAGGCGCCAGATTCACCCCCGCCTCACGACGGCGCCGACCGGACAGCGTGACGCAGACAGTGCAGACTCTCGACGGGATCGGAAACCCATTGCTGTCTCATGAGGAGTTTGAAGATGAATTGTTTCCGATTCGCCGCGTCCGCGGCCGTGGCCGTGCTGGTGCTTCCGGTCGTTGCTGCGTCGTGTTCGTCCTCCGACGGTTCCGCGTCGAGCTCGACTTCGACGACCGTCAGTGCTGCGCTCGCCACGGCGTCCATCGACACCGTCAGCCCGTTCCAGAAGCTGCAGGGGCAAGAGGCGATGAGCCAGGATGAGAACCTGACCCAGTTCCGTCAGCAGCAAGCCGCCGTTGCGACGTGCATGCGGGACAAGGGATGGGAGTACACGCCGGAGGAGCCGTACGACCCGAGAACCGACCACGGCCCCGAGATCGGCACGTCGGCCTACGGTCCGATCCACGGTTACGGAGCGGTGCAGGCGTACGAGATCGCCCGCCGCGGCCAACCGAGCGCGGCCGAGCCGAACAGCGACTACGTCAACTCGCTGTCAGACGACCAGGCCAGCCACTACAACGACGATCTCTATGGGGTGTACGGCCCGGACGGGAACAAGGTCGCCGGACAGGAGGGGTGCGCGCAGCAGGCGATCGCGGGCACGAATCCGGTCGAGTCGATCCCCGGTCTGCGCGACCGCTATGTCGAGCTCACGGCCGGAATCGGCTCCGATCCGGAGCTGACGACGGCGAGGAAGGCCTGGTACGACTGCATGGTCGCGTCGACCGGTCCGCTCGAGATCGATGGCCGGGCGATCAGCGCACCCGAGGACATGCACGCCTTCGTCGAGTCGCTCGTGGCACTCGCTCGCGGCGCCGAGGTGACCGCCTACGCTGACGCCAAGTCCGCACCGCAGGGATCCGAGGGCGACGCGCTCACCAACGGCGTGATCTGGGGAGCGAACGGAGGCAACGACTCGGTGGACGATGCCGACCTCGCCACCCTGCGCGAACGCGAAGTGTCGCTCTGGACAGCGGACATGTCGTGCCGCGCCGAGACGCACGTGGACGCTGCGCTGGCCGCCGCCGAGCAGGAACGAGTCGACCAGCTGATCGCCGAGTTCCCCGAGCTCGCGACGGCAGTGACGAGCTGAGCGCGATGAAGCGCCACCGAAGTACCGAAACGAAAGCTCCGGCCGGCGAGGTGTCCGATCGTTCGCCGCGCCGACGCCGGCGGCGCGCCGCGGCGATCGTGGTGTTCGCCGCGCTCTGCGGCGTTGCGGGAGGAGCAGTTGGGTCTCGACTACGGTCGCCCGCCGACGCAGCGCGCGATCGCGCCGCGCCGCGCCCGTCACGAATCACCGTGCCGGTCGAACGTTCCGAGCTCGTCGCCAAGCTGGTGATTGCCGCAACCGTCGAATACGCAACACCGTACGCCGTCACGTTGGCGGGCTCGGTCGGCTCCGAGGGGGCCACCAACCAGCTCGTCACACGAGTCCCAGCAGTCGGTACGCCCATCAACGAGGGCGATGTGCTGATGGAAGTCGTCGGCCGGCCGGTCATCGTGCTGAGCGGCGCGATCCCGACGTATCGCACCATTGCACCGGGGGCCACCGGGCCGGACGTCGCACAACTCGAACAGGCGCTCGAGCGGCTCGGGTTCTCGCCAGGCACGGTGGACGACGTCTACGACACTGCGACAGAATCCGCCGTGCAGGCGATGTACGCGGCCAAGGGACTGGCTGCGATCGGCCCCACCAGCGCCGAGCAGGACCGCCTGACCTCGCTCGACGAAGCGGTGGTCGCAGCCGAGAGCCAGCTGAGGACCGCACAGAAAGCGCTCGACGACGCCGGCAAGCCCCCACAGTCGAGTGAGTTGTTGCAACTGCAACAAGCGGTCACTGCTGCGGGCGAACAGTTGGCACAGGCGCAGCGCGACGCAGTCCGCGACAACGCCTCTGCCGACCGGGCATTGGTCCAAGCACAGCAGGACCTCGTCCGGGCCCAGAGCGCGCGCGACGCGGCAGCGATGGTGCTGGCGAAGGCCATCACCGACGTCTCACCAGAACTTGCCGACCAGCAGGCTGCTCTGGCCGAGGCCGAGCAGGCGCTCGCGCAGGCGCAGGTGGCGGTTGCCGACCGGACGGACAGCCGGGCCAAGATGGCGGAAGCGGCTGCAATCGCAATCAGTAGCGCACAGCGCGGCAAGGACGCCGCCGAGGCGGCCCTGCGAGACGGCACGAAATCACCGGACACGACCAACGAGCAGCAGGCGCTGGCCGACGCGCTGACGTCGTTGGCCGGCGCGAATGCCGCCCGCGACAAAGCCGAGAACGAGATCGGCATCACCGTCCCTGCGGGCGAGGTCGTGTTTGCGCCGACGCTGCCGTCCAACGTCACCAATGTCGCTGCCGTGGTCGGCTCACCGGCCGTCGGGGTCATGGCGACGCTGTCGAGTTCGTCCTCGCGCGTCGTCGGCAGTGTGAGCGCAGCCGACGGAGCGCTCGTCAAGGCGGGAGCCCGGGCAGTGGTCGACCTGCGCGACTACGCGATCGAGCTGCCGGCCACGATCACGTCCGTCGGCCCGCCAGCGCCCGAGCCGACGGTTGCCGGCGACGGGTCAGGTTCCACAGGACCGGCAACGGACCGACCCCAAGTCGTCGCCGACACGGACCAGCACGACGAGCTCAGCAGCTACGTCGGTGCCTCCGTGCGGCTCGTCATCGACATTGCGGCAACGGGCGGCAAGGTTCTCGTCGTCCCGATCGCGGCAGTCTCCGTCGGCGGCGACGGTGCCAGCCGGGTCGAGGTCGAGCGCACCGCGGCGACTGCGACAGACGACGCGACGACCGACCTCGTGCCCGTGGAGGTCGGCCTGACGGCAGATGGTCTGGTCGAGGTGCGCTCGCCCGCGCTGCACGAAGGCGACCGGGTGGTCGTCGGACAAGCGGCTGCTTCACCGATCCCGATCTCGTCGGCACCCACGCCATGAGCGCGCCGGATATCGACGAATCATGGCCGGTGGTCGAGTTGGATCAGGTGAGTCGGCTGTTCGACTCGGAGCCACCCGTGCGAGCGATGGACAACGTGGACTTCCGCGTCATGCCCGGCGAATACGTCGCCATCGTCGGACCGTCCGGTTCGGGTAAGTCGACGCTGCTGAACATGGTCGGGCTGCTCGATCGCCCAACGTCGGGCCGGTACCTGCTCGACGGCATCGACACGTCGCAGCTCAGCGAAGGCCAGCGCGCCGCAGCGCGAGCGGACCGCATCGGATTCGTGTTCCAGTCGTTCCACCTCCTGTCGCATCGCACCGTCTTCGAGAACGTGATGATCGGCTGCATGTACCAGGGCGTGCGCCGACGCAAGCGTCGCGATCGCGCGTCCACAGCACTTGCCCAGGTCGGAATGATGCATCGGGCCACGTTCGTGCCGACGCGGTTGTCCGGTGGCGAGCGTCAGCGCGTTGCGGTCGCCCGGGCGCTGGCCGCGCAACCGTCGCTCCTGCTCTGCGACGAGCCGACGGGCAATCTCGATACTGCCAACACCGGAGCGCTGCTCGACCTATTCGACCACCTGTGCGCGCAGGGGCTCACCATCGTCGTGATCACCCACGACCACGAAGTCGCTCGGCGAGCGTTGCGACGTGTCCGCATCGTCGACGGCAAGCTGAGCGAACAGCGATGAGGCGCCGTAGCCGGATGCGAATGGCGGATCTCGTCGACGAAGTCCTCGCCGGCGTGCTCGCCCGCCCGGCGCGAGCGATCTTCACCACGTTGGGCACGGTGCTCGGTCTGGCTTCGCTCGTCGCCACGCTCGGGATCTCACGAACGTCGGGCAACCAGATCGTCGAACGCTTCGACGCGCTGCAGGCCACCGAGGTCAACGTCGCCGTTCGTGATGGCGCCTCGGCGTCCGCGGATCCGGTCGTGCTGCCCTGGAACGTCGAATCGCGCCTCGACAATCTCAACGGTGTGGTCGCCTCGGGAGCCAGAGCCGACGTCAAGACCAACGACGCGTTGCGGACCGCTCCGGTCATCGATCCCCAAGCGGTGCCGACCGTCGTGCCCGTCGTGGCCGCCTCGGCCGGCTACATCGCTGCCGTTCGAGGGCACATCGGCGTCGGCCGAGCGTTCGACCAGGGACACATCGATCGCGCCGATCGCGTGGCGGTGCTGGGTGCAGACGTGGCGACGCGACTCGACATCAGCGATCTGTCCAACCAGCCCGGGGTGTACATCGGCGACGACCTGTACGTCGTCATCGGCATCATCGACGAAGCCCGACGCGACCCCGGGCTGGTCGGCTCGGTGATGGTGCCCGACAGCGTGGCCCAGCAGCGCTTCGCCATCAGGGGGCCGGATCGGGTGGTGATCCACACCGAACTGGGCGCGGCACGATTGATCGCGGGACAGGCCGCGCTCGCACTGAGCCCGAACGACCCGACCGGCCTCACGGTCTCGGCCCCCACCGACGCGCGGCGCACGCAGCGGGCGGTGGAGCACGATCTCGACGGCCTCTTCGTCCTGCTCGGCCTGATCTCGCTCGTCGTCGGCGCCATCGGCATCGCCAATGTGACGCTCGTGACGGTGATGGAAAGAACCGGAGAGATCGGCCTGCGTCGTGCTCTCGGTGCCGGACGCCGTCACATCGCAATGCAGATCCTCGGCGAATCAGCAGCGATGGGCTTCATCGGCGGCGTCATCGGCGCGAGCGCAGGCATCATCGTCGTGGTCGTCGTGTCCGCGCACCGCCACTGGACCCCCGTGCTCGATCCATGGCTCCCGATCGCCGCGCCACCCGCCGGCGTCGTCGTCGGCCTGATCGCCGGCCTCTACCCCAGCATCCGTGCCGCCCGCATGGAACCCGTCGCCGCGCTCCGCGCCGGCACGTGACCCAGCGCGTCGACATCGACCGCTGGCCCCGTCAACTTCCAGCACGATCACCCCGGCGTCGCAATTCTCGCCGCTCCCAGCGGCAACATCCACCACGATCACGCAGTTCGCGGATCGCGCCGCTCCCAGCGGCAACATCCACCACGATCACGCAGTTCGCGGATCGTGCCGCCCGCAGCGGCAACATCCTGCACAAGTCCGGCACTCCGGATTTCGCCGCTCTGGGCGGCAACATCCAGCAAGCCTCCGACACTCACGGATCGTGCCGCTCAGAGCGGCAACATCAGGCGGCCGATGCGGGGGCGGCCAGATGCCGTCGCGGTGACGGTGCCGTCGACGACGTATTCCTCGCCCTCGATGTGGGCGACGTTCAGCACGTGACGCACCGTCACATCGGCATGATCGGCTCCGGACTCCTCCGCCCGGGCCGTGGCGTCGCGCGAGGCCACCCTCGCCGCCGATGCAACGGCGTCCTCGACGGTGAACATGTCGTGATGACCGTGGGCATCGTGGACCCGGAATCGGCCGCGCTCGATCTGCGCGATGTACACGTCGGCGTGAACCCGCACACGCCCGACGACTGCGCCGATCGCGTTGGCCACGTCCGCGTCGTCGGGCACGATGCCGTCGGTGCGCACGAGCGAAGCGATCGCCGGATAGTGCGTCGCCGCCGACGCGCCGAGCCCGATGACCGGAACGGTCAGTCGAGCGCTCACTTCGACCACACCGCGGTGGCCATCGAGCGAGGCCGCGAGCAGCGGATTGTGCGCGGCCGCGGCGTCGAAGCCGTCGATGCCGAGACCGACGTCGAGCAACAGCTCCGCTGAGCGACGGCGCAACGTGTCGACGACCCACGTCGACATCTCGGTCGCGTCGGCCGCGACGGGCTTGCCCAGGATCGACCGCTTCCGCGCCATCAGCGTCGCCGACTTCACAGCCGCGTCGACGTCGAACGCGTCGTGCAGACCGAGGACATGCGCGGCGTCCGTCGGCGTGAACGCCGCCAGCTGCACGAGACCCCGCTGAACGAGCCGATCGAGGCGACCGACGTCGGCGTGGTGGCGGACCAGCCGGCCCACCGGAGCCACACCGACCCGGGCCCGCTCGAGCAGATCCGCTTCCCCTGCCGTGAGACCAAGCGCGGACGACGCGGTCACCGTGCCCGGCACGACGAACCGGGCGTCGTGCTCGCCGGGGAGATCGTCGAGCAACTGGCGGTCGAGCGCAGCGTGCACCTCGGCCGGGTGCGTGGTCGCGAGGAGCGCGATGGGCACCATTCGTCGTGGTCCGATGAGCAACGCCGGCGCGACGTCGCGGTCGCCGACCACCACCTCGCTGTCGCCCCCGAGGCCGACCGTCGTCATTGCTACGGCTTCGACCATCGTCTTGAATCCGCCGACGGTCGCGCCGTCGTCGTCGAGGTGCGGAGCGCCATCCTCGACGACCGCGACATCGGTCGTCGTGCCGCCGATGTCGGCGACGATCGCGTCGAGCACGCCGGTGAGGTAGGCCGCGCCGACGATGCTCGCTGCGGGACCGGACAGGATCGTCTCGATCGGTCGGGCCGTGGCGACCGCGGCGGACATCAACGCACCGTCGCCGCGCACCACCATCAGGGGTGCCTCGATGCCGTGGCGGTGCATGATCGACTCGGCGGCGGCGATGAGCGACGTGATCAAACCGATCAAGCGCGCGTTCAACACGCTCGTGACCGCGCGTCGCGGGCCGTTCAACTTCGCCGACAGCTCGTGGCCGCACGTGACCGGCACGCCGGCGCGGGCGAGGATCTCGCGCGCCGCCAACTCGTGCTCGGGGTTGCGCGTCGCGAACTGGCTCGTGATCGCGAAGCCACTGACCCTGCCGGCCAGTTCCGCGGCCGCAGCGGCAATCGCGTCCACGTCCAGCGCGACGAGTGGCTCGCCTTGTGGGTCATGGCCGCCGGCAACGCACACGACGGGGTCCCCGCCCAGCGCGTCGACGAGACCGGCGCGTTGCTCGTCGCCGGGGTTGAACCCGATGAAGATCAGTGCGACTCGACCGCCGCGCCCTTCGACGAGCGCGTTCGTGGCCAGCGTCGTCGACAACGAGACGAGCGCGATCTCGGAATCGGGGTGCTCGGCCAGCACCGCACCGACCGCGCCGGCGATGCCGATCGCCAGGTCATGGCGCGTGGTCAGCGACTTTGCCTTGGCCACGACCCCGCCCGACCCGTCGGTGGCTTCGTCGAACAGCACGGCATCCGTGTAGGTGCCACCTGTGTCGATGCCGAGCAACAAGCGGCGAGCGACAGCGGTCATACGACCGACCAGTCAACCCGACTTCGCCAGTCATCACCTAGCCGGTCGGCCCGGTCAGCCAGTCAGCCAGTCAGCCGGTCAGCGAGCCATCGCCCAGCCCGTCAACCGGTCAGCCGGTCAAACGGCCAAACGGTCAACGGTCGAAGGGTCACGGCAAGTCGTCGTCGGTGTCGGCGAGCGGGAGCTCTTCGTAGGCCGTGTCCGCGGACGCGTGGCCGTCCGTCGACGGACCGTACACGAACAGCATGCGCGCGTCTCTCGGTGCGTGGTAGCGGGCCAGGCTGCCGGCCGGAACGACCACGAAGCCACCGGTCCCGACAACCTGCGTCGCGCCGTCGCACGTCACGTGCAGCTCGCCCTCGAGCACGTAGTTGATCTCGACGTGGTCGTGCCGGTCCGACCATGCCGCCGCGGTCAGGCTCCACTCGCCCACCACGATCCCGCCAGCAGCGAGGGAGGTGCCCCCCGCCATCCGTGGCCGCCCCGGGCGGACTTCGAGTGGAACGTGTTGCTCGACGATCATGCCGCGATGTTCGCGCACCGACAACGGTGCGGGCCGAGGTCCCGGCCGCCACGCTGCCCGACGTCGCCGGCAACAGTGCCACCGGAGATTCCCGGCTGCGTGACCAACCCAGCCGGCGGGCTGACGGAAATACCGTCCTCCCGCCTCTTCCACCATGCGGGAAAGTGTTGTATGGTGGTAACCAGCACGACCGTACCGGGAATCGTGCACGCCACGAAAGGGACCCATGTCGCTCTTCAGCAGGTCGAAGGCTCGCCACACCGACGCCGTTACGGGACACGAGTCCGACATCGATCCGATCATCATCGACCGAGTCGCCCACGCCCACCTCGAACTCATCCCGACGCCGAAGGCGCATCTCCAGTTCGAGCACTTGCCGGCACACTCGACCGTGTCGGTGACTGCGTCGCCGGCCAAGGACCTGCAGGCCACGCTTGACATGGGAGCGCAGCTGATCGACCTCGGTCACACCGTGATCCCCCACCTCGCGGCGCGCATGGTCGAAGGCCCCGAGCACGTCGAGTCGATCGCCCGTTGGATCAACGACCACGGAGTGCGCGACGTCTTCGTCATCGGTGGCGATGCGCAGGACCCTCACGGCCCGTACCACGATGCCGCGGCGTTCATCCGCGCGCTGCTCGACTCGAATGCGAACATCGGTCGCCTTGGCTTCGGCGGCTATCCCGACGGCCACGCGACGATCCCGGCCGACGTCCTCGGCGCGGCGTTGATGGAGAAGCAGCAGTTGGTCGTCGAGGCCGGCATCGACGGCTGGGTCTCGACGCAGATGTGCTTCGACACCAAGACGGTCACCCGCTGGATCGCCCAGCGCCGGGCCGATGGTCTGCACCTGCCGGTCCACCTCGGCATCCCCGGCGTCATCGACACGACCAAGCTGTTGACAATGGGCATGAAGCTCGGCATCGGCGCATCGCTGCGGTACCTGCGCAAGAACCGCGCCGTCGTCAGCAAGCTGGCGGCTCCGGGTGGCTACGACCCGATGGACATGCTCGCGCCGATGGTCGCCGAGCTGACCACACTGGACATCGCCGCGCTGCATGTGTTCACCTTCAACCAGGTCGCCAACACGGTGCAGTGGCAGCTCAACGTCGGGGGCGGCGAGTCGTTTCTCGACCACACATCAACGGGGGTAGTACAGCATGGGCTTTCCATCTGATCTGGAGATCGCGCAGGCGGCACCGCTCGCGCCGCTCACCGACATCGCCGCACAGATGGGCATCGGCAAGCACCTGATCGAGCCCTACGGCGACAGCCTGGCCAAGATCAAGCTGTCCGCGCTGGATGAGCTGTCCGATCGACCGAAGGCCAAGTACGTGGTCGTGTCGGCGATCACCCCCACACCGCTGGGCGAGGGCAAGACCACGACCACGGTCGGTCTCGGTCAGGCGTTTCGCCACATCGGCAAGAAGAGCGTGATCGCGATCCGCCAGCCGTCGATGGGCCCGACGTTCGGCATCAAGGGTGGCGCGGCCGGTGGCGGCTACAGCCAGGTCATCCCGATGGAACTGCTCAACCTGCACCTCACCGGCGACTTCCATGCCGTGACTGCCGCGCACAACATGTTGGCCGCGGTGCTCGACAACCATCTCCACCAAGGCAACGCGCTGGACATCGACCTCAACAACATCACGTGGCGGCGTGTGCTCGACATCAACGAGCGGGCGCTGCGCAACATCGTCATCGGCCTCGGGTCGAAGGAGGACGGCGTCACCCGCCAGACCGGGTTCGACATCACGGCCGCCTCGGAGGTGATGGCGATCTTCGCGTTGTGCACGTCGCTGCAGGACATGCGCGAGCGGATGGGCCGCATCGTCGTCGGCTACACACCCGCCGGCGAGCCCGTCACCGCCGAAGACCTCCAGGGTGCTGGCGCGATGGCCGCGATCATGCGCGACGCGCTGAAGCCGAACCTGATGCAGACACTCGAGCACACGCCCGTGCTGGTCCACGCCGGCCCGTTCGGCAACATCGCCCACGGCAACTCCAGCATCATCGCCGACAAGATCGGCATCCACTGCGGCGACTACCTCGTGACCGAAGCAGGCTTCGGTGCGGACATGGGTGCCGAGCGGTTCTTCAACATCAAGTGCCGCGCGTCGGGCCTCGCGCCCGACGCTGCAGTCGTCGTCGCAACGGTCCGCGCGCTGAAAGCCCACTCGGGCAAGCACAGGATCGTTGCCGGCAAGGCGTTGCCCCCCGACCTCGTAGTCGAAAATCCTGACGAAGTCCACATGGGCGGCGCCAACCTGCGCAAGCAGATCGAGAACATCCGCATCCACGGCGTGTCGCCCGTCGTTGCGATCAACGCCTTCCCCAGCGACTTCGACAGCGAGCACCGTGCGATCCGCGAGATCGCCGAGTCGATGGGCGCTCGAGTCGCGGTCTGCACCCATTTCGCCGACGGCGGCAAGGGTGCGACCGAACTCGCCGAGGCGGTTGCCGAAGCGGCCGACGAGCCGTCCAACTTCCAGGTGCTGTACCCGTCAGACGCGAGCTTGAAGACCAAGATCGAGACCGTCGCGACGAAGGTCTACGGCGCGGCGAAGGTCGAGTACTCGCCAGCCGCCAACAAGCAGCTCGCGACGTACGAGAAGAACGGCTTCGGCCACCTGCCGGTCTGCATCGCCAAGACGCACCTGTCGATCTCGTCCGACGCGTCGCTGAAGGGTGCCCCGACCGGATGGACACTGCCGGTCCGCGAGGTGCGGGCATCGGTCGGTGCCGGCTTCGTCTACCCGATCTGCGGCGACATGCGCACGATGCCCGGTCTCGGCGGCGATCCAGCCGCGCACCACATCGACATCGATCCCGACGGCACGATCCGTAATCTGTCCTGATGACCGATGATGTGAAACGCACCCCCGGTGGCGCGGTGTTGATGGATGGCAACCTGTTGCGCGACGAGACGGTGGCGCGGTTACGAACCGAGATCGACGCGCTCGGCAACCCGCACGTCTGCCTGGCCACGGTGCTCGTCGGCGACGACCGACCGAGCCAGATCTACGTGCGCAGCAAGCACAAGAAGGCCGAGGAAGCGGGCATGACGTCCAAGCACGCCGGCCTCCCGCCCACCGCGACCCAGGCCGAGGTCGAAGCCGCGGTCCGGGCCTTCGCCGAGGACCCCGAGGTGCACGGCATCCTCGTGCAGTTACCGCTACCCGACGGGCTCGACAGCGAGGCGGTGCTCGACCTGGTCCCCGCCGCCAAGGATGTCGATGGGCTGACCGAGGCCAGCATGGGCCGGCTGATGCGCGGCCGCGCCGGCCACGTGCCGTGCACCCCGAAGGGTGTGCTGCGCCTGCTCGAGCGCTACGACGTGGCCACGTCCGGCCAGCGTGCCG
The DNA here is from genome assembly GCA_031410915.1 of Actinomycetes bacterium. Taxonomy (GTDB): domain Bacteria; phylum Actinomycetota; class Acidimicrobiia; order Acidimicrobiales; family Ilumatobacteraceae; genus WLMZ01. The sequence continues at coordinate 20,264 of JANNZY010000088.1, forward strand.
TCGTCATCGGGCGGTCGTCGCTCGTCGGCCTACCACTCGCCGTGTTGCTCGCTCGCAAGGGCATCGACGCCACGGTCACGCTGGGCCACTCGCGCACGAAGGACCTCGTCGAGGTCTGCCGCGATGCGGACATCGTCGTCGGCGCGGCCGGCATCGCCCGCATCATCACCGCCGACCACGTCAAGCCCGGCGCGACGGTCATCGACGTCGGCGTCTCACGTACCGAGGCGGGCATCGTCGGCGATGTCGACTTCGACGCGGTGCAGGCGATCGCCGGTGCGATCACCCCGATGCCTGGGGGCACCGGGCCGATGACCATCGCCTGCCTGCTCGAGAACACGCTCGAAGCCGCTCGGATGCTCGGCGCAATACGCTGAGCCACGGAACCGCTCTGACTCTCGACCCCGAGAAGGAGGTGACACATGGCAATCACACACACGCCTCGGCCTCCGCTGGCGCGCATCACCGAGCCTCTCGTCCGTGACAACGGCGTGCTCCGTCCGGCAAGTTGGGACGAAGCCCTCGACCGCGCGGCAGCCGGGTTCGCGCACGCTCGCGACACGTACGGCGAGAATGGGATCGGCATCTTCTCGTGCTCGAAATCGACGAACGAGATGAACTTCCTGGCACAGAAGTTCGCCCGGCAAGTGCTCGGCACGAACAACATCGACTCCTGCAACCGCACTTGACACGCTCCCAGCGTGGTCGGTCTGGCCACAGTCTTCGGTGCCGGCGGCGGCACGTCTTCGTATCGTGAGATCGAGGACACCGACGTCATCGTCTTGTGGGGCTCGAACGCTCGCAACGCCCACCCCATCTTCTTCCACCACGTGCTCACCGGCATCCGCAACGGTGCGCGGCTGTACGTCGTGGACCCACGTCGAACCGCGTCCGCGCGCTGGGCCGATCGCTGGCTCGGTCTGCACGTCGGCACCGACATCGCGTTGGCCCACGCCATCGGTCGCGAGATCATCGCCGCCGATCTGCACAATCGCGCGTTCGTCGAGGCTTCGACAACTGGCTTTGACGAATACTGGGCCGCTGTCGAGCCGTGGACACTGGATCGCGCCGAGGCCGTGACGGGCGTGGCCGCCGACGCGATCCGCGAACTCGCCCACGCCTTCGCGACGGCCGATCGGGCGCAGATGTGCTGGACGCTCGGCATCACCGAGCACCACAACGGGGTCGACAACGTGCTCTCGCTGATCAACCTCAACCTGCTGTGCGGCCACGTCGGCCGGTACGGCGCGGGCATCAACCCGCTGCGCGGCCAGAACAACGTGCAGGGCGGCGGCGACATGGGCGCGATCCCGAACAAGTTGCCCGGCTTCCAGGACATCCTCGACGCGGACGCACGGCTCAGGTTCGATACCGCGTGGGGCAGCTCGATCCCGGACCACTACGGCTGGCACCTGACCCAGATGTTCGAGGCGATGGAGCGCAAGGAACTGCGCGCGCTGTACGTCATCGGCGAGAACCCGGCCCAGTCCGAGGCCGACTCAGCGCACGCCGTGCACATCCTGGAAGGCCTCGAGCACATGGTGGTGCAGGACATCTTCCTGACCAAGACGGCCGAGCTCGCCGACGTCGTGCTGCCCGCAACCGCGGCGTGGTGTGAGGCAGAGGGCACCGTCACGAACAGCGAGCGCCGCGTCCAGCGCGTGCGCAAGGCGATCAACGGGCCCGACGGCACGCGTGACGACACCGAGATCATCGTCGAGCTCGCCCGCCGCCTCGGCCACCCCGAGTGGAGCTACCCGGATTCGGAGACGATCTGGAACGAGCTGCGCTCGCTGTCACCGATGCACGCCGGCATGTCGTATGCGCGGCTCGAAGACCTCGGCGGCATTCAATGGCCGTGCCCGAACGAGGACGGCCTGGAGCCGTCGTTCCTGCACGGCCGGCTGTGGGCCGAGAACCCGGCCGACCGCGGCCGGCTCGCACCGCTGAGCGCGGTCACGTGGGCCGGTCCGGTGGACGAGCTCAGCGACGACTTCCCGATCCGGCTCACCACCGGCCGCCGGCTGGATTCGTACAACACCGGTGTGCAGTCCTCGGCGATCGCGTCGCCGCTGCGCCAGGGCGAGACGCTGGACCTCAACCCCGACGATGCGATGCGTCTCGGCGTGGACGAGGGCGAGGTCGTGCGCATCACGTCACGCCGCGGCTCGATCGAGGCGCCCGTTCGATACGACACGCATCTGCGTCCCGGACTCGCGTTCATGACGATGCACTTCCCCGACGACATCGACGTCAACGTGCTCACGATCGAGGCCAACGACCCGAAGTCGGGCACCGCAGAGTTCAAGGCGTCGGCCATCCGTGTCGAGAAGCTCTCGACGAGCCACGACCACACCACGCTGCACGCCGTCGCGGGCGACTGATGGATCTCGACTGATGGACCTCGACTGATGGACCTCCGCTTCCCCGAGGCCGAACCAACGCTTGCCGAAGTGCAGGCGCTCGATGCTGTGCTCGGCCCATCCACCGTGGCCGAGGGCTGGGAGCGCGAACGCGGCGGCGCGCACGCCGCCGACGCCAAGCGCCATCTGCTCCTCGGTGCCCTGCACGCGCTGCAAGACCGCGTCGGCTGGATCAGCCCCGGTGGTCTCGGCGAGTTGTCCCGCCGGTTGGACGTGCCGCCGGCCGAGGCGTACGGCGTCGCGTCGTTCTACGCGATGTTCGCGCTCGAAGAACGGTCGCTGCGCACCGTCCACGTCTGCGCCGACCTGGCCTGTCAGACGCGCGGCGCGGGCGCGTTGCTGGACGCGCTGGAGGCCGAATGCGGTGCCGGAAGCTTCACGCCCAGCCCCTGTCTCGGCCTCTGCGAGCGCGCCCCCGCCGTGCTCGTCACCGAGGCCGGCAACCCACCCCACGAAGCCGTCATCGCGCCGGCCGACGTTGCCGCCGTCGCGGTCGCGATCCGCTCGGGCATTCAACCAGCGATGGTCGAAGCTGCTGTCGTGGACGCACTCCCCCAGGCCGCTTCCACTCGCGATCAACTCGTGCTGTTGCGACGCGTCGGCCTGGTGGACCCGGCGTCGCTCGACGACTACCGCGCCCACGGCGGCTACCAGGCGCTGCGTGCAGCGGTTGCGATGGGGGCCACGCAGGTCATCGCCGAGGTCACCGAATCCAACCTCGTCGGCCGCGGTGGCGCAGCCTTCCCGGCCGGACGCAAGTGGGCAGCCGTCGCCGGCCAAGCGGTGCGCCCGCACTACATCGTGTGCAACGCTGACGAGAGCGAGCCGGGAACGTTCAAGGACAGGGCGGTGATCGAGGGCGATCCGTTCTCGCTCATCGAGTCGATGACCATCGCAGCGTTCGCCACCGGGTGCGAGCACGGCTACGTGTACCTGCGCGGCGAGTACCCGCGAGCCCGCCAGACCCTGCAGCACGCGATCGACACCGCCCGCCATCACGGATACCTCGGCCCGGACGTGATGCAGCTCGGCTTCGCGTTCGACATCGAGATCGTGCGCGGTGCCGGTGCCTACATCTGTGGCGAGGAGACCGCGATCTTCAACTCGATCGAGGGCTACCGCGGCGAGCCGCGCAGCAAGCCGCCGTTTCCGGTCGAGGTCGGGTTGTTCGCCAAGCCGACCGTCGTCAACAACGTCGAGACGCTCGTCAACGTGGTGCCGATCATCACCCGCGGCGGCGCCGCGTTCGCAGCCACCGGCACGTCGGTCTCGACCGGTACAAAGATCTTCTGCGTGTCCGGCAACGTCGCGGTCCCCGGCGTGTACGAGGTGCCGTTCGGAGCCACGCTGCGCGAGCTGATCGACCTCGCGGGTGGAGTGAACGAGGGCCGCTCATTGCAGGCCGTTCTGCTCGGCGGTGCCGCCGGCTCGTTCGTGCGCGCCGACGAGATCGACTTCGCGCTGACGCTGGAGGGTGCTCGTGCCCACGGCACCACGCTCGGTTCCGGCGTGGTCATGGTGCTCGACGACACGGTCGACATGCCAACGTTCCTGCGTCGCATCGCCGCGTTCTTCCGCGACGAGTCGTGCGGCCAGTGTGTGCCGTGTCGCGTCGGCACCGTGCGCCAGGAGGAAGCGATGATCCGGCTCACGATCGGACCCCGCCAGCCCCACGACATGGCGTTGTTGCGTGACGTCGGCCAGGCAATGAAGGATGCGTCGATCTGCGGTCTCGGACAGACTGCGTGGAGCGCGATCGAGTCGGCCATCGACCGCCTGGGAGTGCTGCGATGACGACCCTCGACGACGCCACCGCAACTCCCGTCGCCGCACCGCGGCGGGCGATCAGCCTCACCATCGACGGCGACGAGGTCAAGGTGCCCGAGGGCGCGACCGTCCTCGACGCGTGCAAGGCCCACGGCACCGCCGTGCCCACGCTCTGCTACGGCGACACGCTCGACCCGGTCAACGCCTGTCGCATCTGTGTCGTCGAGGTCGAGAACAACCGCGTGCTCGTGCCGAGTTGCTCGCGCAAGGTCGAACCGGGCATGCAGGTGCACACCGACACCGAGCGCACCCGCCACTCACGCAAGATGGTGTTGGAGTTGCTCGGCTCGTCCGTCGACCTGTCCACCGCGCCGAACGTGGCCGGATGGATGCACGACTACGGTGCCGACCCCTCGCGGTTCGGCGAACACACAGCCACCGTGGCCCAACCGGTCAAGATCGACAACGACCTGTACGTTCGCGACTACTCGAAATGCATCCTTTGCTACAAGTGCGTCGACGCGTGCGGCGAGCAGTGGCAGAACAGCTTCGCCATCACCGTGGCGGGCCGCGGGTATGACGCGCACATCTCGACCGAGTACGACGTCGAGCTCCCCGAGTCGGCGTGCGTGTACTGCGGCAACTGCATCGCGGTGTGCCCCACCGGCGCGCTGATGTTCAAGTCCGAGCACGACCTCCGCGAGGCGGGTACGTGGAACGAGACGCAGCAGACCCAGACCGACACGATCTGCCCGTACTGCGGCGTCGGCTGCACGCTGACGCTTCATGTGCAGGACAACGAGATCGTCAAGGTCACGTCGCCGCTCGACCACTCGGTCACGTCCGGCAACCTGTGCATCAAGGGTCGCTTCGGGTTCCAGCATGTGCACACCGATCGCGACAGCCGCGCCGGTCGCCGCCGCGACTGATCCGTGGATCTGCACGACGCGATCGAGTGGCTCGAGGGCCACATCCACTACGCGACGTGGGCGACGCGCTCCAGTCGCTCCGGCGACGTCGATCTGTCGCTGGATCGAATGCGGCGCTTCGCCACGACCCTCGGTGACCCGCAGCGGGACCTGCCCGTGGTGCACGTCACCGGCACCAACGGCAAGGGCTCGACGTCGCGCATCATCACCCGGCTGCTGATGGCCGAAGGGCTTCGCGTCGGCACGTACTCGAGCCCGCACCTCGAGTCGTACCGCGAGCGGTTCCGCATCGACGACACCGACATCGACGGGGACACGCTCGCCGGCCTGCTGACCCGCACCGCCGCAGCCGAGGACGCACTCGGCGACCGGATGATGCCCTTCGAGGTGTTGACCGGCGCGGCCTTTCGCTGGTTCGCCGACGAGCGCGTCGATGTCGCCGTCGTCGAGGTCGGTGTGCTCGGCCGGTTCGACGCGACCAACATCGCCGACGGTCGCGTCGCGGTCGTGACCAACATCGGCTTCGACCACACCAACGGCGAGGGCGACTGGCAGATGCGCATCGCCGCCGAGAAGGCCGGCATCGTCAAGCCCCGCGCACATCTTGTGCTCGGCGACGTCGAGCCGCGTCTCGAGTCGGTCTTTCGCGACGAGCAACCCGGCGCAACGTGGCGACTCGGTGCCGACGTCACGATCACGCACGACCATGCGGTCACCGCGGGGCGCCGGCTCACGGTCACAACACCGCTGCAGACACTGCCCGACGTCGACCTACCGCTGCACGGCCCACACCAGTCACGAAATGCCGCGGTCGCGATCGCCGCGGCGAGCGCGTTCCTGGGCCGAGGATTGCGGCCGGCGGCAGTGCGCCGGGGCATGGCCGCTGTGCGCATGCCCGCTCGACTGGAAATGGTCGGTACGCAGCCGCTGGTGATCCTCGACGGGGCACACAACCCCGATGCTGCCCGCGCACTGACGGTCGCGATGCGGGCCCTGGCATGCGGCGGGCGGCGAACCTTGGTCGTCGGCATGCTGGCCGGCCGCGATCCTGTGGCCATGCTCGACGACCTCGACGCAGCCGGTTTCGATCGCGTCATCGCCTGCACCGCCCCGACTGCGCGGGCCCGGCCGGCTGCGGAGATCGTCTCCGCGGCCAGCAGTCGTGGGATCAAGGTCGTCGCTGCCGACGACGTGATCGACGCCCTCCGGTTGGCCCTCGGCGACGCTGGTTCAGATGACCAAGTGCTGGTCACGGGCTCGATCTACCTCGTCGCTGCCGCCCGCGGGCACCTCGTCGGTGTCCGCGGCCGGACCGAAACCTGATTCCAGAAGCCACCGCGCTTCGCGCGCAAGTGCTCGCGCAACGTTGTGAAACTCAAAATAATCCCGGCGCGCTGTCCCAATATTGGAGAGTCCAACTACCATGAGCCCATGGCAACCCCAACGGCGGACCGTGATGACGAGCTGCTGATCGCGTTCACCACCGTGGTGAACCGGTCCCGAGCACGGCTCAAGCCGGCCCTGGAAGCAATGGGAATCACCGGCCCGCAGGCAGACGCGCTGTGGATGCTGGACCCTGCGGACGGCACCCCGACGATGAAGGACCTCGCTGGCCGGCTGCACTGCGATCCGTCGACGGCCACCTTCCTGGTCGACCGGCTCGCCGGGCAGGGCCTTGTCGAACGGGTCACCAGCGCGACCGACCGCCGCTCGAAGTGCGTCTCGCTGACCGGCAAGGGCCTCAAGGTCCGCCACGAGTTGATGCGGGCGATGGCCGACCATTCGGTCCTGGCGTCGCTCAGCACCACGGATCAGGTCGCCGTCGGACGCCTGCTGCGCAAGGCGTTGGCGAAAGCCGAGGACTGAAACCGGCTGGAGTTGGTTCGTTACGGCGTGACCGGTTCGGTGATGATGTAGCCGGCGAACGCCGACACGAACATCAGGCATGCACCCGCGGTGACCAGGAGTGCGTTGCGCTTGGCGGCGACCCGACCGATCCAATCCGTCCGACGGGCGACGCCGGCCGACGTGGCGCGGTAGCTGGTGTCGTAGGTGGCCATGTGGCTGCTCACTGGTGCACCACCCGGCTGCGAGGACGCGTCGACGCTGTCGGGGTGCACCCGTGAACGCTGCGCCCGTTGCTGGTGATTCGCTCGCTCCGCTCGCTCATGTCACCAGGACGGACGCACAGTGCGGTCATGACGCTACGTCAGGCGGTTTCTTGGCCGGCCCGGTCGATCGGAAGAACTCGACCGAGTCGGCCGGCAACGGCGTGTTCCCCATGATCAGGTCGGCAGCCTTCTCGGCCATCATCATCACCGGCGCATAGATGTTGCCGTTGGTGACGTAGGGCATCGCCGACGCGTCACAGACGCGCAGGCCGTCGACCCCGTGCACCTTCATCGACAGCGGGTCGACCACGGACATCTCGTCGGTGCCCATCCGGCACGTGCACGACGGATGCAGCGCGGTCTCCGCGTCCTTGGCCACCCACTCCAGGATCTGTTCGTCGGTCTGCACCTCGGCACCGGGCGAGATCTCGCCGTTGCTGAACGCGTCGAACGCCAGCGCGCCGAGGATGCCGCGCGTCACCTTGATCGCCTCGACCCACTCGCGCCGGTCCTGCGCGGTCGACAGGTAGTTGAAGCGCAGCGCCGGCTTGACCCGCGGGTCGCGCGACGTGACCTTCACGGAGCCCCTCGCGTCGCTGTACATCGGCCCGACGTGGACCTGATAGCCGTGGCCCCCGCCGGCCGGAGCGGAACCGTCGTAGCGGATCGCGATCGGCAGGAAGTGGAACATCAGGTTCGGGTACTGCACGTCGTCGTTGGAGCGGACGAAGCCACCGGCCTCGAAGTGGTTCGTGGCCCCCGGGCCCTTGCGGAAGAACAGCCACTGGAAGCCGATCCACGGCCGCCGCCACATCTGCAGCGACGGCTGCATCGACACCGGCTGCTTGCACGAGTGCTGGATGTAGACCTCGAGATGGTCCTGCAGGTGCTCGCCGACCCCGGGCAGGTGACAGACGACCGGGATGCCGAGCGCGTCGAGCTCGTCGCGGTTACCGATGCCGCTCAGCTGCAACAGCTGAGGGGTGTTGATCGAGCCGCCGCACAGGATCACTTCCTTGGCGTGCGCGGTCTGCGGCGCGCCGGGCCCACGACGGCCCGGCTTGCTGACGACGAATTCGACACCGGTTGCCCGATTGCCGTCGAACAGCACGCGGTTGACCATCGCCCGGCACGTCAGCGTCAGGTTCGGCCGTTTCAGCACCGGATGCAGGTACGCCCGCGCCGCGCTCAGCCGGCGGCCGCGGCGGATGTTGCGGTCGAACTTGGCGAAGCCCTCCTGCTGGTAGCCATTGACGTCATGTGTCAGCGGGTAACCGGCCTGCTGCACGGCTTCGAAGAACGCACCGAACAACGGTGTCGTGGCCGGACCACGTTCGAGTACGAGCGGGCCCTTGCTGCCGCGGTACGTGTCCGCCCCGGCCATGCACGTCTCCATCCGCTTGAAGTACGGCAGGCAGTGGGCGTAGTCCCACGTCTCCATCCCCGGATCGGATGCCCAGCGCTCGTAGTCCATCGGGTTGCCGCGCTGGAAGATCATCCCGTTGATGCTGCTGGAGCCGCCGAGCACCTTGCCGCGGGCGTGATAGATCCGTCGCCCGCCCATGAACGGCTCTGGTTCGGACTCGTACTTCCAGTCGTAGAACTTGCTCCCGATCGGGAATGCCAGCGCCGCGGGCATGTGGATGAAGACGTCCCACTTCGAATCACGGCGACCAGCTTCGAGTACGAGCACGGTTTTCGTCGGATCAGCACTCAGCCGGTTCGCGAGCGCGCAGCCCGCCGATCCGCCACCGACGATCACGTAGTCGTAGCTCTCCGTCATGAGTCGTTGGCGTCCTTCCGGATCGTGGGAACCTCCCGCTCGGCGAACCCCCGATCCTAGCCGCGCGCCGCCACCTCCGAACTCGGCTCACGTCGTCCAGAGCGCCGAGACGGGAACTGCGACGAGCCGATCGCCGAGACTCTCGACGGCCGTCCCGGTGTGCAGCACGACACCGAGCGCGAATCGCTCACCGATCTTGTTGCGCAGCGCCGCAAGGTGCCGGGCGTGCTTGGTCAGAGGCGTGGACGTCGCTTTGACTTCGAGCCCCACGACCGACCTCCCGTGCTCGAGGACGACATCGATCTCGCGTTGATCACGGTCGCGGTACTGCAACAGTCGGGCTCCGGTCTCGCTCCACCCGATCTGCTTGGAGATCTCAGCGACAACGAAGGACTCGAGCAGCGGGCCGATCCATGGCGATGTCGGTTCTGAGAGGTGATCGCCGGTCACGCCCAGAATGCCGCACGCCAACGCGGTGTCGATCAGATGACCGACCGGACGACGCTTCGCCCGGTTCGTCTGACTCGTCGTCCATGCCGGGATCTGCTGAATCAGGTAGAGCGTGGAGAGCACGTCGAGGTACGTGCGGATCGTGCTGTCGTCGACCTGCAACTCTCGCGACAGGTCGCTCACGACGATCTCGGTTGCGGACCGCGCGGCCATCTGGCGCAGCAGGTCGCCGACGAGCGCAGGGCGGCGGATCTCGGCAACCTGCTCCACGTTGGTCAACGCCGTCACGGTCTCGATGTAGCTCCGGACCCACGTGCTGCGAAACCGATGCGTCTGTGGTCCGACAACGAGCTCGGGAAACCCGCCGACGGCCACCATGTCGGTGTAGTCACGGCGGGTGAGCGCGGGGTACGCCGCTGCGAGCAAACGCTGCGCAGCGGACTGACCGAACGCGAGGTCAACGAAGGACGCACCGCTGGATCGAATCTCGCCGGCCGACAGTGGGAGCAGCTCGGCGATGGCAATGCGACCGGTCAACGTCTCGGAGAGCCGACGCGTCGTGAGGAATCGGGTCGACCCGGCCAGTAAGTACTGGCCACGGTCGTTGCTCCTGTCGATCCGCGCTTTGAGGGCCAGGAGGAGCTGATCACCACCGCGCTGGAACTCGTCGATCGCGATCTGAGCCGGCAACTGGTCGAGAAAGCCCACGGGATCGCCCGTTGCAGCGCTCAACGAGGGCGGATCGTCGAGGCTGATGACTCGACCGCGCTCGTCCTGGATCTGGCGGACCAGTGTGCTCTTGCCGGACTGTCGAGGCCCGTTGACGACGACCGATCGGAAGCCCCCCAACAGCTCGCTGCACACTGGCAACATCCGCCGTTCGATCTCCGTCATGCGTCACCTCCCCGTTCAGGAGCCCACCCTATCCCAAATTTGCCGACTCCCTAACCAGATTCTGCCGAAGCTCTACCCCGATTTTGCCGGATGCCCGTGCGCCCTCCTCAAGCCGCAGCGAAGGCTCGCGCCAGCCGTCAGCCCATGCCGTCGTCTCGCGAGTGCTCAAGACGCTTGCCCTCAGGACGGACGAGCAGATCCTCCAGGTTCATCACTCTGCGATCTGCTCTGCAAGCTCTGCAACGAAACGTTCCAGAGTAGAGCTCGACCCCCTCCTCTCCAGGTCGGCCGGCGGCGGCGAATTCCGCGCGAGAGGACGAGTAGCTGCGGGGGGCATCCGCACTAGGTTCGCTGGGATGAGCGAGCCGGGTGGACGTGTGGTGATGGTGACGGGTGGGGCGTCGGGGATGGGGGCGGCGACGGCGCGGTTGTTCGCCGAGCAGGGTGATCATGTCGTGGTCGTCGACCTCGACGCGGCGGGCGCGAGCCGGTCGGCGGACGAGATCGGTGGCACGGCCATCAGTGGCGACGTGACGGACTCTGCATTCTGCGATCGGGCAGTGGCCGAGACCGTTGCCCAGCACGGCCGGCTCGACGTGCTCGTCAACGCGGCAGGCACCATCGTACGCGCTGACGCCGACGGCACGAGCGACGATGCCTGGCACCGGATCATGAACGTCAATGTCAGCGGCACGTTCTTCCTGTGCCGGGCCGCGGTGCGGGCGATGAAGCAAACCGGCGGCGGCGCCATCGTCAACTTCGGGTCGATGTGGGGCGACGCTGGCGGCAAGGGCCACGTCGCCTACTGCGCGAGCAAGGGCGCGATCCACAACATGACCCGCGCCCTCGCGCTGGACCACGCCCGCGACGGCATCCGGGTCAACGCCGTGTGCCCGGGAGAGGTGGACACACCGATGCTGCGTGGCGGCGGCAGAGCAACGCCGGTGACCGACGAGTACCTGGCCGAGATGGCCGACCGGGTCATCCCGATGGGCCGACTCGCCCAACCGGACGAGATCGGTCGCGTCATCGTGTTCCTCGCCTCGCCGGCTGCCAGCTACATGACCGGCGCAATCGTGCCCGTCGACGCGGGCGTCACGGCAGGCTGAGCGATGGTCGTCTACCGCCGGCTCGGCCGCTCGGGAGTGCGCGTCTCACCGCTCGCGCTGGGCACCGACAACTTCGCCAACCCGACCCCGCGCGACGAGAGCATCCGCATCGTGCACGCGGCAATCGACGGCGGCATCAACCTGATCGACACGTCGAACAGCTATGCCGCCGGCGAGTCCGAGCGCATCATCGGCGCGGCGTTGGCCGCGAACGGCAGCCGCGACCGCGTCCTGATCGCGACGAAGGTGCACTACCCCACCGGCCCCGGGCCGAACGATCGGGGCAACTCGCGGCTGCACATCATGCGCGCCTGCGAGGATTCGTTGCGCCGCCTCGGTGTGGATTACATCGACCTCTATCAGTTGCACCGCCCGGACTTCGACGTCCCGATCGAGGAGACACTCGGCGCGCTCGACGACCTCGTCCGCGCCGGCAAGGTGCGCTACATCGGCAGCTCGACGGCACCGGCGTGGCACGTCATCGAGGCACTGTTCACGAGCGACAAGCGCGGCTGGTCGGCATTCGTCAGCGAACAGTCGCCGTACAACCTGCTCGACCGGCGGCTCGAGAACGAGATGCTGCCGGCGTGCCGGCGCCACGGCATCGGCGTGCTCGCCTGGTCGCCGCTCGCGATGGGCGTGCTCGCCGGCCGCTACGCCGATGGCGCCCCACCGCCGACCGACTCGCGCGTCGCCAACCGGGGTGGCATCTACGCCGAGCGGGTCACCCCGGCAGGCGTGGAGGTCGGCAACCGCTTCGCGGCGATGGCCCGCGACCACGGCTACGAACCGGCGCAGCTGGCGATGTGCTTCGTCAAGGACCAGCCGGGCATCACCGCGCCACTCATCGGGCCCAAGACCGTCGAGCAGTTGACCGGTCTGCTACCGGTGCTGGACATGACACTGCCGGATGAGATCCAGTCCATCTGCGATGAACTTGTCTCACCCGGCAGTGTTGTCGCCAGCTTCTTCAACTCCGCGCCCTGGATGCGGGCACGAACCGTGTGATCCCGAGAGGGGCTCGGATCACGCAGCCGGCGAGACGACGACGGCCAGGTAGTTGCCACCCCCAGGAGCATCCGGACCGAAGGCCGACACGTCGATAGCCCACGTGCCCTTCGTGGCCGTGAAGCCGACGTTGCCGCCCGGTGCCGTCTCGGTCAGGTTGTCGAAGTCGGCGGTGATGATCGCACCGTCCTCGGCCAGCGCGGCGCGGTACGTGGCGACGTCCGCCTTGGCGTCCTTGGTCGTGTAGCGCAGTGTGAACGTGCCCGAGAGGCCGACGCCGGTTTCCAACTTCAGATCTGGCAGCGCGACCTCGTCGGACGGGAAGTCTTTGGGCACGCCGCCGTCGAGGGTGATGTTGCCGTCGACACCGGCATCTTTCAGCGCGTCGTTGGCCTGGTCCTCGGCCGAGCAAGCCGCACCGACGAAGAGCATCGCGGTCAGGCCGAACGCGCCGAGCAGAGTGCGGCCCTTCTTCGAACGGTTGGGGCTGGTGTGAGGGATCGTCATGATCAGCATCCTTTGCTGGAGGGGGATGTCCCGCCGTGGGAGAACGCCTGATGGTACGAAGACGGCCCGGCCCAAGGCATGAGTAACGGTTACTCAAAAGCGCGCCGGCCACATGACCGGTCGGCCGTCAGCGAGCGACGGTGCGGACGTGGTCACCGAACTCTGTGGTGGACATCAGTGCCTGGCAACGGTCGAAGCGTCCAGTTGCGTAGGCCCAGAAGTCCTCCGCCGGGTTGTCGTTGACGTGCTGGATCACGCCCCACAGCGTCCAGAGCAGGTCGCACATCGCCTTGTGCACCACCATCCGGCCGACGTCCACCTCGGGTGGATCCCCGCCGAAGTAGGCGCTCAGCAACGCCGCGTCCTGGGCCGGGCCGAAGCCGCCCTCGACAGACAGGTCACCGAGATCCCACATCGGATCGTTGTTGCCGGCGTACTCGTAGTCGATGACGTACATGCGCTCGCCGGTGTCGAGGAAGTTCTCGCACAGCGGGTCGCAGTGGCACGGCGCGAGCGCGACCGGATGTGACTCCAGGGCGCGGCGGACGGTGTCGGCCTGGCGCTGCACGTCGTCGTAGCCGTCGGGCAGGCGGGCACCCTTCGAGGCGAGCAGTCCCTTGTACTCGTCGATCATCGGGAAGAGCACGAAGTCGGTTGCAAATGGGCGGGCCGTCGTGTGCAGCCGCCGGAACGCGACGCCGGCACGGGCAACCGCATCGAGATCGCGGAAACGCTCGCCGCTCATCGTCGCTGCGCCGGCGATGAAGCGGGTGACCATCAGACCGTCGCTGTCGTCGAAGTGCACGACCGGCGCGTTGACGTCGGCGTCCGCTGCCGAGCGAGCGGCGACGGATTCGGCGCGACGATCGATGTACTCCGACGTGCCGACTCCCGGCACCCGCACGACATAACGATCGTCGCCGGCCTCGACGAGGTAGTTGACATTCGTCAGCCCGGCCAGGCGGGTGCAGCGCAGATCGGCCGCATCAGCCAGGAACGGGATCCTGGCGATGAACTCGGCCGGCACGGTCATCCGCGCAGCCGGGCGTTCGTCGGGTCGTACAGCGGCGCGTCGTGGCGCAGCGCGGGAATCGCTTCGCCGTAGACCTCGATCGTGAAGTTGCGGCGTTCGGCGAGCGCGACGGGGACATAGCCGTAGGCGATCGGCTTGCCGACGGTGTGGCCGAAGTTCGCGCTGGTCGTGAAACCAACCACCTCGCCGTCGGCGATGATCGCCTCGCCGCTGACCGGGAACGCCATCGACTCGAGCGTGAAGGTCGACAGTCGTCGCGTCACGCCAGCGTCGCGCTGCGCAACCAGCGCATCACGGCCGATGAAGTCGCCCTTGGCCATGTCGACGCGCCAGTCGAGCCCGGCCTCCCACGGCGTGGTGTCCGGCGTGATGTCGGTCGACCAGTAGAGGTAGCCCTTCTCCATCCGCAGCGTGTCGATCGTGCGGTAGCCGGCGTCGACGATGCCGTGTGGCTCGCCTGCGGAGCGCAGCGTCTCGTACAGGTGGGCTGCGTATTCGGTGGGGACGTGCAACTCCCAGCCGAGCTCGCCGACGTAGCCGATGCGCATCGCCAGCACGGGTGCCGAACCGACGGTGATCTCCTTGGCCCGCGCGTAGCGGAACGCGGTCGCGCTGAGGTCGTCCTCGCAGACCGCCTGCAGCACGTCGCGGGCGAGTGGACCGCAGATGTTGACGACCGCACGCGCCGACGTCACGTCGCGGATCTGCACCGAACCGTCGCTCGGCGAGTTGGAACGGATCCAACCCATGTCGTGAGCACCGAACGCCGAACCGGTGACGACGTACCACGTCTCCGAGCCGGTGCGCGTGAACGTGAGATCGCACTCGATGCCGCCGCGCTCATTGCACAGTTGGGTGTAGGTGACCGAGCCGATGGACTTGTCCATGTCGGCGACGGACAACCGCTGCACTGCGGCGAGCGCGCCGGACCCGCAGATCTCGAACTTGGCGAACGACGTCTGGTCCACGAGCGCGACGCGTTCGCGCACGGCTCGGTGTTCGGCCGCGACGTGGGGGAACCAGTTCGGCTCGGTGAACGAGGGCGCATCCGTCGGGTCGACGCCGGTCGGTGCGAACCAGTTCGGCCGCTCCCAGCCACCGCGTGAACCGAACACCGCGCCGTGGTTGCGCAGCGTCTCGTGCAGTGGGCTGCGACGCACGCCACGCGCGGACACGTGCTCCGAGCCCGGCGCGCTGAGCTTGTAGTGGTGGCCGTACAGCTCGACTGCGCGCGGGTACATGAACGATTTCGTCGTGTGGTGGAACGCGAAGCGGCGCACATCGAGCGGCCACAGGTCCAGCGACGGGTGCCCGTCGAGGATCCACTCGGCCATCATCTTGCCCGCCCCACCGCCGGCCGCGATGCCGTACAGGAAGCCCGTCGCGACGTAGAAGTTGTCCAGCTCGGGCGTCTTGCCCATCACGAAGTCGGCATCCGCCGAGTACGGGATCGGGCCGTTGATCAACGACCGGATACCGGCTTGCTCGATGACCGGCGTGCGCTTCGCGGCGAGCGTGGCGAGTTGCTCGAAACGGTCGTGGTTCGGCTCCAGCAGCTGGCGACGGAACGGCGATGGGATGCCGTCCTCGGCGAACGCGAGCGTGTCCGGCTCGTAGCCGCCGATCAACAGACCCTGCCCGTCGGGCTTGTAGTAGACGAGGTGATCCGGGTCGCGCATCGTCGGCATGTCGCGCGGCATGCCGTCGATCGGGCCGGTCAGCACGTACTGGTGCTCGACCGCGAACGCAGGGACGCGTGCGCCAACCATCCGGCCGACCTCCAGGCCCCACATGCCGGCTGCATTGACGACGATCTCGCAGGCGATGTCGCCACGATCGGTGTGGACAGTGGTGACCCGGCGGCCATCGACGGTGATGCGGTCGACTCGCGTCTCCTCGATGATCTGCGCGCCACGCGAGCGCGCACCCTTGGCGAGCGCCTGGGTCACGCTGGCCGGGTCGATGTACCCGTCCGTCGGCAGGAAGGCCGCGGCGAGCACGTCCTCGGTCGACATCAGCGGGAACAGCTCCTGCGCCGCGGCAGGCGAGATGATGTCCATCGGCAGCCCGAAGCTCTTCGCCATCGTGGCCAGACGCTTCAGCTCGAGCATGCGATCGGGAGAGCAGGCCAGGCGCAGGCTGCCGACCTGATGCCAGTCGACCGCCTGCCCGGTCTCGGCCTCGAGCCGGCCGTAGAGCTCGACGCTGTGCTCGAGCATGCGTGTCGTGTTGCGCGACGAACGCAGCTGGCCGACGAGCCCGGCGGCGTGCCATGTCGCGCCCTCGGTCAGGCGATGTTGCTCGACGAGCACGACATCGCGTTCGCCCATCGCGGTCAGGTGATAGGCCAGGCTGCACCCGAGGATGCCCCCGCCGATGATGACCACGCGCGCCTGCTCCGGTACCGCCGATCCCACGCTCACGGGCCGACCATAGCGTTGCTAGGGTCTGCGCGTGGCGAACGACTCATCGATCTCGGTGCGTGGATTGTGGAAGGTCTACGGGCCGCGCGCCGAGCGCATCGTGGGCTCCGCCGACGCAGATCTGAGTCGTTCGCAGCTCGAGGCGAAGTCGGGCAACGTCGTCGCGATGCGCGACATCGACATGGACGTGGCACCCGGCGAGGTGTTCGTCGTGATGGGTCTGTCGGGCAGTGGCAAGTCCACGCTGGTGCGCTGCCTGACCCGCCTGATCGAGCCGACGGCCGGCACGGTCATGGTCGGCGATGTCGACGTCACGAAGGCGGATCGCGATCAACTGCTCGACATCCGCCGCCGCCGGGTCAGCATGGTGTTCCAGCACTTCGGTCTGCTCCCTCACCGCACGTTGATCGACAACGTCGCGTTCGGGCTCGAGGTCCAAAGCGCGGACAAGAAGGAGCGCCGGGCCAAGGCCGAAGGCGTCCTCGAGCTCGTTGGTCTGGCCGGTCTCGGCATGCGCAAGCCCGACCAGTTGAGCGGCGGCATGCAGCAGCGCGTCGGCTTGGCGCGCGCGCTGGCGACGGACCCCGACATCTTGCTGTTCGACGAGCCGTTCTCCGCGCTCGATCCGCTGATCCGGCGCGACATGCAGGACGAGGTGATCCGGCTGCGACGCGAAGTCAACAAGACGATGGTCTTCATCACCCACGACCTGTCCGAGGCACTGCGCCTCGGCGACCGCATCGCGATCATGCGCGACGGTCGTTTCGTCCAGGTCGGCACGCCCGAGGAAGTCGTCGGCGCGCCGGCCGACGACTACGTCGCCAACTTCGTACGCGACGTGCCGCGCAGCCACGTCGTCGCGGTCGAGTCGGTGATGGCTGCGCCCGTTGCGGGCGATCATGCCGGCACCGTGCGGGTCGGCACGAAGGTGCGCGACGTCGTGCCCGCCGTCGCAGCCAGCAACCTGCCCGTGCACGTCGTCGACGAACACGGCACCGTTGTCGGCTCGATCGACCGTGTTGCCGTGCTACGCGTCATTGCTGGCGAAGATCGGGCCGGCGACGATCTGGCCGCCGCAGGAGCACCGTGACCGTTGCCGCGGCCCCGCTCGACTCCGTCGCCGAGGCTCGCGGCGACAGCCCGGCCGCGGCGTGGGCGCGTCGCCTGGTCGTACCAGTGTTCACGATCGCGGCCATCGTCGCGGTGGGCTACGCGATCGGCCACGACGTGCCGACCTGGCTCGATGCCCACGTCAAGCCCGAGATCGACAAGGCCTACCGGTGGACGGTCCTCAACAACGACAAGCACTGGATCTTCACCGGCTTCTTCACACCGATCGGTGACGCGATCCAGTGGTCGACAGATCACATGCTGTCGCTGCTGCGCATCTTGCGCTGGCCCGGTGTACTCGCGCTGACCGCTGTCGTCGGCTATCGCACGGGTGGTCTCCGCACGGCGCTCACCGGCGCGATCGTGCTGTCCGGCTGCGGGTTCCTGGGCTTCTGGGACCACACCATGATCACGCTCGCGTTGATGCTTGTGTCCGTCGTCGTGTCGCTGCTGATCGGAATCCCGCTCGGCATCTGGTCCGGCCTGTCGCCACAGGCAGAGAAGGTGATGCGCAGCATCCTCGACACGGCGCAGGTGATGCCGACGTATGTCTACCTGCTTCCGATCATCGTCGCGTTCGGCATCAAGTCACCGGCCGCCGTGATCGCGACGGTCATCTACGCCGTGCCGCCGGCCGTGCGACTCACCAGTCTCGGCATCCGCAGCGTGGCCGGCACCAACGTCGAGGTCGGCGAGTCGTTCGGGTGCACACCACGCCAACTGCTGCTGAAGGTGCGCCTGCCGCTCGCCCGCCGGCCGATCCTGCTCGGCGTCAACCAGGTCATCATGATGGCGTTCGGTGTCGTGGTCATCGCCGCGGTCGTCGGCACCGGCGGCGCCGGGCAGGACGTGCTCGACGGCCTCGCCAAGATCGATGTCGGCAAGGCGTTCGGGCCGGGGCTCGCGCTCGTGTTCGCCGCGATCGCGATCGATCGCGTGACCACCGGACAACGCGGGCGCGACCACAGGCGCAGGTTCGGACCCTGGACCGGAGCCGCGATCGGATTGGGTGCCGTCGTCGCGATCGCGCTCATCGCCAAGGTCATCGGCACGGACCACTTCCCGGAGTCGTGGAAGGTCGACGTGTCCGGATGGGCGAACAGCGTCGCCGACTGGGTCCAGCGCAACTTCCGCAAGGGTGTCCCGATCGTCGGTGGCACGGCATCGTTCTCCGACTTCTTCGTGATCCACATCCTCGACCCGGTGCGCGATCTGCTGCAGGACGCAGCCTGGTACATCGTCATCGCGGTGGTCGCGGTGATCGCCTGGCTGAGCGCCGGCTGGCGGTTGGCCACGGTCTGCACGCTGTGCATGATCGGTATCGCGTCGCTTCGGGTGTGGGACCTGGCGATGGAGACGCTGAGCCAGATCCTGATCATCACGGTCATCGCGATCGCGCTGGCGATCCCGATCGGGGTCTGGGCCGCACGCTCCGACCTCGTCGAGCGAATCCTGCGGCCGTTGCTCGACGCAGCGCAGGTGCTGCCGGCGTTCGTCTACCTCGTGCCCGTGCTGTTCCTGTTCAACATCGGTCGTGTGCCGGGCGTCATTGCGACCATCATCTACGCGTTGCCGCCCGCGATCCGGCTGCTCTCGCTGGGACTCCGTGAGGTGCCGTGGGCGCCGCGCGAGGCCGCGATCTCGTTCGGCGCGACGCCGCGCCAGGAGTTGCTCAAGGTGCAGATCCCGCTCGCGCTGCGGTCGGTGATGCTGGCGGTCAACCAGGTGATCATCATGGTGCTGGCGATGCTGGTGATCGGCGCACTGCTCGGCGCGGGTGGGCTCGGGCTGGAGACCATCTACGGCGTCCGCAAGAAGGAAGTCGGGCGCGGTTTCGCCGGCGGCATCGCGATCGTCCTGCTCGCGATCATGCTCGATCGGATCACCCAGGCGTGGGGCCATCGCGACCGGGCGCGGCGACGACCAGCGCAGTGACGGTCGGGTACAGTCGTTCCGACAATCGCTGAACGTTCAGCAACGGGGAGGAACAGACATGAGAGGGACCGCACGCACGGTGAGACTGCTGCTGGCCGGCTTGCTCATCACGGCGGCCGCGGCTTGCGGCAGCGACGAGGACAAGGCCGCGAGCACCACGGCCGCGTCAGCAGATTCGACTGCCGACAGCACATCGGCAACGTCGGGCGGCGGTGAGGCCGGTGCTCCCATCGTGCTCGCGGTCAACCCGTGGACCGGCTCGGCCGTGAACGCGAACGTGGCCAAGGTCGTGCTCGAGTCCAAGCTCAACACGGCCGTCACGCTGCTCGACATCGACGAAGGGCCGACATGGCCGGGCATGGACTCCGGCGACATCGACGCAGTGCTCGAGGTCTGGCCGTCCGGCCATGCCGCTGACAAGACCACCTACGTCGACGAGAAGAAGTCGGTCGTCGACCTCGGCCTGCTCGGCCCGGAGGCCAAGATCGGCTGGTACGTGCCGACCAAGGTCATCGAAGACCACCCCGATCTCGCGACGTGGGAAGGCTTCAAGGACCCGGCCAATGCGGCGCTGTTCAAGACCGCCGAGTCTGGC
>JANNZY010000089.1:0-10817 GCA_031410915.1 Actinomycetes bacterium
CCCTCGTCGACCAGCTACCCGGCTCCCTCGGTGTCGAAGGCGTCGTCGTCGGGGTGACCATAGGAGACCAGTCGTGGCTGGGCGCAGCAGGCGTCGACGACACGGCGACCGACGCACCGATGACGACGGACCGCCGCTTTCGAGCTGCGAGCATCACCAAGCTGTACGTGGACGCTGCCGTGCTCAGTCTCATCGACGAAGGAGCGCTCAGCCTCGAGGACCGTCTCGCCGAATGGTTCCCGACGTTCCCAAACGCCAACGACATCACGGTCCAAATGCTGATGAGCCACACCGCAGGGGTCACCACGGACTGGTGGCTCAACCCGGACTTGCTCCAATTGGCGCTCGACGATCTCGGCCGTACCTGGACGCCGCGCGAGGTCATCGAACTCATGACGACCAGGCCGCCCGCTGGACCTCCCGGTGGCGCCGCGCTGTACTCGAACGCCGGGTTTGTGCTGCTGGGCGAAATCGCCGCCCAGGTCGCCGGTACGACGATCGGCGGACTGATCGAGGACCGCGTCATTCGGCCGCTCGGGTTGGAGCACACGACATTCGGGTTCGAGAACCCGCCCGACCTGGCGCATGCCTACTACGACTTCCAGGGGCAGACCATCGACGTCACTGCGATGCCGATGCAGGCGATGTTGAGCATGGCTGGCGCAGCCGGCGCGATCCAGACCGACGCTACAGACCTGCTCGCGTTCGTCCACGCCCTGTTCGGTACCGACGAACTGCTCACAGACGCTTCGCGCGCGTTTCTGTCACCGGACACACCAGTTCCGGATCGCTTCTGGCACGGAGCGATGGGCTACTGCCCGTGTGAGACCTCGTCTGCTGGCACTGTGTACTCGGGTTGGGGTCACGCCGGGGACATCCCCGGCTACTTCTCCACCACCGCCTACTTTCCTGCATCCGACACTTCTGTCGTGGTCTTCCTGAACCGCGACATTGTCGACGGCGTCACCTTTCAACACGACGCACTCGATCTCGTGATCGAGCAAGTCGCGGTGTTGCTCGAGGACTCAGCTTGATCGAAGTCGAGAACCTCAGTAAACGGTACGGGAAGACACGAGCCGTCGACCACGTCACCTTCGACGTGCGGCCCGGCCGGGTCACCGGCTTCCTCGGCCCCAACGGCTCGGGAAAGTCAACGACGATGCGGATGATCCTGCACCTTGATCACCCGACCACCGGAGCAGTCCGGCTCAACGGCCAGCCCTACACCTCTCACCCAGAACCGATGCGGATTATCGGCTCGTTGCTCGAGGCTCACGCAGTGGAGGGAGCGCGCACCGCGGAGAACCACCTCCGCTGGCTCGCGCACAGCAATGGCATCAACCCCGCGCGAGTGCGAGAGATGATCGACCTCGTCGGTCTCAGTGACGTCGCCAAGAACAAAGTCAAGACCTTTTCGCTTGGCATGCACCAGCGTCTCGGCATCGCCGCCGCACTACTCGGCAGCCCTCGGATCCTGATGTTCGATGAGCCACTCAACGGGCTCGACGCTGAGGGAATCGCGTGGCTTCGCAACACCCTCAGGTCGCTCGCCTCGAACGGATGCACCGTGTTCATCTCCAGCCACATGCTGACTGAACTCGCTCAAACAGCGGACCATCTCCTCGTCATCGGGCGGGGCCGGATCCTCGCCGACGCGCCGACCAGCAAGATCCTGTCCGATCACGCCTCCGGTGTAGTCGTCGTGCGCTCCGAACGTCCGACTGAGCTCGCGGACCATCTCACCAGAGCCGGTGCCCGCATCAGTCGAACCGACACCGGTGCCCTCACCGTGACTGGCCTTGACGGAACAACGGTCGGGGCGATCGCGTCTGCAGCCGGGATCGCGCTCGGCGAACTCACCCGCCGCCCCGCTTCGCTCGAAGAGGCGTTCCTTGCGATCACCGGTGACGCCACCGACTACCGCTCCAATCCCGGCCGGCCAGGACGACCGCGATGACCTGGGCACATGCGACCCCCAAGCGTCTGAGCGGGCGCGTGGCCGCCGGGCGAATCGTCCGCGCGGAACTCACCAAGCTCACAACGATGCGCTCCAACTGGATCGCGGGACTGTTCGCGATCGCTGCCTCGGGAGGTGTCGCCGCGCTGAATACCGCTGGTGATGCGTCCAACTGGCACAGCGTGACCGCTGCCGAACGCGTGGGCTTCGATCCGATCCGGAGCGCTCTGTTCAGCGTGATCGTCGGCGCGTTGACCTTCGGATCTCTCGGGTCGAGGTCGATCAGCGCGGAGTACTCGACCGGAATGATCCGCGTCAGCCTGGCCGCGATGCACCACCGATCCGCGGTGGTGTTGAGCAAGGCGGCCTTGATCGCGGCCTATGCGTTCGCGATCGGAATCGTCTCGAACGTCGCGGCGCTCGGCGTCGGGAACGCAATGCTCGACGCCAAGGGACTCGATCTGCCACTCGACAACTGGGAGAACCTCGTGGCGGTCATTCTGGGTGCGCTCGCAGTCAGCGCACTCGGAGTCGTCGGAGTGTCACTCGGCACATTGCTACGCCGGCCCAACGGCGCAGACATCGCCTTCGGCTTGTTCCTCTTTGGCGGTCAGCTGTTCGCACCGGCCCTGCCCGACACGTTGCAGAAGTACGTCCCGATCAACGCACTCCTGGCGACCGTCTCGGCTAAACGCACGCCTGAAGCGCTCCACCCCGTCCTCGCCCTCGCCGTCATCACCACGTACGCACTCGTCCTGCTTGTCGCCGCGACCCAAAGCATCGTCCGCCGCGACGCATGAACATCCTGATGACCGACCGACCCACCGGACTTCCAAAAGAATCCGCCACAGCGGTTCCTGGAACATTGGGCGACCCCGTGACAGCTGACCGGAACCGCAGCCGGGTACGGCTTCTCGCCTGGCCGTTCATTCCGGTCGTCGCCGCATGGGACGGGATCCGGGCGTTCGGTCGGTGGTGGATGCGGTTCGGCGCACAGCTGCTTCGTGGCCTCGACCCGATCTTCGACCGTTTCAGCTCGCTCTACTTTCGACTCAGCGACCGCATCAGGCCAGCCGTCGAACGAATCGCCAGGAAATTGGCCCGGCTCGCCGTCGCTTGCGCTCCCGTCGCGCAGGCGACGGCACACGCCGTGCTCATCGCCTTCCGATGGGTCGCTCGAGTTGCCGCGGCGTGTTATCGCGTCGTCCGCCCAGCCGGTCGTGCGCTCAGTGCAACAGCTCGCCTGGCATGCCGCCAGTTCGTCATCGCCGGGCGCTGGCTGTGGCGCGCCACGCAACCAGCCCGCCAGTTCATAGCTCGAACCCGACACAAGTTGTCCGAACTCGCCCGCCTCATCGTCCAGGAACTCAGAACCAAATGAAGACCACGACCCCTCGACTCCTCGCCACCGCGCTCCTGCTCGCCGTCACCGCAGCGTGCAATGACACGACCGACCACACGGTCGCACCAACGCCCCCACCCACCGATGCGTCCACGAGGGCGCCCACCACAACGATGACGACTCCACCCTCCACCACACCACAATCGTCCACCCCATCGAACACAGCATCTATGCCGGTGCCCTACGACAAGATCCCGATCCCTGACACCCCCGCCGGCGCACAGCTGACCTGGTTCCTCCAAGCCGTCAAGCACCTACCCATCGCGACCAACGACATCGAACACCATGTCGCACCCGCCGCGCTACAGAGCTTGCCGCCCGACCAGCTGAACGCCGCCCTCGCAGCACCCGGCGATCTGCACACCGCCCGCTACGCCGGCGTGCTCACCGCCACCGACTCGGTCATTGAGGCCGTCATCGAGCACGGGTCAAGCCAGCTGTCGGTCCTATCGATCAGCGTCGACGGCGCCGGTCTGATCGGCGACCTGCAGTTCGCCCTCATGCCGCTGAGACCGCGCCTGGAAGCGGGGCTTGCCCCGCTGCAACTGCCCGCACCAACGGGTCCGGCCCAGGTTGGAACCGACACGAACATCACCCCTGGAGACGGATACGCGGGCCGAACTGTTCCCGTGCAAGTCTGGTACCCGGCTCAGCCCGATGGCACCGAAGCCACAGCGCCCTATGCGCCGGCGGCCAACCAGGTGGTGCTCGCCGCAGAACTGGCCGTCCCAGTCGAGGACATCGCGCACATCGAAACCGGCGCAACGCTGTCGTCCCCAGTCGACGATGCCCTCGGAAGGCTTCCAATCGTCCTTTTCGCCCCCGGACTCGGGGTCCCCCGCAGCCACTACGGCGCCCTCGCGAGCGAGCTCGCCAGCCACGGCTACCTCGTTGCGGTCCTGGACCATCCGGGCGGCGCCAACGTGGTCGAGTACCCCGACGGCACGATCGTTCCCGGCACACCGCCGACATCTGCGCCCGACATCCCCACAGAACTCGCCATCCGCGTCGCCGACGCCCACGCTGTGGTCGAACTCCTCACACAACTCGAAGCGACACCAGGATCCCCATTTCACGAAGCGCTCGATCTCGAGCACATCGCCTTCACCGGGCACTCCATCGGCGGAGCGTCCGCTGCAGAAGCGATGCGACTCGACCCGGTGTACGACGTCGGTGCCAACCTCGATGGCTGGATGTCCGGTGAGGTACTCGAAACCGGCCTCGATCGACCGTTCCTGCTCATTGGCACACCCGAGAAGGACGAGTCGTGGGAAACGTTCGAGTCCGCAAGCTCGGCGACCGTCTCCGTGCGCATCGAGGGCCTCGCCCACATGAGCTTTTCCGACTGGCCAGCGCTGTCCACCCTGCGGCCGGTCGGCGACGTCGGTGCCGACCAAATTGGCACTATCGACCCGACGCGTGCGATCGAGATCCAACGCGCCTACCTCCTGGCGTTTCTCGACGTGCATCTCAAAGGCGAAGAGTCGAGCCTCCTCAACCAGCAGGCGTCCTCCGTCTATCCGGAGGTCACCGTTGGCTGAACGCCTGAATGATCGACCAAGACCCTTGCTCCGATTGGTCACCCCAAGCGGCACAAATCGCACCATGCCAACCTCGAGCACCCCGCCCAACTCCACGTCACAACCATCCCGCCCGAGGCACGACGCTCCCACGCTGTCAGTGCGCCGCATGAACCTCATGAGGGTCGGCTACCTGCTCATGGCTGTAGGTCTCGCCGTAACGGAGTGGCCCTCCCTCTTCAATCGCGACAAACCCTGGCCCCTCTACGAGGGAACCAATACCTACATGCTGGTTGCAATGGGGCTTCTCGCACTGCTCGGACTTCGCCACCCGGTCAAGCTGCTCCCCATTCTCGTCTTCGAGTCCGCATGGAAGGTGATGTGGCTTGTCGTCGTCGCTCGGCCTCTGTGGGCCGCCGACCAGATGGACCGTGACACATCCGATGTCGCCAGCGCTTGCCTCTGGGTGATCATCGTGATCGCCGTCACCCCCTGGCGCTATGTCTTTGTGCAGTACTTCGCCGCTGGCGGAGATCCGTGGTTTCGAAGTCGCGAGACGATGAGCAGCAGAAGCACCCTGACCCACGGCCAAGCGTCGTGAACAGTCTCCGAGCGAACGTACGACCGACTGCGCGCCGACGCCCGGCTGCGAGCGCCTGGCTTCTCAGCGGAACGTTCATTGTCGCCGCCCAGGCGATGGTCGCCTGCGGCGGGCCTGACCCTTCGGGCGGCACGATCAGCACTACCTCGGTGCCTGCGCCGGTATCGATGCCTCCCGCTGGCCTCACAGTGGAACCTCTGCAGTACCGGGACGACATCGTGGCCAACCGGCTGCAACTGCAGGTCACCAACGGTTTGCCGCGGCAGCTCTCCATCGCGTCCGTTCAACTTCTCTGGACGGGCATGGACTCTGAACCGACGACCTTCGACGCGGTCATCGGAAGCGGACAACGAGTCGATCTCCCCGTTGCGCTCGGCACACCGGCCTGCCAGATCGACGGCACCACCATCGGCGCACCCCCGCCCGTCGACGACTCCGCGGTCGTGTTCACCCTCACTGACGGCACGACCGAGGTGGCCCAGGTGCTCGACCCTGACGGAACGCTGAGCTCACTCCACGAGACCGAATGCGAACGAGCGATGATCGGTGAGCAGATCTCGCTCGAGTTCGTCAACTTCGCAGTGCAACGCCTCGAAGGGCGCGACGTCACGGTCGCAGCACTGCGGCTGCGACGCCAGGCCGCGCAGGGCACGGTGCAGGTTCTGTCGTCGGGCAACACCATCCCGTTCAGCCTCATCGTGGGCGCAGGCAACGAGTCGCCGCTGCTCGCACTGGGGGCCGAAGCCGCCGTGGTCGAGACCACCGTGCAGTTCTTCGAGGCACGCTGCGATGCGCACGCGGTGGCCGAAGCCAAGCAACCGTTCCGCTTCGTCATGCAGGTGCAGCTGGGCGACGAGCCGCCGAGACCGTACGTGGTCGAGCCACCGCCGGACCTGCACGTCGAGATGCTTGCGGTCGCTGCCGCAGGATGCGCTGTGCTGGGTGAGGACGGCAGCGTTGCCGATCACTAGCCCCCGAATTCAACCGCCGCCCGCTCGTGACCGTTGCCGCCGGCGCGGCCGCACCAACCTGTTGCAAGGAGAAGCGTGAACCAGAACCGCAGGGCCGCCCTCGGCGCTGCCCTACTGATCACTCTGGCCGCCTGCGGCTCGAACGACGACGCGGCACGATCGACCGCGAATTCGATGAGCTCTCGTCCCACAGCCCTCACGACACCGCCTGAGGTTTCGCTCTTGTCCGAGGAGCTCCCCGACACAGCTGCTGCTCGACAGATCGCCTGGCTCGTCGAAGCAGTCGGCCGGCTGCCGATCCCGGTCGAGGAGATCGAGGAACACTTCGCCGCCGCCGGGCTCGCCCTGTTACCGGCAGATCAGTTCAACGCGGTGTTCGCTCAGTCGAACGTCGTCGACGCGCAAGTCATGGGCTTCGTCGCCAGCACGACCACGTCCGTCGACGCCGCCCTCGGGGACCGCTCCGGCGGGCACCTCGTCCTGTCGCTTGCCGTCGACGACCAAGGAAAGATCCTCAGCGTCCAACTGAACTTGATGCCGCTCGAGTCGCGTGCGTCGGCCGGTCTCGACCCCATCGCGCTGCCGGAGCCGACGGGCGACCACCCCGTCGGGACGGACGTCATCGTCGTCACCGACGCCGAGCGGGGCGGCCGCAGCATTCCCGCGCAGCTCTGGTACCCGGCCGAGACCGACGAGGGGCAACCGGCGCCGTACGCCCCACCGGCGACAACGGCGTACCTCGCGTCGACCCTCGCCGTTCCGGAGGCTGACATCGAGGCGATCGTCACCCACGCCACGCTCGCGCCCGACGTCGCGGCCGGCGGACCGTTCCCGGTCGTGTTGTTCTCGCCTGGCTACGGCGCCACCAGAACGACGTACAGCGGTCTGGTCACCGACATCGCAAGCCACGGATACATCGTTGTCGTCACCGACCATCCGGGGGACGGCAGCCGCGTCGAGTTTCCTGATGGCTCGACCGTCGCCGCAACTCCGCCGTCTGAGGGAGAGTTCGACCCTGCCGCTCTTGTCGCGACCCGCGTCGCCGACAACGAAGTGGAGACCCTCTCGACCGCATTCCTAAACCGTGTGTCGTAGGTTCGAATCCTACCGGGGGCGCAAGAAATACCAGCTCAGAGGTAGTAACCGATGGACCATTTGCCCGACTTGTCCATCCAGTTGTCCATCTTTCTGCTGAGCAATGGTCTGCTCGGGCGGCGAAGCGTCACATGGTCGGTGGGGCTGACCAGGGCAAACAGGCGAGAGCTAACCGGAGAAGGCGGAGACGCACGGTCTCGGCTGGTTGTGCAGCAAGTCGTTGCACAACTGGTTTACGCCGAGATCTAGCCCGAGGGTGCCACCGCCACCGTCGTGTTCGCTGTCGGTTCGGTGTCTCCAGGAATTGCTATCTGGCATTCGGCAGCGATCTCTCGCTGTGCGCGCCATCGTCCGGGATTGTCTCGCGGCTCGCGGCTCGCGGCTCGCGGCTCGCGTCGGCCGTCGGTGCCGTCGGGACCGGGTTGCCGGTGTCGGGTCCCTCGCTACTATTTCGCGGTGGCGGCCTTGAACTGGTCGATCACTGCGCCAGGGATGGGGAGCGCGACCTTGTTCTTCGCGGCCCCCTCCCGGAGGTTCGCCCGGTCGGCCGCAGCAGCGGTTGAACGGCTCGACCCAAATTCGAATCTATGCTAGAATTTTGACACTGCGGTCGCTTGACGCAGACAGTTGCAGGAGGAAAAGTTGCGTCAACAGCGTCAGATCGAGTTGCTGCAGCGGGTTGCGTCGGCTGGCCCGCATCTGGCGGGTCTGCACGGTGATCATTCGATGGTCAATCCTGCTTCTGCGTACACCGACGCGAGTCGGTTCGATGACGAGATGCGTGTTCTGTTCCGCGAAGGCCCGACGCTGCTCGGGTTGAGCTGCGAGCTGCCGAACCCAGGGGACTTCCTCGCCACCACGCTGGACGGGATCCCGGTCGTTGTGGTTCGCCAGCCGGACGGCACGCTTCGGGCGATGGTTAACGCTTGCCGTCACCGTGGCGCGCCGCTGGTCGCCGAGCGGGCGGGCAGCGTCGGTCGCAGCTTGGTGTGCGGGTATCACGGATGGACGTACGGCACCGACGGGGTGCTGAAGGCGCGACCGTTGTCGGCTGACGCGTTCGATGACGTGACGCTCTCGTGCGACCTGCATCCGGTGGCTGTGGCCGAGCGGTACGGGTTGGTGTTCGTTCGCGCGGGATCGTCTGTACCGATCGATGTCGACGATCTGCTCGGTGGTGCGCAGGACGACCTGGGCTCGTTCGGTCTCGATGGGTTCACCCATGTCGAAACGCGTACCAACACGTGGGAGATGAACTGGAAGCTGGTGCTCGACACGTTCACGGAGAGCTACCACATCCGCTGGTTGCACAAGAACAGCATCGCCCCGGCGTTCAACTCGGATTGCGTGATCTTCGAGCCGTTCGGGCGCAACTGCATGTCGGTCGGCCTGCGGGCGAACTTCGCCGACGAGCTCGTCAAGCCGCAGGACGAGTGGACGCTGCTTCCCTACGGCACCATCCAGTACTTCCTCGTCCCCAACGCGCTGGTCGTCTATCAACTCGACCACATCGAGCTGTGGCGGGTCGAGCCGCTCGAGGTCGGGCGGGTCCGCACGCACACCTCGATCTTCGCCCCGACCCCGCCCACTGATTCGGCGCTGCGCTACTGGACCAAGAACCTCGATCTGCTGTTGTCGGTAACCAACTCGGAGGACTTCCCGACGATGGAGAAGATCTGGGCGACACTCGCTTCGGGCGCGCTGCCCGACCTCGTGTACGGAAGGATCGAAGCGCCGCTGGTCCATCTCCACGAGACGTTGGACCGCCTGCTCGTCGAGACATGAGCACCGCGCGCTTCGCCGACAAGGTCGCCGTCGTGACCGGTGGCACCAGTGGGATCGGACGCGCCACGGTCGAACGACTCCACGCTGAGGGCGCCGCCGTCGTCTTCTGTGGTCGTCGCACCGAGTTGGGGGATCAGATCGTCGGCGGGTTGGCCACGGAGCGAGTCGCCTTCGTTGCCGCTGACGTCACCATCCGCGATGACCTGGCGCGCATGTACGAAATCGCAGTCGAGCGCTTCGGTCAGTTGGACGTCGTGGTCAACAACGCCGGCAACGTCGTCGTCAGCCCCACCCTCCAGGTCGATCCCCGCCATTGGCGTCGAACGATCGCGTTGAACCTCGACTCGGTGTTCGACAGCTGCCAGCTGGCCATCCCGCATCTACGCGCAACGATCGCGTCGGGGCGAGCGGCGCAGGCATCGATCGTCAACGTTGCCTCGCTCGAATCTGTCGGCGCCGACCGGGGGTTCGCCGCGTACAGCGCAGCCAAGGCAGGAGTGGTCAACCTGACCCGCGCCTTGGCACTCGAATTCGGACCCGAGGGGATCCGGGTCAACGCGGTGTCGCCCGGAGCTGTCGACACGCCGCTCGCCGCAGCGAGCACGCAGAACCCGGCGGTCAATGCGGCGTTCGTGGCGGCGATCCCCTTGCGCCGATTCGGGCGAGCAGACGAGATCGCCGCGGCGATCGCGTTCCTCGCCGCTGACGAAGCGAGCTTCGTGAACGGTGCCAATCTCCTCGTCGATGGTGGCGTGACCGCCGGCACCGGACATCCGGATGTGCTGTCACTCTTCGACATCAGCTGACAGAAACGATGAGCGTGAACAAGGTGGCCGTCACGGTGACGAAGCGGCGCCCTCCATGCTCGATCGTCGCGCGGTGGCGCGGTGATCGTCAGCGACGTATCGACGAGCAACCCGAATTGTCGATGCTCGCCCGAATCACGCAGCTCACATTATGACCAGTGGCTGGTGGGTGATACCGATGTCGCCGCCGACGTCGTGGGCGTGGAGTGCTGGGAGGACCTCTGCGGCGAAGAGGTCGTAGTTGGCGGTGGCGACGTCGGGGAGCATCCCGCCGTAGGAAAGCGTGGTGAGCACGGCGCCGGCGTCGGTGCGACGCACGTAGTCGAGCAGCTTCTCGGTCACCTGGTCCGGGTTGCCCCACACCTGCAGGTCTGCGAGGAACCCGTTGAACTTCTCCAGCCCGTGCTTTTCGATGTTGCGCGCCAGGCCGGCGTAGTACTCGTATCCCTCGATGTCGGCGAACGAGATGTCCGCGAAGCGGTAGTGCTCGACGGTGGAGCGGGCGTAGCGCTGCAGGTAGACGTCGCGCATCCGTTGCGCCTCGACGGGGTCCTGGAAGACACCGACGAACACGCACAGGATCGGCTTGGGTGGCTCGACCCCGTTGATCTCGACGAACCGCTGACGGTAGGTGGCGAGCTCCTCCTCCACGGTCTCCCACGGCTTCTGGGCGATGACCA
>JANNZY010000090.1:0-2822 GCA_031410915.1 Actinomycetes bacterium
TACTCAATATGCGCGATCGAGATCGTAATACCACGCGCCTTCTCCTCCGGCGCCTTATCAATCTGATCAAACGGCGTATACTCCGCCAACCCCTTCGACGCCAACGTCTTCGAAATCGCCGCCGTCAACGTCGTCTTCCCATGATCAATATGACCCATCGTCCCAATATTCACATGCGGCTTCGTACGCTCAAACTTTGCCTTGCTCATGGTTCTTTCTCCGTGGGTCTTCGACGTGGAATGTCAACGCGGGGTTGTCAAGGATCGGCGCTGCGGGCGGTGGCCCGACCAGCGGACCTGCACAACAGACCGGGCAATGCTACGGGCGGCCCGACAGCCGCACAACCCTCTGCCGGGTGAAAGACGCCGTTCAGGCAGGACGGAGGGTTACGGTGCGGCCCATGGCGATAGCAATCAGAGACAAGATCGTGGAGAACTCCCAGCAGTTCCTGCAACCCGGCGAGCAGATCCAGGCGGTGATGGGCGCGCAGACGCTCAGCGGGTGGTGGGGCGCATTGACGTCGCTCGTGTTCTTCTGGAACAACTTCCGGGCCGTGTTGGCCACGGATCGTCGCATCATCGTGCTGCACTGCGGCAAGTGGCGGATGGGCAAGCCGCAGTCGCACGTACGCGACGTGGCCCGCAGCACCAAGATCGGCCCGGCCAGCGGCCTGTGGTACAAGACGTCGGCGCTCGGCGAGAAGATGTACATCCACAAGCGCTTCCACAAAGACATCGAAGCCGCCGATGCCGCCATCAGCTGAGACCCCCTGAACGACGGGGGTCAAGAGAAGAGCCGAGTGAGCGCCGTTGACGGGCTCACTCGGCTCTGTGCTTGTCCCCACAAGCGATCGTGGGACGAGTCTACGGACGCGATTACTCGCCGCGCACTCGCTTGATGATGTCCGTGGCGATCGCGTTCGGCACTTCCTGGTAGCTGTCGAACTGCATCGTGTAGGTGGCCCGGCCCTGGGTGCGTGACCGCAGGTCGGTCGAGTAACCGAACATCTCCGACAGCGGGATCTGGGCCCGCACGACCTGGGTGTTGCCGCGGGCTTCCATGCCTTCGATGCGGCCCCGGCGGCTGCTGAGGTCGCCCATCACGTCGCCCATGTACTCGTCCGGGGTGACGACTTCGACACCCATGATCGGCTCGAGCAGGACGGGCTTGGCGAGTTCGGCGGCCTTCTTGAACACCATCTGCCCGGCGATCTTGAACGCCATCTCGCTGGAGTCCACGTCGTGGTACTGGCCGTCGACCAACGTCGCGATGATGTTGACCGTGGGGTAGCCGGCGAGCACACCGTTGTCGAGCGCGCTCTGGATGCCCTGGTTCGTCGGCTGGATGTACTCACGCGGCACCTTGCCACCGGTGATCTTGTCGACGAAGAGGTAGCCACCCTCGGGGTTCGGCTCGAGGTTGATCTTGACGACCGCGAATTGGCCGGAACCACCGGACTGCTTGATGTGGCGGTACTCGACGGATTCGACTTTTTTGGTGATCGTCTCGCGGTAGGCCACCTGCGGCTTGCCGACCGTGGCATCGACGCTGAACTCGCGTTGCATGCGGTCGACCAGGATCTCGAGGTGGAGCTCGCCCATGCCGCTGATGACGGTCTGGTTGGTCTCTTCGTCGGTGCGGACACGGAAGGTCGGATCCTCGTCGGACAGGCTCTTCAACGCCTTGCCGAGCTTGTCCTGGTCGGCCTTGGTCTTGGGCTCGATCGCGACGTGGATGACGGGCTCGGGGAAGATCATCCGCTCGAGGATGATCGGGTTGGCCCGGTCACACAGCGTGTCGCCGGTGGTGGTGTCCTTGAAGCCGAGGCCGGCGACGATGTCTCCGGCCATGGCGACCTCGAGGTCTTCGCGCTGGTTGGCGTGCATCAACAGGATGCGACCGAGACGCTCGCGCTTCTCCTTGGTGCTGTTGAACACCTCGTCGCCCTTGTTGATCTTGCCGGAGTAGACCCGGAAGTAGGTGAGCTTGCCGAACGGGTCGGCCACGATCTTGAATGCCAGCGCGGCGAACGGGCCGTTCTCGTCGGCAGGACGGTCGATCGGGTTGTCGTGGTAGTCGACGCCGGAGGCCGGCTTGATGTCGAGCGGGCTGGGCAGGAAGTCGACGACGGCATCGAGCATCGGCTGAACGCCCTTGTTCTTGAAGGCGGAGCCACACAGGATCGGCACGAAGTCGAACGCCAGGGTGCCCTTGCGGATCGCCCGCTTGACCTCGGCCTCGCTCATGTCCTCGCCGTTGAGGTACTTCTCGAAGAACTCGTCGTCGCTGCCGGCGATGGTCTCGAGCAGGTCGTGGCGGTACTGGTCCGCCTGCTCCTGCATGTCGGCCGGGATGTCGACCTCGTCCCACTTCGCGCCGAGCTCCTCGTCGCGCCAGATGAGCGCCTTCATCTTGACGAGATCGATGAGGCCGATGAATGGAGTGTTGACTTCCTGACCGCCCGCGCCGATCGGCAGGTGGAGGACCGCAGGCGTGGCCTCGAGGCGGCTCTTCACCATCTCGACGGTGCGGTAGAAGTTGGCGCCGATGCGGTCCATCTTGTTGACGAAGCACATGCGAGGCACGTTGTACTTGTTGGCCTGACGCCACACGGTCTCGGTCTGGGGCTCGACGCCGGCAACGGAGTCGAACACGGTGACGGCGCCGTCGAGGACGCGCAGCGAGCGCTCGACCTCGATGGTGAAGTCCACGTGGCCCGGCGTGTCGATGATGTTGATGCGGTGGTTGTCCCAGATGCAGGTCGTCGCGGCGGAGGTGATGGTGATGCCACGCTCCTGCTCCTGGACCATGTGGTCCATGGT
>JANNZY010000091.1:0-40150 GCA_031410915.1 Actinomycetes bacterium
GGGATCCGGTTCCGGTTCCGGTTCCGGTTCCGGTTCTGGATCCGGTTCTGGCTCCGGCTCGGGTTCGGGCTCTGGTGGTGGTGGCGGTGGCGGTGGGGGCAGCCCGGGCGGCAACGTCAGCGGCGGCGGGGGCGGCTCGACCACCGGCGGGCAAGGCGGCCAGGGCCAGGGCACCGGGTCCAGCGGCGCCAAGGACGGCGAAACACCCAACCTCGACACCGTGTTCGACCCCGTGCGTGGCGGCGAGGGCGACACCGACGTCGTCGGTGGCGGCACCGGCACGGGCGACGGCGGCACGATCGGCAAGACCGACGGGGCCACCAACGCCGGCGGGAGCCGCGTCCCGATCAGTGATGCGATCAACGACTACGCCGATCAAGCCACGGCAGCGATGGACGATTCGCCCGTGCCGCCATCGGTGCGCACCGTCGTCGTCAACTACTTCGATCAACTGCAAGGACGGAGCTGATGCCCGAGCCCATCACACCGGAGCGCTACGCGGAGATCGCCAGCGCGATCGAGGCCGAGGTCGGCACCGTCATCGTCGGGCAGGCCGACCTGGTTCGCACCGTGGTCACCTGCCTGCTCGCCGAGGGGCACGCGCTGCTCGAAGGCGTGCCCGGCCTGGGCAAGACGATGCTGTTGAAGGCGCTGTCGCAGGTGGTCGAGCTGCCGTTCAGCCGGGTGCAGTTCACCCCGGACCTGATGCCCGCAGACATCGTCGGTACACAGATCCTGGAGGAGGACGAGCACGGTCACAAGCACTTCACGTTCCGGCCTGGTCCGGTGTTCGCCAGCTTCGTGCTCGCCGACGAGGTCAACCGCGCCACCCCGAAGACGCAGTCGGCGCTGCTCGAGGCGATGCAGGAGCGGTCCGTCACCGCCGGTGGGGCGACACGGCTGCTGCCACGCCCGTTCCTGGTCATGGCGACGCAGAACCCACTCGAGATGGAGGGCACCTACCCGTTGCCCGAGGCTCAGCTCGACCGTTTCCTGCTCAAGGCGATCGTTCCGTTCCCGACCGCTGAAGACTTGGTGACGGTGCTCGAGCGCACCACCGGCACAGGCGTCACCACGCCGTCGATCGTCGTCTCGGCCGAGACGCTGCTGGCCATGATCGAGCTCACCCGGGCCGTGCCCATCGCCAGCCACGTGCTGCGCCACGCCGTCGACCTGGTCGTCGCCACGCATCCGGGCAACCCGACCGCAACCGCGAAGGTGAGTCAGTACGTCCGCTTCGGTGCCTCGCCGCGTGGTGCGCAGGCCCTCGTGCTGGCCGGCAAGGTGCGAGCATTGTGGGACGGCCGGCCCAACGTCGCGATCGCCGACATCCGCGCCGTCGCGCCCGCGGCGCTGCGGCATCGCCTCGTGGTCGGCTACGAGGCAACCGCCGACGGTGTCACGACCGACGAGATCGTCGACGAGGTGCTGCAGTCCATCGACGCTCCCGGCGCCCAACTCCGCGGCTCGCCGTGACCCGACCGACCCCGCTGCTCGCACCGCGACTGCTCGCTCAGCTCGAGCAGTTGCAGTTGCTGACCCGCCGCCGGCTCGCCGGCCGGTTCACCGGCGAGCACCGCAGCACGCGCCACGGCACGTCGCTCGACTTCGCCGACGAGCGCGAGTACCACCCCGGCGACGACTACCGCCGAATCGACTATCCGTTGTACGCGCGGACCGGCCAGCTCTTCGTGCGCCTGTACGAGGCCGAGGACGACCTGTCGGTGCGCATCCTGCTCGACGTCTCGGCGTCGATGGGCCACCACGGCAAGCTCGATCAGGCCAAGCGCCTCGCCGCCGCGGTCGGATTCGTGGCGCTGACCCGGCGCGATGTCGTGACGCTGCACCTCGAGCCAGCGAAGCGCCCGCCGCAGCGCTTCAACGGGCGCAATGCGATCGGCGCGCTCTTCGACGTGCTCGAGCGCGTCGAGCCGAGCGGGCTCACCGATCTCGGTTCAGCGGCCAGCGAGGTGCTGGCCCGACCGGGTCCGGCCGGCTCGACCATCGTCATCTCCGACCTGTTGACGCCGTCGTGGGAGTCGGCCATCGATCGCCTACCGGCGCGCAACGGCGACGTCACCGTGTTGCACGTTCTGGCGAAGGAGGAGATCGCTCCCGACATGAACGGCGACCTCGACATCGTCGATGCCGAGAGTGGCGACGTGGTCGCCGTATCCATGTCTCCGGACACCGTCCGCGACTACCGCACCGTCGTCGACCGGTGGCTGCTGGAAGCGTCGAGCCGCTGCCGAAACCGGGGTGCCGCGTATCTGCGAGTGCTCGCCGACGAGGCGATCGAGGATGTCTTGCTGCGCGGCTGGCGCGAGCAGGGACTGGTTCGATGACGTTCGCGAACCCGCTCGGGCTGGCGCTGGCCGGCTTGGCATTGCCGGTGTTGCTGCTGCACATCCTGCGCCCGCGGCGTCGCGCCGTCACCGTGAGCTCGACGTTCCTGTGGCGCAGCCTGCCCCGACCGGTGAGTTCGGCCAAGCCATGGCAGAAGTTGCGGTGGAGCCTGCTGTTGCTGGCACAGCTGCTGATCGTCGCGGTGCTCGCGATCGTGGTCGCGCGGCCGGTTCGCCTCGAAGCCGCCGCGCTCGCCGAACACACGGTCTTCATCGTCGACACCTCGGCCTCGATGGCCGCGACCGATGTGTCCGAGAACCGGGTGCGGGCCGCCGCAGAACGGGCGATCGCGCTGCGCACCGAGCTGCCGGCGGGAGGTGTCGCATCCATCGTCGTGGCCGGGGACAGGCCGCGGGTGATCCTGACCGAGAGCGACGACGAGTCCGAGTTCGCTGCGTCATTGCGCGCACTCGAGCCGACACAGTCCCATCCCGACTTCGCCGGTACGTTCGCATTGGCGGAATCACTCGACACGGCCGCGTCCGACATCGGATTCGTGTTCCTGTCCGACGGCGGCGTCAGCGACGACGAAGCGAAGCTGCTGCCGCCCGGTACACGCTACGAACGCATCGGGCAGTCGAGCACCAACCGCACGATCACCCGGCTCTCGGTCGAGCCGCGCGGCAGCGGATTGCACGCGCGTGTCACCGTGCGCAACGCCGGAGGGCCGGCGGCGAAGCAGTTGCTCACCGTGGACGTCGACGGCGAACGGGTGGCCACCCAGGACATCGCCGTGCGTACCGACGCGACCGACGAGTTCGAGTTCGACATCCCGCTCGGCGACCGTGTCGTGGCCCACCTCGAGGGTGGCGATGCGTTGGCGCTCGACGACGAAGCGTTCGCAGTCGCCGGACGGCGGCCAGACCTCAAGGTGCTGCTGGTCGGTGACAGGCTGTTCTGGCAGGAGTTGCTCACGTCCATTCCGGGCGTCACGGTCGATGCCCTCGACGCTGCATCCAACGGTGACGGCTACGACGTCGTCATCTACAACGGCGTCGACGTGCCCGCCGATGTCGCTGCGCCATTCATCGCCGTCGCTCCCCCAGCGGGCCTGCCCGGCGTCACCGTCTCCGGTGCGGTCGATCGTCCGGCCGTGACGTTGCTCCGCGCCGACGACCCGCTGCTCAGCGGCATCGACCTCGCCGACGTCGCGATCGTCTTCGCGCAGCGGATCACGACGACATCGGACGTCCTCGTGGCCGGCGAGTCCGCGCCGCTCATCGTGCGCGGCACCGCCTACGAGCAGCAGTTCGTGTACGTCGCGTTTGCGCTCCGTGACTCCAATCTGCCCGTGCAGCTGGCCTTCCCGATCCTGGGCGACCGGGTGCTGGGCGAGCTCTCCGGTGCCGGGCAGGCTGTGGCATCGCTCGATGTCGGTGCCGACGTCCCGGTCGCATCGGATGCGACCGGCGAGGTGATCGGCCCCGACAACACCCGGCGCGGCTATTCGCCGGGAAGTCCATTCGTCGCTGCCAATCGGCGCGGCTTCTGGACGGTCACCGAGGACGGCAAGCCGGACCGCGTCGTGGCCGTGAACGCCCCCGACGACGAGTCGAACATCGAGCCGCGTGCCAGCCTGACGGCGCCCGCCGCAGTCGGTGAGCGACCATCCCATCCGGCCCGCCAGGAACACTCTCTGCTCGCCTGGTTCGTGTGGCCGCTGCTCGTGCTGCTGGCACTGGAAGCCTGGCTCGCGTGGCGCGGTCTGGGTGTCGGCCGGGTGCAGTGGAGCCTGGCGATCGCGGCACGGATGGGGGTGGCCGCACTGCTCATCGCGACCCTGTTCGCTCCGGCGCTGCGACGTTCCAGCGATCGTGTCGCCACGGTGTTCCTGCTCGACGCATCGGCGTCGATGGGTGCCAGCGGTGACCGCGCCGCGTTGACGTGGATCCGAGACGCTCTCGCAGACCGCGACGATGAGGATCTCGCTGCCGTGGTCGCGTTCGGCGGCGATGCGAGAGTGGATCGTGTGCTCGAGGCCTCGTCGGAGTTCGACGGGCGCGCCGTCGTGGTCGACGACAGCGCCACCGACATCGCCGCCGCGCTGCGTCTCGGCAGCGCGCTGTTACCGAGCGACGCCAAGCGGCGCATCGTGGTCATCAGCGACGGTCGCGTCACCGCCGGCGACGTTCGCGACGAGGCCGCCCAACTCGGCCAGGGAGACGTGCCCGTCGACGTGCACACGATCACGTCCGCACAGACCGACGATGCGGCGGTGTCGGCCATCGACGTGCCCTCGCTGGCGCGTGTGGGCGACGCGATCCAGATCGACGTCACGGTGTCGGCCACCCGCGCGTCGGCGGCATCGGTCACGCTGCGCCGTGACGGAGTCGATGTCGAGACGCTGGTAGTCGATCTCGTTCCCGGCGACAACCGGGTCACGTTCACGGACGAAGCCGGCACCGACGCGGGCGCGGTGATGCGCTATCAGGCCGTCGTGCAGTCGGCCGGCGATGCGCAGCCGAACAACGACGCGGCCTTCGCCGCGGTGCCGGTCGACGGCCCGGCACGGGTGCTGGTCGTGGAAGGCACCCGCGGCGAAGCCCGCGATCTGATCGCCGCCCTCGAAGCCGGCGGCGTCGGATCAGAGCGCGTCACGCCGGCGGACGTGCCCGACGTGCAGAAGTTGGCCACGTACGCGGGCATCGTGTTCGTCGACGTGGATGCAGCTGCGTTGTCCACCGACGCGATCCAGGCCGTCACCAGCGCCGTGCGCGACCTCGGGCGCGGTCTGGTCACCATCGGCGGTGATCGCAGCTACGGCGTTGGCGGCTACCGCGAATCCGCACTGAGCGATGTGTTGCCGGTGGACAGCGAGATCCTCGACCCGAAGCGACGCAAGACCGTGGCCGAAGTGCTGTCCATCGACACCAGCGGTTCGATGGCCGCGTGCCACTGCGCCGGCGACCGGAACACGATGGGTGCCATCCAGGAAGGTGGCATCAACAAGACCGACATCTCCCGCGCCGCCGCCGAACGCACGATTGCTGCGCTGACCGACAACGACCAGATCGGCGTCCTCGCGTGGAACTCGTCGGCCGACTGGGTGATCGACCTGCAGACGTTGCCGCCGCAGGACGTGATCGACACGGGTCTCGGGTCGTTGCGCCCAGACGGCATGACCAACCTGCGTGCCTCGCTGCAGGAAGCGGCGGACGCGTTGCTGTCGAGCAGCGCCGAGCTCAAGCACATCATCTTGTTCACCGACGGGTTCACCGATCCGCAGATCATCGAAGAGATCGCCGACCAAGCCGGCGAGATCTACGACGACCACGGCATCACGACGTCGGTGCTCGCCACCGGCGAGGGTGCCGCGCCGCTGCTGGAAGACATCGCGATCGCCGGTCACGGCCGGTTTCACGCCGGCACCGATCTGGACAAGGTCCCCCAGATCATGGCCCAGGAAGCGGTCATCGCCAGTCGCGACTTCATCAACGAGGGTTCGTTCCTGCCCGAGGTGACCTCGACCGACGAGGTCGTGCAGAACCTGACCTCGTCGCCACCGCTGCTCGGCTACGTCGCCACGACGGCCAAGCCCGGAGCCGCAACGTTGCTACGGATCGGCCCCGACCGCGATCCGCTGCTCGCGACCTGGCAGGCCGGGCTCGGCACCGTGACGAGCTGGACCAGCGACGCGTCGCAACGCTGGGCTCAGGACTGGGCCGGATGGGACGGTTACACCGATTTCTGGAGTCGCGTGGTGAAGGACACGTTCCAGTCCGGCGACACAGCCGGTGCTGTCCGCGCGCACATCCAGGACGGCCACCTGCAGCTGACTGTCGAGGGCACAGGCTCCTTCCCCGACGGGTCGACGGGCACGGCGGTTGTTGCCGGGCCTGACGGGCAGCGCTACGAGGTCCCGCTCGAACGCGTTGACGCGACCACGTTCACCGCGTCGTTGCCGGCGACGCGGAGCGGCACGTATGCCGTCGGCGTCGACGTCGAGTCGGCGGGCGAGACCGTGCTGGCCAGCTCGACACTGGCGAGCGAGAGCTACCCCGCCGAGTACGAACCCGGTAGCAGCGACACGGGCGCGATGGCCGAGCTCAGCCGCCTGGCCGGCGGGCGCGGCGAGATCGCAGCGGCGCAGGCGTTCGATCCCAGCGGGCTGGTGGCCGGGGCACGGCGCGTGCCATTGACTGCCGCGCTGCTGTTCGCCGCAGCGTTGCTGTGGCCGATCGCCGTGACGCTGTCGCGATTGTCGCTTCGTGGCGCAACGGTGGCCGGCGCGAAGCTCGGGCTCGGTCGCGCCGGACGGCGGGTCAAGTCGGCGATCCCAAGCATCGCCCGTGACCCGGTGAACGCACCCGCGCCCGCCCGTCGAGCGGAAGTGCCGTCGCCGGCCCCGACTGCCGCCGCCGCCACCACCACCTCGCCGAACGGCGCGTCAGCGAAGCCAACGGCTGGTCGGCAGACCGCGGCGGTCAACGACTTGTTGGCTCGGAAACGACAGCGTCAGGCACAGGGTCGCGATCCGTCGCCAGACAGCTCGGGCGACGACCGCTCCGGCTGAGCAACGCACCGGCCGCGACCAACACCGCACCGAACCACACGAGCCACATCAGCGGCCGGTTGTACACGGTCAGCGTCACGACCTCGCTGTCGTTGGCGGTGTCGAGCTGGACCTGCACGTCGCGCCACGGCCGGGTGATGATCTCGTTCTCGGCCAGTTGCCCACCGCGGTCGAAGAACGCGATTCGCCGTGGCGACAGGTGGTGACCGTCGACCACGAGGTCGGCGACGACAGCCGTGCTCTCGATGCGCGGGCCGGCGGTGACGCGTACACCGTGATTGGTGACGTGCACACCCGCCGCCGTCACGGTCTGGCCGCGGGCCACGATCACGGTGTCCGCGTGATCGAACGTGCTCGCCCCGACGCCGACGAGCAGCACCAACATCCCGCCGTGAGCCAGCCAGCCTTTCGCCCGTCCCCGACGCAGGCGCAGGATCAAGAACGGCACCGCGACCAGGGCGGCGGGCCCGACGAATGCGGCATAGAAGCGGCCGCGGACCGCAGCCGGCCGATCGGCGAGCAGATCGACCCCGACCGGCGCCAGGGTGCCGGCGAGCACGACGACAGCGACGAGCACGGTGATGCGCACGTTCATCGCCGACTCGCCCAGCGCTGCGACAGTGCCTCTGTCCGTTCGCGAACGAGCGCTGCGCCAGATCACGAAGCCGACGGTGGCAACCGTCGCAGCCAGCAGCCACCATCCGAGCGCGGCGCGTTGGCCGAACCCATGGATCGATGGTGTGCTCCCCGAGCGCACGATTGTTGCGCCGAGGAGCACCATCACCCACGGCGCGCCAAGCAGGACCACTCCGCGTCCGCCGGAATCGGCCCACCAACGCTCGCTGTGCAAAGCAACGAGCACCGCACACCACACGAGCAGCGACGAGTTCTCGACGGGATCCCACGCCCAGTAGCCGCCCCAGCCCTGCTCGATGTACGACCACAGCGCGCCGAGCGTCATCGCGATCGTCACCAGCGCCAGCGACCACCGCAACCAGCGCCGGGTCGTATCGCGATGGCCGCCGAACGCCTGCAGCAGCGGCACGAGCGCGCAGCCCAACCCGGCGTACAGGATCGGTGGATGCACCGCCATCGCCGGGTGTTCCAGGATCGGCGTCAGGCCGAACCCGCCGATCGCAGGGATGTCCAGTCGACGGAACGGATTGGCAAAGACCAGATCCAGCGCCGCGAACGAGATCACGGTCGCGAGCGCGTAGGCGACCGCGGCAATCGACGTGCAGCGCCGGCAGGCGACCATCGCGCATGTCGCCACGACCGCAGTGAACAGCAGCAGCGAGCCCTCGAGGCCACCCCACACACCCGACAGCCGGTAGTACCACGGCGCGTCGAAGCGGCTGTACATCGCGACGGTCCGCCAGTCGAACTCGTTGTGCACGAACGCGATGGTCAGTCGGAGCAAGGCCGCCCACACCGCGACCGACACGCCGGCCAAGAGCCAGCGGAGATGACGGGCGGTCATCGCCTCAGTCTTGCGGCTGCGGCTCCTCGGCCAGCGGCGCGATCAGCGCTTCGCCCGCGTTGCGCACGTTGTTGACGTCGGTCGACACCTTGTGCATCGTCAGCAAGTTGTCAGCGGCGGGCACGAGCATCGAGGTCAAGACCGCTTCGTCCGGGTTCGTCGGGTCCAGCCAGGCCTGCCACTTCGACGCCGGCAGGATCACGGGCATGCGGTCGTGGACCGGAGCCATCGTGTGGTTCGCGCTGGTGGTGATGACCGCGCAGCTGTGCAACCACGGGGCGTCCTTCGGTCCGTTCTTGTCGCGCCACGCACTCCACAGCCCGGCGACGGCGAGCGGCTCACCGTCGGCGCGGTGGACGAACATCGGCTGCTTGAGTGGCTTGCCGTTCTTGCCCACGGGCCCGTCGGGCCGGCCGGCCTGCCATTCGTAGAAGCCGTCCATCGGGATCAGGCAGCGGTACTTCTTGAACACACCCTTGAACGCCGGCTTCTCGGTGATGGTCTCCGCGCGAGCGTTGATCATCGACGAGCCGATCTTGACGTCCTTGGCCCACGACGGCACAAGCCCCCAGTGAAATGCTCGGACGGCGAGGACACCATCGGGCGAACCGACGACGGCGTACACGTCGTTCGTCGGGGCGACGTTGAAGTTGGCCGGAATCTCGTCGGCCTCGAACGACGCGCCGAAGTAGTCGGCGATCTCCTTCGGTGAGTTGGTCGAGACGAAGCGGCCACACATGTGTCGTACCGTACCCGCCGACTCCAATGCTCGCACCGACCGCCGAGTATGGTTTCTGACGCGACGTCAGAAACGGAGAACGACATGGCGATGCCCCCTGTGGGTCCCGGCGGCATCGGGATCATCGAGACGATGATGGGGTTCCCCGACCCCGACCCGCGACGGTTGTACGAGTTCTTTCGCCCCAACATCAAAGACGTCGCCAGCAAGGAGACGATGTTCCCTGTCGAGTACTTGTTCAAGGGCAACGTTCCGGGCGCGATCCCCGAGACATTGGACCCGGTCGAGGTCGTGATCAACACGATGGATCACTTCGGCATCGAGCGCGCGATGATCGGCGTCGAGGGCGACGTCGGCCAGCGCGCGCTGCGCGAGTTCCCCGACCGCTTCATCGGATCGGTCTCAGCGGACCCGAACAAGGGTGTCGACGAAGTGCGCAAGATCCGGCGGCTGCACGAAGAGCTCGGCATCCGTGCCGTCGGCGGGTTCGCCGCCGGATGCCACCCACAGGTGCCGCTCGATCACGCCCGCTGGTACCCGATCTACTCGGTGTGCGCCGAGCTCGGCATCCCGATCTTCACGTGCGCCGGCATCCCCGGTCCGCGCCTGCCGAGCATGTGCCAGAACGTCGAGCTGCTCGACATCGTCTGCTACGACTTCCCGGAGCTGACGATCGTGACGCGTCACGGCTGCGAACCGTGGACCGAGTTGGCGGTGAAGCTGATGCTGAAATGGCCGAACCTATACTACAGCACGTCGGCATTCGCGCCGAAGCACTACAACCAGCGCATCATCGACTACGCCAACACGCGCGGCGCGGACAAGATCATCTACGCCGGGTACTGGCCGATGGGGTTGACGTACGAACGGATCATGGGCGACATGCCGCACGTGCCGTTCAAGGACCACGTGTGGCCGAAGTTCCTCCGCGAGAACGCGTTGAAGGTGCTCGGACTGTAGCAGCCGCAGCTACTGCACCTCGAACGAGGCCACCTTCCAGCCGCCGTTGGAGTTGATCTTGACGATCGAGGTCGAGGTCAGCCTCGGCGAGCCGGAAATCGTCGTCGCCACGATTCGGAAGACCTTTTGGGCCTCCGGGTTGTTCGTCCCGACGACAAGCTTCGCCGGAAGGATCAGAGACGCCTCGTACGATGCTGCGAGCAGACCACCGCCGATCAGGACGTCCTTGTTCGCAGCCGCCAGCACGTTGGCGACAGAGATCTTGACGACACCCTGTGGGA
Organism: Actinomycetes bacterium; assembly: GCA_031410915.1. Classification (GTDB taxonomy): domain Bacteria; phylum Actinomycetota; class Acidimicrobiia; order Acidimicrobiales; family Ilumatobacteraceae; genus WLMZ01. The sequence goes on from JANNZY010000091.1 coordinate 10,380, forward strand.
CCGCTACATAGCCCGGAATGGCCACCTTCACGGTAGCCGTCGTGGTGAGGTTGATTTCGACGATTGCGTTGACGGATGCGGGAACCGGTATCACCGGAATCGTGGTCGGTACCAGCGTCGAGACCTTGTACTCCTGCGTGGTGGCGGCAACCGACGGTGTGCCGGCCACCTTTGACAGCGGAACGAAGATGTTCCCGGGCTGGTTCAGGTCAGCACCGGCACCACTCACCATGGCGCCGTTCACGGAGATCACCGACACGCCGGCCGAGGGCGCATTGGCACCATCTCCGTCAGAGACGTACCGCTGGTTGAACAGCACGCTCAGCGTTGTGCCGGCCGTCAGCGTGTCGATCGTCAGGCGACCGATGTCGCCGAAGACAAAGGTTGCCCCGAGGCCGGTGATGTTGTGCGTCGCCGGAGCATTCGTCGCATAGAAGGCCGCTTCCTGATCCGACGTGCAGCCCGGCGTCGAGCCTGCGCCGATCACAACGTTGGCGTTGGTGCTGAAGCGGACCTGCTTCTCGAAGTAGTAGATCCCGGACGTGAAGTAGGTCGGCGTCGACGTGTTGATGACGAGATCGTCGGTGTACGTCCCGGGGAAGTAGACGTTGCAGGTCGGAAACCCGGCAGGCATCGAGAACGGGGTGACCGAGCGGCGGCTCAAGCCGTGCGGGGCCAGCTCCGGCAGCCAGATCTTCTGCGCCGTCGACTTCACCGTGCTGTCACTGACCCAAGCGCCTTCACTCCCGATGAGCATCCGATTCGGATAGTTGCTGCCCTGGTACACCTGATCATCGGGAAGATCCAACGGAAGCAGTGGAGCGTTGACCTGAACGGCCGTCAGACCGTACCGGAGCTGGGATGCGTCCTCTTCACGAACGGTCCAGAGCTTGTAGCACTCGATGCGGATGTTCGTGCCGTTATCGGCGAGTGCGGCGTTGTTCGGAAAGACGAAGGGGACGTTGGGACCGTACGTGTCCTTGCCGCACTCTTTGTACAACCCACTCGGATCGGCCAGCGCGAGACGGAGCGCGCCCTTGACGAGCTCTTGGCGAGCATCCTTGCTCCGCGAGACGATGGATGCGCGGGTGACCGCCGTCGCGTAGGTCAACATCGGCACGACGAGCAAGGAGCACACGAGAATCGCCACAAGGACGACGACGAGGCTTGATCCGTCGTCGTCGTTTGGACGCGCTGGTCGCTCGACAGCGTCGCTCATGGCGTCAACTTCGTGACGTTCTGCACACACGAAACCGCTTCGTTCGCCGCGACTCGGACCGTGATGCCGGTCCAACTCGAATTCGAGATCGAAACCGGCGTGAACGTCCTTGTTTGCGCTCCCGCACGACATGTCCATCCCGCCGGCGAGTAGCCGGTGAGCACGGACAGGTTCTGCGGTTCGATGGTCACGTCGACGTACTGGCCATTCGAAATCGTGAAGTCAAAGGTGCCGCTGGTGTACGTGGAGGATGTCGTGACGACGTTGGTTCCCAGCGTCTGCCCACCGCCGGCATCGACGAGCTTGGTGTTCTGGTACTGGAACGGATCCTGTGCCGGCCCGGTCGAGACCTTGGTCTGCAGGGTGAGCGTGCCACCGCATTCGGCCAGGGCCACAGCCTCGAGTGCCTTCTCGAACTGGTCCCATTGCGGCAACAGGTACATGTTCGCCTGCTCGGGGTTCGTATAGGTGTTGTTCGCGAACAGGGCAGGAACGCCGAAGTCGTTGCCGGCCACGAGTCGTGTCAGAATCGTCGTGTTCGGAGTCGCGACCGTGACGAGGTCGTAGTTCGTGTAGGGAGTTGCGTAGACCTTCGTGAACCAGTAGCCATCAGAGTTGTCCGACGACGAGTTGTTGCTGTTGTAGGTGCTCGCCGAGATCGACGACGTGTTGTCGAAGCTTCCGTCCGGTGCCTCGTAGACCGACTTGCGCTGGCTACTCGATATCAGCAGGTACGAGCTGTACGAGATTCGTTCCCAGTAGTCCCTCGTCGCCGACGGAACCGGATTCTCATAGATCGGCACCGGCGACCGCTTGTTGGTGGCGGTGCTGTCCCAGGTCGCCTTCGTCACGACGGTGGTGTAGGAACCTGTCGTTCCCGACCGGGTCTTCCAGTGGTACGACCGGTAGTAGTGAACGTTGCTCGCGTAGTTCATGTAGTAGCCGTTCACGGCCGTCACCCAGGCTGACTCGTCTGGCTTTCCCTGACTGTCGGGAACGCCGTCGATCGCCGGGCCGACGCCCACGCCGATGAATCGCACGCTGGAGCGGAACGTCCGAACGATCTCGTTCGCCCGCCACCACGACTCGTAGTTGAAGTCAGAACCGTTGGCCGTGAACCCGCCGGCGAGTCGCGCCGGAGGCGTTGTCGGGAAGCTGCTGCTCGGCACCGACGCATAGTCGACGCGGCTGTAGGTAGGAATTCCGTCGGTGAAGAACACGACCATGTCGGGCACCACAGTCTGCACCGTGCCATTGGTGTTGTAGAACAAGCGTGAGAACGCGTCCTCGTAGTTCGTGCCACCGCTGTCAGTGAGACCCTGAATCGCCGTGCGAACCGTGGACACATCCGTGTTGTTCAGCATGTCGAAGTACTTGCCGTTGGGGTAGGTTCCGGCTGGCTTTCCGGCGCCGTCGACTGTCTGGCCGACGACACTCGAGGTCGAGTCGAAGCGGACGACCTTGAGCTTCACGGGTGTTCCTGCGAACTTGGTGATGAAGGTGTCGACCGCCGCCTTGACGTCGGAGATGTGCGTTCCGATGGAGCCGGAGTCATCGACGATGATGGCGATGTTGCCACCGCAGCGCGAACGGGCCTGGGTGAAGCTCGGCGTGCCGACGGTGCTCCCCGGCAACAGGTCCGAGCGCTCCGTCCCGCCGGCGCTGTAGCTGATCTCGTTGGTGCCGCCGCCGGCACCCACGCCGTCTCCTCCGCCGTCGATGTATACGACAACGCGCTGGGCGTTCTTCGTCTGCGCGGTTGGATCCGGCGCAACAGTCGTACCAGTGTTCCCGGGGTCATCCGGAGCGAGCGGCACACTGACCTGGAGCACCCACGAGGGCACGGTGACCCCGGCGCTCCAGATGACATCGTCGGGCGGTGGATCGAGGTCGTGGATGACGACGTTCTGCGTACACGTCGGATTGGCAGTTCCGATCGTCACGCACGAGATGCGCACCAGCTGCCATTCGTAACCGACGTTGATGTACCGGTACGACACCTTTGCGGTGGTGTCTGTCGCCGTTGTCGCCCCCTTGATGGTCCACGACAGCAGGAGGGCATTCGAACCACCCACGTTCACGTTCGCCGGACAGTTGGGCGCGCACGGCGATGCACCCGCGGTGAGGTTGGGCGTCGTGTCCGACGACGCAAGGTCGGTCGGCAACCACAGTCCAACGGTTTGCTCGGTGCGCGAGTTGTTGAGCCGGCCTTCGGTGTTGTCCTGCTGTCTGAGGACAACAGTCAGCGTTGCCGACAGGGCGATCATCAAGACGCCACAGAGCCCGACACCGACCAGCAACTCGATCAGGGTGACCCCTCTGTCACGATCTGACCCACAACCCAAGGAGACATCGTCTTCAGACACTGCTCTTCACAACCTTCAATGCTCGGGTGACCTTGCCGTCAGGGCTTGTCACGGTGATCGTCATCATCTGCACGTCAAGCGCTTTGGGCGTGCCGGTGCACGCAGCCCACGTGCCAACGCTCGTCGGTGCCGCGGCGGGTACGTACACCTCCGGCGCCGTGACGGACGCCTGCGTCGCGGCCCATCCAACAGACTGCGCAGCGGCGCGGACGTAGACGCTGTAGTCGCACTTCTTGGGTGCTCTGTTGACGCGATCGGACGCGTTCTGGAGCACTGTCTCGACCTGTGCCATGTTCGAGGTGTTCGTCGACGCCCGAATGCCGGCGATCACGGAGCTGAGCAGCGGCGCGATCAGGATCGACATGACCGCAATGGTCGCGACGATCTCGACGAGGCTGAACCCGGCATCTCGGTGCTCTGAGGCTCTCTGCGGTCGGTCACGCCGCCGCTCGCGTCTCACTCGTGTCATCCCGTCCTGCCAATGGTCTGCGGCGCCACAGCCCATCTATGTCGCCATCGTGGACATCGGCATCTTCACGAGCGAATTGAGTTGAATTGCGAGAAACCTGAGGATTCGGGCGTGCTTGACCGAACCCAGAATCTGGCCGTGCGACAGTGCGCCGATCCGACAAAAGCAGTATCGGCACGATGGGCCGGCAGCTGAAGCCAACTCACGGCTGCTACCAGGGGCCCAGTCCTCATCGGCGGATCATCGGCCCCGGCCGGTCACGGCCCGACGCAGCCGCAAGGGCCCGCTCGATGGTCTTCGTGCCACGCCGGCGAAGGGAACCTTGGAGGCGAAGCGTCCGATCCGGATGGCGAGGGCTGAGCGGAGGCAGCCCGCCTCAGCGGCCGGCGAGCTGCGCCAGGGCCACGGCGACCGCAGCGGCGCCGCGAGCATTGTTCTCGGCCAGCGAGAGGTTGGCGCGAACGCTGTCCCCCGCCGTCTCGGCGGCCATCCGCTCGAGGACGAACGGGGTCACCTTGGGACCGACGATGCCGGCCGCGGCGCAATCGGCCAGGGCCAATTCGATACAGCCGTTGATTCGGTCCGGATCAAGTTCGTCGGCCTCCGGGATCGGTGCCGTGAGGAGGACCCCGCAATCGGGGCGTACCCGGCTGAGCAGCGTGATCGCCACCTCGAGCGCCGACTCGACTCGGTGGGGAATTTTGAGGCCGCTCGAACGGGTGTAGAACGCAGGGAACCAATCGTGTTCGAAACCCAGCACGGGCACGCCCACCGTCTCGAGGTATTCCAGCGTTCGTGGCAGGTCGAGGAACGCCTTGGCGCCGGCGCAGACCGTGATCACCGGGTGCGAGGCCAGAGCATCGAGGTCGGCGGAGATGTCACCGGTCAACTCCGACTGGCGATGCACTCCCCCGATACCTCCGGTCGCAAACACCCGGATGCCGGCGAGGTGCGCGAGTGCCGTCGTGGCCGACACTGTGGTCGCTCCGGACGCCCACGACTGGGCGGCGGCCACTGCGAGGTCGCGCTCGGCCACCTTGCGGGTCGTCGCGAAGACCCGCTGCAACTGATCGCCCTCGACACCAACCACCCACCGGCCATCGATCACGGCCGTCATCGCCGGAACAGCCCCGGCTGAACGGATCGCCGTCTCGCAGCGATCCAGTGCCGTCTGGCTATGGGGTTGGGGCAGGCCCATCCCGGAGAAAATCGTCGATTCGAGGGCGACGATGGGACGCCCGGCTTGCAGTGCGTCGGAAACTTCCGGCGACAAATCGACGAGAGGATGCATGGGAGTTCTCCTGGGAATCGGGTGCGAAAGAGGCGGGTGGATGAGCCATCATCTGAGAAGCGTTGGTCGATGTAGCGGCGAGGTGGGCACCGTGAGCCGAACGGAATTCGACTCGCCGAGCCGCTGTGCGCCCGCTCCGGCATGGCCGAGAACAGTGGCCGCCATCGAGTGTCCACGCCGGCACGATTCCGTGACGTCGCAACGGTCGAGCGAGGCAGTCAAGTACCCGGCCGCGAAGGCGTCGCCGGCTCCGGTGGTGTCGACGACCTCGGCCACCGGCAACACGTCGACCACGATCACGGCACCGTCGGACTCGAGCACCTGCGTGGGCCGGGATCCGTTCTTGACGACAACGGTCGCGATGTCGCGGAGACCGACAGCGGCGGTACCGAGTGCGTCCATCTCATCGCGATTGGCGAAGATGATCGATGGCACCAGTTGCACGACGAGACTGGCGAACACCTCCGGCCCAATCGCCGAGATCATCGATGCCGCCGACAGGTCGACGCTGACGACGCCACCCTGATTGCGCACCCGGCCGGCGAGGTCGAAGATCACACGCCGGCTCGTCTCGGTTGCCAACGAATAGGCAGACACGTGCAGGAGGTCGATGCCTGACGACGAGGCATCGTCCACTGTCCCGAGCAGCGCCGAAGCGCCGCGATCGGGGTACATCGTCCGCTCCCCATCGGTGTCGACGATCACCACGACTGTGCCGGTCTGCCCCCGACGCTGCAACCGCACATCGACACCGCGAGTTGCGAGATCCTGCTCAAGCGCTCGACCCGTCGCATCGTCGCCGACGCAGCCAATGAACCGCACTGAAGCCGAAGAAGCGGCCATCGCTGCAACGTTGGCCGCGCTGCCCCCGCGTCTGCGGATGATGACTGCGGTGTTGTCGGTGCCGTGCTGAGTGGGTCCCGCGGCGACCACGATCACGTCCTCGACGAGATCGCCGACGACTCCGAGCACTCGGCGGGACATGTTCACGGCCACCACGTTAGTCGCTTAACTGACTGCTTTGGCTCCCTCACGTTCGCGCCTTCGACAGTCGGGTCAACTGCGGCGCGTCCGGCGCGCCGGACCGGTCGACCCGCGGACTGTGAGGGTGGCTGGGAGTTCGACAGTGCTGACTCCCGGATTGCGGTCGGAGAGCAGCTGCGCGAGCAGCAGTGCACCTCGTCGTCCGAGCTCGAAGGCGGGCAACGTGACCGTGGTCAGTGACGGGTTGGTGATCGATGCGAACGGCAGGCCGTCGAACGACGCCACCGAGACCTCTCCCGGCACCGAGACACCCATGTCGGCGAATGCGGCGAGCGCTCCGTATGCCTGCACATCGGCACCCGCGACCACCGCCGTGACACCGGCTGCGCGCCACGCCTTCCACTCCCTGCGTACGACCTCGCGTGCCGCCTCGACGTCGATGTTCGATCGTGCGGTCACGACGGTCACCTCGGTCGCGTCCGGAGGCGGTTGGCGGAAACGGTCGACGAGCGCCTTGCGACGGGCGCTGAACGTGGCGAACGGTCGGGGCACGTCGAGGTAGACGATGCGGCGATGACGCAACTCCTGCAGGTGCTCACCGAGGGCTCTCGCGCCGGGTTTCACTGCAAAGAAGACGCGTGACACCGCTGTCGGAGCACCGGGATCGTCGAGCGCGACGATGGGCAGATCGGGAGCGCGCTCTCGGATCTGATCGATCACCGGCAGGTTGACGAGCACGCCGTCGACGCCGAACGCGAGCACCTTGGCGACGTCGGGCAGATCTCGCTCGGTGCCCGACACGGCAAGCAACAACTGATGGTCGGGTCCGATCGCAGCGGCGACTCCCGCCGCGATCGTGGAGATGTAGGGATTCGAGACATCGGACGCGATCAGCGCGATGCATCGACTGCGACCGGTCGCCAGACTGCGTGCGGCGGGGTTGACCATGTAACCCATCTCGGCAATGACGTCGCGCACGCGTCGCTGCACTGCGGCCGACACCCGGCCGTCTGCCTTGCCGTTGACCACCATCGAAACAGTTGCGACCGACACCTCGGCCCGCTCGGCGACGTCGACCGCACGCACTCGACTCGGCCGCTTCGGGTTCGTCACGGGCGCCGATGATATGCGCCGGGCGGACGTAGGTATCGACCAGATCGAAGTTCGTCGACGTCAGCCTTCCCGTGAGGAACCCGCGGACCCAGCGGTGCGAAGGGAATGAAGGAGAACTCGTGTACGCGCACCCGCACGTCCCGTCGCGTTTTGCGTAGAACCTGGGGTACACGGGGGAGCACGACAAGGGTCAGAGCCGCCCTTGTGGATCGGCTCTGACCTGACGTTTCTGTGGTCGGGCTGACAGGATTTGAACCTGCGACCCCTTGTCCCCCAGACAAGTGCGCTACCAAGCTGCGCTACAGCCCGTTGTGACGGAATCCGACCACCGATTGCGATCGGCCGCCCGATGGTAACGGCTGCCGCCGCCTGACGACAACGCCTTCGAGCGAGCGACGCGAGCCGCTTGCGCTCGCGTCGACGTGCTGACACGGCGATGCCGCCTGCGTCCGGCCTCCCGGCGGCGATCAGCGGGTCTGACTGACCATCGCTGATCAGCGGAAGAGCTGGATCATGCGCCAGATGAAGTAGAGCACCATCAGCACGATCAACAGTTTGAAGTGCCATGGTGCGGCAGCGTCTTCGTCCTCGTCGGCGTCCTCACCGGCGGCCAGGCGTCTGAGGTCGATGTCCTTCGCCGTCACGAGCTTGCGCGGAGCCGGCTCGGGCGCATCCAGGACTCGGCCACAAGACGGGCACTCGCCCGTGTCGGACATCGCCGATGGCGCGAAGTACTTGGCACAATCCTCACACCACGGCATGCGCTGTCTGGCCTACTCGCTGCGCCGCCGAACGCGCAATTTGATGGGCGTCGCGCCGAGGTCGAATGCCTCCCTGATGCTGCGTTCCAAGTAGCGGAGATACGTGTGCGGCAGCTCACGGTTGGCGAACAGCGTGAACGTCGGCGGCTCGGTGGCACCCTGCATCGCGTACAGCACTCGGATGCCCCCGGGCGCAGGTTGCTTCTGTTGCGCGGCGGCAATGACCCGGTTGACGTCGCGCGTCGGCACCCGGCGGTTGTACTGCTCGATCGCGTCCTGCAGCACCGGGCGCAGCTTGTGCACGCCCTTGCCGCTGAGCGCCGAGATCTTCAGGATCGGCGCGTCACCGATGAACCCGAGCTTGCGCTTCACGTCGGCGACGATGTCGAGGCGCTGCTCGGCGTCGTCGATCAGCTCCCACTTGTTGAGCATCACCACGATCGGGCAGCCCGACGCGTCGACACGTTCGGCCAGGCGTTGGTCCTGACCCGTGATGCCCTCGGTGGCGTCGATGACGAACAGCGCGATGTCGGCGTCGTCGATCGAGCGCAGCGCGCGCACGAGCGAGTAGTACTCGGCCGAGTCGTCGATCTTGGCCCGGCGGCGCATACCCGCCGTGTCGACGAAGACCATCGGTCCGTCGTCGGTCTCGACCAACGTGTCGATGGAGTCGCGCGTCGTGCCCGGCATGTCGTGCACGACCGAGCGGTCTTCACCGACGAGGCGGTTGAACAGCGTGCTCTTGCCGACGTTGGGGCGCCCGACGATGGCGACGCGAGGCGGTGTGGTCTCGGGCGGTGTCCACTCCTCGTCGTCCTCGTTCTGCTCGGCGATGCCCGCCGCGCTGACGTCGGGGATGCGGGCGATGACCTCGTCGAGCAGGTCGCCGGCGCGGCGGCCGTGCAGCGCACTGACCGGCACGGGGTCGCCGAGGCCGAGCGCGAGCAGCTCCCAACGTTCGGTCTCGCGCCGGTCGTTGTCGACCTTGTTGGCCACCAGCAGCACCGGCGGACTGATCTTGCGCAACCAGTGGGCGATCGACTCGTCGTCCTCGGTGGTGCCGACCGAACCGTCAACCAGGAACAGCACGAGATCGGCGTTGCGCACAGCGGCCTCGACCTGGCGGCTGACCTTGGCCTCGAGGTCGCTGCCGGCGGGCAGCCAACCGCCGGTGTCCACGAGCAGGAACGGACGGCCGAGCCATTCGGCCTCGACCTCCTTGCGGTCGCGGGTGACGCCGGGCCGGTTCTCGACGATCGCGACCTGTTCGCCGACGATGCGGTTGAACAGCGTGCTCTTGCCGACATTGGGTCGGCCGACGATCACGACGACCGGCAGCTTCAGTTCGGGTTCTACGTCTTCATTCATGGTTCTCAGCCTCGACCGACGGGTTGCAGTGCTCGACGCAGGGCGATGCCGTTCGTCGCGACGACCTCGACCGATCTGGGCAGGTCCGCCACCGTCGTGCCGTCGAGGAAGCGACCTTCGCTCAGACACACGTCGGGGAGCAGGTAGCGATGCATCGGCGGCTCGTCGGCCAGCACGCGAGCGATGTCGGCGCCGACCATCAGGCCGGTGACCGCGGTGTTGCCACCGAAGAACTCGTTGCGCACGGGGATCACCCGGACGTCGTTGCGATCCAGGTCGGCCACGAGCGGGGCGAGCACCTGTGCGCCGAACTCGCCTGACAGGATCCCGATCGGTGCCGAGGCTCGCGGACGCAGCTGCACGGTGCCGGCCGGCACGAGGCTGTCGCCACCGCAGCCGCGCAGGCCCGTGTCACCGGCCGGGTTGCGGGGTGCGCGGTAACCGGTGGCGGGCGCGCCGTCGACGGAGGCGAAGAAACCGCTCTGTGGGCCGACCGGTACATCGACCTCGCCGGTGAACTCCATCACGAACGTGCGGGCCATGCCGATTCCGTCCTCGTGCATGTCGAACCCGGCGTAGATCTCGGCAGGCGGGAATGGCCTGCCGGTCATCAGGTAGTACTCGTCGGCGGCGAACACCATCCGGTGGCCGACCGAGTCCAGGAAGATCTGCTGCCACTCGTGCACGGTGTCGACCACGGCGTCGGCTTCATCCGCGGTGTGCAAGCGCATCGCCGACTCCGCGTTGAACCGGCTCAGGCCGAGTGGAACGCATGCAACCGACGCGAGCTCGGGGTACTGGTCGAGCACGCCGCCTAGCGTGTCCTCGAGCACGGTGCCGTCGTTGACGCCAGGGCAGACCACGATCTGGCCGTGGACGGTGATGCCGTGATCCAGCAGCGCGCGCAGCCAGCGCAGGCTCATGCCACCGCGCGGGTTGCGCAGCATGCGCGAGCGGACGTCGGGGTCGGTGGCATGGATGCTGACATGCAGCGGCGACAGGCGCTCGGTGACCACACGCTCGAGATCGGCCTCGGTGAATCGGGTCAGCGTGGTGAAGTTGCCGTACAGGAAGCTGAGTCGGTAGTCGTCGTCCTTCAGGTACAGGCTGCGACGCAGGCCCTTGGGCAACTGGTAGATGAAGCAGAACTCGCAGTGGTTGTCGCAGGTGCGAACGCGATCGAAGACCGCGCTCTCGACCTCGGCCCCGAACGGCTCACCATCGGCCTTGGCGACCTCCATCGACAGCTCCACGTTGCCGCGCCGGATCTCGATGTCGAGGTCCGCTTCGTCGACGAGGAAGCGCCACTCGATGATGTCGCGCGGCACCTGACCGTTGAGCCGCAGCACCTCGTCACCGGCGCGCAGACCGGCCTGCTCGGCGGGCGAGCCGGGCGCGACAAGGGTGACAGTGGGCAACGACATAGCTCGTCAAGGCTACCGGTGGCCCGCGATGACCGGCGGTAGCCTGCAGCCGTGGACGTCGATCGGGTGCTGCTGGCCGAACCGCGCGGGTTCTGTGCCGGCGTCGAGATGGCCATCAAGGCCCTCGCGTTCATGGTCCGCACGTTCCCCGCTCCGGTGTACTGCTACCACGAGATCGTCCACAACAAGCTCATCGTCGAGGCGTTCGAGGCGCAGGGTGTGGTGTTCGTCGACGACATCGCCGAGGTTCCCGAGGGCAGCCCGATCATGCTGTCGGCGCACGGTTCCGCACCCGAAGTCGTTGTCGCGGCCCGCGCCCGCGGCAGTTACGTCGTCGACTCGGTGTGCCCGCTCGTCACCAAGGTGCACCACGAGGTCAAGGTCCGCGCCGGCAAGGGCTACCGCATCGTCTACGTCGGCCACGAGGGTCACGAAGAAGCGGTCGGAACGATGGCCGTCGCGCCACAGTCGATCAGCCGTGTGGAGTCGGTGGCCGAGGTCGCCGCGCTGCCCGACTTCGACGAGCCCGTCGCGCTGCTGGCCCAGACCACGCTGTCGCACCGCGACTGGGAGGGCGTCGCCGTCGCGGTCCGCGAGCGCTACGACGACGTCTGGTCGCCGGGACGCAGCGACCTGTGCTTCGCGACCACGAACCGCCAGACGGCACTGATGTCCATCGCGCCGCGCAGCGACGCGCTGATCGTGATCGGCTCGGCCAACTCGTCCAACACGAGGGCGCTCGAGAAGCTGGCCGTTGCGTCGGGCTGCCCGCGGGTGTTCCGCATCAACGGCGTCGACGAGTTGCCCGACGACTTGAACGGCGTCGTCGGTGTCACGGCTGGCGCATCCGCGCCCGACGGTCTCGTCCGGCAAGTGCTCGAACATCTCGCGCCGCGCCGCGGAGTCGAGGTCGTGCGCGCGACCGAGGAGGACGAGTACTTCCCGCCGCCGCGCAACATCCGCGATCTGCAGGGCACGATCGGCTCGGCTGCGGCCGTGATGCTGGGCGCGCCCTCGAGTGGCCGCGCCTTCGACGACCGCTCGCTGCCGGCCAGCTCGGTGCTCGCCGCGCTCGCCCGCTGAATCAAGCTCGCCGTCGTGCTCTCCCCCACCGCCGCCACGGTTCGCCTGACGCTGCACGTGCTGGCCGCGACCATCTGGGTCGGCGGGCAGTTCACGCTCGCCGGGCTGATGCCCGTGCTGCGCCGCCACGACGGCCTGCCCAAGCTGGCGGCGCGGGCGTTCAACCGCATCGCCTGGCCGGCGTTCGCGGTGCTCGTGCTGACCGGCATCTGGAACCTGGTCGAGATCGACGTCACCGAGCAGGACGCCGTCCATCAGGTCACCGTGTTCGTCAAGATCTTCGTCGCGATAGTCGCCGGAGCCGCCGCAGCCGTACACGTCACGGCCCGCAGCAAGTTCGCCCTCGCGCTCGGAGGTGCCATCGGCGCACTCGCCTCAATAGCCGCCGTCTTCCTCGGCATCCTCCTCCGCACGGGCTCGTAGGTCACAAGACCGTGCAGTGGCGAGGGCTCTGCCCGAGCAGATGGTGCAGTCTTGAGCCGACGCCAAGGCGAAGCGGAGGCGGCGTGCGAAACGATCAAGCTCAGTTGCGGGGGACTTGGCTCCAGGGGATTTCGCGGTCGACTCGCACGTCACCGGGCAGGCCCAGGACGCGCTCGCCGAGGATGTTCTTCATCACTTCCGTGGTGCCGCCCTCGATCGAGTTGGCCCGGCTGCGCAGGAACGCCTTCTGCAGCGTGTCGAAACCCATCGCCTGCTCTGGTTGGGCCATCGCGTAGCTGCCGTAGAGCATGCCGTCGGCACCCATCAGGTCGACGACCTTGGCGTAGATGTCCTTGTTCAGGTCGGCCGATGCGCTCTTGCTGATCGAGCCCTCTGGCCCCGGGTCCCCCATCTTGCGGTTCTGGTTGGCGCGGATGTTGGTGAGTCGAAGGATCTCGGCGCGGCTCCAAAGCTTCATCACGTCGTCGAGGTTCGTCGCATCCTTGCGCTCGTCAGGCAGTGACTTCCAGGTCTTGACCAGGTCGCGGATGGTGCCCGAACCCTTGCCGGGGATCGCGCCACCGATGGACACGCGCTCGTTCATCAGCGTCGTCAGCGACACGCGCCAGCCGTCGCCGGGCGAACCGAGCATCTCGTGGTTCGGGATGCGGGTGTCGGTGAAGAAGACCTCGTTGAACTCGGCCTCGCCGGTCATCTGGCGCAGCGGTTTGACCTCGACGGTGGGCGCATGCATGTCGACCACGAACGCGGTGAGGCCGGCGTGCTTCACGGCCTCGGGGTTGGTTCGCACGACGAGCAAACCCCACCTGGCCAGGTGGGCGAGCGTCGTCCAGACCTTCTGCCCGTTGCAGATCCACTCGTCGCCATCCTGCACCCCCCGTGACGACAGGCCGGCGAAGTCCGAACCCGAGCCGGGCTCGCTGAACAGCTGGCACCACACCTCTTCACCGGTGAACAGCGGACGCAGGTAGCGGGTCTTTTGGGCCTCGCTGCCCCACACTGCGACCGTTGGGCCACACATGCCGTGACCGATCGGGTTGCGGACGACGGGGTTTGGCGCGCCCTCGGCATAGATGCGCTCGTTGACCAGCTTCTGCAACTTCGGGTTGAGACCGAGGCCGCCGTGGCCCTCCGGGAAGTGAACCCACGCCAGCCCGGCGTCGAACTGCGCGCCCAGGAACTCTGCCGGCGGCGTGCTCTGCGGGGGATGCGCTTCGAGCAGCTGGGTGACGAGGTCGCCGATCCGCTGCTCGTCGGCGGTCATCGTGGACTCGGTGAGCGTCATGACCCGAACGATAATGACCGCCCGGCGGCTCGTCGCTACCGGACCGGGTCCCCGCCGGCGGCGGCTCGGGGCCCGACAGCTTCATTGGGCGCGAATTGTGCCGCACAGCGGCTCACAACGCGCCCGTTGGATGAGCGATTGCTACTCCGCTTCGCCGTCGTCGTCGGCGGGCGTGTCGAAGCCGGCTGCGGCGAGGCGCTCGAGCAACTCGTCACGCACACTGCGGCCCGGTTCGCGGGCCTTGTCACCGGTGACGCGCCAGCCGAGGCGGCTGCTGTACAGCAGCGGTGGTTCGCGCAGGCGGCCGGCACCGACTTCGACCACGCGGGCGAAGAACAACTCGTGATCCATCATCGGCTTGACCTCGAACGTCTGGCAGCGCAGCCAGGCGATCGCGTTGCGCACGACCGGCAATCCGTCCGGCAACGGTTCGAGGTACTCGTCGGCGATGTAGCGGAACTTGCGCCCCGGGTAGGAGAAATACTGCCCGACATCGACCTGGTCGCCGGCCAGGATCGACACCGTGAACTGCCCGGAGGCAGCGATCAGCGGATGCGTGTCGTGCTTGGGCGAGACGCTAGCCATCACGATCGGCTCCTCGAAACTGACCTGGCAGACCCAATGGCTGCAATACGCCCGCACGACGCCGTCGTGCGCCGCGCCGACGACCTGCACACCCTTCATCATCTGCCCCAGGCTGCGCTTGATGGTCTGGTCGATCACGCAGACCAAGGTAACTGCATCAGCCATGATCTCGTGCCGACGCCAAAGCGGAGCGGAGGCGGCGTGCGAAACAACCAGGACGTACCGCTCAGAAGTAGCTGCGTGGGCTCTGCCCGAGCACGCGGTGCACTCTTGAGCCGACGCCAAAGCGGAGCGGAGGCGGCGTGCGAAACAACCAGTACTAGTTGAAGGGGGCCATCGCGCGCTGCGCGGCGGCGGGGTCGAACGCGTCGCCCTGAGGGAACCAGCTGAGCAGTTCCAGCACCCACGGCAGGTGGACGCGGTCGGCGAGGGTGCGCGCGCTCGCGACCTTGATGTTGTTGAGGATGCGGAACACGATGTCGCGCTCGCTGACCGGGGCGATGTAGGACTCACGCCAACGTTCGGGACGGTTCGTGACCCGCCCGAACAGCTGCCGCACGCCGTCGCGGTCCAACAGTTGGCCACCGTGGAACGGATCGGCGAAGAGATCGGCGTCCAGTGCGCTGCCGACGATGAAGTGCCCGGGCAGACCGATGCCGAGCATCGGCACACCGATGCGGCGAGCGTGCTCCAGTGCGAGCACCGACAGCGTGATCGGGATGCCGAGGCCGGTGCGCTGGACTTCGGACAGCATCGAGTTGCGCAGGTCGTAGTACTCGTCAACGTTGCCACGCAGTGCCCCCGGTCCGCGGAACAGCGCCGAGACGATCCCCTCGAACGTCGGCACGAGCTGTTGCGCAGCGAAGTCCAGGCCGCCCTGCTGGGCGGCGATGTCGATGTCGTGGCCGGCGAGGCGGCAGATCAGATAGCACGCCTCGTCCAGCGGCAGCGCTGGCCCGTGCGTGTCGAGGAGGTCGTGAAAACGCTGCTTGTCCTGTCCCGAATCCACGCTCGAACGGTACCGGGAGTACCGTCGGCGTCCATGTTCCCCGGTGCCTTCGTGACGTCCACCCCCGACAAACCCGCCGTCATCATGGCGTCCACCGGGGCCGTGCAGACCTTCGCCGAGTTGGACGCCGCAGCGAACCGGCTGAGCCGGCTGCTGTACGACGCCGGTTTGCGCCCCGGCGACCACATCGCGCTCTGCATGGAGAACCATCCCCGGTACCTGGAGGCGCTGTGGGGTTGTCACTACGCGGGGCTCGTCTACACCGCCTGTTCCAGCCGGTTGACCAGTGCCGAACTCGCGTACATCATCAATGACTGCGGCGCGCGCGTGTTCATCACCTCGCTGTACAAGGCCGAGCAGGCCGCCGAGATCGTGGCCGACACCGCGGCGGTCGAGCTACGGCTGATGCTCGACGGAACGGCGGACGGTTATGAGAGCTACGAGGCGGTCGTCGCGGCTCAGCCGGCGACGCCACTGGACAACCGCATCTCCGGGACCGACATGCTCTACTCGTCGGGGACGACGGGGCGGCCGAAGGGCGTGAAGGGCACGTTCGAGCCACGTCCACTCGTCGACACACCCGTGTCGGTGACGGGCCTGCTCGGGTTGCTGTTCGGGGTGACCGACGAGTCGATCTACCTCTCCCCCGCGCCGCTGTACCACGCTGCGCCGCTGCGGTTCTGCATGTCGATGCAGGCGATGGGCGGTTCCGTCGTCGTGATGGAGCACTTCGACCCCGAGACCTACCTGCAGCTGATCGAGCGTTATCAGACCACGGTCAGCCAAGTGGTGCCGACGATGTTCGTCCGGCTGATGAAGCTGCCCGCCGACGTGCGTGCCAAGTACGACGTCAGTTCGATGCGTTGCATCATCCACGCCGCTGCGCCGTGCCCGATCCCGGTCAAGAAGGCGATCATCGAATGGTTCGGTCCGATCGTGCACGAGTACTACGCGGGCACTGAAGGCAACGGTTTCGTCTACTGCAACAGCGACATGTGGCTGGCCCACGAAGGCACGGTCGGTACGCCGATCGGTTGCACGGTGCACATCGTCGGCGACGACGACGACGAGCTGGCGCACTACGAGAGTGGAACGATCTACTTCGAGGGGGGTGCGCAGTTCGAATACCACAACGACCCGGACAAGACGGCCGGCTCGCGTCACCCGAAGGGCTGGAGCACGCTCGGCGACGTCGGCTACCTCGACGACGACAACTACCTCTACCTCACCGACCGCAAGGCCTACATGATCATCTCCGGCGGAGTGAACATTTACCCGCAGGAGGCCGAGAACGTGTTGGTCACACACCCCAAGGTGATCGACGTCGCGGTGTTCGGTGTGCCAAACGACGACTTCGGCGAAGAGGTCAAGGCCGTCGTGCAACCCGTGGAGATGCCGGCCGACGACGACGCGGCACGAGTGTTGGCGGGTGAGCTGATCCAGTACTGCCGGTCGCAGTTGGCCGACGTGAAGTGCCCGCGCAGCATCGACTTCCGCACCGAGCTCCCCCGCCACCCGACGGGCAAGCTGTACAAGCGGTTGCTGAAGGACGAGTACTGGAAGGACGCCGGCCGTTCGATCTAGTCGAGCGACCGCGGCCGTGATGCGAGTGACCCCCAGGCGCAGCGGGCCACCGCTGTCGCTTGCGGTCGTGGCGCTCGTCGCCGCGGTCGCGGCGTGCAGTGCGGATTCGAGCGACAGCGGCAGCGCGACCTCCGCCCCATCGGCGACCACGCTGCCACTGGTGATCGAGGATTCCTCGGCACCGCCAACGTCCGACGACGAGACGTCGACCGCTACTGCAGCGCCAACCACCACCGCTGCGCCGACCACCACGGTCGCGCCGACGACGACCATCGACGATGCCGCGACCACCACCACCACCACCGTGGCGCCGGACGAGAGCACGACCACGACGGTGGATCCGACGGCGGACACGCGCCCGCTCGACTCCCGGGCCGAGACGTTGGCCACGACGGCGGTGCTCGGCCAGGACAACTTCCGCAGTGGCTGGACGCTGTACGCGCCGGGCGGGCGGGCCAAGATCGATGCGTCGAGCTGTGCGTACGAGGCCGGCGGCGCGATCACGCGGACGGCAAACGGCGCGCTTCAACTCGGCCCGACGATGGAACTCGACGCTGCGGGTGCGTACGTGTCGTCGTACGCGGCGGTGTTCCCCGACGCCGACATCGCGGCGAGCTACATCGATCTGATTGACTCCGACACGTGGGCGACGTGCAAGCTGCAGGAGCTGCAGACGTTCCAGTCCACGTCGCGCTCGGGTCTCACCGTGACGCTCGCGACGCGTGACGATCCCGCGCTCGGCGAGGCCGGGTTCGAGAGCTATGCCCAGTTCGCCCTGTCGACGTCGACCGGCGAGCTGCGCCGCGTTGCGCTGTACAGCTACTACCGGCTCGACCGCGTCGTGGTGATCGTGACGCAGGAGTACGGCGCGCTCGCGACCGCGCAGTTCGACCAGCTGCGCGACGACACGCAACTCGCCCTGATCGCGGCCTACGACCGCATCTTCGACATCCTGCGCGCCGGCGGCTGATTGGCCGCGTCGGCTCCGTCACCTCACTGTCAGCCGTTGATGACCACCATGCGGATCTCGGTCATCTCCTTGACACTGTAAGCAGGACCCTCACGCGTGTTGCCGCTGTCGCGCAGGCCGCCGTAGGGCTGTTGGTCGGCGCGCCACGTCGGCACCTCGTTGACCAACACGCCCCCGAAGTCAAGTGTGCGGATCGCCTTCAGGCTCTTGCCGATGTCGCTCGTGAAGATTGCCGCCTGCAGCCCGTAGTCGCTGTCGTTGGCCAAGCGCAGGGCCTCGTCGAGATCATCGTAGGACGCGATGCCGACGACGGGTCCGAAGACCTCGCCGGAGCAAACCTTCATCTCCGGGCTGACGTTGGCCAGCACCGTCGGGCGCAACACGCCGTCCGCGCCGATGTCACCGCCGGTCACCACCTTCGCACCGTCGGCCACGGCTTCGTCGATCCAGCTCTTGACACGCTCGCGCTCGTGCGTGGAGATGAGCGCGGAGACGTCGGTGGCCTCGTCGGCCGGGTCGCCGACCACGAGTGATTCGACGTTGCCGGCCAGGCGATCGGTGAACGCGTCGGCAATGGAACTGTGGACGTAGATGCGCTGGGTGCTGATGCAGCTCTGCCCGGCGTGGCTGAAGCCGGCGACCTTTATCTTGTCGGCAGCCGACTTCCAGTCGCCGTCGGGCTCGATGATGACCGGCGCGTTGTTGCCGAGTTCGAGGCCGACTCGCTTGCGCGGCGCTCGGGAACGGATACTCCAACCCACGCTGGGCGAGCCGGTGAACGTGATCAACGCGATGTCGGGATGATCGACGATCGCGTTGCCGACGGTGCCGCCACCGCCGGTGACGACATGGAGGTAGTCGGCGGGCAGGCCGCACTCGTCGATCAGCATCGCGGCCAGCGCGATTGAGCTGAACGGCGTCTGCGACGCGGGCTTGAGCACGACCGGGCAGCCAGCGGCGATGGCCGGGGCCAGCTTGTGGACGACGAGGTTGAGCGGGAAGTTGAACGGCGCGATCGCGCCGATGACACCGATGGGCACGCGCAGCGTGAAACCGAGCTTGCCCTCGCCGGCCGAGATCGCGTCGAGCGGGATCATCTCGCCGCCGAGCTTGCGGGCCTCGGCGGCCGCGAACTGGAACGTGCCCACGGCGCGCTCGGCCTCGACCCGGGCGGTCTTGATCGGCTTCGCGGCCTCACGCATGATGATCTCGGCGAACTCGTCGCGTCGCGCGGTGAGCCGGGCAGCCGCTTTGTCGAGGATCTCGGCCCGCTTCCACAGCGGCAAAGGATTGTCGTGCAGCGCGGCCTTCGCCGCGCCGACGGCCCGGTCGACGTCGGCCGCCGAGCACGCCGGGATCGTGCCGATCAGCGCGTCGTCGTACGGCGCGCGCACTTCGATCGTGTCGTTGCTGGAGGAACCATCGCTCACGGGTGCACCATCCAGTCGTGCGGACACGTCAAGGCATTCGTGGTGCACCCGTGAGCGCCTCGCCCATTCCTGGTGATTGTCTCGCTGCGCTCACTCATGCGACCGACGTTAGCCATGATCCGCGATACTCGTGGCGTGGCACACCCCTACCTCGACTGGCCGCATCCGATCCCGTTCGCGCATCGTGGCGGGGCCAGCGACGCGCCGGAGAACACGATGCCGGCGTTCCAGTACGCAGTCGACCTCGGCTACCGCTATGTCGAGACCGACGTGCAGGTCACCGCTGACGGTGTGCTCGTCGCGTTCCACGACTTCAACTTGCTGCGCACGTGTGGCATCGATCGCAGCATCACCGACATGACGTGGGACGAGGTCAGCCGGGCCCGCGTCCACGGCGCCGCCCCGATCCCGACCCTCGAAGACGTGCTCGGCGAATGGCCCGAGCTGCGCGTCAACATCGACTGCAAGACCGATGCCACCGTGCCTGCACTGGTGTCCGCGCTGCGCCGGACCGGCGCGATTCACCGCGTCTGCGTCGGCGCGTTCAGCGACACCAGGATGCGTCGGCTGCGCCGCATCCTGGGTCCGGGCTTGTGCACCGCGCTCGGGCCGGGCGCCGTCGCCAACCTGCGCTACGGGCGGGTGAGCCGTACGTCGGCGATGTGCGCCCAGGTGCCCGTGCGCCAGGGTCGCCTGCTCGTCACGACACCCGCCTTCGTCGAGCGCTGCCATCGCCTCGGTCTGGCCGTGCACGTCTGGACCATCGACGACGCGCCCGAGATCAACCGCCTCCTGGACATGGGCGTGGACGGCATCATGACCGACCGACCAACAGTGCTGCGCAAGGTGATGCAGTCCCGCAATGCCTGGACCGATTGACGACGACGATCTCGATTTCAACTCCCATTGGGCGGATTGTGAGCCGACTGGCGGCTCACAACGCGCCCATCGACATCAGCGGCGGGCGCTGTACTCGGCGCGGAGATCTCGCTTCAACACCTTGCCGGTGGCGTTGCGGGGCAGTTCGGCCTCACGGACGAAGACCGCGCTCGGGACCTTGAACGCGGCCAGGCGCATGGCAAGGAACGACTCCAGGTCGAGGTCGCTCAACGACGTGCCCGGCTTCAGCGTGACGACTGCCGCGACCTCCTCGCCGAGGCGGTCGTGGGGCAGGCCGATGACGGCGACATCGGCGACGGACGGGTGCTCGAAGATCGCAGCTTCGACCTCGGCGCAGTACACGTTCTCGCCGCCACGCAGCACCATGTCCTTGATCCTGTCGACGACGTAGACGAACCCGTCCTCGTCCACGCGAGCCGCGTCACCGGTGTGGAACCAGCCGTTCGTGAACGACTCGGCGGTCTCCTTCGGCTTGTTCCAATAGCCGCGCACGTTGTTCGGACCGCGCACCCACAGCTCGCCGACGCCGCCGAGTGCGACCTCGTTGCCGTCCTCGTCGACGATCTTGATGTCGGCGACCGGCATCGGCAGCCCGACACTGTCCTTCTTCTCGAAGTACGTCGCGCCGGAGTTGGCGACGACCGCTGAGGTCGTCTCGGTCAGCCCGTAGCCGTTGGCGGGCGAGACCTTGCCGGCGAAGTCTCGCTCGATCGTCGCAATGCTGTCCGGTGGCACCGGCGAGCCGCCCTGGGAGATGCCCGACAGCATGCTCAGGTCGCGCGTCGCCGCGTCGGGGTGCTCGAGCAACGCCCGCACGACGGTGGGCACGCCGGCCACGAGCGTCGCTCGCTCGCGTTCGATCAGCGCAAGCGCTTCGGCAGCGTCGAACTTGTACTGCGTGATGATGCATCCGCCGGTCGTGGTCAGCAGGCACGTGCCCGTCACCCCGGCGATGTGGAAGAACGGGAAGGTCCAGAGCGCGATGGCCCGTCCGCCCGGCTCGGCACCCTCGGGCTTCGGTGGTGCCAGCATCGCGGCCAGCGCGCCGCCGACGATGGTGTTGAGGATGTTCGTGATGTGGTTGCGGTTCGAGCCGACCGCACCCTTCGAGAAACCGGTCGTACCGGAGGTGTACAGAATCGTCGCGTCGTCGTCGGGCGCGATCGTCACCTCGGGCAGCGAGCCCGGGTCGTCTTCGGCGACGATCTCCGCCCACGTCGAGTGTCCAGCATCCACAGCCCCGGCCCGGCGGGTCACGATGACGGCGTTCACCGCCGTGCGGCCGAGCACGTCACCGCGCACACGGTCGTAGCGCTCGCCGTCGGCGATCAGCGCGACGGCACCCGAGTCAGTCAGGCCGTACTCGCTCTCGGTGCCCGTCCACCACGCGTTCATGCTGACGACTACCGCGCCGAGCGCCTGCGTGGCCCAGAACGCGAGCACCCACTCGGGATAGTTGCGCATCGCGATCGCGACCCTGTCGCCCTGGCCCACACCCGCCCCGGCCAAGTGGGCGACGAGCTTGCGGACCGTCGAGTGGGCCTCGGCGAAGCTGATCCGCTCGTCCTGGTAGACGAGGAAGATCGCGTCGCCGTGGGCGGCCGAGGCGAGCCAGATGTCTCGCAGGCTGGCCGGTGCCTTGGTGTACACGCGCAGTTCCTGGCCACCGATGACGGCCGGCCCGATCTCGAACGGGCCACCGGGACCGGTCAGGACTGCGAGGGCGTCGGCACGGGCCTGGAGATCAACGGGCATCCGCGGACGGTACCCGAACCGTCAGCGCGAGCACCGACCCGAGCACGAGCACGCCCGCTCCGAGGGCCGTCACGAGTGGGGCCGCGGACACACCGACCTGGCGTGAATCGGGCACGGCCGAGGTCACGACCGCGCCGAGCGCGCCAGCGTAGAGCCCACCGACGAAACCGAGGACCGCGGCCACGATCCGACGGCCCCACCACACGGCAACCACGGCCGACGTCAGCAGGAGTGGCACGATCGGCCAGGCCCGGATGACCAGTTCGGCGAGACCGTCGGGCGCGAAGCCGAGCCGCTCGATCAACCCGAGCATCTCGTAGCTCGACCGGGTCACCGTGCCTGACCGGACCCACCCGAAGAAGGTGCCCACCAGCGCGACGCTCGCTCCGACGGTCATCACGATCGGGCCGACGAATCGTTGCCACACGTCCGGCAGCGGCGTCAACGAGCGTCGTTGGCGTGGCTGCACGGCGACAGCGTAGGTTGCGACCCATGCCCGGAAACGTCGCCGCACCCTCCGCTGCATCCAGCCCGCCGACGACATCAGTGCGTGCGCCAGGTGCAATGGTGGCCTCCGCCGACCAGCTCGCGACGCAGGCTGGCATGGCTGCGCTGGCCCGCGGCGGCAACGCGGTGGACGCGGCGATCGCGACCAACGCGGCGATCGCGGTCACCGGCCCGCACCTGTGCGGACTCGGTGGCGACCTGTACGCGCTCATCCACGACGGCCATGAGGTGCATGCGCTGAACGCCAGCGGTCGCGCCGGGTCGGGCAGCTCGGCGGCAGCGCTGCGCGCCGAGGGCCACACCGAGATGCCGTTCCGCAACGACGTGCGTGTCGTCACCGTGCCCGGCGCGGTCGACGGCTGGTGCGCGCTGCACGCCCGTTTCGCGACGCTGCCGATGGCGACACTGCTGGAGCCTGCGATCCGCCTCGCCGAACAGGGGTTCCCGGCGTCGCCGCTGCTCGTCGGCTCGGTCAACCAGCTCGACGGTCGTGCCCGTGAGACATTGCACGAGCTGTCCAGCCAGGCTCGCCGGCCGGGCGACCTCGTTCGCCGCCCCGGCGTCGGTCGCGCGCTGCGAGCGGTGGCCGAATCCGGTCGCGACGGCTTCTATGCCGGCGAGTTCGGTGCCGGGCTGCGCAACCTCGGTGCCGGGCTCTACACCGCGGACGACCTGACGAGACCAGGTGCCGAATGGGTCGCGCCGATCGCGGTGAAGGCCTTCGCCCACCGGCTGTACACGATGCCACCGAACTCACAGGGCTACCTGACCATCGCTGCGGCGTGGCTCGCCGATCGGCTGGACCTTCCGTCGGACCCCGACGATCCGCGCTGGGCGCACCTGCTGATCGAGGCGGCGACGGTTGCCGGCTTCGACCGGCCCGCGGTCCTGCACGATCGCGCCGACGGCGACGAGCTCCTGGCGATGATCGCCGACCGCCTCGACACCGTCGACCGCGAGCGGGCGTCGCGGGTGGTCGCACCGACGTTCGACGGCGACACCACGTATCTGTGCACGGTGGACAGCAACCGGATGGGCGTGTCGTTGATCAACTCCAACGCTGCCGGGTTCGGCTCGTGGCTGGTCGAGCCGAACACGCACATCAACTTGCATAATCGCGGCCTCGGCTTCTCGCTGGAGGACGGTCACCCTGCCGAGCTGGCTCCCGGCCGCCGCCCGCCGCACACGCTGTCGCCGACACTGGCCACCGACGCCGACGGCTCGCTGGCGGCGGTGTTCGGCACGATGGGCGGCGACGGCCAACCACAGATCCTGCTGCAACTCGCGGCCCGCTTGTTCCACCACGAGCAGAGCCCCGCGGTGGCGATCAACGCCGGCCGCTGGGCCCTGCGCGGACCGGTCACAGGCTTCGACACCTGGACCGCGCCGGAGGGCCCGCACGTGATCCTCGAAGGTCACGCCCCGTCCGCCTGGACCGACGGCCTCGCCGACCGCGGCCACGAGCTGGCCCACCTGCCCGCCTACGACAGCGCGTTCGGCCACGCCCACGCGATCGTCGTCGAACCCAACGGCACCCTCGCCGGCGCGGCCGATCCGAGATCGCGAGTCGGTTCCGTCGCCGGTCTGTGACGCACAGCGGGAGCGTTCGGGCGTTCCCACAGCAAGATCGGTGGCGGAGTGCGGCTCGCCGGCGGGTGGACGGCGGACAGTCGCGTTTCTGCTCGATGAACTTCGGCGCCGACCATGGGCACGTTCGACCTGGCGGCGTGGCCGCCAGTAGATTCGGACCATGCGCGTCGATTCCAACTTCTTCTGCACGGTGCCGATGCCGGACGCCGGCGATCCTTCCATCGGGCCCACGGAACGCCGCTACGGCAACGACGCCGTCATCGAATGCTACGAGAATCTCGTCGACTGGGCCCGCACCGCGGACCAGCTCGGCTTCGACACGATGTGGCTCACCGAGCACCACTTCCAGCACGAGGGTTACGAGGTCCTGCCCAACCTGATCCAGTTCGGCCTGCACCTCGCCCACCTCACCAGCCAGCTGCGCCTCGGGCAGATGTTCAACGTCGTGCCGCAATGGCACCCGCTGCGTTTGGCCGAGGACTTCGCCCTCGCCGACATCCTCACTGGCGGCCGGATGGAGTTCGGTGTCGGCCGTGGCACCGTGCCCCGTGAGGCGTGGGCGCTCGGCACCGTCGTCGCCAGCGGCGACAACGCGATGTCGGCCGAGCACGACCGCGTCAACCGCGAGATCTTCGAGGAGTCGATGGAGATCATCAAGGCGGCCTGGTACAACGAGACGTTCTCCTACCGCGGCAAGCAGTTCACGCTGCCGCCCGACGACGTGCCCGACCGCGGCAGCATGGTCGACCACCTCACGCTGATCCCCAGGCCGCGCCGCGTCGTCGACATCTACCAACCGGTGACGTCGCCGGAGACGATCGAATACGTACCCCGCGCCGGTCACAAGGCCGTGTACTGGCTGCAGAACGCAGACAGCCAGAAGCAGAAGTGGGATCGCTACGCACAGATCCGCGAGGACATGGGCCAGCCCGTCTCGCCCGGTGAGGACCGCTGCCTCGTGCTCAACCTGCACGTCGCCACGACCCGCGAGCAGGCAATGGTGAAGGGCAAGCCCGGCCACGACGAGTTCTGCAAGTTCTTGTCGCCCTACGGACGATTCAGCAGCTACCGCAACGCCGACGGGAGCAAGGTCGCGTTCGACCACTGCCCGACCGTCGAGGAGAGCAACGCGCAGAAGATCCAGATCATTGGTTCGATCGACGACGCGGTCGATGCGATCGGCTACTGGCGCGACCTGCTCGACCTCAAACACATGTGCTTCTTCTTCGACTTCCCGGGCCTGACCCGGGCCGACATGAACGAGCAGATGCACCTCGTGGCCGAAGAGGTCTTCCCCCGCCTCGGCGAACCGATCGAGCGTCGGCCGGTCACCGGCACCCCGCTCGTCTGACGCGAGAGCAGGCCCACCAGCGATGCTCCTCCGCGACGCGACTCTCGGCGACGGACAGGTGGCCGATGTCCGCATCCGCGATGGTGTGATCGACGCGATCGGCCTGTCGCTCGCCGCCGATGCCGGCGAGGAATCGATCGACCTCACCGGCCACCGGCTGCTGACCGCGTTCGCCGAGCCGCACGCCCACCTCGACAAGGCGTTCCTGTCGGAACGGATCACGAATGCGACGGGCGATCTGATGGGTGCGATTCGCGGCATGCAGGCCAACCGCCACCTGATCACGCTGGACGACACGATCGAGCGCGCCGAACGCGCCGTGCGGCTGCTGATCGGCAACGGCACGACCCTCATCCGTAGCCACGCCGACACGACGCACGAGAACCTGTTGATGTCGGTCGAGGCGCTGGTCGAGGTCCGCAAGCGAGTCGCGGGGCTGTGCGACCTGCAGATCGTGTCCCTGGTCAGCTGGCCGATCAGCGGCGCGGCGGGTGCGCCGTCGCGCGACCTGCTGCGCGCTGCGCTGGAGGCCGGTGCCGACATCGTCGGCGGCGCGCCGCACCTCGACGACGACCCGCACGGTGCCAACGAGGAACTGCTGGCCATCGCTGCCGAGTACGGGCGCGACGTCGACCTGCACACCGACGAGACGCTGAACGCGGGAATCCTCGCGCTGGAGGACCTCGCCCGGCGGGTGATCGATTCCGGTTTCCAGCACCGGGTGACGGCGAGCCACTGCGTCAGCCTCGGCATGCAATCGCTGGAACGCCAGCAGGCAGTGTCCGAGTTGGTGGCTGCGGCCGGCATCAGCGTCGTGGCGCTGCCCCACACGAACCTGTTCCTGCAGGGTCGAGAGCAGCAGTGCGCGATGCCACGCGCGGTGACGGCAGTGAAGGCTCTGCGGGCGGCGGGGGTCAATCTCTGCGCCGGTGCCGACAACCTGCAGGACCCGTTCAATCCCATGGGCCGCGGCGACCCGCTGGAGACGGCGGGCCTGATGGTGATGGCCGCCCACCTGCTGCCCGACGACGCCCTCGCGTCGGTGTCCACTGCATCGCACATCGCGCTCACCGGTGAATCGCCGTCCGTCACCGTCGGCAGCCGGGCCGAACTCGTCGCCGTGCCCGCGACAACCGTCCGCGAAGCCATCGCCTTCGGCCCCGCGAGCCGCATCGTCATCCACGACGGCCACGTCGTCAACCGCTGATCCAGCCCGCTGGATCGTGCCGTTGCCACCGGCAACATCCGGCGCGGAACGCCCCGGCTGCGACTTCACAGCAGATGTTGCCGCCCACAGCGGCAACATCCGCCACAGCGAGACCGCGCTGGATCGTGCCGCTGCCGCCGGCAACATCCGGCATGGAACACGCCGGCGGCGACTTCACAGCAGATGTTGCCGCCCACAGCGGCAACATCCGCCACAGCGGGACCGCCAGTTGGACTCGGATCGTGGTGGTGCGACCCGGCTGCGGGAGGTCGGAAACAAGCTCTTCACACACTGGAGAACGTCTCGGAACAGCGTCGCAGAGAGGGTGCTCTATCATGGGCAGCCTGATGGGGAGTGAGATCGGCAGCGCGAGCAGTGCCGGGCGGCTTGCAGGCCGTCGGGCTGTCATCACCGGGGCCGCGCGCGGCATCGGTGCCGAGATCGCCCGCACCTTTCGTGGCGAAGGTGCCGAGATCGTGGTGATGGACATCGCCGACGACGAGGTCCGCGCCGTCGCCAAGGCGCTCGAGTGCGAGTCCGTCGTTGTCGACCTGTCCGACGCCACGGCCACCGCGGCGGCCACGAGCGAGGCGATCCAGGTCCTCGGCGGAATCGACATCCTGGTCAACAATGCGGGTGTGCTGAAGATGGCCCCGATCCTGGAGATGACCATCGACAACTGGGACCTCACGTTCGACGTCAACGTGCGGGCGATGTTCGTCACGACCCAGGTCGCGGCGAAGCAGATGATCGCCCAGGGTCGCGAGTCACGGTGCGGCGGGCGCGGTGGCACCATCGTCAACATGGCCAGCATGGGCGGCAAGCTCGGCTCGCCGAACCAGGCTCACTACGCCGCGTCGAAGGCCGCTGTCATCTCCTTCACCCGGGTCGCGGCGATGGAGCTCGGCTGCAACAACATCACTGTCAACTGCATCTGCCCCGGCTACGTGCTCACCGAAATGGGCGCAGCGACACGCACGCCCGAGATGGTGGCGGCGTGGTCGGCGAAGTCGCCGCTCGGCCGCCTCGCCGAACCCAGCGACGTGGCCAAGATGGCACTCTTCCTCGCGTCCGACGACGCCAGCTACTGCACCGGGCAGGCGATGAACGTCTCCGGCGGGATGGTGATGCACTGATGGTCGTGCAGTGCGCATCCGTGCAGGTCAGCCGCAACGCCCTGGGACGCCGGCCATGACGGCCACTACGTTTGAGCGCATGACCGACGCGACCACGGCCCCGGCGCTGTCGTTCTCCGGCGTCTCGATGATCTTCCCCGACGGCACGCACGCACTGCGCGAGACCACGTTCGACGTGCATCCCGGCGAGTTCGTCACCGTCGTCGGCCCGTCCGGCTGCGGCAAGAGCACGCTGTTGCGAATCGCGTCCGGGCTCAACGCCCCCTCCAGTGGCTCGGTGACCGTCGACCGCTCCAAGCTCGGATACGTCTTCCAGGACGCGACGCTATTGCAGTGGCGCAGCGTGTTGCGCAACGTCGAGTTGATGGCCGAGCTGGAGGGCATCCCCAAGGCCGAGCGTCACAAGCGGGCGATGGAGGCGATCCAGCTCGTCGGCCTGACCGGCTTCGAGAGCAAGTATCCGAAGCAGCTGTCGGGCGGCATGAAGATGCGCGCCTCGTTGGCCCGCTCGTTGGTGCTCAACCCGGACGTGTTCTTGTTCGACGAGCCATTCGGCGCCGTGGACGAGATCACGCGCGAGCGCCTCAACGACGAAGTCATCAGCCTGTTCCAACTCAGCGGTTTCGCCGGACTGTTCATCACGCACTCGATCAGCGAGGCCGTCTTCTTGTCGACGCGGGTGCTCGTGATGAGCGCCCGACCCGGACGCATCGTCGCCAGTTTCGACATCCCGTTCGCCTATCCGCGTCCACCCGAGTTGCGCTTCGATCCGGCCTTTGCCGAACTGAGCGGCCAGATCTCCCACGAGCTGCGAGGAGCGCATTCATGAGCGTGACATCGACGCAAGCTGACGCCGTGACTGCACTGGACGTCGGCCCCGGTGCCGATCCCGACCTGGTCCAGGAACTCGTCCGACCGAACGCACCGGCCAAGGCCCGCTTCGAGTGGACGCGCATCATCGGACCGGCGATCGTGTTCTGCTGCTTCATCGGCGTGTGGGAGTGGATGCACCGCTCCGGCATGCGCCTGCTGTTCGACAAGCCCGGCTTCTTGCTGCCGTCGCCGGCAACGGTGGTCGACATCTCGTTCACGACCGCGCTGACGCGCTCCAATCTGCTCAACGGGCTGAAGTGGACGACGGTCGTTGCACTGCTCGGTCTCGGCATCACGATCGCACTGGGCATGAGTCTGGCGATCCTGATGGCGCAAGCCAAGTGGGCGGAGCGCTCGTTCTACATCTATCTCGTCGCGCTGCAGGCAATCCCGGTGCTGGCGATCGTGCCGATCATCAGCTCGGTCTTCCAAGAGGGTGGGCTCAAGCCGCGCCTGTTCGTCTGCATCATGATCTCGATCTTCCCGATCGTGACCAACACGCTCTTCGGTCTGACCTCGGCCGACGTCGGCCAGCACGACTTGTTCACGTTGCGCGGCGCGTCGCGCTGGACACGGCTGTGGAAGCTGCAGTTCCCGGCGGCCCTGCCGGCGATCTTCACCGGCTTTCGCATCTCGGCCGGCCTGTCGGTCATCGGTGCCGTCGTCGGCGAGCAGTTCTTCCGCGGCGGTGCGATGAAGGGCATCGGCATCGTGATGGAGGACTACCGCCAGAAGAACCGCTACCCGCAGGTCTACGGCGGCCTGCTCCTGGCGGCTGCGCTCGGCATCGCAGTGTTTCTGTTCTTCGGCTGGCTGAGCCGCCGCGTCGTCGGTCACTGGTACGAGGCCAGCCGCAAGCCGACCTGATCTTCATCCACCCGAGACCGGCACTCGCCGGTCTCCTGACAGCGTGAACCAACACAAACCAAGGGAGAGAACCATGCAACACCGCCGCAGCAAGACGCTGCTCGCGATCACCATGACAGGAGGCCTGTTGTTGGCCGCCTGTGGCAGCGACGACAAGAAGGCCGCGGACACCACCGCTGCGGCAGCGGCGGAGACGACCG
>JANNZY010000092.1:0-5185 GCA_031410915.1 Actinomycetes bacterium
GTTCGCTGCGATTCAGCCGTCGCCGCGACGAGGCGACTCGTCGGCGACGGCGCGGTGGATCTCGAACCACACGGTGCGACCGAACGGCGTGGTCTCGACGCCCCACGCCGACGGCACCTCGAGCAATACCGCGAGACGCAGTCCGCCGAGTTCGGGATGGCTCGGGTCGTTGACGAGGCTCGGCATCTCGCCGCCTCCGTCGGTGACCTCGACCCGCAGCCAACCTGACTGCGGCGAATGCCAGGCAGCCAGGCGACACTCGCCGGACGCGTAGGTCAACGAGTGGGTAACGACCTCGCTCGTCGCGAGCAGGGCGTTCTCCCACAGCCCGTCGTCGCTGGCGGCACCGAGCAGGGCACGAATGGCCGCCCGCGCATCGTGTGGCGCCGTGATCACACGATCGAGCCCTATCTCCAAGTCTGGGATCAGATCAGCCATTGCCCCTGCTATTCCCGCCATCGCGCGTCTTCAAACGAAGTGTCCCTCGTGTGACATGCTACGAGTTATCCGCCATCAGGCGCGCTCCCAGGAGGCGCATCTCTTCGCGTACTGCGGGAGAGTCGAGGACTTCACAGCGAAACGGCATGCTCGCCACGTAGCGGGCGATCCAGTCGGCGTCGCCACCGATCTCGACAAGTGCGTGGCGATCGTCGTCCGGATCCCCACGCACGATTCCGACCGTGGGAGAGACCTCGTGCGAGGCGCGTTCGGGGGACACGAAGAAGCGCACCGTGGCACTGCTGTCGTAGGCATTGACGGCCAGGCCGGCGGCGACCAACTTGGCCGCGTCGGGCAACGGCTCGGCGCGCTCGAATCGCGCGCCGCTGTTGCGGACGCGGCTGATGCGGTCGAGGCGAAACGTGCGCCAGTCGCCGCGGTCGAGGTCGTACGCAACCAGGTACCAGCGGCGTCGGACAGACACCAGCCGGAAGGGCTCGGTATGACGCATCGTGTGGGCGCCCTCCCCGGATCGGTAGTCGAAGCGAACACGCTCGCATCGCTCACAGGCCAACGCGACGGACATGAGCGTCTCGATGTCATTGCCGGCCGCCTCGTCCGCGTTGCGATTCGTCGCGCTGTCGTCGAACGGGTCGGGGTACCGTTCGACTTCGACCACGACTGCGGTCAGCGCGGCGACCCGCTCACGCAGGTTGGTCGGCAGCACCTGGCCCAGCTTGGTCAGCGCGCTGAGCGCGGCCTCGGCGATCATCGGGGCCGAGCGCTGGGCGACATCGTGCAGCGCCACTGCGATGGACACCGCCTCGTCGTCGTCCAGCAATAACGGTGGCAGACGACCGCCGGCCCCGAGCGAGTAGCCGCCGTACGGACCCGTGACGGACTGGATGGGGTAGCCGAGTTCGCGCAGTCGGGTGATGTCGCGCCGCACGGAGCGCTCCGTCACTTCGAACCGTTCGGCCAGCTCGTCGGCGCGCCAACGGGCGCGCGACGACATCAGCGTGAGGAGACGGAGGAGGCGTGCGGGGGTGTCCACGAAGGGCTGCTCCAGGTGGTTCGGAGGTGGTTTTGATTGCGGACCTGAACTGTCCGCAACCAAGCGTATGTTCGATCATGACAGTGACAGACGATGCAATCAAGACCACCGGTCTCGCCGCGAGATCGGTCGATGAAAGGGACCCCCGATGATGAACGCCGACGTGAACTGGCAGCTCTCCCACGATCGTCAGACCCGATACGTGAGCGCCTCGCGCAACTGGCGGCGCGCGCACGACGCGGCACCAGACGAACGTCTCGGTACGGTGCGGGCGCCCCGGTCGCGGCACCTGCGGTGAGCGCTCACTCGCGGCCGGGCAGGCTCAGAGCTGGAACAGGGCGCGCGCGTTGTCGCCGATGAACTTGCGCCGATCCGCCTCCGGGAACATGGCGACGAGCTCGTTGAGATCGTGGATGTACTCAGGGGTGTGATCGGCGTGCGGGAAATCGGACGCCCACAGGAATCGCTCGACGCCGAACCGTTCGGCCAGGCTCGGGATCGTGCGTTCGTCCGGATCGCAACTGATCCAGATCCGCTCGCGGAAGTAGTCGCTCGGCTTGTGCTGCAGCGGCACACGGTCGCCGATGAAGGTGTGCCCGTAGACGGCGTCGATGCGGTCGAGCCAGTACCCGATCCAGCCCCCACCGGATTCCAGCACCAGCACCTTCAGGCGCGGGAAGGTGTCAAACACGCCGTAGTCGAACAAGGTCGTGAACTGGTGGCGCACCCCATCGCTGGCCTGCACCGACGCCAGCAACCGCAGCTGCTTCACGTTCTCCCACGAGCCCATGCGCGTGCCCTTGGTCCACTGCGGCTCGAACGTCGGATGGATCGCCAGTGGCACGTCCAAGTCCTGCGCGGCGGCGAACACCGGGTTGTTGCTCGGATGGCCGAGCGGCCGGCCGTCGTGGGTGAATGGCGCGACGTAGGCTCCCTTGGCACCCGTACCCACGGCACGCTCCAACTCGCGGGCAGCGGCCTGTGGATCGCTCAGCGAGAGGTGGGCCGTGGGCACGAGGCGTCGCGAATCTGCGCAGAACTCACAGATCCACCGGTTGTAGGCGCGGGTGTAGGCCTGCGACAGTGGCGGGTCGGTGACCTCGGCCTCCCACAGCAAGCCGACCGTCGTGTAGAGGATCGCGATGTCGATGTTCTCGGCGTCCAAGACCTCCAACCGCTCGGCGGGATCCATCGATCCGTAGGGTGCTTCGTGCAGGTACGTGCGCGCGGGATCGCGTTGCATCGCGCCGATGTCGGGCGCGCCCATCGCGCCAAGGGTCGAGGGGAAGCCCCGCCGGCTCATCTGCGAACGCTGGCCGCCGACCTCGAGTTCCTCGAGGCCTTGCTCGTCGACGGTGATCCGCAACGCTCGGTCGCGGAACTCCGGATCGATGTATGACTCCCACAGGTCCGGCGGCTCCAGGATGTGGCCGTCGGCGTCGACGGCACCGTCGAAGGCCACCCGGTGCGTGTCGTGCAGGGGCTTGCTGGACGCAATGGCAACGGTCATGGCGCGAACGCTAGAACTGTCGCAGCGCCGGTCTCGTGTCGGGCGTCGTGGCCCGGTTCGGTCGAGCGGAACCGCTTGTGCTCAACGGTGCCCGAGTCGACGACCGCCGCCGGGGCTGACCGTTACGGGCTGAATGCTGACCACTCCGTTGCACAACCGTCACACTCCGGCCGTCACGCAAGTGCGACACCGGGCTTGTGATGGGTGAGTTCCGGGAGCATCCGGAGCGAACCGTTCGAAAACGAGGGACGCGATGCAACGATCGCCGAACCAGCAGATCCGCAGCCCAAGCGGCTGACGTCGCTGCGACGCCTTCGGGTGGCGCGCGAGGCCCGGGGTTCGACCTGGCGGGTCGGCCCCGGGCGGAGTCGATGAACCACGTCCGCCAACGCAAACCTGTGTCAGCACGAGATCGTCCCGAGTCGGAGACCACTAAGAGTGGTCGGCACAGCCGTCCGCTCTGCGGGAGTGTTTCATCTGTCACCCTCGGTGGGCATAGGATGTGTCAACACAGACTCCTCCGGAGGTCGGATGGCGGCACGCACAGCAGCACGAGGTGGCGCAAGGTTGTCCCGATGCAGCGATGACGAGTTGCTGGATCTGGCCCGTGTGGCCGGCACGGACAGTGGTGCCTACGACGAGCTGTACCGTCGCCACGAGACCGTGGCCCGCAGTGTCGCCCGTTATCTGCTCAGCTCTCGCCACGATGCCGACGACGTCGTCAGCGACGCCTTCGCCGGTGTGATCGCGGCCATCAACCACGGTGCCGGTCCACGCACGAACTTTCGCCAGTACGTGATGGCGTGCGTGCGAAACGGCTGCAAGTCGCGCCGCGACGTCAGGACGGTCGCCACCGACCCGACGGTGCTGGAACGCCACAGCGCGGTGTTCGAGGATCCCGATCGTTTCTCCGAAGCCGGCATCGTCGCCAACGCGTTCTCGACGCTGTCGATCGACTGGCAGCGCACCCTCTGGCTCACCGCGGTCGAGCAGCAGCCGACGGACGAGGTCGCCCGCCAGCTCCGGCGCAAGCCTGCTGCGGTCGCTGCGCTGGCGCATCGCGCCCGGGAAGCGTTCGCCGAGGCCTATCTGGCGCAGCATCAAGCGCGCATCACCGACGCATCGTGCGAGGCGGTGAGCTCCAAGTTGGCCCACTACGTTCGCGGCCACGCTGGCGCGATCGAGACGATTCGCATCGAGCAGCACCTGTCCGACTGCACGGCGTGTGCGTGTGCCGTGTCCGAACTGCGCGACGTCAACTCGTCGCTGCGCTCGCTGGCCGGACCCGCGCCGCTTCTCGCGGGCGGGGCGGCAACGGTCGCGGCCACGGCGCTCAGCGGCGCGCTGGTTGGCAGCGGGGCCGGTCTGCTCGGCGGTGCGGCTGTGCTGAAGGCCGCGATCATCGGCGCGTTGCTGATCCCAGCTGCGATCATCACCGTTCGCGCTGTCGAGCACGACGATGCATCGAACCATTCGTTCGCCGCTGCGGAGACCTCCGCAGAGCAAACGTTGGGGGGCGACGATGCGATTGCGGTCGGCGCCCGTGACGACGACGATCCGGCCGGCACGACCTCGCCCCGGGATTCGGTGGATGCGGTCGGCGACGCAGCGGACCCGGCGACCACCAGGGCCGCAGCCGACGAGCCATCGGTACCGACGACGCATCTCGCTCCTTCGGCGGTTACCGATGTCGTGTCCACCGTTGGATCGGTTATCGCAAAGCCGGCCGCAGGCAAGCCGTCGCCAGCGGTGGTCGGTCCGGTCACGATCGGCGTCGGCGGGTCGGGAACCGCTCAGCCCACCGCCTCAGTGTCCGCGGGCGCGTACGACGACGGCGTTCACGTTGGCGTCGGCCTGACCGTCCCCATCATCACGATCCCGGTCTCGCTCGACGTCACGCTACCCACGGTGACCGTACCGTCGGTGTCGACGCCGCCGATCGTGATCCCCGAGATCGTGGTGCCGTCGAACTCATTGCCGACGATCATCACACCGACCATCACGGTGCCGGCGATCACGGTGCCGCCGGTGTCCACGCCCGGCATCACGCTTCCGCAGGTTTCGTCACCGACGATCTCGGTGCCGCCCGTGCCGCTGCCGGTGGTCACGTTGCCGAGCATCCCACAGCTGTTCCCCTGACTGGACCGGGCCTGGCCCACGTTTGGCAGCGCGCGGCTTCGGGT
>JANNZY010000093.1:0-33101 GCA_031410915.1 Actinomycetes bacterium
GCGGTGCTGACCGCGCCAGCGGCCATCAACGTGCCGCGCGAGCCCGTCGTCTGCCCGAAGCCGAGTTGGCGTGTCGTGTCGACGATGACCTCGATGCGATTCGGATCGACACCCAGCTCCTGCGCGGCCACCTGCAGCGCAACGGTGTGCACGCCCTGGCCCATTTCGGTCCAGCCGTGGCGCACCTCGATGTCGCGACCGTTCGCGTCGGGCGTGGCGCGGAAGTGGACCACTGCTCGGCTGACCTCGCGGAACCCGTTGCCGAGCCCACTGTTCTTCAGGCCGAGCCCGAGCCCGATGGCCTTGCCCTGCGCTCGCGCCGAGTCGTAGTCCGGTTTGATCGCGTCGAGGCAGGCCTCGGCACCGCCGCAGCCATCGTCCATGATCTGGCCCGGGCCCCACACCTCGCCGGGGTGGATCACGTTGCGCTTGCGGATCTCCCAGCTGCTGATGCCGACCGCGTCAGCGAGGCGGTCGAGCACACCCTCCATGGCGAACTGGGCCTGGTTGGCCCCGAACCCGCGGAACGCGCCACAGATCGGGTTGTTCGTCCGCACTGCCGTCGCGTGCACGTCGATGGCTGGCACGTGATACGGGCCGCTGGCATGGCCGGCCGCGCGCTCGAGCACTTTCATGCCGACGCTCGCGTAGGCCCCCGAATCGCCGATGGCCCGCACCCGCAGCGCGGTGAGCTTGCCGTCGGCATCGCAGCCGGCGTCGTACTCGAGCGTGATCGGGTGGCGCTTGGCGTGGATGCGCAAGCTCTCCTCGCGACTCAGCGTGCACTTCACCGGCTGCTTCATCCACCACGCGGCCAGTGCGGCGTGGGCCTGGTTGGACATGTCCTCCTTGCCCCCGAACGCGCCGCCGTTGGACACGAGCGTCACCGTCACCTGCGAGTTGTCGACGCCGAGCATGCGGGCGATGTCGTCGCGGTCGTCCCACACGCCCTGCCCGCCGCTGTAGACGTGCAGCGAGCCGTCGGTCTGCGGCACGGCCAGCGAGCTCTCCGGTTCGAGGAACGCGTGCTCGATTCGCTGCGTCGTGAACACGTCGTGCACGGTGTGCGCGCTGGAGGCCAGCGCTGCGTCGACATCGCCGCGGGCGTACTCGCTGATGCTGAGCACGTTGGTGTCCGTGCCCCACACCGCGATCGGGGCATCCGGCGCCAGCGCGGCGACGGGGTCGGTCACCGGGGTCTGCACGTCGTAGGTGACCGACACGAGCGGCGCAGCGGCACGGGCGAGTTCGCGCGTCTCGGCGACGACGATTGCGATCACGTCGCCGGCGTAGCTCGTGGATCCGCCGATCGGGATCATCACCGGCCAGTCCTTCTTGATGATGCCGACCATCAACTCGCCAGGCACGTCGTCGGCTGTGAACACTGCGTGCACGCCCGGCGCGGCGGCCGCCGCCGACGTGTCGATCGCGACGATGCCGGCCCGGGCGTGGTCGGTCAGGTGCAGCGCGGCGTGCAGCGTCCCAGGCACGCGCATGTCGTCGACGTACCCACGATCGCCGAGCGTCAACGCGGCCGCTTCGTACTTCGCGCCGGCACCGCCGACCGTCGCAGCCAACTCGGGCTGGAACGTCTTGCCGACTGCGACGGCCTCGATCGCGTCGAGGATCTTGACATAGCCGGTACAGCGGCAGAGGTGCGCCCCGAGGTGGCGGGCCATGTCGTCGCGCTTGAGGTCGGCACCCTTCTTGTCGATCTGGGCCTTGGCCCGCATCACGATGCCGGGAATGCAGAAGCCGCACTGCAATCCGCCGCACGCTGCGAACGCGTTCGCGAACCGGTCGCGCTCGTCGCAGTCGACACCTTCCAGCGTGACGACCGACTTGCCCGCGACCTTGGCCAGCGGCTGCTGGCAGCTGACGATGGCCTTGCCGTCGACGAGGACCGTGCAGCAGCCACACTGCCCGCTCGGCGAACAGCCGTCCTTCGGCGACGTGAGGTCCAACTCGTCGCGTAGCGCCGACAGCAGGTGCGGGTGATCCTGGCGCACCGTCACGGGCGTGCCATTGACGGCGAATGCCACGGTCGGGGGAGCAGCGAGATCGGTCACGCTTTACATTTTGTCAAAGACTGGTGCGACTGGGAAGCCCGGGACTGTGAACAGCGCGTGACAGCGCGCTGCCGTTCAGTCATCCGCGCCGCCGAACGACGTCGGCGACGATCAATCGGGCAGCACCACGCCGCGCTGCTCGGTGATGCGCCCGTAGAGCTCGGGCCGCCGGTATCGATCGAAGTCGAACAGCGTGCCGGTGTACTTCGCGCACCAGTCGAGGTCGCAGCGGGCGACGACGAGCTCGTCACCGGTGGTGAACGCCTGGGCCACGATCTGGCCGCTCGGCGCGACGATCATCGATTGCGTCAGCGAATCCACACCCTCCTCGATGCCGCCTTTGGCCACGCCGACGACCCACGTGCCGTTCTGGTACGCACCGCTCTGCATCACCAGCGCGTTGTGGAAGCCCTGCAGGATGTCCTGCGTCGGATCGGGGACGTAGTGGATCGGCGTGTTGTACCCGCAGAGGATCATCTCGACGCCCTGCAGGCCCATCACTCGATACGTCTCCGGCCAGCGACGGTCGTTGCAGATCATCATCCCGACCCTGCCGCCGAACGCCCGCCACACGCCGAAGCCCTGCGTGCTCGGTTTGAAGTAGTACCGCTCGGCGTGTTGGAACGGGCGATCGGGCTCGTGGTACTCGTGGCCGGGGATGTGCACCTTGCGATAGGTGGCGACGATGCTGCCGTCGCGCTCGACAAGGGTCTGCACGTTGTGCCGGTGCACGCTGCCGTCGGCTTCGGTGTCGAGCAATGCGTACCCGAGGCAGAAGCCGATGCCGAGGCGCTTGGCCTCGTCGAACAATGGCTGCGTGTCCGGATTCGGCATCGACTGCTCGTACCAGTGGTCGGCCTCGCGGATGTCGTCAACGAACCACCGCGGGAAGAACGTGGTCAGCGCGAGCTCGGGATACACGACGAGTTGCACGCCGTGTTCGGCGGCCTGGTGCAGCAGCGTGATCAGACGCCCGACGACACTGGCACGGGAATCGTCACGCTGCACGGGGCCGAGTTGGGCGGCCCCCACGGTGAGGATGCGGGACATACGCCGCCCACGGTAGCGGGCAGGTACAGCTGGGCCAGGTGGTGCTCGCCACCGGCCACGATCCACGCCAGACCGGGCCGCGCCGGCAGCGGCGCCCGGCGGGGCAGCATCGCTCCGAGCAGGTCGCCGTCCAGATCGCCGCCGCCGCTGAGCACCACACCGAGCCGTGAGCGGCGCACTGAAGCGGTCCAGTGGCCGTACAGCGACCGGAGCGCGTCCGGCCGGGCGGCGATGGCGAACGTAACTCGTTCGTCGCGAGCCGCAGCGAGCCGGGCCAGCACGCCCGTGGCATCGTCGACGAGCTCGGCATCGTCGATCTCCACGAGCACCGGTCCGAGCGGCGGGATCGATGGCGGCAGCGCACTGACGTCGTCGATCACCACGCCGCTACGCGCGCTGGAGCGACGCGACGCCAGGGATACCACCGTGCCGGCCGGGTGCGCACGCTGCCACGAGTGAGCGATCGCCACGAGCGCGCTGGTCCGCCCCGACCGCGACGATCCGAGCACGGTCACGTGCTCGCCATCACCGACCGGCAGGCATGCCGCGCTGAGGTCGTCGAAGGACATCCCGATCGACGTCGTCGGATCGGCGGCCCGCCAGCGCACCGTTGACGGCAGCGACGCCAGACCGGCGCGCAGCGCGGACGCAACCGGATCGCCCGCCGCCGGCGAGCAGGCCCACTCCAGCAGGGCCGCTTCGTCCGGCGGGAAGAGCTGTCCGACCAATCCCGAGCGGGCGTCGACGATGCGACC
Organism: Actinomycetes bacterium; assembly: GCA_031410915.1. GTDB lineage: Bacteria > Actinomycetota > Acidimicrobiia > Acidimicrobiales > Ilumatobacteraceae > WLMZ01. The sequence goes on from JANNZY010000093.1 coordinate 3,875, forward strand.
CGGGATGGCGGGCGGAGAATCGGCGGTGCGTACCCCGAGGATTGCCGCGTCGGCGGTATCGGCGAGATGAAACGCCCATCGATCGGCGAACTGCGCGAGCAGGCGATGGGGCAGGGCCGACGGCTGGTTGGTGGCTGCCACGACCGTGAGGCCGCGAGCCAGACCATCACCGATCAACGTGTCGAGCTGGTCGAGTTGGCGGGTCATGCCATCGCCGTCCAGCGCGGTGCGGAGCGCAACCAGTCCGTCGATCAGCACGATCACGGGCCGCTCGAACCCACCACGCTCGCCGGTGGCAGCCAAGCGTGCGAGCAGCCGCGTGATCCGCTCGCGGTCGTGTCCCCGCACGACGGCCACCACGCTGGGCAGTGACTCGATCAGCGACCAGCGTGCGTCGCCGATGGCATCGATCACGGCGATCAGTGGAGGTTGTGCACGCCGCGAGGCGAGAAGCGCCAGCTCCAGCATCGCCGACGTGGCACCGAAGCCGGTTGCCGCGGCCAGCAGCAGATGCCCACTCGGGTCCCAGTGCAGTGGGCGTCGGCACTGCCGGTCAGGATCGTCCAACACGGCGGATGCGGACTGCAGGTCGGGGTGGTCGCTTCGCCGGACCACCTGGCCCAGCGGCGGCAGCCATGGTGCATGCGGCGAGGGGTGGTGGCGGCGTCGCGCGGCCGCGCAGATCGCGGCGACCGCTGACTCGATGCCGTCGCAGCGCGCCGTCTGAAAGCCGACCACGGACTCCGACCCGATCCGGGCCAACGCTCGACCCGGAACCGAGCGCGGCAGCGTCGCCGCGTCGGTGTTGTCGATGACATCGACGGACTCGCCTGGCTGTTGCACTCGAAGCGCGATCCGGAGGTTGGTGTTGGCGCGGATGTCGTCACTGACCACACCTGCAGGTCGCTGGGTGGCGAGCACCAGGTGCATTCCCAGGCTGCGCCCGCGCTGGGCGATGCCCAGCAACGCGCCGATGAACGCCGGCCGCTGCACCGCCAGCGTGGCGAACTCGTCGACCACGATCACCAGTCGAGGCATCGGATCGACTGCACCGGCGCGAGCGGCGGCTGCTTCGCGGTAGCCGGCGAGGTCGACGACGCCCTGCTCGAGCAGCATAGCCTCACGCCGGCGCAACTCGGCGTGCAAGCTGCGCACGGCTCGGTCGGCAAGGTGGTCGTCGAGATCTGTCACCAAGCCGACGACGTGAGGCAGCGCCTGCACTGCGGCAAATGTGGATCCGCCCTTGTAGTCGACGAGTACGAACGTGACGAGTTCGGGCGCGAAGCGAGTCGCGAGACCGACCACCATGGTGCGCAACAGCTCGCTCTTGCCCGATCCGGTCGTGCCGGCGATGAGTGCGTGCGGGCCGTCGAGAGCGAGGTCGATGTCCAGCACACCGGCGCAGGATCGTCCGATCGGCACCGTCGGCGACGGATCGATCTCGGCAGTCGCCCACTGTCGCTCAATCCACTCGGCGAGGCCGCCGTTGGCGGTGGCCCCCAGCAGTTCGTGCAACGACACCGCTGCGGGGAGCCCCGCGGCGACGTCATCCGACTCCGGGTCGATGAGTCGGGCGATCGACGCCGCTGCGTCGTGTGCGGTCCGCGCCGAGGCACCCGCTGGACGGAACGGTTCGCCGAGTCCGCACGACTGGGCCGCGGCGATCCACCGGCCGCGGCCCTGCCGGTCGATGCTCACCACGCTCGTCGCCGCGGCGGGTATCTCGCGTTCGTCGCGACAGAGCGCGACGACAGCCACGCGCTCGTTCAATCCCATCGCCCGGCGGAGGGCACTCGTGCGCGACGCAAGCTCCGCAGGATCTTCGACCACGACCACGACGAAGCGCCCCGGGTCCACATCTGCCAGGTCCGTGCGCAGCGCGCCCGCCGAGTCGACGGCGTGCGGCAACCACGCGAGCTCGTCCCACAGCGAGTCGGACACCCGCCGCACCACGAGCTGCCAGTCCGCCGGGCCGCAGGCCGCCGCCAACTGCAGCACGATCGAGCGCGCCATGGCCGCGCCCCACTCCGCGTCGGCGACGATCGCGAGCACGGACCCGGCCTCGAACGTCGCGGCGATGGGCACACTGCCGAGTGACGCCGCGGCGTCGATGAGATCCGCAACTCCATCGTCGGTCGTGGGGCCGGTCGCGACGCACGGCGACCACGTCCCGATGCCCTCACCGACCGCTGCCCGCAGGGCCGTCGGGGTAGTGGCTCGCGTCGTCCACAGCTGTGCCGAACGGGCGAGCAGGTCGTCGATGGCTCGTTCGAGTGTCGGTGTCGTCGCCAGGTGAGCAGCGCGAGCGGCGCACTGCTGGGCACACAACTCGTCTGTGAACCGCTGCAGATCGTCTCGGTGCCACCGCGCCGCAGCCCGTCGCGTGCGTCGGCCCCCGACTCGCTGCGCGATCCATGTGCTGATGCCGATCGACCCGCCGATCAGACCGAACGCCAGGAACAGCGCCTGACCGAAGAGGATCGCGGCAACGCCCGATGCAGCAATGCCGAGCAACGAAGGCAGCACGCCGCCGCCGGTGACGTTCGCTCGCGCCCCGACCGCCTGCGGCACGACGACCTCAACCGGCTGGAAGGAGGGCGTCGCCCGCTGGACGCGGACGTGCAGCTGTCGCCATGGATCGTTGGCCGTCGCAGCCCGGTCCACCGCGACGGGGGAGGGCGCGTCGACCCCGACGATCGCAAGTGAGCTCGCTCCGAGATCGACCTCGCCGTCGCGCCGGCGCAAGGGCTGACGGCCGGTCAACTGCTCGACGAGGATCGTGCCGTCTTCGGCGACCACGAGCACTGCGTGGTGCAACTCGACCGACGGGTCCTCGCTTCTCACCGCCGCGCTCGCGTTGCGACCGACGATGTGGCGGCCGGGCGCCAGCCCGATCCGCCGCCCGGCATCGCGACCGGCGCGCCATGCGACCCATACCACTGGTTCGACCGCCGGTCTCGTTCCGTCGTCGGCGGCGTTCGCAGCCGGCGGCTCGATGCGGCTTCCGGTGCGAATGCCGGACTGCGCGACCGGTGTCGCGGCGGCCACCATTCGGCCGTCGACGACGACACGGTCCGAGGCGGCAACGAGCTCTCCGAGCGTCGTCGTCTCGGCGATGTGGTCGAATCGGATCGTTCGCCCGGCGCAGCTGAGGGTGAGTGGTGGCAGTGGGGAAGGCATGCCCCGCTGGGTGCCTCGACGGCGTGCTCACGGGAAAGAACAGCGTGCTGAACAGGTGATCTTGACGGTTTCTTGACGAATTCGGTCGCGCTGTGAGTGCTCCTGTGAGCCACCGGGTGAGCATGTCGGTGAGGTCGTTCGCGGACGGTTGATCGATGAGCAACCGACTCCTCGACCGGCTCCACGACGAGTGGCAGCACATCTCCTACCGATCCATCGCCGTCGCCGAAGCGCAGTCGTGGGGCCTGCCCGGCGGGCCCGTGAGGTCACTCGACGACCTCCTCCGACAGAGCGGCTACATCGTCGCGACGGGCCATCCGTCGACCCAGTTCGCCCCGTCCCGGGCCGGTGGCGGCGCACACGAGGTCGACCGATGCATCGCCGAACGTGAGCGCGCCGCCGACGAGTACCTGCTCCGTCTCGTCGAGTGTGCAGCGACGGCGCCGCTCGCGGCACGGGTCGTGTTGCAGCGCATCCTGCCCGGCCTCGGTGCCGCGGCTCGTCGCCACGGCGGCGCGTACCGCCGCAACGATCTGCTCGACGAACTCGTCGCCAACTCCTGGTCGGTGATCCGCACCTACCCGGTCACCCGTCGGCCGCAACGAGTGGCGTCGAACCTCGTCCGTGACATCACGTTCCAGACCGTCGTCCGGCCGTCGCGGCTCAAGTCGGCACGCAGCGAAGTGCCAATGCTGGCCGAGCCGGTTGGAACAGCGCCGTCGTCGACCCGGGAGCCGCTGGCCGAATTGCTCGAACTCGTCGGTGCGGCATTCCGGTCGGGTCACATCGACGATCGCGACGTCCGCCTCATCGACGATCTCCTGAAACACCACCACGCGCTCGACGTGGCGGCGAGCCGCCAGGTCACAGCTCGCACCATTCGGAATCATCGTGACGCTGTCGTTCACCGGCTGCGCAGCTCTGTCGCCGCGTGACGAATCCGTGGCCGGACCGTGGCCGCCGTCAGGGACGTTGAGTGAAGTGTGCGTGACGCTTGCCCAAGAACGCGGCGAAGGCCTCCTGTGCGTCGTCGGTCAACGCGGCCGTCGCCATCAGCTCGGTCGCGAAGTCGTAGGCCGCGCGCTGGGGCAGGTCGACCTGACCGTAGAAGCCCTGCTTGCCCATCGCCTTCGACAGCACGCTGCCGCGAGTGGCGCGGATGATGAACTCCAACGCGAGCCCGTCCAGGTCCTCGGCCGGCACCGCACGATTGATGAGGCCCCAATCGGCAGCGGTCGCGGCGTCGATCGTGTCGCCGGTCAGCGCCATCTCCAGCGCCCGCTTGCGCCCGATGTTGCGGGCAACCGCCACCAGCGGGGTGTGGCAGAACAGCCCGCCCTTGCCGCCAGGAATGGCGAATCCTGCGGTGTCAGCGGCGATGGCCAGGTCGCACGACGCGACGAGTTGGCAGCCGGCCGCCGTCGCAAGGGCGTGCACCTTGGCCAGCACCGGCTGCGGCATCGCCTGAATCGCCTCCATCATCTCGGTGCACACTTCGAACAGATGGCGCGCGTCGTCCAGACTGGCACCAGCCATGTCGCCGAAGTTGTGCCCGGCGCTGAACACCGGTCCGTTCGCAGCCAGGATCACGCCGTCCGCGTCGCTCTTGCCGACATGACGGAACGCCTCGCTCAACTCCAGCATCACGTTCAGCGCCAGCGCGTTGCGCTTCTCGGGCCGGTTCAGCGTGATCGTCGTGATCGGCCCGTCCCCCGACACCAGCAGATGTTCGTAGCTCACCCACCCAGCATCGCAGACCCGGTGCGCCCCCTGGGTCTCGAACCCAGAACCAATGGATTAAAAGTCCACTGCTCTACCGTTGAGCTAGAGGCGCGTGCGGGCGGACCGGAACCCCGCGAACCTGCTGCGGAGCGTAGTTCGTGCCCTTTTTTTCTGAACCGGGAGCCTACTGTCCGATGTTCGGGACAGAGCGGGTCACCGCAGCGGAACCCGAGCAGAGCACATCCACGGCAGGAGCGTACGGCACCCAACTTCCGGGCGATCGTCAGCGGCATCTCAGGGTTGGCACCGGGATCTACTGACGGTGCCGGTGGGGCGAATGTCACACGAATTCTCGGGACGATTGCACCAATTTCACCTCGTTGCATGATCCGTGCCTTCGGTACGGTAGAGGAGCTGTGAGTTCGCATCCGTTCCGTCCCCTTCGCCGTCGATCCGTTCTGCTCGTGTGGGGTGCCGGGCTGTTCTCCGACGTCGGGACGTGGGTGCAGCTGATCGTCGTCGGCAGCCTGGTCGCCAAGTCCACCGGCAGCGCGCTCTACACCGGCCTGACCGCCTTGGCGCTGTTCACACCGCAGGGTCTGTGCGCCCCGATCGGCGGGCTGCTCGCCGATCGCATCGACCGTCGCAAGGTGTTCGTCGCCGCGCTGTGCGGCCAAGCCGCGGCCACCGCTGTCCTGGCAGCGGTGCTCGCCGCCGGGTACCGGGCACCGCTCGGTCTGTCGGCGATCATCGTGTTCTCCAGTGCCGCCGGTGCCATCGGCCAGCCCGCGTTCTCGGCGATGTTGCCCGATCTCGTTCCGCCCGAAGAACTGCTGGCGATGGTCTCGCTCGGCATCTACTCGTGGAACGCGGGTCGCATCTTCGGGCCACTGCTCGGCACGGTGCTGGTCGCGCTCGTTGGCCCGGCGTGGACCGTCAGCTTCAACGCGTTCACGTTCGCGGCGATGGCCGGTGCGATCTGGATGCTGCGCCGACGAAGCTTCGCGCCGCCCGGCACCGACGCCGAGGGCATCGTCGACCGCTTGCGTGAGGGCTGGCACGCCGTGCAGCGCGTCCCCGGCTGCCGCTACGGCATCGTGATCATCATGCTGCTCAACCTGTCCGTCGGGCCCTTCATGGGGCTGATCCCGATCTACGCCAAAGAGGCGTTCCACGGCGGCACCGGCCTGGCCGGCGCGTTCAGCGCGTTGCAGGGCGGCGGGGCCATCATCGGTGGACTTGCCTTCACGGCCTTCGCCGTGACGCTCGGTCGCGGCCGCATGTTGCGGTTCGCGTTCGTCGCCATGATCGTGGCCTATGTCGTCTACGCGCTCGCGCCCACGTCCATCGTCGCCGGCGCGGCGATCGTCTGGATGGGCGCCGGCTCGGCCAGCATCTTCACCAGTGGCATGGCCATCGTGCAGCGTGACGCACCCGCTGGTGAACGCGGCCGGGTGCTGTCCATCACCCAGTGCGCGATGGGCTTTTGCTACGGCATCGGCATCTTGTGGATCGCCGTACTGGGCGACTTGACCAGCCTGCGCATCGCGTTCCTGGCCGCGGCGACGTTCGCGTGCGTCTTCGCCCTGACGGCCACACGCCGCGCTGCCGGCTGGCGCTCGATCGTCGACGACGCTCCGGTCGAACAGGTCTCCGCGATGCCCGCCGTCGCAGCCGCACGCTGAGCCGTCACACCGAAGGGTTCAGCGCACCAACTCACGGATCACGGACTCGGTGTCGGTCCCCATCGGCCGTGCCGCCACATCGATCGGTCGATGACTGGGTGCAGTCACGGCAGCGTCGAACACCAGCACCGGCTGGCCCGCCGTTGCCGCGGCGGCGGTGCGGCTCAACGCGACGTCGACGAGCACGCTGTCGCCGCCGGCCAAGGCCTGCAGCGCTGCGGCAGCGGCCACGAGACCACTCAGCGGATCCGCCACCGCGTCGACGCAGAAGCACGGTCCAGCCTCGTCACGGGCGACCAACCCGCCGGCGACCGCTGCGTCGTCACCGAAGCCGACGCGGTCGGCAGCGCCGGGTGCCCGTCCGTGACCCGTGATTGACACCCACACCGACGGTCCAACATCGGGGTGCGCGATGATGTCGAGTTGGCGCAGGGCACGCGGTCGCGACGACTCGATGACCACGTCGGCGGCGGCGACGAGCGCACGGAGCACGGTGACATCGGCAGCGTCGGCGAAGTCGAGGGCGACCGTCTCGTGCCCCCCGTGCAACAGGTCGATGAACACCGCCGGGCCGAGGCGGGCACCGTCGGGTCGGCGAGAGCTCTCGACTTTGATCACCCGCGCCCCGGCCAGTCCGAGCAGATTCGCACACAGCGGACCGGCCCACAGCGACGACAGATCGACGACGACCGGCCGACGACCTCCGCGCCGACTGCGGCCGAGCATCGTCACGAGAGCCGGTCCGCCAGCAGCCGTTGCCGCGGTCGGGGCAACGGCCACGATCTCGCCGAGGCGTGAGGCCGGCATGCCGAGCAACGTCGCCCGCTCGATCAGCTCGCCTGCAGCCCGATTCCGCACCACGTCGGCGATGGCCTGCCACGCTGCGTCGAGCGCGATCGGCATCCGCTGTTCCAACCACGCGGGCAGTGATTCGATGTCCTCGTCGCGGGCCAGCGACAGCGCGATCCATCCGTCCGCGGTCGCCAGCAACCGAGTCGCCCCACCGCAGCTGGTCGAGCCGCGACGCCGCAGGCCGACGATTGCCGCTCGCTCGGCGAGCAACGCCGGCCCGTCGATCTCCACCGACGTGCCGAGCCGTTGCGACGCGGACGCGATCGCACGAGCCGAGTCCTCGGCAAGTCGGACGAGGCCACTCGGAACGGGAAGCGGCGGGCCGTCCGGCCGCCCGGACAGGCCCGCCGCTCCGCTCCCCGCCCAACGCTGCGAGAGCCGTTCGAGTTCGGTCACGAACCTAGTGTGGACCGCATTGCCATCGATCGCCTCACCGCCATGGAGCTCGAGCAGGTCCTTCGCTCGCCGTACAGCGATGCACTGATCGCCGACACAGTGACGGCGCTCGTCGTCGAACTCGACAGTGACGACGACGCCACATGGCGCATCGACCCAGGGCTCACCCCTGGTTCGCTCCCCGTCGTGGTGATCGGTGTCGTGCCCGGCAACGGCCGCACAACCACGCTCGGCAGCCCGGGCACGGCGCCTGCTGCGCTGGATGTGGTCGTTGCAACCGATGATCCGCTGCTCGACGACATCATCGCCAACATCGAGCGGTGTCCGCTCGCTGCGGTATCACTGGCAGTGCTCCTGCGCCAGAGTGAAACGCTCGCCGTGGACCATGCGCTGGCCGCCGAATCGGCCGTGTACTCCGTGCTGCAGAGCGGTCCGGAGTTCGCACTCTGGCGTTCCGCCTCGCGTCCCGCTGCCCCGCCGCCGGACGTAGAGCCGGCGGTCATCGGGCGGCGAGACGAGTCGACACTGTCGATCCAGCTCAACCGCCCGCATCGCCACAACGCGTTCAGCGCGTCGATGCGCGACGCGCTGACCGAGCTGCTGGCGCTCGCCGTCAGCGACGACACCATCGCACGCGTCGAGCTGAGCGGTCGTGGGCCGTCGTTTTGCAGCGGCGGCGATCTCGGAGAGTTCGGGTCGTTCAGCGATCCGGCGACCGCCCATCGCACGCGCCTGGCCCGGTCACCTGCGCGATTGCTGCACCGCCTGCGTGACCGGATCCACGTGCACCTGCACGGCTCGTGTCTCGGTGCCGGCATCGAGCTGGCCGCATTTGCCGACCACGTGTCGGCGAGCGGGGCCGCGATGCTCGGCCTTCCTGAGCTGACTCTCGGCCTGGTGCCCGGCGCCGGAGGAACAGTCAGCCTGCCGCGTCGCATCGGCCGTTGGCGTACGGCTGCACTCGCCCTCAGCGCGAGGCCGATCAGCGCCTCGACAGCGCTGGTGTGGGGCATGGTCGACAGCATCGATTGACACGCAACCGAGTTGATAGGACCGGTCAGGTCATTGTTCGGTCGGACGCAGATCCATGCTGATGATGAACCGAACGATGTTTCCGGTCCCGGACCGCTCGATGACGAGGGACTCGGTGAGGTCGTCGACGATCAGCAGACCGAATCCACCGACTTGGCCGTCCACCGGCCGGCTGTCGGGCATGTCGAACTGTGGGCCGTTGTCGCTGACCGCGCCGCGCACCAACCCGTCGGTGATGACCAGCTCGAGGCCGATCTCGGCCGAATTGGGAGGGCTGCCGTGGCGCACGGCGTTGGTGACCAGTTCGCTGACGACGAGTTCGACACGTTGCAGGGCATCCTCGTCGACGAGCCGTTGGAAGGCACGCACGACCGCTCGCGCCGCCGCGACTGCGATCGGGCTGGCAGGCAGCCGGAGATCGAAGCGCAGCGGGCGCGAGACCACGTCATCCACGGCGAGATTCAGCCTCGTTGTCCGACCTCTGTTCGCGCGTACTCACCCGTCTCCGATCGTCGCAGCCGGGCCTAGGTACCCATTGACTGCTGAGCCGAAACACACGCGCGGGAATTGCGGGTCGACGACTCAGCTCCGGACTGCCATCGACGCCTCGCGCTCGTCATGGCTCAGTGCTCCTGGACGACGACGGCTGGCGCTTCGCGTCGAGTGGTTCGGAGTGGTCCCAGTCGGCCAGCAGCGCCCGGATCGCGGTCAGCAGCACCAGCGGTTGGTCGAGCATCGGGTGATGGCCGGTCTGGGGCAGCTCGATCACCGGCGCGACGCGGCCGAGGGCCTCGTACATCTCCTCACCGATGTCGGGGGTGACGAGACCGTACTGCGAGCGCAGCAACGCGAACCGGCATCGAACGCGAGCCAGGTACGGCTTGGCGATGCCGCGCATCCCCTGCGCGAAGGAGTCGAAGATCTGTCGGTCGAACTTCCACTGCCAGCCCCGCTCACCGTCGATCTCGACCTGCTTGATCGAGCGCCGGGCGATGTGGTCCATCACGAAGTCGAGGTTGTTGCGCTGCGGCGGCACGGTTCGAAAGCGCTCCAACGCCTCGGCCACCGATGCGTAGACACGTGGTCGTCCGAACGCCTCGCGCGTTCGGTACGACTGGACTTCGGGGTCCGGGGTGGTGACCGGTGAGTCGCAGATGATGACGCCTTCCAGCCGATCAGGATGCAGCGCCGCCGTGGCGATGGTGACGAAGCCGCCCATGCTGTGGCCGATCACGACGGGGCGGCCGGCGATGCCCGCTGCCTCGGCGACCGCGACGACCTCGTCGGTCCACTGCTGCAACTCGTAGTCGAGGCGGTGGCCGCTGTCGCCGTGACCGGACAGGTCAATCGCCACGACCCGGTACTGATCGGCGAACGTCGCTGCGATGTGGGTCCACCAGTGAGCGCACGCGCCGCCGCCGTGCACGAACACGAGGCCGCGCCGGCCGGGCTGACCCCACGCGAGGTAGTGGATCGGTTCACCGCCGACGTCGACCGAGCAGTCCTGGAACGGCACGCTCAGTGCGCGACGGAACCAACTCGGGGCGTCGGGATGAACTGGGATGTCGTCGTTGGGCGGCATTCCGCCACGTTACGGTTGGGTGCTACGCCTCGCTGTACGCAACGACGCGATGCACGGCGATGCGTGCCAGCGCCAACGGGTCGGGTGCCGCATCGGTATTCGTAGCATCGGGCGGCCCCTGGAACTGCAGACCGACGAGCACCTCGGCCAGTTCGGCGACGATGATCACACCGCCGACATCGGCGTTGGAATACGACACGGCGATCGCCTCCGCGTCGAGCTCGAACGACACGTCGGTCACGTCGCCGAGCGAGAACTGATCGTTGCCGCCACAACTCAGCCCGGCAACGATCGCGTCGTAGGCCTCGCTCGCGACTCGAGTGTTGGGGTAGAAGCGCAGCTCTTCGAACACCGAGCGGCCCGACGTCGGCGACTGCAGCACCGTGCGGTGATGCTCCGCCGGGTACTGCTCGTCGATGGAGAATCCGCACGGCGTCGTGCCCGCCGGCAACGAGACGTCGGACTCGACGAAGTCCGGTGTGATGTCGCCGGTGTTGAGCAAGAGTGCCTCGAGGCCCTCGCGCTGGACGGCGTCGTCGAGGGTGATGTCGGGTCCCGGCCCGGGATCGGCGATGGTTGTCACCGCCGTGGTGATCGTGGCCGACGGAACCGAGGACGTCGGAGCTCCGACCGATGGCGTGGTCGACGCGCCGGCTGACGGATCGAGACCGACCGCGACGGTGGAGACCGGGCCGTCCGTCGCCGATGTCCCGGAGGAACCGTCAGCTGACGAACAACCCGTGACGAGCGTGCCGGCGACGACGGCAATGAGCAGGTGGAGCGACTTCAACGCCGACACGGTAGCGGTCGTGCCCCCTGCCGCCGAAGCAACGAGGGGCACGACCGGACCCGATCAGCCGAGCACGAGGCTGCTGATGCGATTGTCCCAACCGGCCACCATGCTGGCCGACCAGACGCCCACGTTGGTGTTGCCCGGGTACACCGAGCCGCCTCCGACGCCGTCCCAGAAATACGCGGCGCACGCGCCGATCCGGTAGCTGCTGGTGACGTTGCTGAAGCCGTACGCGCCGAGGTCGATGACCGTCTGACGGTCGATGACTTCGAACAACTGGCCGGTGTAGCTCGCGCTGGAATACAGCTTCACGCTCGACGCGCACTGCAACGACAGCGCGGACAAGCCCGACGCCTTCCCTGCGGTGGTCAGCAGACCCTTGCCGGCGACGTACTTGTCCAGCTCGCGCTCCGACGCGAAGCATGTGGTCTCGGTGTCCGTCGAAAGGCAGGCTGTGGCCGAACCCCAGCTCTCGGACAGGTCCAGCGTCTGTTCCCCGTACGTCGCGATGGACGGATCAGGAGGCGTCGGCTCAGCGGCGCTGCTGGCGCCAGCACCGTGCGCGGGCCAGATGGCGACGGCGCAGAACGCGCCGACGATGATGATGTACTTCTTCATGTTGTTGTATGCCTTTCCTTCAGTTGGTGGCTGGGGGGAACGGCGGAAGCAGCGAAAGAGTCACGACCCTCACGTCACCGTCTGCCGAGGCATACGAGCATGCGCCCATTCCGCCCAAGTCCACGATCTTCCAACCAGAAAGCCGCAGGGAGTGCAAAATCTTCTCTGTTTCTTGTTGTGCTGCTTCGAATGGCAGGCATGTGGCATTGACCTCGTCGACCAAGCGATGCGCCAACTCGGCGACCGGATCGACTTCGCCCGACACGATGGCGTTTGGAAGCCCCAGCGATCCGCAGCCACGATCGTCGGTGGACGGAAAGACCACGACCACGTTTTGCTTGCTGACACAGGCGACAAGAGCGGGCACAGCGCCGGGGGGGACGGAACCATCGGACAAGTTGAGCCGCCCGGATCGCCACATCTCGGCGCAGTCACCGAGCGGGTCGACGCTGTTCGGCAACGCAAGCTGGCTCGAGAGCATCGAGAACGCGCTGTAGCACGATGCGCCGCGCTCGGGTCGCGACGCTTTCTGGTCCCAGTTGCTGGCGGCGACCGCGAATCCGCCGCTCGCCGCCAACGCCACAGCGACACCGATTGCGACGCGATGTCTGCGGCGCGGTCGACGCCGGGGCACGAAGTCGCCGGTGGTCGTGATGGTCGCCGGGGCGTAACGGCCATTGGTGATTGCGTCGACGAGGTCCGCGTCGGAGATGCGTGGTGGCACGTCCGAGGTGGTCGACCGGACATGGGTTCGAAGAACCTCGAATGGATCGGATGCATTCATCGCGATCTCCGCCTTTCTGCATTCGACAACGACGTCGGTGTCGTCACTGCGGCTCGACCTGCTGCCACTTCCGCGCTGGCAACGGCGGCCCGCAAACGCTTGCGTGCTCGTGAGATTCGGACCTTGGCTGCGGCTTCGGTGACGTCATAGATCATGGCCACGTCCTCCATCGAGAGGTCCTCCAATGCCAGCATCAGCAACAGCTCGCGGTCCTGGCTGCCGAGACGCTCCAGCGCTGCGACCACCATCGCCAGCTGGAGCCGGGCGTCGGTGTCCGGTGGGTCGACGACCGGTTGCACCTCCAGCAGCGCCACCCGTTCGTTGAGTGCCCGCCACCGGCGCTCGCCGCGAGTGGAGTTGAGGACGACGTAGCGGGCGATGCTGCGCAACCAGCCGGTGGGCGAATCCGCTGGCGCGTCGTCGAAGCGCCGCCAGGCGATCGACAAGCTGTCGTTGACCACCGCTTCGGCGTCTGCCGTGGGATAGACGAGACGAACGTGGGCCAGGAGCGCCGAGCGTTGATCGCGGACCAGCTGATCGAAGGCGGTCTGCTCCGATAGCTGAAAGTCGCTTCGATCGTCGGCGTTCACGATTTTCACTGTCCGGCAAGCGACTTTTGGTTACACGATTTTTCGGATATTCTGCAGTTCATGCCAACAGCAGTTGATCCAGAAGCCGCCGTCCGCCAATACCTGTTGTTCCTGCAGGATCCAGAGCAGGTCATCGACCGTGCCGAAGTGACGCGATTGGAGGCGGCCGCAGCAGAGGCCAAGGATCCGATCGACAAGCTGAAGGCCTTGAGCCAGTTGGAGCGAGCCCGTTCGGCAGACGGTGAAACATTCAAGAACAACTTCATAGCGCATGCGAGACGTTGGTCGGAAGCGAATGGCGTTGCTGGTGCAAATTTTCGCCAACTGGGTGTCGGTGAATCGGTCCTGCGCGCAGCCGGATTGATCGAATCGCGAGGCTCCGTCCGTGGCGGTGGTTTCGAGCGCCAACGCGCCAAAGGCGTGACCGCCGAGACGATCAAAGACCACATCCTCACTCGCACCGGCCGGTTCACGATGGGTCAGGTGGCCGATGTCGCCGGTGGCAGCCCGATGACGTTGCGCAAGGCGTTCGAAGAACTGGTCCGCACTCGCCAGGTGACCAAGCTCGGCCCGGATACCACCTATCGCGGCAGGGGCCGGGCACCGATCCTGTACGAGATCCCGAAGGAGTAGCGCTCGCCGAGCAAGTAACCTAGGGCTCGTGCCCGGCACCGACATCGAGCTGCCCGCCGACCATCCCGGCGTCTCCGATCCGTCCTACTTGGAACGGCGTTCGGCGATCGCCAACGCGTCGAGCGACCTTCCCGCTGGCTCGCCCGCACCGCAGATCAGCTACACGCCGGTCGAGGACGGCGTGTGGGCCACCGTGAGCGCGGCGCTGCACGACCTGCATCGCGAGTACGCGGTCGACGATTACCGCGCCGGTGCTGCTGCGCTCGACCTGCCCCGCGACCACGTGCCCCAACTGGCCGACGTTTCCGAACGGCTGCACGACCTGACCGGGTGGCGCGTGTCTGCTGTACCCGGGCTGGTGCCGACGCGCATGTTCTACGGTTCGCTCGCCGACCGCACGTTCCTGTCGACGCAGTACGTGCGTCACCCGTCGGTGCCGTTCTACACACCGGAGCCGGACATCATCCACGAGCTCATCGGCCACGTGAATGCGCTCGCCTCGCCGCGCATCGCCGCGTTGTACGAAGCCGCGGGACACGCCAGCAAGCGCGCCGCTGACGCCGCCGCACTGGACCGGTTCAGCCGAGTCTTCTGGTTCACGCTCGAGTTCGGCGTGGCGCACGAGGACGGCCGGCTGCGCACCTACGGGGCCGGTCTGCTGAGCTCGTTCGGCGAGATCCAGGCGTTTCGCAAAGCCACCGTGCGCCCGCTGGACACCGACGCGATGATCGCCCAGGACTACGACATCACCACGTTCCAAGACGTGCTGTTCGGCGCCTCGTCGTTCGATGCCGCAGCCGACGCGCTGCTGCAGTGGTTCAGCGAGTTCGGCTCCACGACCACGGATACTCCGGGTCGCTGACGGCAAGGGCGGCGTCGCTCAGACCGAGCGGGCCGAACGCGTCGAGCATGACGGCGGTCTCCTCGGTGCGGTCGATGCCGATGCTGCGCTCGAAGCTGCCCGGCTGCGGTCCGTGCACGAACCCGGCCGGATGCAGGCTGATCGAGCCGACGGCGATGCCGGAGCCGGCGCGACTCATGAAGTTGCCCGCAGAGTAGAACAGCACCTCGTCGGTGTCGACGTTGGCATGGTGGTAGGGCACCTTCACCGCGTCGGGATCGAAGTCGAACAGGCGGGGCACGAAGCTGCAGATCACGAAGCCGGAACCGGCGAAGGTCTGATGCACCGGCGGTGGCTGGTGGATGCGCCCGACGATCGGCTCGAAGTCGGCGATGTTCAACGCCCAGGGGTACAGGCAGCCATCCCATCCAATGACGTCGAAGGGATGGCGAGCATGCACGTGCACGGTGCGGCCGGCGCGAGTGCGCACCAGCACCGGCACATCCTGGCCGTCGACCAGGAGCGGATCGCCGCTCGGGCCGCGCTGGTCGCGTTCGCTGAATGGCGCGCCCTCCAGCAACTGGCCGGCCGCGTTCAGGTAGCGATGCGGGACCGAGATGTGTCCGCGCGCGGAGATGAACAACAGCTCGACCGCATCGGCGACGACCCAGCGATGCGTCGTCGACATCGGGATGACCACGTAGTCGCCGGCGCGTACGGGCAGGGTGCCGAACACGCTCTCCAGCACCGCCGAGCCGGACTGCACGTAGACGAGCTCGTCGCCGACGGCGTCGCGGTAGAGCCCGCTGCTCATGGTCGATCGGGCGACGGACATGACGACGTCGGTGTTGCCGAGCAGAGCGACACGGCCGAGCACCGGGTCGGTCGGTGTCGCCTCGGTCGTGAGGTCCGGTGTGCGCAGGTGATGCGGCCGCAACGGCATGTTGGCATGGAAGACGGGGTCGGTGGCCTCGGTCGGCTCGATGCGCACGATCGCGCTCGGGGAGTGACGGTGGTACAGCAACGCAGATGCACCGGAGAACCCTTCGTTGCCCATCAGCTCCTCGAACGCGACGTTGCCGTCGACGTGGTGGACGGTGTGGCGCTTGCGGGGAATGTCGCCAAGGGCGCGGTAGTACGGCATGTCATGCTCCTCGTTCGATCGCGGGCAGCACGGTGCCGCTGACCACGCCGAAGCCGATGCGCGGGCGGTCTCCGCCGCCGCACGTGCCGCGCATCGTGATCGTGTCGCCGTCGTCGAGGAACGACCGCGTCGCGCCGTCGGCGAGGGTGAGCGGCTCGGCGCCGCGCCATGTCAGCTCGATCATGCTGCCCCGCTCACCGGGCTCGGGACCGCTGACGGTGCCCGACCCGAACAGGTCGCCCGTCCGTGTGGTCGCGCCGTTGACCGTCATGTGCGCAAGTTGTTGGGCGAACGTCCAGTACATGTCGGCGAAGTTGGTGCGCGTGATGGTCTCGCCGTTCAACTCGACGCTGAGGTCGATGTCCAGCGCCCAAGGCCGCACGGCGCGCAGGTAGGGGTCAGGCTGCGGATCTTGCGCCGGCGGCTCGACGAGGTACGGCCGCAATGCATCCATGGTCACGACCCACGGTGAGATGCTGGTGGCGAAGCTCTTGGCCAGGTTCGGGCCGAGTGGCTGGTACTCGAAACCCTGCACATCGCGCGCCGACCAGTCGTTGAGCAACACCACGCCGAACACGTGGCGGTCGGCGTCATCGGGCCCGATCATCGTGGACGCGGGACCGCCGACGACAAAGCCGACCTCCAACTCGAAGTCCAGCGAGCGGGTCTGGGTCAGGTGTCCGACCCCGTCCTCGCCGGCGACGAGACCGCACGGCCGATGGACCGGGGTGCCGCTGACCACGACGGTGCCGGAACGGCCGTGATAGCCGACGGGCAGCTGCTTCCAATTCGACAGCAGCGGTTCGACACCTGGACGCATGATGCGACCGAGGTTTGTCGCGTGGTGGATCGACGAGTAGAAGTCGACGTAGTCGCCGACCGCGAACGGCAGCATCACTTCGACGTCGTCCAACGCGAGCAGAGTGTCGGGCCGTGTCGAGCCGGACAGCAGCTCGCCGGCGCGGTCGCGGACCTCGGATCCGCGACCCGACGCCATCAGCGCGTTGAGCGACGGCTGCGCTGTCAGCTCGGGCGCGATGCCGGCCGCGGCGAGATCGAAGACGCGGTCGTCGATGCGCACGACCACCCGGGGCGGCTCCTCCGTGGGGCGAACGACGCCGAACGGCAGATTTTCGATCGGGAAGTCCGTCATCACCGCCCCGGCGTCAACTCGTCGAGTTGGTCGGCGTGCTGCTCGTAATGGCCGATGTGGAACTCGTCGAGCTGGCGATCGATGTCCATCGCGCCGAGTGTCTCGTGCGCACCCACACGCGACCAGTCGGCGTCGCTCAGCTCGGCCAGCAACGCGCGCAGGCGATCGACCGACCGCTCGATCGTCGTCAGTTGCTCGGAGATGTCGCGACCGCGGTTGGCCTCGATCGCGGCGATGCGTCCGGCGTCGCGGCGCGTGCGCCCGAACGGCACCGGTTCGTCCCACGCTGCGTCCAGCAGAGTGGTGAGCTCGCCGAGCCAGTAGTTGCCGAACTCGGCCATGTGCGCCCACACCTGACCGTCGTCCCACTGTTCGGACTCGCCGGGTACGGGCCGGGTCAGGCCGGCGTGGTCGGCGACGGCGTGCTTGCGCAGCCGCTCGAGGGCACTATCGAGGCGGTCCAGCAGCACGGCCGTCTGCACGGCCCGATCACCGGTCGGAAGCGCCCACTGATCGGTGATGTCCGGATGTGCGGTGCGCACCGACGCGAGTGCGTCCAGGAAGCGGTCGTTCTCGTCCCACGTTCCGACCGTGACCCGGATCCCGGTGGGGAACGCGCGCACCACGACGCCGCGCTGCTCGAGTGCGACGGCGAGGTCGCCCGACTTCGCGCCGGCGGGCAGCCACCAGAAGTTGCCCTGCGCTTCGGGCAGGCCCAGCCCGCTGCGGCGCAGGATCTGCGCGACCCGGCCACGCTCGGCAACGACCAGGGCGCAACGCCGTGCGACCTCGTCGCGTTGGCCGAGGGCCGCCATCGCTGCGGCCTGTGCCGGGCCATTGACGGCGAAGGGGATCAATGTCGCGTACACCGCGGCGACGACCGTCGGGTGGCCGATCAGGAACCCGACGCGCAACGCGGCCATGCCATAGGCCTTCGACAGGGTGCGCAGGACGACGATGTTCGGGTGCTCGTCGAGGTAGGTCAGCCCGTCGGGCACGTCGGCACCGTTTACGAACTCGTGGTAGGCCTCGTCGATCACGAGCAGGCAGGTCCGCGGCACCTCATCCACCAACCGCTGCATGTCGGCGCGACGCAGCGCGCCGGACGCAGGGTTGTTCGGGTTGGCGATGAAGATGATCTTCGTCCGCGCGGTGACCGCGGCGAGCACTGCGTCGACATCGATCGACTGCCGGCGCAGGGGCACCACGACGTGTTCGGCCGCGACGATCCCCGAGAACTGCGGGTAGGCGATGAAGCTTGGCCACGGGTACAGCACCTCGTCGCCGGGCCCGGCGTAGGCCAGTGTCAGTTGCTGCAGCAGCCCGACCGACCCCGGTCCGACGGCAACATGGTCGCGTGGCACGCCGATCGTCGCGGCATACGCGGCGGCGAGATCGTCCGCTTGATGATCGGCGTAACGATACGCATCGCCCATCGCCGCGGCCACTGCCTCGGGCACGCCGGGCAGCGGCCCGAAGGGCACCTCGTTGGAGGCCATCTTCGTCGCCGCGATAATGCCATGCTCGGCCATCGCCGCCTCGGCGCTGCGCCCTTGGGCGTAGATCGGGACGGTCGCGAGATGAGGGCGCGGTGGCGGTGCCGCCTGATCCGTGGAACGGGACATGTCAGAGATTGCCACGCCGTTGCTGATCGCGCTCGATCGCTTCGAACAGGGCCTTGAAGTTGCCCTCACCGAATCCCTTCGCGCCGCGGCGCTCGATGATCTCGAAGAACACGGCCGGGCGGTCGGTGATGGTCTCGGTGAAGATCTGCAGCAGGTACCCGTCGTGGTCCATGTCGGCCAGGATGTTGAGCCGTTGCAACTCAGCCCACGGCAGGTCGAAATCGGCCAGGCGTCGCTTCGCGTCGTCGTAGTAGGTGTCGGGCACACGCATGAAGCGCACGCCGCGGTCGCCCAGCGCCTGGACCGTGACGACGATGTCGTCGGTCCGCAACGCGATGTGCTGCACGCCGGGGCCGTCGTAGTGCTCGATGTACTCCTGGATCTGGCTCTTCTTCAACCCGTCCGCCGGCTCGTTGATCGGCATCACGATCTTGGAGCCGTCCCACACGACGGTCGACATCAGCGCCGAGTGCTCGGTGCGGATCTGCGCGTCGTCGAAGTGCTGCAACTGGGCGAAGCCGAGGACATCGCTGTAGAAGCCGACCCAGTCGTCGAGCTTGCCCTTTTCGACGTTGCCGACGACGTGGTCGATGCGGTCGAGGCCCACCGGTGAACCGACGGTCGGGTTGGGGAGGTTGTCGGCCGAGTAGCCGGGCTCGAGCATGTCACTGCGGTATCGCGAGCGGTTGACGAACGTGTGCACGGTGTCGCCGAATGCGCCCACCTGCGCCAGCTCCAGCTCGCCGCTGTCGTCGCGTTCGATCCACGGATCGCGCACGTTACGGGCCCCACGCGCGACTGCAGCGGCGTGCGCAGCCGACGCGTCATCGACGAGCCAGGCCAAGTCGTGCACACCGTCGCCGTGCTTGCGGACGTGATCGGCGATCGGTGAGTCGGCAGACAATGCCCCGCTGACGACGAAGCGGATGTCGCCCTGCTCGAGCACGTAGCTGGCCTTCGACGTCATCCCCGTCTCCGGACCGGCGTACGCCGTGCAGCGGAAGCCAAATGCCGACATCAAGAACCCGGCAGTGGTTCTCGCATTGCCGACCCAGAACTCGACGCAGTCCCAGCCGAGCAGAGCGGCGTGGGTCGAGCCGGCTGGTGGTGTCGGGTTGGATGCCTCGGTCACGGTCATCTCGCCATCACACCATCGGCACTCAGACTGCGCAACACACGCGCGCTGACCTGCGCACTTTGCCGCAGCAGCTCGCTCTTTGGTGACAAACTGTCCAGATGGGCGAGCTCGAACTGATCGGTCTTCTGTGCGACGTCACGCGGCCGAACGTGCTCGAGTTGTCCCGCCGCACGGGCCAGGCCCGCAACACGGTGCAGGCTCGCATCGAGCGCCTCCAGCGCTCCGGCATCGTGACCGGCTACGAGCCGGTCGTTGACCTCGGCGCTGCCGGCTACGGCGTGGTTGCGTTCACCACGCTCGAGATCGCCCAAGGTCAGGAGCGGCCGGTGATCGAAGGACTCGGCCTGATCGCCGAGGTGCTCGAGGTGCACAAGATCACCGGACCCGGCGACTTGTTGTGCCGCATCGTCGCGCGAACGAACGAGCACCTGCACGATGTTCTCGAACAGGTGCTCGTTCTGCAAGGGATCGTTCGGACCACATCCGTCCTCGCGCTCACCTCGCCGATCCGCAAGGTTCATCCGGCCGCATCGGCCGTTGCGGCGCTTACATCGACATCGGCTGCACCCGCGTCGAACGGGTGATGAAGCGGGGCATCAGCAGCGCCGAGACCACGACTACGACTGCCGCGATGACGAACAGCCAGGCCATGCCGGACTCGAGGGCGAGCGTCTCGCGGAACGAATCTTCCTGCACCGCACCGACAAAGGCACCGATGCCGAGCACCGAACCGAAGAACAGCGCCCCAGCCCGCGAACTGGTCGCGCCGGAGATCAGCAGGCACAAGCCGATCGCAGCCTCGATCAAGCCGAGTGTGGTCGTGTGCGTGAAGCCGAGGACCTCAACGACCGGTGTGCTCATCGGCCCGTCGAAGCCGCCGCGCGTGATCGCGATCAATCCCGTGACCAACAGCGCCAGTCCGACGAGAGCGGCGATGACTGCGTCCGGCGCGAAACGCCGGGTGTACGTGCTGCGCACCGCGCCGGCGGGCTCGACGACACGGCCAACCGGTGCCACTGGCACGACGGGCTGTTCGACCACACGAGCCACCGGCTGCTCGACGACGTGACCCACTGGCTGCGCAACCATGGCAGCGGGCGTGACCGCCCCGACGACAGGTGTGTCGTAGACGGTCTCTCGACGGATGTAGTCACCTTCTGAAGCGGACATCTTGTCTCTCCTTGTTCACGAAACAGTGCTCGCGACGCACGGGTTTGCTGTGGGGACAGCGGCACGAAACTGTTGCCGTTGAGCACCATTTCTAAACATGCGCGCGGCAGGCCACACTGGCTGCGTCAGGGCGTGGACGAGGACGTGGTGGAGTCGTCGAGGGGGGCTGTGGTGGCCGGGGGGAGTGCGGTCGTCGTCGTGGTAGTCGTGGTAGTGGCGGCGGTCGTGGTCGGCGGGACGGATGTCGATGTGGTCGTTGTCGCAGGCGCGGTCGTCGTGGTGGTCATCGCAGTAGAGGTGGTGTCGGCGACGGTGGTCGTGATCGCTTCGGTCGTCGTGGTCGACTCCTCTGCAATCGTGGTGGTGGTGGTCGTGGTCGTGGGCTCGGGGGCGGGGCGAGGCGGCGGCGCGACGAGCGCTGCGCCGAAGAGCTGCAGGCGGTACCGCGCCGGGACGGGCCAGGCGTCGCGCTGCATGTTGCGCGCGTTCTGCGAGACGCTCACGACCAGCGAGCCACCACTCAGCCACGGCAGGACGTGTGCGTGGTACGTGTTCATGAGCGGGTCACTGCCGCGCGGCGGGACGGGCCGTTGCTCGACGGTCGTCCACGGCCCCCACGGATCATTGGCGACGTCGATCGCCAACTGCTCGCCCCAGTAGCCGTTCACCTTTGTCGCCGCGACCCACTGCCCGTTGAGATATCGCGGCTGCATTGGGAACTCCGCCCAGTAGCGCTGCACGATCGGGGTGGCCGCTGCCGCGTCGTACGTCCACGTGTCGCCGGCGCGGTACTCCAGCGGGGCAGACAGGTTGCCGGCCGGTACCCGGGCCAGCCACATGTTCGTGGCCGAGTGCGGTCCGTTGAAGTAACCGCCCTCGCGCGACAGGTTCTGCTCGAAGGTGTTGCCGAACAGGTACGTGTAGTCGGCGTCGCTGGCGACCGCGTAGCCGTAGATCGGCGCGACTCCCGTGTTCGGCGCAGCCCCGAAGCTGAGCCGAGCCAACGTTCGTGCGTCGTACACCGCGAGCCAGGTGCGGGCGGGATGCCAGCCGAGACCGTTCGGCGGTGCCGGGTCGCCGGCATCCTTGCGCATCTCGGCCCAGAACACGTAGAGCTTTTCGCCGTAGGTCTCGCCGCCCATCGGCCAGAACCACTTCCCGAGGCGCACCTCTCCGTTGCCCTGCTCGAACGATGCCGGCGAGTTCAACGCGCCGCGGTGATACAGCGTGAAGCAGGCACCGTCTTGCACCATCGCCGAGTTGTGCATGAACGTCGCTTGGTCCAGGCGGGCCGCCGCGCCGCTGTAGTCGACAAAGGTGTCCTGGAACAGCCACAGGAAGCGGCCACCGCCGAGCGCGTACACGTGTTGGTAGTCCAGACCGATGACCGGCCCGATGCGCTCGCGAAAGAAGGCATCCAGCGCGCCGGCCGACGTGCCCGCGGCGCACCCGACATCGGTGGCGACGTAGCCGGCCGCCGTCACCCGTGACACGTCCGCCCAGGGAGAGGTGACCGCGACCGCTGGGGGTGCGACGGGGTCCGGGATCGGCCGACCGACGAGCACCGCATCGTCGTTGCCGCCGTCACCTCCGCCAACGGTCGGTTCGGGGGAGGCCACTGTGCCCGCGGGGCCGGCCGTGGCCGGCACGATCGTCGTGCTTGTGGCCGTCACGGACTCGACGCTGGTGGTCGTCGATGACGCAATCGTCGTCGTCGTGGACGGGGACGGGGACGTGGTGGTCGTTGTCTCGACGGGCGCGCTGACCGTCGGCAACTCCGCGGGCGGTGGATCAACTGCAGGGGAGGGACCCGCGTTCGTGGTCACGCGCAGCACGGGTTGGTCCGGCGCGGCTCGAGACCACGTGCCGTGCACGACCACTGCGAAGGCGAGCACCGAGACGGCGACCATCAGTCCGGTGTACGGGCGCGGCACCCTGCCTGGCGGACCGTCGATCTCGACGCGCACACTCAGTGGGTTCTCGTCGACGTCGTCGGTGACATCGGAACCCTCGGGCTCGGTGACGTCGCCCATGAAACGTGACCCTAGTCGCCATCTTGGCTCGACGGGCCGCGCCAAAGCGTGCATACGCTGTCGACACGGCTATGAGAAGAACGGCAGGCAAATTCCGAGCGTCGATGTCGGCGTTGCGACCTTCGTCGGTCTGGCGCGCCCTCGACATGGCGCTCATCGATGCACCGTCG
Organism: Actinomycetes bacterium; assembly: GCA_031410915.1. Taxonomy (GTDB): domain Bacteria; phylum Actinomycetota; class Acidimicrobiia; order Acidimicrobiales; family Ilumatobacteraceae; genus WLMZ01. The sequence continues at coordinate 27,016 of JANNZY010000093.1, forward strand.
CTCTGCTGCGATGACGACATACTGTGCCCGGCGTGCCAGGCAGAATCGTCGTCATTCCTCCACGGATGAGTGGGGCACGACACGGGAGGTGTCGCCCGACCACACGACGACGGATTCCATGTCCGAGTCGAGCCCGCCCACGTCACGGCCGACCACCGAGCACGGCACCCCGGACAGTCGCGACATCGTGACCAGGCTCTGAACGCCGCGGACGCCGCTTGAATCGAGAAAGGTCACCTGCGACAGGTCGATCACGAGATGGGCAGGCATCTCCGCCACAGCCTGTTCGCCGGCGATCAGGAACGTCAACGCCGAGTGCACGTCGATCTCCCCGATCGGCACCAGGCGGGCTTCGTCTCGATCGTGGATGATCTGGATCGACAGGCTGAAGACGGCGACGACGCCGATTGCACTTTTCTCAGCCATCCCGAACCCCTCTCACGACCCCTCGGGCTGCGGGCCGGACGTACCCGCGGGTGCATTCGAGCAAACGCTGGACCGAATGTGTTCACGTTCCATCAAGTTTCGCGTGCGCGTGGCAGAACGTTTGCACTGCAGCTCAAAGAAATCAAGCGTTCGAAGGTGCGAATACTGCCTTCAGGCTCGGGGTGTCGCCGCCGACGACAGCGACAACGCCGTCGTCCACCAGCTTCGCGAGATGGCTGAGCACGCTGCGACCGGCGGCCTTGTGCAACTCCTCGCGTACGTCGGCGTACAGCACCAGCACGATCGCCTCGATCGTGGTCAGCCCGCCGCGAACCTGAGCCAGCACTTGCGCCTCGCGGTCCAATCGATGTTCGAGGTACGCAGCCAGGAACGGCTGCGGGTCGGTGACGGGATTGCCGTGCGTCGGCCACAGGATCGCGTCGTCGCGACCGGCGACCTTGCGCAGCGAGTCGATGTAGGCCCGCATGTCGCCGTCCGGCGGTGACACGACGGTAGTGCTCCAACCCATCACGTGATCGCCCGTGAACAGTGCGCGCTCAGCATCGAACGCGAAGCAGAGGTGGTTGGACGTGTGACCCGGGGTGTGCACGGCCCGCATCGACCAACCGTCGACCGACGCCGCGACATCTCCATCGTTGGCCACCACGTCGGGTGCGAACGCGAGATCGATCGACTCCTCGACCTTCACATCGCTGTCCGTATCCTCGTCCAGATCGACGGCGCCGTGCGGCCCGAACCCAATCGTCGGCGCGCCGGTCGCCTCGCGCATCCACGCCGCGAGCGGCGAGTGATCGGCATGGCAGTGGGTGATCAGGATGGCCCTCACGTGCTCGCCGGCCACAGCGGCCGCGAGCGCGTCGCGGTGCTCGTCGATGGCCGGACCGGGGTCGATCACGACGACATCGCCGTGCCCGACGATGTACGTACCGGTGCCGCGGTAGCTGTACTTCGACGGGTTGTTGGCGATGACACGCCGAATCAGTGGCGACACCTGGTCGACGCGCCCGTAGACGACGTCGTCGAGTGGGGGCACGAACGGGATCGGCGACATCACCTGAAGCTTGCCAGCGCGACGACCTCGCCGACGGCCCGGCCGTGTCCCATCACCATCTCCCGTACGGTGGGCTCGACCGCGGTCACATCGACACCGAGCTCGCGCAACGCGGCCAGCATCACGGGTGGCCTGGCTCGGTTGGCACCGTCGGCGATCTTCAGCGCGACCGCGCGTCCGTCAGGCAGCGCCGCCGCGAACACGCCCTCTGCGCCGTCCTTGGCGACGAGGCCGGGCACATGACGCATGAAGTGCGTCACGTCGCGATCGTCGCCGCCCACCATCAGCGGGTTGCCGCGCATCGCCGCGCCGACGTCGTCACCGGCTCGGCCGGCAGCACCCGTCGCGAGGGCCCGGAACGCGTGTGCCAGGCCGAGCAACGACAGCACGTGTGCCGGTGCGCCGCAACCGTCGATGCCGATGTGCACCACCTCGTCGTCGATCAGGCTCGGCAGGCGGGCAGTGATCGCGACCTGCAGGGGATGTTCGGGATCGAGATAGGTGTCGGTCGGCCAGCCGTTGATGACACACGTCGCGATCATGCCCGCATGCTTGCCGCTGCAGTTCTGCTGCAGCGAGGTTCGACCGGTGCCAGCGCGAATGATCGCGCGAGCGGACGTCGTGTCGAGCGGGTAGTCGGGCGTGTTGCGCAGCGCGTTCTCGTCGAGGCCGACGGTGTCGAGGATGCGCCGGGCTGCGTCGAGGTGCAGCGCCGTGCCGTCGTGGCTCGCGCACACCAGCGCGAGCAGGTCGGGCGGCAGCCGCAGACCCGCTTCGATCATCGCGACTGCCTGCAGCGGTTTGTTCGACGACCGCGGGTAGATCTCCACCCGCGGGTCGCCGGCACTGAATGCGATCGAGCCGTCGGTGGCGAGCGCGACGACTGCGCCGAAGTGCACCGACTCGGTGACGCCGGATCGACTGGTGACTGCGACGGGCGCGTACGACTCAGGCCGGCTCATCGGTCTCCGGCTGCACTGCGGCCTGCGCGGCGACCTGTTGCGCAGCGCGGCGCATCTTGCGACTGACCCGGGGTCTTCGCTCCGGCAGCCGGGTCAACGGGCTGTCGACGACGTCGTGACGATCGCCCCAATCACTGATGAGCGCTTGTGCCATCGCGGCTGCGGGAAGCGCCAGGATCGCGCCGACTGCTCCGAGCACCGCTGCGCCACCGAGGGCCGCGCCGAACGCCACGGCAGGGTGTAGTTCCATCGTGCGTGCCGTGATGCGTGGTGCGAAGAGGTAGTTCTCGATCTGTTGGTACAGCACCACGAACGCCAGCACGACGAAGGCCTTCGGCGGTGAGTCGATCACTGCGAGCAGCACCGGCAGTGCGCCGGCGATGTACGTGCCGACGACCGGAAGGAACTGGCTGACGAGTCCGACCCACAGCGCGAGTGCGATGGGGGCTTGGATGCCGAGCGATTGGAACAGCAACCAGTGGAAGAAAGCCGAGAGCCCGGCCAGCAGTGCCCGTGAGTACAGGTAGCCGCCGGTCTTGTTGATCGCCAACTCCCAAGCGTGCAGCACGCGCTCTTGTCGTGCGGCCGGCAGGCGGCTGCAGATCGCACGGCGCAGCTTCGGCCCGTCGGCCACGAGGTAGAACGTGAAGAGCAGCACCGAAAATAGCTGCAGCAAGAACCCGAGCGCTGCTGCGGTCAGCTCGACCGCCTTGTCACGCTGGCTGTCGATGAACCGTTGGAACGGACCGTTCTCGTCGTTGATGCTGTCGATCACGCTCTGGGCGTTGATCTTCGTGCCGAAGAAGTCGTTGATGCCCTTGACGGTCTTGGTCACCGTTCGTTCGGAGTTGGCGAGCAGATCGGCGATCTGACTGCCGACGAGCGTGCCAATCGCAACGACGAAGATGATCGTGAACACCAGCACGCCGAGCAGGATCAGGCTCGTGGCCCGTCCGCGTCGCCAGCCGCGCAACGACAGGCGGTTGACGCCCGGCTCGATCGCAAGCGCGAGGAACAGCGACACGAGCAGCAGCGTCAGCAAGCCGGTCAGGCGCGAGAACAGGAACCGCCCGAACACCGTCGCGATGAACCCGAGCCAGAAGATCGCGATGGCCTTCCACACCCACGTCGGCATCCGCCGTGGCGGTTCCGGCATGCTGTCGGGCAGCTGCACGGCGGTCTCTGACACGTGACGATGGTACTGACCGCTCCTGTGCGGGAGTGGGCATTCAGAACGCGCGGGCGGAAGGTCGTGCCCTCACGTTCGGAACGCAACCTCCCTCACATACAGAAAGAAAAATACCTCACATTCGGAAAGAAACAGGGCTCACGTTCGGAAAGATCAGATAGCCTCGACCGCATGCCGGAAGGCCTGATTGGGCGACGCATCATGCAGATTCTGCTCGCGCGAATGCACGAGTCACCCGTGGTCGCACTGCAGGGCGCGAGATCCGTCGGCAAGTCGACGGTGCTTCGACTCATTGCCGACCACCATCAGGTCGAGGTGATCGATCTCGACGACGAGACGCAGCGGGCCTTGGCGGAGGCCTCAGCAACCGATGTTGTCGATGGGGATTCGCCGGTCTGCATCGACGAGTACCAGCGGGTACCGGCTGTGCTGCAGGCGATTAAGGCGCAGCTCAACCGGAACCACGAGAACGGGAGGTACGTCCTCACCGGGTCGTCCTCGTTCTGGGCACTCCCGCGCGGCACCCAATCGCTGACCGGCCGGCTGCACCTCTTGGAGATCATGCCGCTGTCGCAAGGCGAGATTGATGGGGTCCGCGAGGACTTCCTCGACATCGCAATGAATGAACCAGACCGCCTCCGGACCAGCCGGACAACGGGCATGCACCGCGGCGAATATGCAGAACGCATCTGCCGCGGCGGACTGCCTCTCGCCATCGGTGCCGTCGGACATGCGCGGGACCGGTTCTTCCGGTCCTACGTCGGCACCGAACTCGCCCGTGACGTTCTGGATCTCGCCAACATCCGGCAGGTGAACGTGCTGCCAAAGCTTCTCGACCGGCTCGCGGGCCAATCAGCCCAACTGCTCAACGTCACCAAGGCTGGCGGCGCGGTCGGGCTCGAACCGCGTACCGCCGACAACTACGTTCGACTGCTCGAAGCGTTGTTTCTCGTCCGCAAGCTTCCAGCGTGGGGTCGAACGCTTCGGGCGCGGGCCACGAAGGCACCGAAACTGCACCTCGTCGACTCCGGGCTCGCTGCCCATCTGATGGGTGTCAACGCCCGAAAGCTCGAACGCCGTGACCCCGCCGCCATCGTCGAATTCGGGCACTTGCTCGAAACCTTCGTCGTCGGCGAACTCCTCAAGCAAGCGTCGTGGCTCGACGACGTCGATCACATTGGCCACTGGCGCACCAGCGACGGTGCCGAGGTCGACCTGATCATCGAGACGTTCGACGGCGACGTGGTCGCCTTTGAAGTCAAGGCACACCAGGAGGCCGGTGGACGCGACGCGGGTGGGCTGCGCGCGCTGCGAGACAGCCTTGGTGAGCAGTTTCGCGCCGGGTTCATTCTCAACACCGGACCAGTGGCGTACCGTCTGGAGGACCGCATCCACGTCTGCCCAATCGACCGACTTTGGCACTCGGCGAGTTCATGGAGCTGACCGCGCCGGAGGCGAGGAGGGGCGAGACCTGACGGATTCAGGGTTCAGAACGCGCGGGCGAGTGCGGCGGCCAGGTCGCCGCGGGGCATCACTGCCACTGATTCCAGTCCCAGCCAGGCCGCCATGGCACGCAACTCCTCGACCACTTCGGGCACGATCAACCCGTCGGGCACGCCCGGTTCGGCGTACGCGCCCTGCACGAGAAGGCGGCCCGTCTGACGGTCGGCCTTGAGGTCGAAGCGGCCGACGAGCTCGTCGCCAAGCAGAAACGGCAGCACGTAGTAGCCGTAGATGCGCTTCGGCGGCGGCACGTAGATCTCGATCCGGTAGTGGAAGCCGAACACCCGCTCGGTGCGGTCGCGGTTGAACACGAGCGAGTCGAACGGGCTCAGCAACGCCCGCGCCGCCACTCGCCGCGGACGGCGTGCCTCGGGGTGCAGGTACGCCGGTTTGGCCCAGCCTTCGACGGTGACCGGGATCAGCCGGCCCTCCTCGACCAGCTCGGCCAGCAACGGCTTGCAGGGTGGGTTCTTCTGGCGGTGGTAATCGGTCAGGTCGTTCATCGTGCCGACGCCGTGGTGCTTGGCAGCGAGCACCAGCAGCTCCTTGCGCGCTTGGTTCTCGGCCAGCGCGGGTCGGCTCAGGACGTCAGCGGGGATCCACCGCTCGGGCAGGTCGTACAGCCGGGCGAAGTCGTTTGGACGGCGGCGGGCGGCGAGCTTGCCGGTCCAGAACATGTGCTCCAGCGCGGTCTTGGCGTCGTCCCAGTCCCACCAGCTGCCCTTCGGGCCGACCCGCGAGTTGAACTCGCCGGACACCACCGGTCCGGCGGTCTCGACGCGCGCGTAGACCTCGTCCAAGAAGCCCGGCTTGTGCTCGGACAGGCGCTGCACCGACGGCCATCGATGCTCTTTCTCCATCCGCCAGCGATGCCAGGGGTAGTGCTCCATCGAGACGTGGCTGGCCTCGTGGACCCAGTACTCGAACAGGTCGC
>JANNZY010000094.1:0-24091 GCA_031410915.1 Actinomycetes bacterium
CGAGCAGTTCCTCCGCGATGTCGCCTGGGGCGAGATGGACTACCTGCTGATCGACATGCCGCCGGGCACCGGCGACGTGCAGATGGGACTTGCCCGCATGCTCCCCCGCACCGATTTGCTCATCGTCACTACGCCCGCTCTCGCCGCGCAGAAGGTCGCCTCCCGCGCTGCGGACATGGCCCGGCGCAGCTTCCTCCGCGTCGCAGGGGTCATCGAGAACATGAGTTCGTTCACCTGCGACCATGGCGAGTCCTACCCGTTGTTCGGTGTCGGTGGGGGTGCTGCGTTGGCCGACGAGATCGGTGTCCCCCTGCTCGGCCAAGTGCCACTGGAGCCCGCTGTCGGCGCCGGTGGTGACGCCGGCATTCCCGTGGCATCCGTCGCCAACGGCGGTGCGGCGGCAGCGGTCTTCCACCAGATCGCCGAGCGTCTCATCACCGACATCGCCCCACCCGTCAACATGGCCGGTTGCAGCGCCCGCATGCTCGCCGCCGTCGAAGCCGCCTTCGCCACGAACCCCACCCCCGCCTGAGTTCGAATCCCTCCCTTCCGCGGGAAGTTCCGATCTCGATCGGGTCATCTGGCGCTCGATCGGTGGGTTGCAGCGGTGGCTTGGACGGCGCGCGTATGTTCGGTCGGTCGTCAACCTTTCGCTACGCTCGGTGGGTCTTGTGAGGAGCGAACGTTGAAGGAACGACGAAAGACGACGACCTCGAACTTCGGCGTGAGCGCCCGGGAGAGCCACGACTCAACGCCGTTCTACGAGCGATTCCGTGCACCGGAGCTTTCCGACGACCAGGACGTCCCCCAGCCGCTGCCGGTGGACGAGCCCTTCGTTCACGGCGATGCACGCCACATGGATCGCATCGCCGATGGATCGGTAGCGCTGGTGGTCACGTCGCCGCCCTACTTTGCTGGCAAGCAGTACGAGGAGGAGTTGGAGCGAGAGGGCGTACCCGCCTCCTACCTCGAGTACCTCGAGATGCTGACCGATGTCTTCGCCGAGTCCGTACGCAAGCTCGAGCCTGGAGGCCGCATCGCGGTGAATGTGGCCAACCTCGGCCGTAAGCCGTACCGAAGCTTGTCGGCCGATGTGATCCGCATTCTCGAACACGATCTCGGGCTGCTTCTTCGGGGCGAACTCATCTGGCAGAAGGGAGAGGGCGCCAGCGGTTCATGTGCCTGGGGCTCATTCCGAAGTGCCTCCAATCCAGTGCTCCGCGACATCAGCGAGCGGGTCATCGTGGCGAGCAAGGGGCGATTCGACCGAGCTCGCTCCGTGAAGCAACGCGCAGCAGACGGTCTGCCACACGAGAGCACGCTGATGACCGAGGACTTCATGGCCATGACCCTGGACATCTGGTCGATTCCGCCCGAGAGTGCGCGGCGGGTCGGTCACCCTGCTCCGTTTCCGGTCGAGTTGCCCGAGCAGCTCATCCGTCTCTACACGTTCAAGGATGATCTCGTGCTCGACCCCTTCATGGGGAGTGGGTCGGCACTCGTCGCTGCCGCCCGCCTCGGACGGCGCTATGTCGGCTACGACCTCGACGACAGCTACGTCGAGATTGCTCGTCGCCGTGTCCAAGAAGCGCTAGCGCCGAGTGTGCCCGAAGTTCAAGTGGGCCGGAGGCGCACGGTAGAGGCGCCAGCGATGGACATTGATGACGCGGAGGACTTCCCGAGCCGAGCGACGAAGGAAGGAAAGGCAGCGCAGAAGCTCGCCGAGCAACTCATTGAGGAGGCCGGGTTCACGATCGCAGAGCGCAATCGACGTATACGCAAGACCGGTGTCACCGTCGACTTCGTTGCCACCGACGCGGATGGAGCGAGTTGGTTCTTCGACGTGTCCGGCGCGTTCACGAGCCACCGAGGTGGTCTGATTCGCACCGACACCGTGTGGAAGTTGCTGGGGCGTGCGTCGGCGCTGAAGCGGGCCCGCGGCGGGGTGCCCCTGGTCGTGCTGACCAGCCATCTTCCGAAGCGACCCAGCGATGGCGATACTGCGCTTCGCGCGGCCGGGCCGGATGCGTTCTTCGATGCGATCGAGATGCTTTCGCAAGACAGCCTCGAACGCCTCGAGCGCTACGCGAAGGGCGGGTTCACGGACAACCCCCAACCGGGGTTCTGGACAGCTCAGGACTTGGCCCGGAAGCCCTGAGTCCTGTCGGGGGTTGTCGATGGCGGCCGCGCCGGGTCGCATGAACGCACGGTCAGGCGGGTGTCGCGGAGAAGTCGAGGGCGTTGGTTTCTACGGTGCCGGCGGTGCGGCCGGGGGCGTCTTGGTACTTCCAGTAGAGGTTGGTGTGGGCGATCACCTGGTCGGGGGGTGGGGCACCCCACTCTGATTGGTCTTCGGTGGTGTGCGCGTCGCTGACCAACGTCGCGTCGTAGCCACGGGTGAACGCGCCGTGCAGCGTGCTGCGTATGCAGGCGTCGGTCTGCGCGCCGGCGACGACCAATCGCCCGACGCCGAGGTCGGACAGGACCTGCTCGAGATTGGTGGCCTCGAATGCGTCGCCGTACTTCTTCTCGACGATCGTCTCGGCCACGTCCGGTGACAGTTCGGGGACGATCTTCCAGTCGTCGCTGCCGTACTCCAGTCCGTCGTCGGAGTGCTGCACCCACACGACTGGAACGTGGGCGTCGCGCGCTCTGTCGACCAGCGTCGCAACGTTGGCAACGACGGCGTCGCGGGCGTAGTTGCCCTGGACGACGCCGTTCTGCACGTCGATCACCAGCAGGGCCGTGTTCGGGCGGTTCTGGAGTGTGGTCATCATCGAATCCCTTCGTCGTCACTGGACAGTGTCGCCAACATAGACCCACCCTGTGACAGTCGTCCCGAAATCAGCCTGGCCACGAGCAACCGAAGCGAGACCGGGCCCCACCACACTGCGAGTGGCGCAGCCCCCGAGTGACGACTCACCGGCAGATGCTCGCGGCCATGCCCAGGCTGTCCCTCAGGGCTGTAAGGTCGCGCGCCTCGATGCTTCATGCACTGGATGACAACGGAGGTCGCACATGGCCGAGATGACGTCGTACGAGAACGGCACGCCGTGTTGGGTGGACATGGGAACACCCGATGTCGAGGCGTCGGCAGCGTTCTACAGCGCGCTGCTGGGTTGGGAGGTCGAGATCGGCCCAGCCGAGATGGGCCACTACTCGATGGCGGTCGTGCGCGGCCACAACGTGGCCGCGATCGCCGACCAGCAGACGCCGGGGCACGTCTCATGGACGACCTACATCGCGGTCGACGACCTCGATGCCACGATGGCCAAGGCAACCGCAGCGGGCGCGACGACACTCGTCGACGCAATGGACGTGATGACGTTCGGACGGATGGCGATGGTCCTCGACCCCGCCGGAACTCCCGTGTCGTTCTGGCAGGCCGGCGACCACATCGGCGCGAGCTTGGTCAACGAGCCCGGCTCGATCTGCTGGAACGAGTTGACGACACGAGACGTCGACACGTCACTCGCGTTCTACGAGGCCGCCGTCGGCATCACCAGCTCCAAGATGCCATACGGCGACGGCGACTACTACGAGCTGCAGCTGCCTGGCGGGCGAACGATCGGCGGGCTGATGCCGATGGTCGGCGAGACGTGGGATGGCGTGCCGAACCACTGGATGGTGTACTTCGCGGTGACCGACACCGACGCCACCGCGGCGCGTTGCACGGAGTTAGGAGGGGCCGTCACGGTCCCGCCGACCGACATCCCCCCGGGTCGCTTTGCCGTGCTTACCGACCCGCACGGCGCGGTCTTCTCCGTGCTGCAGTTCGCCAACCCCACCTGACAGCTGGGGGCGACGCCGACGATCCCGGACGTTCAGGAAGGGGCGCGGGATAGCCGGGGTGGCCCGCGGGACGAGTCATCGCGGAGAGTCAGAGCGAGTCGTACTCGGGGTCGTCGGGCATCACCAGGTCGAGGTCGCCGTTCGACGAATTGCCGCGCAGCTTCGGAAGGATCATCGGCGGGACGCCGATCTGCGCGGCGGCGGCCAATGCTTCGTCGGCCGTGGCGCTCTGGCCCAGGAATCGCAGCGACGCGATGGTCGGCGGCAGCATGACGTACTCGCCGGATCGTTCGCCGTCGAGTGCCTCCTGCGGGGTCAGCCACGCGCTGGCGATGGTCTCGCCATCGTCGTGCAGCGGCTCTTGCGCTTGCGGGGCGCGGGCCACGAAGAAGCGGGTGTCGAAGCGGCGCGCCTCGCCAGCCGGCGTGATCCAGTGTGCGGTGTAGAACATGCGATCCGTCGCCAGGCGCAGACCCTCGCGTGCGCACAGCTCGATCATGCCGAGCGAGCCGTCGTGCACCCACTCGCGATCAGCCGTGAACCGGGCCGCCTCGTTGTCGTCGTCGAAGCGAACGTACTCGCCCGTCGCGGCCGTACGGGCCAGCAGCACGCCCGCCTCCTCAAAGCACTCGCGGATCGCGGCGACCCAGTAGGCCAGGCCGCCGGTGTCGATCTGCAGCAGCGCGCTGGCCTCGACATCGCTGAGCCCGTCGCAGATCGCCTCCATCTCCGAGCCCCCGTCGACGGCGTCCAGGCGGCCACCGGGAAAGACGTACATTCCGCCGGCGAACACCGCCTGCAGCGTGCGGCGCATCATGAACACTTCGAGCGCGCCGCTCGACGCACGATCGCGGATCAGCATCACCGTCGCCGCCGGACGGATGGGCACCGTCGACGGATCGAAGTCAGATCCGCGCCCCGTAGCCAGCGAGCTCAGCCGGTTGGCGGTGGTTCGTTGACCGGGTTCGCTCACGGGTCGAGCTCACCGCGGGTCTCCGTCGCGGTGGTGTCGGTCACGTCGTACACGTCGGTCACGCGGCCACCGTAGGACGCCTTGATCACTCGGCCACGAGCCAAGCCGCCGAAGCCCCTGCGACGGATCATCCAGTCGCGCACCAGCGCACGAGTGGGCGGGAAGATGAGGAACAACGCAATCACGTCACTGACGAAGCCCGGCGCGATGAACAACACACCGGCCAGCAGGAGGCACATGCCATCGGCGATCTCCTTCGTCGGTGGCTCGTTCGCTTGCGCCTTCTCGACGAAGCGGTTCCAGACGCGCAGGCCCTCGCGCTTGATGACCCACAGCCCGACGAGCGCGAACAGCACGAGCAGGCCGATGGTGTTGAACGCGCCGATGCCGGACCCGATCTGGATCGCGACGAACAGCTCGACGATCGGGAAGACGACAAAGATCAAGAACAGCTTCATCGCCGACCAGTCAACCGCCGCTTGCCCAGAACACCGTCTTCAACTCGCTGTAGTGATCCAGCGCGACCATCGACAGCTCGCGGCCGAGCCCGCTCTGCTTGAAGCCGCCGAACGGTGTGTTGAAGCGCACCGACGAGTTGCTGTTGATGGACAGCGTGCCGGTATCGATGTTGCGCGCCAGGCGCATGGCCCGCTGCGCGTCGCCGGTCCAGATCGAGCCTGACAACCCGTACACGCTGTCGTTCGCCATTGCGATCGCGTCTGCTTCGTCGTCGAAGGCCACGATGGCCGCGACCGGACCGAACACCTCGTCGCTCAGCAGCGGTGAGCCGGGCTCCGGCGTGACCACGTGGCACGGCATCCACCACCCGGCACCCTCGGGCGCGTCGCCCTTCCAGAGCACGTCCTCGGCCGCCAGGAACGACTCGACCTTGGCCTTGTGCTCTGCCGTCACGAGGGGACCCATCGCCGTGCCGTCGGCAAGCGGATCACCCACTGCGAACGACTGCGTGGCGTCGATGAACAGCTCGACGAAGCGGTCGTAGACACTGCGCTGGACGAGTACTCGGCTACGCGAACAGCAGTCCTGGCCGGTGTTGTCGAAAACTGCGCCTGGTGCCGATGCGGCAGCGGCCTCCAGGTCGGCGTCGGCGAAGACGATGTTCGCGCTCTTGCCGCCGAGTTCGAGCGTCACCCGCTTCACCTGGTCGGCGGCGCCGGCCATGATGCGCTTGCCGACCACCGTGGAGCCGGTGAAACCGATCTTTCGCACGAGCGGATTTTCGACGAGTCGCCAGCCGACCTCCTGGCCCGTGCCGACGACGACGTTGAGCACGCCGTCGGGCAGGCCGGCCTCCAGCGCGAGTTCGCCGAGGCGAATCGTCGTCAGCGGGGTGAGCTCGCTCGGCTTGATGACGACGGTGTTACCGCACGCCAGTGCGGGCCCGAGCTTCCAGCTCGCGATGAGCAGCGGGAAGTTCCATGGCGTGATCACGCCGACGACTCCGAGTGGTTCGTGGAACGTCATCGAGACGCCGCCACCGACCGGGATCGTGGACCCGGTGTGTTTGTCGACGCAGCCCGCGTAGTAGTGGAAGACCTCAGCCGCCGTGTTCGCGCACCACCGACTGTTGCCGATCGGCATGCCCATGTTCATCGTCTCCAGCTGCGCCAGCTCTTCGGCGTGCGCGCCGACGGTGTCGGCAAAGCGGCGCAGCAGGATCACGCGGTCCAGCGGGGCCAGCGCCCGCCAGGCGGGAAGCGCAGCCGCAGCCCGATCGATCGCTGCATCGGCGTCGGCTGCGGTGGCGAGCGGCTGATGGGTGATCAGCGCTTCGGTGGCGGGATTGAGCAATCGGAGCGTGGTCGCAGCCATGGTCACCTCAGGCTACTTCTGCGGGTGCGACACCTCCCGACGTAAGGTGGGGCACATGTTGGTGTGGATGGATCTCGAGATGACCGGGCTCGACGCAACGCGAGACGTCATCGTCGAGATCGCCACCATCGTCACCGACGACAACCTCAACATCGTCGCCGAAGGTCCAGATCTGGTCGTGCACCAGAGCGAAGAAGCGCTTGCGGTGATGGATCCGTTCGTCGTCGAGATGCACACCAAGAGTGGGCTGCTGGACGCAATCCGGGCCAGCACGATCAGTCTCGAAGTGGCCGGCGCGGCCACGCTGGCCTTCATCAAGCAGCATGTGCCCGTGCAGTCCAGCGTGCCGTTGTGCGGCAACTCGATCGGCATGGATCGTCGCTTCCTGACGGCCTACCTGCCCGAGATCGAGAACTGGCTGCACTACCGCAGCATCGACGTGTCCAGTGTGAAAGAGCTCGTCCGCCGGTGGTATCCCGCAGTGAAGAACGAGCTGCCGCACAAGAACGGCACGCACCGCGCGCTCGACGACATCCGGGCCAGCATCAACGAGTTGCAGTTCTACCGCACGCGTGCGTTCCGGCCGATCGACGCACCGACGCCGTCGGCGGCGGCACCGAACGGTGCGTGACATCGTTCACCCCGCGCTCGGTCGCGGCGCTCAGGCTCGTTCCATTGTGGGACCGACCGGTACCGTCGCAATATGACCGAACAGGCCGCCCGCCCACGTAAGCAGGAGCAGGAGCCGGCCTCGGACGAGATCACCGAACTCGCTCCCGGTGTGCTTCGCAGTCAGTTGCCGATCTCGATGCCCGGCCTCGGACACGTCAACTGCTACCTCCTCGAAGACGACCGCGGCGTCGCCGTCGTGGATCCGGGACTGCCGAGCAAGGACTCCTACGTCGCATTGAAGTCGCGTTTGAAGCAAGCCGGCTACCCGCTGTCGCGCGTGCACACCGTGATCGTCACGCACAGTCATCCAGACCACTTCGGCGGTGCCGGTTGGTTGCGCGCGCAGAGCGGTGCCGACATCGTCACGCATCGTTCGTTCCGCCTGATGTGGGATCCGACCGAACCACCCGACGTGGATGTGGAAGACGTCGCCGATCTGGCCACGGTCGACGGCGACGAGCCATTGGACCATGTTCGTCGCTTCCCGTGGGAGGCGACGCCGTGGGGCGGCCCGGGCATCGACATGCCGCTGAAGCGCAAGGTGTGGTTCCGTGCTGCGCGTGCGTTCCCGCGCATGCGCCGGATGCCGGTTCCGACGCTTCGCCTGAACGAGGCCGAAACGATCACACTCGCCCGCCGCGAGTGGGTCGCCGTGCACACGCCGGGTCACACCGACGACCACCTCTGCCTGTTCGACCCGACCGAAGGTTGCATGCTCTGCGGCGATCACGTGCTGCCAACCATCACGCCGCACATCGGCGGACTCACCAACCGCCGCGACCCACTCGGCACGTTCTTCGAATCACTCGACAAGGTCGGCTCGTTCGGCGATCGCGTCACCGTCGCGCTGCCCGCGCACGGGCATCCGTTCAGCGATCTCGCCGGGCGCGCCAACGCGATCAAGGAGCACCACGCCGAGCGGCTGCAGAAGCTCCGGGCAACATCGCAAGACCTCGGCCGACCGGCCTCGGTGATGGAGATGTCGACGCATCTGTTCTCGCCGCGAGCCCAGGGTGCGATGGCCGACAGCGAGACGTTCGCCCATCTCGAACACCTCCGGTTGGCGGGCGAGATGCAGCGCCGCAACGCGGACGGCGTGCTCGAGTACGTCCTCGCCGGCTGATTGACAGCAGGCTCACGCTCTGCTCGGCGTGTGACCGACCGCTGGTGAGTGGTCAGCAGTACTTGCGCACCGTCGAGTACGGGTTGACCGCCGCGCCGCCGCCAGGGTGGATCTCGAAGTGGAGGTGCGGTCCGCTGGCGTTGCCGGTTGCGCCGACGTAGCCGATGGTCTCGCCCTGCGACACGGGGCGGCTGGAGCCCTCGAACCGGCTGAGGTGGGCGTAGTAGTACTTGTTGCCGTCCGAGCCCGTCAGCCACACCGAGTTGCCGCCGAGCGGGGTCTGCTTGAACAACACCGACCCGGACACGACGGCCACCAGTGGCGTGCCGGATGGACTGATCAGGTCGGTGCCCTGGTGTCGGCGCCCGCCTGAGCGGGCTGCGCCCCAGGTGTCACCGAACGCGTTCGGGCCGTTGACCGGGCACAGGAACGACGCAACCACGACCGGCGGAGGTGGCGGCGGAGGAGGCGTCGGATCGCTGACGGGTTCGGCGGTCGTCACGACGGGGTCGGGTGCCGGTGCCGGAGCCGGCCCACTCGATGGGTTCGACGGAGTGGTAGCCGGGGTGGTCGCTGTCGGCGCAGGCGTCGACGTCGACCCGTTCCCGTCGCCGTTGCCCGTGTCGTCGGCGGCGGCGACCTGCGTGGTCTTCGCCGCCGCTTCTGCCTCGGCCGCTGCTGCCGCACGCCGTTGCTCCGCGAGCCGGGCTTCCTCGGCCTGCTTCTGCTGAGCCACCAACCGATCGTACGCTGCCTTGATCTCGGCATCTTTCAGCTGTTCACGCAGAACGCCGAGTTGCTGGACCTGGTCGTCGAGGTCAGCCTTGCGCGACGCGAGCTGATCGGCCTTCTGCACGTTCTGGCGCTGCAAAGCTTCGAGTTGGCGTTGCTCGCGCTCCAGATCGGATTGCACCGTCTCGAAGTCGTCCAGGTTCACCGCGCCGGCGTCGAGCGCGATGCCCGTCAACGCCTGGGTCTGCAGCTGGTCGATCGGGTCGACGAAGAACAGCGATCCAGCCGAGCCACTACCGCCGCCCATGAACTGGTCGACGGCCAGCTTCGACAAACCGTCGGCAAGCTGGTCGAACTGGGCTTGCACATCGTCGACCCGAGCCTGCGCCGTCACCACCTGGTCGGCCAGCACCTCCGACTGAACCTCGGCCTCGGTGAACGCCTCGGCGGTGTCGTTGGCCTTGTTCTGCAGGCGCAGGATCTCGGCTGCGACCTCGTCCGAAGTCAGGTCGTCGGCGCGCGACGGCGACGCGGGAAGTGCCGTCGCCAACAGGCCGACGACGGCAACCACTCGGGCGACCGTCGGCCAGCAACGATGGCGCGCCGAGAAGTATTGCGATTGCATGACGAAGCCAGATTAGTCGCCAGGCGTCGCGATCCGACGGCAGGCGAAAACGCCCGCTCAGCCAAACGAATCGTCCGGGCGTCCGTTGCGAGCGAGCGCTGCGTTCGACCAGCTGCGCACTCCCGTCACCTCGCGCCCGAACCACGAGGGTGGTTCGAACCCGGCCGACGCTCCTTCGTTGGTGAACTCGACCTCCGCCACTACCAGGCCGCCAAGCGCGCCGCCGTACACGTCGACCTCGGCCACCGCGTCTCCCAGAGCGACTCGGTGGCGGACCTTGTCGATCCGGCGCCCCTCGGTGTAGGGCCACAACGCCTCGGCCTCGGCGGATGTCACGACGCATTCGACCTCGGCGCGCACCAGGCCACGACCGGCCTTCACGGTGAGCGTCGCCCTGTCACCGGCGATGCGCACCCGCACCTCGACGTCGCCCTCTTCGGCCAGGTAGCCCTGACGGATACGAACGCCCGCGCCGAGCACCGTCGCAGCGGGCACGTCGACCACGACGAACTTGCGCTCGATCTCGGTTGCCACGGGCAGAGTCTCGCGAGCCCGCACTAACGTGGCAAACACCGTCATGGACACACTGCCACTCATCGACCGCGTCATCCATCGCGACCTGTCCGTCGACACCGCGATCGAGGCACTCTTCCGAAGTGGCTTCGAGCTCGGCGAGCGGCAGAGTTCGCAACGCACAGTGCTGGACACGTTCGACGGTCGGCTCCATGCAGCGGGGATGCGCCTCGAGCACCATTCCGTCGGAACGCGCCAGGAACTCGTGCTGACCGCGGCTGGAACCATTCCGGCGCGGGTGATCACGACCGCAGTGCCGCGGTGGGCGACCGACACGCCCCGAGGTCCGTTCCGGGCCCGGCTCGCGCCGGTCGTGGAGGTGCGCGCCCTGCTCCCCTTGCTGACGTTCACCGATACGTGGCAACCGGCGATCGGGCGAGATCGCACGGGCAAGACGATCGTGACACTGATGCTGCACGTCGCCGTCGGTGTGGTGCCGTGGTCGATCGAGGTCGTGCGCCAGCCGGGTCACGCCGCGGCCGCGCAGCGTGCCGTGGACCTGCTGCTCGGCCTCGGTTTCGACCCGGTGCCTGACGACCTGGCGAGCGCGGTGATGTCCGCCAGCGGTGTGGCTGCGCACGGCCATCGCGACTCGCCCACCGTGGCGCTCTCGACGGTTCAGCCGGGCTGGACCGGCTGGCGCGACGTGCTGCTCAATCTGGCCGAGTCGGCCCGGGCCAACTGGCGGGGCACGATCGACGACATCGACACCGAGTTCCTGCACGAGCTGCGCGTCGCACTGCGACGCAGTCGATCGATCCTCGGCCAGGCCCACGGCGTACTGCCATCGTCGTTGCGCGAGCACTTCGGCGACGAGCTGCGCTGGTTGGCCGGCATCACCGGTCCGACGCGAGATCTGGACGTGTACATCCTGGAGTGGGACCGCTACACGGCCGAGCTGACGGATCCGTCGCGTGACGCGCTGGAGCCTGTCCTGAAACATCTGCGCGACCACCGCCGTCGCGCTCACGCGGAATTCGTCGCGGCACTGCGATCCGATCGTGCGTCGACCCTGCTCGACACCTGGACCGCAGCGTTGACAGCGCTCGCCGAGCCCGCGGCCGACGACGCGCCGAAGGCCACCGACGAAATCGGCCACGTCGTCGCCGCGCGCATCCGCCGCACCCACCAACGGCTGCTGGACGACGCTCGTACCATCGACGCCGACACCGCTGCCGAGCGGCTGCACGAACTGCGCAAGGACGCGAAGAAGCTGCGCTACCTCGTCGAGTGCTTTGGCAGTTTGATCCCGACCCACACCGCCAAGCGGTTCGTGAAGCAGATGAAGGGCCTGCAGGACAACCTCGGCGAGCACCAGGATGCAGAAGTACACGCGGCAGAGATCCACGTCGTCGCCGCTGAGTTGTCCGACGAGCATGCAGCACGAACGACCCTCGTCGCGCTCGGTCAGCTGAGCCAACAGCTCGACGCCACCAAGGCACGAGCGCGCGGCGAGTTCGCCACTCGTTTGGCCGACTTCGACTCGAAGCGGACGGCGAAGGTGATGGATTCGATGCTCGAAGCGTTGCGAGTGCAGTGATGAAGGTGCTCGCGACCTACAGCATCAAAGGCGGCGTCGGAAAGACGACGTCGGCCGTCAACCTGGCCTACGAGGCCGCACGCACCGGTGCTCGCGTGCTGGTGTGGGATCTCGACCCGCAGGGCGCCGCAACGTTCTTCCTGCGCGTCAAGCCACGCATGAAGGGCGGCGCGACCCGGCTCGTCGGCAGGGACGGCGCGCTGGACGCGCACATCCGCGGCACCGACTTCGAGTCGATCAACGTTGTCGGCGCTGACTTCTCGTTGCGCAACCTGGACGTGCACCTCGACGACGTCAAGCGTCCCGCCCAGCGGCTGGCGGAGCTGCTCGCGCCGTTGCGCGACTCCTACGACGTCGCGTTGCTCGACTGCCCGCCGTCGATCTCGCTCGCGTCGGAGAGCGTCTTCGGGGCGGCCGATGCACTACTCGTGCCGACGATCCCGACGCCGCTGTCGGTGCGCACGTTGGTGCAGCTCGACAACTTCTTGGCCGACTGGCCGCGACCGCCAGATGTGATGCCGTACGTCTCGATGATCGACCGTCGGCGCAAGCTCCAACGCGAGGTCGCCGCCGAGCTGCGCGAACGGTGGCCAGCCCTGCTCGCAACCGAGCTCCCGAACGCCAGCGTGGTCGAGCGAATGGCAACGACGCGTGCCCCCGTCAGCGTGTACGCCGACGGCACCTCGGCGTCCGTCGCGTTCGCCCACCTGTGGTCCGACATCGCCGACCGCCTCTGGCCCTGACCGGGGCCTTCCCCGGCCCCGGACTGTCCAGGTGCGGAGAGTCTGGAGGGAACTCGGGGCTACGGGGTGGTGGCGCGTACGACGGCGGTGACTTTGCCGGTGGAAGTGACGACCCAGAGGTCGAATCCGTTCGCTTCGGGGTCGTCGCGGACGATCACCTCGACGAGCTCGCCGGGGTCGATCGCATCGTGGTGCTCGAGTGCGACGGTGAACGGCGCGCGCACTGTGCGCAGCCGGGCCAGCTGCTCTTCGACGATGGCCCAGTAGACGGAGTTGTTGACGTGGCCGAGCACGTCGAAGTCGACGAACCGCAGCGGCCAGCCGGTCACCAGCGTTGGATCGTCGGGGCGCTTGGTCGGCAGGTGCAACCGCGCGCTGACCCGTCGTCCGCCGGCGGCGCGCCCGAACGAGTCGTCGAACCCGGTCGGCACGTTGATCGGGCGCATCGTGGCCATGTCGATGTGCACCCACAGTGTCGCCGCGTCGATCACGGTCTCGCCTCCATCAACGACGGTGTAGCGTCGCTCGGCCCAGCGCGGCCCGAGTCCGCTGCACCACGTCGACAACGTCAGCCAGTCGAGATAGTTCGGGAAGCGATGTACTCGGATCGCCGTGCGCCTGGCCACCCACGCCGTCGGGTTCGGCGTGTCCGCATCGCGGGAGTCGTCGTTGGCGATGTCCTGCAGGTAGCGGGCGCATGCGTCGAGGCGAAGTCGCCCGCCGGCGGACGCATCGGCGAGCCGGACGCCTCGCGTGGCGTCGAAGACGCGGCCAGCACTCGGACGAGGGAGCGCCAACGGGTCGTCGTCGACACCCATGCCAGCACCTTAGAGGCTTGCGTCGCAGCGAACCGACGGTGGTATTGGCACTCATACCACCAGATCCGATAATTCGGTTGCGCTCAGAAACGATCTGTGGTTTCCTGGGACCCGGTTCGGCACGGTGCCGTACCTGCATGACCCGAGGACCGTTGCGATGATGGACACGATGCGCGTTGAAGGTGCAGCCGGCATGACCGCCGCCCGCGCGCGCATCAGCGTGCAGCAGCAGGGCCTTGGTGCTGGCTGGCATCCGGTGACGTCCCCGTGCGACAACTCGAATTTCGCCATGGCAATCACCACCAAGCGCCAGCCCCGACGGCTCGGGAAGCGATCGACGTAACACCACACGTCGAGCACAATCGCTCCGAGGCCGCCGGGATCACTTCCCCGGCGGCCTTTTTGTTTCTCCGCAACAGACCGAAACCACGATCACGCAGACAACAACACCGAATCCGAACCACACGAAAGCATGAGAGAGGAACCAGCGATGTACGCCATCACCTTCGAACTGGACAACGACACCACCAACGGCCTGCTTGCAGGCATCGGCGCCAGCACGGCTGCACTCGATTGGAACAAGGCTCGCTGCCGCGACGGCAACGGCACCTTGACCCACCTCTTCTTCTCCGACGAGCCGATCGACACCGCCCGTGCCAAGGCCATCTGCAGCAAGTGCCCACTCGCTGCCGCGTGCCTCGAAGGGGCCTTGGAACGTGTCGAACCCTGGGGAGTCTGGGGCGGTGAGCTGCTCGAAAGCGGGCGGATCGTCGTCAACAAGCGCCCCCGGGGGCGTCCGCCCAAGCACCCGCGTCCGCTCGTCGTGATCAACGAGGACGCGATCGCGATCCCGGTGCGGGTGGCCTAGGCCACCCGCACTTGCGGACCGTGCATCAGGTCTGCGGACCGGGGCAACGCCCACGTCCGTCTCCGTCGAGATCCTGCCTGCGAATCCCCCCGTCGCAGGCGAGGTTGCTCGCCGTGGCGCTCCCCTGCCACGGTGTCGAGCGCTCGATTGCGACGACGTGACGTGCGACCCTCGGTCCGCTCCCGGGTGGGTGGCGCTCTCCGGAGCGTCGCCCACCCCGGCTTCGCGTCCAGCGTGGTGGCTGTGACGTCAGAGCGCCGCTGGGCCCTGTCCGGCAGGGCTCGGTATCCTGCAACCCGTGGCTGTCGACAAGCGCGTGCTGATCGGGTCACTGGCCGCGGCTGTCGTCATCAGCGTCGGTGGTGGCTATGCCCTGAGCGCGAGCAACGACTCCAACGACTCGGGCAACGCCGACGACGACATCAGCATCAACGCGTCGACACCGCTCGAGGAGCCCGTCGACACCGTGCCGAATCTGGGCAACCTGGGCGTCGAGGGCGACACGTTGCCGTCGGTCACGATCCGCGACGCGCAGGGCAACCGCATCTCGACGGTTGAGCTGCTCGGCCAGCCGCTGCTGATCAACTTCTGGGCAACGACGTGCGTGGCGTGCAAGGACGAGATGCCCGCGCTCGCGAGGGTCCACGCCGACTACGGCGACCGCGTGCGCTTCATTGGTTTGAACCAGGTGGCCAACGGCGACACCGCGCTCGCGTTCGCAGCCGATGCCGACGTGCACTACGAGCTGATGTCGGACGAGGACGGCGAGTTCGCCGCCGCGCTGCAGGTCGCAACGTTGCCGTACACGTTGTTGGTGGCACCGGACGGCACGATCATAGAGCAGAAGGGCATCGCGCTCAGCGAGGACCAGATCCGCGCTGCCGTCGACGAGCTGCTCGCGGCGAGTTCGTGATGATTGGCCTTGACGGCGCGTTCGGCTACTACTTCATCCTCGGCGTGGTCGCCGCGATCAACCCGTGTGGTTTCGTGATGCTGCCGACGTACTTGATGTATTTCCTCGGTCTCGAAGGGTCACGACCGGGCACGCAGCGGGCCAGCCTGCAGCGCGCGCTCATCGTCAGCTCGGCCACCTCCGCCGGTTTCATGGCCGTGTTCATCGTGATCGGCACCGTGTCGCGACTGTTCACCACGGTGATCGAGGAGAACGCGAAGTACGCCGGGTTCGTCATCGGCGTCGGCCTGATCGTGCTCGGCTGCTTCATGCTCGCCGGGTGGAAGCCAGCATTCGCGCTTCCCCAGGTTGGTGCCGGCAAAGAACGCTCGCAGACGTTCGTGTCGATGTTCGGCTTCGGCGTGGCGTACGCGGTGGCGTCGCTCGGCTGCACGATCCCGATCTTCATCGCCGTGATCTTCGGATCGTTCGGCGCGCGCGGCTTCGTCAGCGGTGTCGCCAGCGTCGCCGTGTACGGCGTCGGCATGGCATTGCTCGTCACCGCGCTGACAGTGACGTTGGCCTTCGCGAGTGGAGGCCTGCTTCAGGTGTTGCGCAGCGCGCTCAAGTTCATGGATCGCGTCGCTGCCCTGTTCGTGATGATCGCCGGCTTCTACCTGACGTGGTACTGGTACACCGACATCACTGAACGTGGCAGCGATGGTCTGAAGAGCCGAGCCGAACAGTGGCAGAGCCGCCTCGCGACGTTCGTCAGCGACGCCGGTCCGTGGACGCTCGTGATCGTGCTCGGCGCAATCGTGGTTGCTGGCATCGCCTATGTCGCCTTCGCCAAGCCGCGCAAGCAGCGCGCGGAGTGACGATGCGATTCGCCGAGCTGCTGGCCCATCCCGACGTGCGCGAGGAATGCGTGCTGCGATCGACGTTCGGCTTCATGGCGTACCACGGCGGCGGTCTGGAGGAGATGACCGATGTGATCGCTGCGGCCGCCGCCGAGCGCGCCGGGGCCAGCTACTACGCCGTGCTGCAGCCGGAAGCGATGCAGAACCACATCCCGTCGCATCACGTCAGCCCGGCCGAATCGCCGGCGATGGCCGCGTTCATCGCCCATGTCGACGTCGTGGTCACCGTGCACGGATATGGCCGCCGGACGCTGTTCACCTCGCTGTTGCTCGGCGGACGCAATCGCGATCTGGCCGCGCACGTCGGGTCGCACCTGCGCGACCGGCTGCCGGCGTATGACGTTCGCACCGACCTCGACTCGATTCCGTCCGACCTGCGCGGCCAGCACCTCGCCAACCCTGTCAACCTTCCCCGCCGCCAGGGTGTGCAGATCGAGTTGCCACCGCGTGTGCGCGGGTCGAGTCCGATGTGGTGGGACTGGGAGGGGCCGGGGCACACGCCGCACACCGAGGCGCTGATCGACGGTCTGGCAGACGCCGCCCGCAGCTGGCCACCCACCTGACACGCGAGAGCCACACCCGTCCGTCCCTGTTCGGCGCGATACTTCGACCCGCTCAGTGGGAGCACGCCCAGCCGAGAACTCTGGGATTCAGGGGGACAGGCGCTCGATGACCCACCCGCTCGCGTCGTCGCCGGTGCTGGCGCGGCGGTAGCGAAAGCGATCGTGCAGGCGGCTCGGCCGGCCCTGCCAGACCTCGGCGTCGACCACGCTGATCCGCCAGCCACCCCAGTTCTGCGGGCGGGGTAGGACGTCGACGCCGGCGAAGCGGGATTCGATCGCCGCCACCTGCAGCTCCAACTCGGACCGGTCACGCAGCACGCTGGACTGCGCCGATGCCCACGCGCCGACCTGCGAACTGCGGGGTCGACTGGCGAAGTAGGCATCCGACTGTTCGGCGCTGACCCGGCTGACCGTGCCGCGCACGCGCATCTGGCGGTGCAACTGCAGCCACGTGAACAGCACACTCGCGCCGGCGTTGACGTCCAGCTGCATGCTCTTCGCGGAGGCGTAGCTGGTGTAGAAGACGAACCCGTCGTCGGTGACCTCGCGGGCGAGCACGTACCGGCTGTCGGGCAGTCCGTCGGCGGCGATGGTGCTGACGACCATCGCGTTCGGCTCGACACAGCCCGCCGATTCGGCCTGCTCGTACCAGTGCCGCCACTGCGCGACCGGGTCGGGGGCGAGGTCGTCGCGTTCGAGACCGGCCGTCTCGTACTGGACACGCCGATCGCGGATGGAGTCCATCGCCGGCACGATCAGCGCGCCGGAATCACGGTGGCGCCACGCATGTAGGGGTGCAGCACTGCGGGGATGACAATGCTGCCGTCGGCCTGGCGATGGTTCTCGATGATGGCCGCCCACACGCGTGGTACGGCGAGCGCCGAGCCGTTCAGCGTGTTCGTGATCTCGGTGCCTTTCTGGTTCGGGCGACGGAAGCGAATGTCGGCCCGGCGGGCCTGGTAGTCGCTGAACCAGCTGACCGAGCTGACCTCCAGCCACTTGCCCGTGCCCGGTGCGAAGACCTCGATGTCGAACGAGCGATGATGGCTCTGGCCCATGTCGCCGGTGCAGATCTCGATGATGCGGTACGGCAGTTCGAGCGAGGCGATGGTCTTCTCCGCTCGGGCGACCATCTCGGTCAACAGCGACGGTGCCTGGTCCGGCGTGCAGACGGCGAGGATCTCGACCTTGTCGAACTCGTGCGTGCGCAGCATGCCGCGCGTGTCGCGGCCGGCCGAGCCGGCCTCACGGCGAAAACACGACGTCTGCGCCATCATCAATGCCGGCAACGCGGTCTAGTCGAGCACCACGGTCGCGTACAGCGACGTGAGCGGCACCTCGGCGGTGGGGATGGCCCACAGGTCATCGCGCTCGATCGCAAACGCGTCGTCGGCGAACTTCGGCAGCTGACCGGTGGCCGTGAGCGTGGCCGTGGTGACCAGTGTGGGTGGGCGGATCTCTTCGAACGCGTCGGCGTTGTTGTCCAGCGCGAGCTGGCACAACGCACGAGCCATCGTCGCGCCGAGGCCGCGCTGCATCGTGAACATTGCGCCGCTGATCTTCGTGGCCCGCTCGTTGTCGAGGATGCCGAGCGCCGTCGCAGTCTCCCAGTGCGGCACGAGCTGGTGCGCCTGGAACGAGTCGGGCAGGTTGACCGGGCCGGTGATGATCGGGTTGTCCTCCTCGCCAGCGCCATCGGGGGCGTCGACGTGAGGAACGTTGGGGAGGCGCAGCAGCAGCTCGCGCAGGTCGGCCGAGACCGTGTCGTGCTCGGTGGCGAGGGCTCGCTCGGACTCGCCGAGATCGCGGCTGCGCGCCATCGACGCCGCGGCAGCATCGTTGTCATCGGCTTTGCGCAACCGACCGACTTCCTTGCTCAACTCGTTGACCTGGCGGCGAATGTCGTCGCGCTCGCCTGTGATCTCGCGCAGCCGCCCGTCGAGCTGAGCGGCCGAATCGAGCTGTTCGAGGATGTCGGGGTTGCCCCGTCGGGCCAGCGCGGCGCGCACACCCTCGAGGTCGGTTCGGAGCAGTCGAACGTCGATCACGGTCCGTCAGGCTAGTGCCGCTCCGTTCCACCCCCCTGCGCCAATTGTCCGCAGCAGCCGGTCAGTGCGGATGTTTCCGCCCACATCGGCACGATCCAGCACGAACCCCAGGCCGGCACGAACCCCAGACGGCACGAACGGAGGCGGATGTTGCCGCTCACCACGGCACGATCCAGCACGAACCCGCGGCCGGCACGAACGGAGGCGGATGTTGCCGCTCACGTCGGCACGATCCGGCGCGAACCTCAGACGGCACGAACGGAGGCGATTGTTGCCGGCCACAATGGCACGATCCAGCGCGACTCGAAACGCGCACGAACCAGTTTCGGATGTTGCCGCTCACGTCGGCACGATCCGGCGCCGTTCGCTCGTTTCGACGTGGCGGGGGCGAAGCCGTAGCGTGGCGGACGTGGATGCCGCGGTCGTGGTCGAGGATCTCGTCGTTCGCTACGGCGACTTCGTCGCCGTCGACCACGTGTCGTTCAGCGCCGCGCCCGGCGAGGTGACTGCTGTGCTCGGTCCCAATGGTGCCGGCAAGACGAGCACGATCGAGGTCTGTGAGGGATTTCGCAACGCGTCCGCCGGGCGGGCGCGGGTGTTCGGTCTCGATCCACACCGGCAACAGGCCACGCTCAGTTCGCGCGTGGGAGTGATGCTGCAGGACGGGGGCATCGCGCCCTCATCGCGGGTGCGCGACATCGTTCGTCTGTACTGCGACCTCTATGGAAAGGGCGTGTCGCCAGACGCACTGATCGAATCCGTCGGCCTGGCCGACCGGGCAACCTCGACATCGCGGCGCCTGTCCGGTGGTGAGCGGCAACGGCTCTCGCTCGCACTCGCACTCGCTGCGCAGCCCGACGTCGCGTTCCTGGACGAACCGACCTCGGGCGTGGACATCACCGGCCGACAGCTGATCCGCGGCATCGTTGCTGCCCTTGCCGGACGGGGCTGCACCGTGATCCTCGCAACGCACGAGCTCGACGAAGCCGAGAAGCTGGCCGACCGGGTGGTGATCCTCGATCATGGTCGTGTCGTGGCTGACGGGTCGCTGGACGACCTACGCCGTGGCCACGACGAGATCCGGTTCCGCAGCGCGCCGTCGCTGGACGTCGACGCACTCTCCGCCGAACTCGGCGGGTCCGCCGTTTCCCGAGTCGGCGCGGACGAATACGTCGTTGCTGCGACCGCCGCCGCGGTCGCGCCACTCAGCGCCTGGCTCGACGCGACCGGCCACCCGCTGGCCGATCTGCGCGCCGGCCAGCAGCGGCTGGAGGACGTGTTCCTGCGCCTCACCGGGGACGTCCGGTGAGCGAACGCAGTCAGCGCAGCACGGCCAAGCAAGCACGGCCCGACGCGCACCGACCAGGCGAGTGCTGCCGCTCAGGGCGGCACGATCCAGCGCGGCTCGCGGCCTATGCCCGACGAGAACGCAGCGGACATGTCGACTGGACCAAGCGCCCATGAGTCCGCTCCGTGCCCAGGCCCGCCATGAGATCACCACCACGTTGCGCAACAGTGAGCAGCTGCTGCTGACGTTGATCATCCCGGTGATGCTGCTCGTGTTCTTCAGCCTCGTCGACGTGTTACCGACCGAGACGCCCGAGCCGATCGATTTTCTGGCCCCCGGCATCCTCGCGCTCGCGGTGATGTCGACGGCGATGGTCAGCCTCGGCATCGGGACCGGGTTCGAGCGTTCCTACAAGGTGCTCAAGCGCCTCGGCGCGACGCCTCTGGGCCGCAGTCGATTGGTCGTCGCCAAGATCGTGGCCGTCGTGACCGTCGAGCTGGTGCAATTCGCCGTGCTGATTCCGGTGGCTTACCTGCTCGGGTGGTCGCCGTCGGCGCCGAGCTGGGCAGCCGCGGTCGGCGCGGTGGTCGTCGGCACGGTCGCGTTCGCGGGAATCGGTCTGAGCTTGGCCGGCACGCTGCGCGGCGAGATCAACCTTGCCGCGCAGAACGGGCTCTACCTCGTGCTGCTCTTGCTCGGCGGCATGGTGATCCCGTTCGCGAAGTTGCCCGGACCGATCGCGGCGATCGCCAAGGCGCTGCCATCGGGATCGCTCGCCGACGTGCTGCGCGAAGCGTTGGCCGACGCGGGCACTCGGCCCGGTACGTCGTGGGTGATCCTGGCCGCGTGGGCCGTCGTCACCCCGACCGTCGCCGCCCGCAGCTTTCGCTGGGAGTGACCACCGAGGGCTCTCGCTGGTTCTGCGCCGCACCGTCAGCGGCGCTCGGCCACGCATGATTCGACAGGGCGGTTCGCCGCGACCCCAACTCTGGTTCGGTCGGGGTCAGCTGGTGCGTTCGGGTTCGGGTGGAGCCGGGGTGCGGTCGAACGCCTCGGTGACCTGCTCGAAGGTCAGTGGAGCTTCGGCCGGTGACTGCCCCGTGGCAGCCGCCGGCTTGGCCCGGCGATATGTCTGCTGCTCGTCGAAGCCGGCCGAGAAGCGCTTGAAGAACATGTAGATGATGATGCTCCACATGAACATCGTGCCGCCGACCTTCATGATCGCACCGGCGATCTGCTGGTCGTTGATGACGTCGAGACCCCACACCCGGACCGGGATGTCGTAGCGCTTGTAGACCACGCCATCGGCGAATGTGAGCCAGCCGGCAGGCACCGTGGGGATCACGCTCTGCAGGAACAGGTAGACCATCTTGCCGCCGTAGCCCATGTGCAGTTCCTTGAACGGACCGATCACGGGCATCCACATCAGCAGCGCGGTGGACACGAGCAGGAAGTGCAACGAGTAGTGCAGCACCGCGTTGTCGCCCGACGCATTGACCACACCGGGCACGTGGGTGGTCATCACCACGAGGTTGAACAGCAGCCCCGCCACGACCGGCTTGGTCATGAACTTCAGCACCGTGTAGCCGCGGCCGTGACCGATCAGCAGGCGCAGCAACCACTCGGGGGTCGCAAGCACGGCGAGCGGCGGAAGGAAATACGACAGCGCCATGTGCTGCAGCATGTGCGCGGAGTACAGGTAGGACTCGCTGATGTCGTGCAGCGGCCAGTCGCTGGCACCCCACAACAACACCATCGTCGCCACGAAGTAGACCGTCTGGCGGCGGGTGACCACGATCTGGCCGGGGGCGACGGCTCGGGGGCCGATGACTCGCATCGAGTAGAACCACGCCGCGATGAGACCGCCGACCAGCACCCACACCTCGATGTGGGCACGGAATTGCCATGGGTTTGCGGTGATGTCAACGGCGGTCATGACGGTGCCGTGCAGCCGGGCCGATCAGCCCGGATCGAAGACGTGGAAGGTGGCGAGCGCCGCGCAGTACACGAGCACGGCCAGGATCAGCCCGCTGTAGAACAACCAGGTGAACAGCCGGTTGTCGAAGCGCAAGTGCATGAAGAAGCTGACGACCGTCACGAACTTGAGCAACATCAGGATCAGCAGCAGCGGCATGAACACGTAGCCGGGGAAACCAGAGTAGCTCAGCGCGACTTCGATGCCCGTCATGACCGCAAGCACGATCGCGACCTTGACGTAGCCCATGTCGGTCAGGCCGTGGCCGTGACCGCTGTCGTGGCCGGGCCCGTCGAGATGCTCGTGGATTTCGCCGTCGACGACTGCGTGATCTGTGCTCATGATGGACCTCAGGACGGGATCAGGTAGACGAGGGTGAAGATGATGATCCACACGATGTCGACGAAGTGCCAGTACAGACCGATCATCTCGACGACCTCGGCCTTGTTGCCGGGCACCTTGCTGCGGTTGATCATGCCGACGAGCGCCATCAACAAGATGATGCCAACCGTGACGTGGATGCCGTGGAATCCGGTCAGTGTGTAGAAGCTGGAGCCGAACAGGTTGGTGGTGAACCCGAGACCCTCGTGAACGAATTCGGTGAACTCGAACACCTGGGCACCCACGAACGTCGCGCCCAACAGCGCAGTGACCGTCAGCCACGTGGTGGTGTTGCGGTCGTCGTGACGCTGTGCTGCGCTCACCGCGAGCACCATCGTCAGCGACGACATCAGCAGCACGAACGAGCTGACCGACGTCAGCGGGATCGCATACAGCTGGTCCGGTGAGGGCGAGCCCTCGTGACGACCGCGGTAGAGCATGTACGTGGAGATCAGGCCGCCGAACAGCAGGCACTCGCTGCCGAGGAACATCCACATCGCGAGCTTGTTGTTCGACAAGCCGGTGGAGGTGTGATGGCCGTGGCCGTCGTCAACGTGCCAGGCACCATGACCATCGCCGGCCGCGGTGGTCACCGTGCCGTGGATGTCCGGCTCGACGCCGAGATCGATGCGCTCGGTCGTGTCCGGCTGGGACTCGGGGGTGGTCACGTCAGCCAAGGGTCGCCAACTCCTTCGTCGATTCGCCACCGTCGGCGGGCGGGTCGTAGTCCGAGTCGGGGGCCACCGACGGCTCGAGCGACCAGCCGAATGCAGCGAGCAGCACGATCACGCCGCCGGCCACGGCCAGCAAGTGGGCGAAGATGATGCCGTAGGCGATGATCGGCAGGCCGATCGCGAGCACGATCGGCCAGTACGACGGCGACGGCAAGTGGATGTGCTTGTCGGCGTGTGTCTCCTGCTCGGCCATGATCGTCGCGTAGTCGCTGACGGCCCTGATCTCGCCGGTCTCTTCGTCCTCTTCGTACTTGCGGTGGAAGAACTCGTCCAGCGCGTGCACGTGCGGGATTGCGTCGAAGTTGTGTTCCTTCGGTGGGCTGGTGGTCATCCACTCCAGGCTGCGCGCATCCCACGGATCGGCCGGAGCCAGCTCGGCCTTGCGAGTCGTCTTGATGACGTTGATGATGAACATCAAGATGCCGAGGGCGAGGATGAATGACCCCACCGAGGACACCTGGTTCCAGAAGGCACCGTTGAAGAAACCGTCGCCGGCTCGCTCGTCGGTCCACACCACCATGCGTCGCGGCTGACCCTGCAGGCCGAGGATGTGCATCGGGCCGAACGTGAGGTTCATGCCGAGCACCATCAGCCAGAAGTTCCATTTGCCGAGCCGCTCACTGAGCATCTTGCCGAACACCTTCGGCCACCAGTAGTAGAAGCCGGCGAACAGACCGAACACCGCTCCGCCGAACAGCACGTAGTGAAAGTGGGCGACGATGTAGTAGGTGTCGGTCTGTTGCGTGTCGGACGGCGACACCGAGTGGGTCACACCGGACAAGCCGCCGATGGTGAACTCGATGATGAGTCCGATGGCGAACATCATCGCGGTCGTGAACCTCAACTTGCCGCCCCACAAAGTCATCGTCCAGTTCACGATCTTCACGCCGGTCGGCAGTGCGATGGCCATCGTGGCCACCGAGAACACGGCGACGCTGATCGGACCGAGGCCGCTGGCGAACATGTGGTGGGCCCACACACCCCAGCCGAGGAAGCCG
>JANNZY010000095.1:0-27932 GCA_031410915.1 Actinomycetes bacterium
GGGGATTCGGCGGGATCTTTGTCGATGGTCGATGCCTCGTCCGCCGTGGGTGCTTCGGCGGCGGGTGCGTTGTCGGCGATTGTGGCTTCCTCAACGGCGGCGGGTGCCTCGTCCGCGGTGCGTGCTCCGGAAGCGGGTGTCTCGGCGGCAGCAGTTGCTACGGCGGCGGGTGTGGCGGCGGGACCGGGCTTGTCGGCCTTCGGCGGGCGCGGTGGGGCGGCGGCCTTGGCCGGTGCCGCTTTCTTCGCGGGTGCGTTGGGCCGAGTCGGGCGCATCGGCTTCGGCATCGCTGCGCCGGGTGCGACCTCGATGCCGAAGAGCGCAGCGATCTGCGGAAGCGCCGGCGCAACGCGCTTGACGGTTGCCGCGAGCTCGTCGCTTGACTGCGTCGGAGCGGCGGTGGGCTTGATCAGCGAGCGACACGGGGCAAATGCAGCGGCCTCCAGCAGTGCAGACCAGCGATCGGGCAGAGCGTCCGCGGTGAGTGACGCCGTGGCAGCGCCTGCGAGACGCGTCGCCAACTCGGCTGGGAAGCGCACGCCGGCCTTCGGCGGCTGCGATGACAACTTGAGCGCACGGATGACCCGGCCCACGCCGAGCGCGGCGGTGATGTCGTCGAGCCACAGCAGCAACTCGCTCTCCTGCTTGGAGGCGAGGGCCAGCTTCAGTTCGGCTGCAAGTTCGCGGGTGGTCTCATCACGAGCCACCACTGGGTCCTCGCTGGAAGCAACAACGGAACGCAGATCCGGCAGGGCGAGCTCGGCGATATCGGCCTTTGCGGCCGCGGCACGGTCCAACCACTCGGCGACGCGCAGCTTGGGCAGCAGTTGCTCGGCCATCTGGATCAGACCGGCGGCCGGAATCTC
Source organism: Actinomycetes bacterium (assembly GCA_031410915.1). Taxonomy (GTDB): domain Bacteria; phylum Actinomycetota; class Acidimicrobiia; order Acidimicrobiales; family Ilumatobacteraceae; genus WLMZ01. The sequence continues at coordinate 867 of JANNZY010000095.1, forward strand.
TTCCTTGCCCTCGGCCTTCAGGCGCACGTTCTGCTCGATGACAGCCTGGCGGACCGCGGGCACGCCACCTTGCAGCGCACGTTCGGCGACGGCACGTTGGGACTCGGGAAGTTCGGCCAGGATTGCGTTGCGGTGGGTACGGCCGGGCTTGAGCCGCTTCGGCTTCGGGCGCTGCGGCAGCTCGGGCGGAGGCGTGAAGTTGGGGCGTGGACGACGCTCGCGGCGATCTGGGCCACTCTCGCCGGCAGGACGCGCCGCCCGATCGCCGTCACGCCGTGGCCGACGATCGTTACCGGGGCGATCGCTACCGGGGCGATCGCCGCCCTCGGGACGGGGCCGGTCGCCGTCTTGGCGGGGCCGACGATCACCGTCAGTGCGTGGCGGGCGGTCGCCATCGGGGCGACGCGGCGGGCGGTCGCGACGGTCCCCGCGATCACCACGGTCGTTGCGTCCACGATCGCTGCGACCGGCGAGCTGCGACGTGACCGCTTCGAACGGCTTGTTGCTCGGCAGGATCTGGAGCAGGCCGGACTTGCCGGACTTGCCCTTCACCGGTGCGACCGACAGCACGCGGCTGCCGTCGAGTTCGATTTCGACGTCGGCGCGGTACACGTCACCGACCTTGGACTCACCCGGCAGGATCGACGACTCGACGACGCCCTTCGGCTCGCGTGCACCGGCGGCACGCCAAGTCCACGTGCCATCTTGGCGCGCGCTTGTCAGTTCGATCTCGATCCGTCGGGACATGAGTTGCAACGCTATCCGCTGGACCCTGTTCCCCTCCACACTGTTCGGTACCGTGACAACGTGCCGATCTACGCGCTGGGCGACCAGATACCCGACATCCACCCCGACGCCTTCGTCCACCCCGACGCAGTCATCATCGGGTCGGTCACCATCGGCGCGGACAGCAGCATCTGGCCGTGCGCTGTGCTCCGCGGTGACGACGGCGAGATCCACGTCGGCGCACGCACGTCGATCCAGGACGGCAGTGTGCTGCACACCACTCCGGTCTTCCACACACGCGTCGGCAACGGCTGCGTGATCGGCCACATCGTGCACCTCGAGGGGTGCATCATCGAAGACGACGCGCTCGTCGGCAACGGCTCGATCGTCATGCACGAAGTCGTCGTCTCCACCGGTTCGGTGGTTGCGGCGAACTCGGTGTTGTTGAATGGCACGTTCGTCCCGCCCGGAGCGCTGGCCGTCGGGTCGCCGGCCGTGATCAAAGAGGGCAGAGCGAAGTCCGGCTTCACGCCGTCCGCTGCGGAGAGCTACGTGCAACGGGGACGGCGATACGCGAAGTCGCTGCGCCGAATCGACTGATGCTCGCGTTGGTGGTCGTCGCCGACGAGGCGAACGTCGAGCTCGTTTCGGCCGAGCTCTGGGCGCTCGGCGTCGTCGCGGTCGAAGAGCGCGTCGGCCAGCAGTCCGGCACGGTCGAGCTGTGGACTTCGCTGGGCGACGACGTGGACAGCATCGCGCCATCGATCGGCGCCATCGATCACGTCCTCGCGTGGTGGTTCGAACATGTCGACGAGGCCATCGCCGAGACGTGGCGCGAACACGCTGAGCCGACGTGGGTCGCCGACGATGTCGTGGTGCACCCGGCGTGGCGGGACCCGCCGCCGGCTGGTGGCGCTGACACGGTCGTGATCTCGATCGAACCGGGCTCGACGTTCGGGATGGGCGACCATCCGACCACGGTTCTGTCCATGCGTGTCCTGCGCGACGCCGTGACACCCGGAGCACATGTGTTGGACGTTGGCTGCGGCAGCGGGGTCCTGGCCATTGCGTCGTGCCGGTTCGGTGCGGCAGCCGCAGACGCGATCGACATCTCGCCGGCATCGGTGCCGGTGACGACCGCGAATGCCGAGCGCAACGGTGTGGGCGACCGAGTGAGCGTGTCGACGACGCCGCTGGCGGAGATCGAGGGCACCTACGACGTCGTGGTGGCCAACATCTTGGCGCCGACGTTGATCGATCTCGCCGACGATCTCGTGCGCGTGTTGGCCGAGGACGGCTACCTCGTCATCAGCGGCATCCTCGCCGAGCGCTTCGAACACGTCGTGGCGGCGCTGGCCCCGCTGCGCCAGATCCGTCGCGACGACCTCGACGGTTGGACGGCGATCATGCTCGGCCGATGACCGCTGAGCCGCCGAGCAGCTGATCGATCGCGGCCCGGTGGGGGAGCGACGGCACCGCGCCGGCCTTCGTGGTCGCGAGTGCGGCGGTGGCCGCGGCGAAGCGCAACGCGTCGACGAGTTCGGCACCTGAAGCCAGCGACGCCGCGAATCCTCCGCAGAACGCATCGCCCGCGGCGGTCGTGTCGACCGGCTCGACCGGGAAGGCAGGCACGAACACGTCCGGCTCGCCTCGACGGCACAGCTTCGCGCCTTTCGATCCGAGCGTGACCACGACGGCCCTCGCGCCGAGTGCGAGGAGATGATCCACGCCGCCGAGCAACTCCACCTCGTGCTCGTTGGGGATCACGACATCGCACAACGCGAGCGTCTCTGCGTCGAGTGGTGTCGGTGGTGCCGGTGCCGGGTTGAGGATGGTGGTCGCCCCGGCGTCACGGCCCGCAGCGAGCGCGGCGTGCACGGACTCGACCGGTATCTCGAGTTGGACCAGCAAGACGCGAGCCGATGCCGCTGCGGCGACGACGGAGCCCGGCGCGACCGCGCCGTTCGCACCGGGTACGACGATGATGAAGTTCTCGGCCTCGACGGATACGCCGATCAGCGCCCGACCGGTCGGTACGCCGTCCAGGCGGGCGACGGCTGTGTCGTCGATGCCTTCGCCGGCCATCACATCGAGCAACTGGCGGGCGGCGTCATCGCTGCCGACCGCGCCACAGAACATGGTCCGCGCGCCGGCACGGGCTGCGGCAACAGCTTGGTTCAGGCCCTTGCCACCGGGATGCTCGGCATAGGTGCTGCCGAGCACGGTCTCGCCGGGAAGAGGAAGCCGATCAGCCGTCGCAACGAGATCCAGGTTGGCACTGCCGACGACGCCGACGTCGAACGTCGTGTTCACGCGCGCAGTGTTAGGAGCGGTGATGCGGTTCAGCCGACGCCGCGGGCGCGGACGCCGATCGGGGCGATCAGACGGTACCCGGCCGTGTGGCGCTCGTCCTCGGACTCGCCACCCCAATAGCCGTATTCATGGTTGTCGCGCGCGTAGACCCGGCACGAGTTCTGGACCTTGCACATGGAGCACACACTGCGTGCCATGGCTTCGCGGCGGTCACGGGCCTGGGGCCGCTCGGCAGGAGCGGGGAAGAACAGGTTCGTCAATCCCTTGCACGCAGCATCTGCCATCCACCGATCATCGGTGGCCTCACGATGGAACATGATCTCAACAGCAGCCATGGAACCCCCTTGACCCCAGTCAGCAAGTGCCCGCACGACCCCAGCGAGCACAGGCGATCTTAGGAACAAGTAACTGCCGAGTCAATTGCATCATGCAATGAAACGGTCGCTCCGGACCGACGTCACATCCGGAGCAGCTGCGTCAGTCCCTGGGGCGAGCGGCCAGCAACTCACGAACGCCTGCGGCGAACGCATCGACATCGTCGGCCGTCGTGTCCCATGCCGTCATCCAGCGCACCTGATTGACCGGCAAGCTCCAGTCCCAGAAGAAGCACCACGCCTGCAGCGGCGCGATGGCGTCCGCGGGCAGGTGTGGGAAGACGCTGTTGACGGCCGGCTCGGCGTCGTACACGACGTGGGGTATCCCGACAGTTGCGTCGTAGAGCCGGCGGGCCATCGCGTTGGAGTGCCCGGCCAGTTGCAACCACAGGTCGTCGCGCAGCAACGCGTTGAACTGCGCTGCCACGAAGCGCATCTTCGACGGCAGTTGGGTCACCATCTTGCGTACGAACGGCGCAGCGCCTCGGAAACGTTCGGTCAGGAAGACGACGGCCTCGCCGTACATCAGTCCGTTCTTCGTCGCGCCGAAGGTGACCACGTCGACGCCGGCCTCGGTGGTCATCGCCCGCAACGTCGCGACACCACCACCGGTGGCGGCCACCGCATTGGCCAGTCGAGCACCGTCGACGTGCACGGTCATGCCGAGGCGATGTGCTGTCTCGCACAACGCGGCGATCTCGGCGACGGTGTACATCGTGCCCAGCTCGGTGCTCTGCGTCAGGCTGACCACCGCTGGCTGGGCATGGTGCATGTCGCCCACGGCGTGTGCTTGGTCCTCGAGCTGGTCGGGCGCCAGCTTGCCATCGGGGCACGAGAGGTCGATCAGCTTCGCGCCGAGGACACGCTCGGGCGCGCCCGTCTCGTCAATGTTGATGTGCGACCAGTTCGTGCAGATGACGGCCTGGGCTGGGCCGAGCATCGAGCCCAGTGCCATCACATTCGCTCCCGTTCCGTTCCACACCAAGAAGGTGGCCGCGTCGGTACCGAACAGCTCCCGCATCCGCACGCGAGTCTCGGCGGTCCACGCATCCTCGCCATAGGCCAGCGCATGGCCCTCGTTGGCTTCGTGGAGGGCGGCCATCACGGCCGGATGCACTCCGGCAGCGTTGTCGCTGGCGAACGCACGGCGCGGCGCGGGGGCTGAGATCATCGAGCCAGTATGGCCGCAAGGGTCGATCGGCTACTCGCCGAAGACGGTCGTGATCGTGCGCCCGTCGCGCTCGCCGTCGCTGGCAGACAGGTCGCCGACGACGAAGGCCCGCTGCAGCCAGCGATCCGTTCCATCGAAGCGTGCCGCGAAGGGGCTGCGACCGTGTACGACCATGTCGTTGTCGATCACGAGCAGGTCACCGGGCTCGAGCACGATCGAGTCGTGATGGGCCTGCAACGCGTCACCGAGCGCAGCCAGCGCCTCGTCCGCTTCCTCGTCGATGCCGACCATCAGGTCCTGGTCGAAGACCATGTGCGGATCGGTGCGATCGCCTGACAACACTGCCATCGGCGGGCCGAGCACGTTCGTGCGATCGGCCAGGTAGCTCTCGTCGACGGCGCACCGAAAGCGTGGCTCGAACAACACCTCGACGACATCGTGGGGGAGATGCGCCATCGCCGACTGCACCGATGCCACCGTGGTGCGAGCGTCTGGGTCGCCGCGCAGGCAATACAGCAGAAGGTACTTCGGCCGGTGCGGGTGGAACGCGGCTTCGGTGTGGAACATCAGGTCGACCTTGGACGAGGTCGATGTCTGACTCGTCGCCGCGGCCTGAACGGGCACGATGTTCTGCACGACATCGCCGTCGTGCTCGGGAAGGTAGCCGACGGGTTCGCCGAGCACCGTCGCGAACGCGAGCAACATCACCTCGGTCAGCTGCGACTTCTCCGTGGGTTCGGTCGGGGTCGACGGCGTCGGAGGCAGTTCGCCGACCGGGAGACCCTTCAGCACCAGGCATCCCGACGGCGGAGGCGACACCCGGAAGTGCTCGACCGTCGCGCGCAAGCGGTTGGGCAGATTTCGCGACTGGGCACGGGCCAAGTCGACGAGGGCGATGTCCGCGGCTCTGGAACGCATGTTCCGAGCCTACCTGATTCTGGAACACTTCAACCTTGAGTTAGTGTGTCGGCCATGGAGGTGGCCGGTCGCATCACCGAAGCCGGACCTGCGCTCACGACAGCCGAGCGGCGGGTCGCCGAGATCGTCCTGACTCGTCCCGAACTGGTTGCTTTTGGCACTGTGGCCGAGCTCGCCGAAGCCGCGCAGGCCGGCGCAGCGACGGTCGTACGCCTCGCCGCCAAGCTGGACTACGACGGCTTCACCGCACTCCAGTCGGCCGTGCAGAACGAGCTCTCCGACCAACTCCGTCCTGCGGCAGTGCGCATTCGCGAGGCCCGCGGGGGGGTCGCAGTGCAGCGCCATCTGCAGCGCGAGTTGGACAACGTGCAGAAGACTTTGCTCGATGTCGACGACACGACCGTCGCCGACACCGTCGTGCATCTCGCCGACCTCGACCATCACGTGCTGGTCCTCAGCGGCGACGCGTCCACCGGAGTGAGCCTGCAGTTCGTCGGTGACCTGAGCGCGCTACGACCGGGGGTCGAAATGCTGTCGGGCAACGAGGTCGCGGTGAGCCGTCGGTTGTCCCAGATCAGTCGAGGCGACACGGTCGTCACGATCGACCTACGCCGCTACGACCGCTGGGTGGTCAACACAGCGCGCCAGGCCAAGGCCCGTGGAGCGTGGCTGCTGTCGCTCAGCGACAGCGCATTGTCGCCGCTCGCCGGCCTCGCCAACTCATCGCTGGTCCTGAGCGCCGGCGGCGTCGGCCCGTTCGACAGCCACGTCGGCACGCTGGCACTGTTGAACCTGCTCGTCGCCGGTGCATCGGAGGCGCTGCGCGATGTCGCCACAGAACGCCTCGACAGGGCCGAGGATGCCTGGAGTTCGGATGCCCAGCTGATCGATCGGTGACGACCTAGGATTTCGTCATGACGGAACCTGGAGACGTCGGGCGCGAGCAGGTTGCGGCGTCGGGGGAGGGACCGCGGCGGTGCCGATGGTGCCGGCGCATCCTGCCGCCGGAGGCCAAGGTCGGGAGGCCACGGGTGTACTGCCGCCAGGCCTGCCGTCAGTGGGACTGGGTCGCGCGACAACGCGCCCGCGACCTCGATCTCAGTGAGTCCGAACTCGTCGTCGCCAGGGGAGCGCTCGACTCGCTGCGCGACGACCTCTACATCCTGACGTGTGCGGTCGACGACGTCCGACGCGATCTGTCCGCCAGCGGCAAGCGGACAGAACGAGAGCTGCGCGAGGCGCTCGACTGGCTCCTCGATGCCGCTGCCCCGTTACGCGACCGCGAGATCGCCAGCGGCTGATCCGGCAGGGCTCACCCGGCGGGGGTGGACGGTGCGTCCTCGACGAGGCAGAACTCGTTGCCCTCCGGATCGCTGAGCGTGTACCAGTGTGTGTCGAACTCGTTCTTCTCGTGGATGACCGTCGCGCCGAGCTCGAGCAGCCGTTGCAACTCGGTGTCGAGCGCCTCGGTGTGCAGGTCGACGTGGTTGCGGTTCTTGGCGACCTTGCCTTCGGGCACCTGAAGGAACAGCAGGTTCGGTGCATCCGGCGGTCGGCGCGGTCCGCCGATGACCGCGAAGTGCTCGCCGGCGTCGGGTGCGACGTCCCATTCCAGCGCAGCCGCCCAGAAACGGGCCTGATGCAGCGCGTTGACACAATCGAAGGTCACAGCTCCCAGTGTTGCCATGCGCAGCCACGGTAGCTGGCGGTCCGGCGCTGATGTGGTGGACGACGTCGCATACGGTGTGCCGCCATGGACTTCGGATTGATGTTCGTCAACACCGGGATGGGTTCGACGGCCGCTGGCGCCACTGAACTCGCGACACGCGCCGAGCGGCTCGGCTTCGATTCGCTGTGGACGGTCGAGCACGTGCTCGTGCCGAGCGGGTACGAGTCGAAATACCCGTACGACCCGAGCGGCAAGATGGCCGGGGGAGCAGAGTCATTTGATCTCCCCGACCCGCTGATCTGGCTCGCCTACGTCGCCGCGGTGACCACCCGGATCAAGCTCGCCACGGGCATCTTGATCGTGCCGCAGCGCAACCCAGCGATCACCGCGAAGGAGATCGCCACCATCGACGCGCTCAGCGGCGGGCGGATGCTGCTCGGTGTGGGCGTCGGCTGGCTCGAGGAGGAGTTCCGTGCGCTCGGTGTCCCGTTCGCCGATCGCGGCCAACGTCTGGACGACTACATCGAGACGATGCGCGCGCTGTGGGCGGGCGACAAGGCGTCGGTGCACAACAGCTCGGTCGACTTCGACAACTGCATCTCGCTGCCGCGTCCGGCCAACGGCACGGTGCCGATCGTCGTCGGTGGGCACACGAAGAAGGCCGCTCGACGCGCCGGTCGGCTCGGTGACGGCTTCTTTCCCGGCAACGCCAGCCTCGATGACCTCGCCGGACTGTTCGAGATGGTCCGCGCCGAAGCGACGGCGAACGGGCGCGATCCGGCGAGCATCGAGCTGACCGCCGGTGCCGGCGGCCGTGACTTCGACGAGATCTGTATGCGGGTCGAGCAGTTGCAGGCGCTCGGCGTCTCACGCTCGATCCTGCCACCGCTGGCCGGCGACCGTCTCGACGCGCTCGCTGCAGGCCTCGACGACCGGTTCGGACTGAACGTTTCGTCATGACGAAATGAAGCCGTGACTCACACCACCGGACGATCGAAGCCCTCACGCCCAGAACGCCGACTCGACGTCGACGGCGCGGGTTCTGGGTGCCACGACGCACCAGCGTGACCGCGAAGGACACCCAAAAGGCTCATGACGCCCAGAACGCCAGTGGACGTCGACGGCGCGTGTTCTGGGTGCCAAGTCGCACCAGGGTGACCCCGAAGAGCACCCAGGAACTTTGACGTTGAACCCAAGCATCGACTGACGCTCGGACACTGCATCCTCCCGCCTTCCCCACAACGCCCATAATCTCCGTTATGTCAATCTGGGGGCGCACCGTCTTGGGTGACTCCGTACGGAGTCACTTCGGGCATGTGGTCTCCTCTCGATCACTCGGTCGGGACCGGGGGTTGCCAGATGGCATCGTCGATCGGGGGCGGGCCGGCGGCGACCGGCTCGCGGCTGAGCAGGGGACGGCCGGGGGCGTTGACGACGAGGTCGCCGGCGGCGTCGACGCGGCGAGGATTCTCTCCCCCGTTGCCGTGCTCGGCTGCGAAGCGGGTGGTCATGATGTCGACCACGGCTGAAGCCGCCAGGACCAGACCGCTCCAGACGAAGGGGAACCACACACCCTGAAGGAAGTTGTAGAACCTCGTGCTCCCCGACGTGTCGGTCCCGAAACGCTCGTCGTCGAGATACGTGATGCCGAATTGCGCGATCACACCAGCGACAACCGTTGCGATGGCGATGACTCGGAGGATCTTCACCGCCGCGCGACTGCGGCGCAGGGTTGCCTCGGCCGGCGGCTGACGAGGCGGCGGCTCGTGTTCGGGCAGCGGGTCGCTCGGGCGGATGTCCCAGTCGGCCATGGACGAACACTACTCAGAGCATCGCCTGAAGGGTCTCGATCGTGTCCGTCTCAGCAGGGTGTTTGTCGGGGCGGTACTGCTTGACCCGGGCGAAGCGCAGCGCGACTCCCCCGGGATAGCGCGGCGACCGCTGCACTCCGTCGATCGCGATCTCGACGACGAGTTCGGGGCGCAGCCACACGACGTGTTCCGTGCGCCGCGTCGCGAGTGGCGGGAAGGTCTCGGTCTGCCAGCGCAGTAACTCGTCGGTCAGACCCTTGAAGGTCTTGCCGACCATCACGAACTCGCCGTTCGCAGCGCGAGCACCGAGGTGCAGGTTGCTCAGCCAGCCCGTGCGGCGGCCGTGGCCCCACTCGGCGGCGAGCACGACGAGGTCGAACGTGTGCACTGGCTTGACCTTGCGCCAGGTGTTGCCCCGCCTGCCGGCCTGGTACGGCGACGACAGCGCCTTGACGACGACACCCTCGTGTCCGGCGGCGAGCGCCTCGGCGGCGAAGCGCTCCCCCACGGCTCCGTCGTCGGTGTCGATCGTCGGCAGCCGGAGATCCGCTGGCGCGATCGATCGCAGGATCCGTTTGCGCTCCTCGAGCGGTAGGTCGACGACGCTCTCACCGTGGGCGTGCAGGATGTCGAAGAAGAACGGCCGCAACGACGACTCGGCCGACATGGTGTCCCGGAACTTGAGCGGGTTGCCGTCCAGGTCCAGCCCGAGCGCCTCGCCGTCGAGCACGAACTGGCCGCTCGCCAGCGACAGCGCCGCAGCGACGATGGTCGGCACCCGTGCCGCGATCTCATTGAGGCTGCGGGTGTAGACGCGCACGTCGTCGCCGAGGCGGTGCACCTGGATGCGAGCACCGTCGAGCTTGAACTCGACGCTCGCCGGTCCGGTGATCGCAATCGCGTCCTTGACCGACGCCGAGGTCGTGGCGAGCATCGGCTGCACGGCGACGAGCGGCGTGAGGCCGACGGCGGTCAGGTCGCCGCCGGTCAGCGCGAGTTGCGCCGCGGCACCGAGATCGCCGAGCAGCATCGCCGTCCGTCGGACCTCGGCGATCGGTCGTTTACTGGCTTTCGCTACCGCGTCGGCGACCACACCTTCGTTCGCGCCCTGGCGCATCTCACCGGTGAGCACGCGGAACAGGTACTGCTGCTCGGGGTCGGTCGCCGCTCCGAACACACGACTGACGATCTCGTTCCGCTCGCGCCGCGAGCCTGGACCCTGCAAGAGCGCGAGCGCGGACAACGCGACGTCGACATCGGCCAGTGTCAGCGAGGGCGCGTCGGCACCCGGAGTCCGGGCATCGGCCAGCGTCGCCCAACCGACCCCGATGCGACCCTGCCGCGGTGACCCGAGCAGGAAGCCGATCGCCGTGACCACCTCGCCCGGCTCGAGACGAGCAAGGAGTTCGGCCAGGACTGCCACCTTCTCCGAACGTTTCGGAGTCGCGGCGATGCGAGCCGAGGCCTCGACGACATCGATCAGCTCCACGGTGCCATCGTACGAACGTCGGCTCTCGGCGAGCGTGTGAGGATCAGGCGGGAGACGCGCCGACGAGTTCATGATCGTCGCGGTCGCCGCCAGACTCCGGGTGAGCGTGGTCCGCGCGCCACTTCGAGATCGCGACCTCGACGCCGCGGACGATCGCGTATGCGATCGCGAGCACCATCGTCGCGACGACGCCGTCGAGCCACCAGTGGTTCGCGGTCAGCGTGATCGCCAACACGGTCAGAACCGGATGCAGCACCCCCAACCAACGCCACCGGCTGCGGCTGATCGCCACCACTGCGACACCGACGAGTACCGCCCAAGCGACGTGCAGCGACGGCATCGCGGCGAGCTCGTTGCTGACACCACTCCCCCCTCGGCCGTATACCGACAGGTCGTATTTGAGTCCGGCGTCGACGAACCCGTACTCGGTCAGGAATCGCGGTGGGGCCATCGGAACGAGTGCCTGGATCGTGATGCAGCCCGCGATCGTGAGTGCGAACGTCCACCGGATCAGCGCATAACGATCGCGGTGCCGCCAGAACAGCCACACGAGCAGCGCGCCGGCGGCAGGAACGTGCGCGCCGCCGTAGTACACGTTCATGATCCACATCACCGGACGGTTGTCGATGAAGACACGCTGGAACGCTGCCTCGCTCGGCAGATGCAGATCCTGCTGGAGGTGCCACAGTGTGCGCGCGTTCTCGATTGCTCCGGCCGTCCGGGTGACGGCCTTGCGTCGCACGTACTGCCAGATCGTGTACAGCAGCATCACGATCGTCAGTTCCTTGGCGGTGCTGACGACCACTTTGACGCCGCGGTTGCGGACGCGATGCAGCGCAACAACGACCAGCGCGAGCGCGATGGCGATCTGGAACGCGATCCGGTACGGCAGCCACATCGACTGGCGATGGTACTGCCCGGTAACCGAGCGTCACTCTGCGGCGGGCGCCGCCTCGGTGTCGAGCGCGAGCGACGCCGAGTTCATGCAGTATCGCATTCCGCTCGGTGCCGGCCCGTCGTTGAAGACGTGGCCGAGGTGGCCGCCGCACGCGCGGCACAGCACTTCGGTCCGCGTCATGAACATGCTGCGGTCGGTCACCAACGTGACCACCTCGGCATCGAGCGGATCGGTGAAGCTCGGCCAGCCACTGCCGGATTCGAACTTGGTGTTCGAATCGAACAGCTTCGCGCCGCATCCGGCACAGCGGTAGACGCCGTCGTCGTGACAGTCCCAATACTTGCCCGTGAATGCCCGCTCGGTGCCCGATTGGCGTAGGACCGCGTACTGGGCCGGCGTCAGTTCGGTCCGCCACTGCTCGTCGGACTTGACAATGGTCGGCGCGGGAATGGCTTCCTCGGTGCGATGGTGTTTCATGACCCCTCCGTCTCGCCAGCGTGCGTTTCGTTACGAACGCCGTTGTCACGAGCGTGACTCTCGACCCCTGATGTCGTGATCTGAGTCTGTCGGTGAATGCCGCAAAGCGGCGTGTCGGCGGCGAACGTGGCGGTCCGCCCCAGGTCAGGCAGGAGTCACGGCTTCGTCATGAATTCGTCGGCAAGTTTCCCTCAAGATCACGAAGCGTGAGGCCGATATCACTCTTGGTCCCCGCAACCTGCATCAGCACCCGTACTGGTCCAGATCATGTTACGATCTCGTGACGGCCGTTTGCCGTTGTCCCACCCGATAGCGGGCGCCATCGGAGTTGAACCAGTGAGAAATCATTCCTTGCAGCGTCTGAATGCCTTCGGTATGACAGCGGCGCTGACCGTCGTCGGCGGCGGCTTCATCCTCGGCAAGTGCGCACCAGCGCCGGCGCCAGCACCCGCCCCGGCACCGGCACCGGTCGGTGCTCCCCCGCTGACATCGATGCTGATCGCCCCCCAAGTCGTGGCGATCGTCAACGACTACCGCGCGCAGAACGGCCTCGCACCATTGGTCGAGAACGCGCTGCTCAACGCCGCCGCGGTCGATCACTCGCTCTTCCAGGCCACGAACGGCACGATGACCCACACGGGTGCCGGCGGCACCAACGCCGGCCAACGCATCGCCGGTTGGGGCTACTCGGCTCGGATGTGGGCCGAGAACGTGGCTGCCGGCCAGCCAACCCCCGACGCAGTGATGACCGCGTGGATGAACAGCGCCGGTCACCGGGCCAACATCTTGAACCCGAACCTGCGTGACATCGGCGTCGCCGCCGTCACCAGCGTGCGCGGCACGATCTACTGGACGATGGACTTCGCCGCCTGAGCCGGCCGACCGTCCGCGGCACCATCTGCGCGATCCGAGACGCTCGCGCAGCGTGATCGCTGGCGTGCCAGACTGACGCTCGTGGGGACCAGCGATCGGCGCGACGCGCGCGCCGCGGTGAGCCGACGCGACCTGATCCGGTGGTCGATGCTCGGCGGCGGCACTGCATCGATCGCTGCGCTCGTCGCCGCGTGCTCCTCCGGCGGCGACACAGCAGGACCCGCCAGCTCGTCGGTCGCGCCGGCGACCACCACGACGGCCACGACCGCCACGCCCGTGCCGACGACAACGCTGGCAACCACGACGTCGGTCGCCCAGTCGGCGATCCCGGCGACCACGCTGGCCGTCGACCCGGCGCGGCCATGGTGGATGCAGGGCGGCTTCGCGCCCGTTCGTGACCAGGTCGAGTCGTTCACGCTCCAGGTGCGCGGCGCGATCCCACCGGAGCTGACCGGTGTGTACGTGCGCAACGGATCGAATCCGGCCAACGGCGACTCGCCCCACTGGTTCTTCGGCGACGGGATGGTGCACGGGGTGCGCCTCGATGCGGGACGCGCCACGTGGTACCGCAATCGCTACGTCGAGACCACCATGTACCAGGCTGGTTCCAGCTTCGGGCAGGGCGCGCCAGGCGGTGCATCGAACCAGTCGAACGTCTCCTGCATCTGGCACGGCGGGCGTGTGCTGACGAGCGGCGAGGTCGGTCTGCCCTACGAGCTGCGCGCCGACGACCTCTCGACCGTAGGTCCTTACGACTACGGCGGCGCGCTGACAACTGCGTTCACTGCGCATCCCAAGATCGATCCGGTCACCGGACGACTGCACAGTTTCGGCTATGGGTTCACCGCACCGTTCCTCACGTATCACGTGACCGAGGCCGACGGCACGCTGGCCCACAGCGAAGTCGTCGACATCCCGCGAAGCACGATGATGCACGACTTCGCGATCACCGACAGCGATGCCGTCTTCTGGGACCTGCCCGTCACGTTCGACCTCGATGCTGCGATCGCGTTCATCAACGATCCGGCGGCCGGGGCGTTCCCATATCGATGGAGCCCGGAGGCGGGCGCTCGTGTCGGGGTCATGCCGCTGGCCGGCGGCGCCGGGGCGATCCAGTGGTTCGACCTCGACCCCTGCTACGTCTTCCACGGCGTGAACGCCTTCCGGCGCGGCGACGAGGTGGTGGTCGACGTGTGCCGGCTGTCGTCGATGTTCAATCCCAGTGACTTCTTCGGCGGCGAGTCCTCGCTGCGGCGCTGGACGTTCAACACCGCAACCGGCGCCGTCGTGGACGAATTGATCGAGACCGACAACCCCGGCGACCTGCCGAGCCGCGATCCGCGCCGTGTCGGGCGCGAGCATCGCTACGGCTATTTGCTCAGCACCCGCGACAACCCGGCCACGGTCGAGTTCGGTGGGTTGATCAAGCACGACTACTCGACTGGTTCTCGCGAGCGGTGGGATCCGGGTCCGACGGGCCACGCCGGCGAGTGGTTGTTCGTGCCGACCTCCGCTGATCTGGCCGACGACGCGGGGTACCTGTTGACCTATGTGCACGACGAGGCCAGCGGGATCAGCTCGCTGGTGGTCGTCGATGCCACCGCAGTCACCGCCGGTCCCGTTGCCTGGATCGATCTCCCCCAGCGTGTCCCCTACGGGTTCCACGCCACGTGGATTCCCGGCTAGACCTACCGCCGATGAACACGTTCACGTCCTTCGACGAACTCGAGATCGCCTTCGATGACCATGCGCCGACCGGCGAGGCGCTCGATCTTGGACCCGTGATCCTCCACCACGGCTTCGCCGCGAGCGCGCTGCTCAACTGGGACGCGCCGGGAGTGACCAAGGCCCTGACCGATTCCGGGAGACGGGTCGTGGCGATCGACGCACGCGGCCACGGCCGGTCGGGCAAGCCGCACGACCCCAGCTACTACGGCGAGTCGAAAATGGCCCGTGACGTGTCGACGCTGATCGACACGCTCGGCGTCGAATCGGTCGACCTCGTCGGCTACTCGATGGGCGCCATCGTGTCGCTCCTCGTGGGCTCGCACGAGCGGCGCATCCGGCGGCTCGTCATCGGCGGCATCGGTGCCGGAGTCGTCGAGCGTGGGGGTGTCGACACGCGCGCCCTGCATCCGACCGCTCTGGCGGACGCAATGCGCACCAAGGATCCGTCCACCATCACCGATTCTGGCGCGAGGCAGTTCCGCCACTTCGCCGAGTCGACCGGCGCTGACCTTCTCGCGCTGGCCGCGCAGGTCAGCGCGATCCATCGCGAGCGGATCGCCCTCGAGGACATCACGGCGCCGGCCCTGGTGCTCGCCGGTCGCGACGACGCCCTCGCCACCCGGCCGGAGGTGCTGGCCGGAGCGATCCCTGGCGCGGAACTGCGCGTGATCGACGGTGATCACCTCGGTGCCGTGGCGGTGCCCGCCTTTGCTTCGGCGATAGTCGAGTTCGTCAATCGGTCGTAGCGCAGACGCCGGCCAGGCTGGCCAAGGCGGTCGTGCGTCGCGCCTCGCGGACCATGTGCTCGTCCAGGCCATTGGTGCAGAACCCGAAGCTGAGCCCCGACGAGGGGTCGGCCCAGGCGATCTGACCCTTGGCGCCGTTGTGGCCCACCGCACCGGCCGACACCGTGCGACCCATGCCGCGCATGTGGCTGAGGCCGTCGGCACCGGCCTGGACCAGACCCAACGTGCGGTTGGCGGGGAGGCCGGTGACGCGATCAGCGAGTCGGTTGCGGACGTTCGTGCGCACGTCGGCGATGACGTCGGGACGCCACATCTCCCCCGGGTTGTGCAGCACCGCCTGGTAGTAGAGCGCCAGATCGGCGGCGCGCATGACGCCACCACCGCCCGGGATGCCGACGCGCTGCACGGCCGGGTCGTTGAAGCCCACGAGCGCTGCGGTGGTGACCTCACCGACGTCGATCTCACGGACACCAAACGCAGCTTCCAACTCGTCAGCGGTCGCCGGCTCGCCGACCACGATCAATTCCGCGGCCGGATGGCTGACGCCACCGAGGACCCGCGGCAGTCCCGCGGGCGTGGTCACCCGGGTCTCGACGAAATCGCGGTAGTCGCTGCCGCTGACCCGCTCGATGATCTCGGCGAGAACCCAGTGCGCCGACGTCGGGTGGTACTCATACGTCGAACCCGGCTCCCAGTTCAGCCGCCACCTGGCGAACGCTGCGGTGCGGCCCGCCGACGTGTCGCCGTCGACCGGTGCGAGCGGTGCGGCCGGGAAGCCCGACGTGTGCAGCATGACCTGCTCGACAGTGATGGCATCCTTGCCGTTCGAACCGAACTCCGGCACGTAGGTCGTGACCGGTCGCGACACGTCGACCAAACCGTCGCCGATCAGCGCCCACATCGCTCCGGCCACGAACGCTTTCGTGGCGGAGTACACGACGTAGCGCGTGTCGTCGGTGGCATCACCGAACGTCTCGGCGTGGACCAACTCGCCCCCGTGGGCGAGCGCGACCTGGGCCGATGGCAACAGTCCGCCATCCACCTCGCGTCGTACCCGGTCCACGAGCTTGGCCACTGCACTCTGATCGATCCCCATGGACCCAAGGTTCTACTCCGCCGACGGCGGATTTCTGGACACGAGGTGTACTTCCAGTGAACTCCACGGCGGAGGCGCGCTGCACGCTTTCCTCCTCGGTGAACATTCGACAAACTACGGTCCGCATCGGAGGGTCCGGGTGTCCGCCCGCCTCCTCCCGCGTGAACAAGGTGTCTACACGCGGCGTCGGGGCCACTCCTGACAACTGCTGGCAGACTCGACGGGTGATCCTCGATGTCCAGTTCAATTCCGCCACGACGCCCTGGCCGGCGATGCGCGCGGCCGTGCAGGCAGCCGAGGAAGCGGGGTTCGGCGTCGCTTGGGTCGTGGATCACATGGCCGGCCAGGTGATGCGCGGCTCGTCGATGCTGGAGTGCTTCACGCTCACCGGCGCGCTTGCTGCGTCGACCACCACGATCGGCGTCGGCACACTGGTCGCGAACGTCTGGAACCGCTCGCTCGGCGCGCTGGCGGTGGCCGCCGCCACCGCGCACGAGATCAGCGGCGGGCGCTTTTGGCTCGGCATCGGCGCAGGAGCGTCGCCGTCGTCACCGTTCGGCGCCGAGCACGCGGCCGTCGGCATCCAGCTCGCGCCCACCATGGCGGACCGCCATCAGCGGGTGCGCGACTTCCTCGCGCTCTGTCGCGAGATGTGGTCAAACGGTGTGGTCGACGGCGTCACCGGCTTCCCGGTACCAGCTACTCCGGTGCCGATCCTGGTCGGGGTCAACAGCGTCGCGCTGGCGCGCATTGCTGCAATCGAGACCGACGGCATCAACATCCGGGCCAACCACCCACGCCTGGACGAGATCATCGCGGGGGCGCGTGAGGCCCGGCCTGCGCATCTTCCGCCGCTGCTCGTGACGACCTGGGACGTCTACTCCGAGGCCTTGCTCGATCCAGGATCGGCCGTGCGCGAGCGCTACGACCGGCTGGGTGTCGATCGGTTGATGGTTGTGCAGTTCGACCCAGTGGATCTCGGCAAGATCCACCAGTGACGCCGTCGCAGGTCAGCGCAGCGCGAGCAGGTCGACCACGAAGACCAGGGTCTCGTTGGGCTTGATGACGCCGCCCGCACCCTGCGCGCCGTACCCGAGGTGCGGCGGGATGGTCAGCCGGCGCCGACCGCCGAGGCGCATGCCCTGCACACCCTGGTCCCAGCCGCCGATGACCTGGCCTGCGCCGAGGCGGAACTGGAACGTGTCGTTTCGATCCCAGCTGGCATCGAACTGCTTGCCGGTGCTCCATGACACGCCGACGTAGTGCACGTCGACGGCGTTGCCGGCCACGGCCTCGGCCCCGTCGCCGACGACGAGGTCCTCGATCAACAACTCGGTGGGTGCGTCACCCTCGGGAATCGTCACGTCGGGTTTGATTGCGTCACTCATGGCCGCCGACGCTATCGGCGTCGGCGGCCGCGCCGCTGGCGGGACATCGAGGCCGGGCATCTCCGGCCACGATCCGCCACGCGGGGCTACAGTCGCACGAGTGGACGCCAGCGCCGGATCCGTCATCGCTGCCCGGCTCGACGCGTCGATTGCCGAACTCCGCGAGCAGGGCCTGTACAAGACCGAACGTGTGCTCGAGGGCCCGCAGGGCGCGCACGTCATGTCTGGTGGGCACAACCTGATCAACCTCTGCGCGAACAACTACCTCGGGCTCGCGAACCATCCCGACGTGGTCGCCGCCGCGCGCCGCGCCGCGGACGTGCACGGCTACGGCATGGCGTCGGTGCGGTTCATCTGCGGCACGGCTCGGCCGCATCGCGAGCTGGAGGCCCGGCTCAGCATGTTCCTCGGCATGCAGGACACGATCCTGTTCCCGTCGTGTTTCGACGCGAACGGTGGGCTGTTCGAGACGCTGCTCGACGAGCAGGACGCTGTCATCTCCGACGCGCTCAATCACGCCAGCATCATCGACGGCATCAGGCTCAGCAAGGCCCGCCGGTTCCGATACGCGAACAACGACATGGCAGCGCTCGAGCAGCGCCTGCGCGACGCCGACGCCGCCGGCGCACGCACGAAGCTGATCGCCACGGACGGCCTCTTCTCGATGGATGGCATCACAGCCGACCTGGCCGCGATCTGCGATCTGGCCGATCGGTACGGGGCACTCGTCATGGTCGACGACTCGCACGCGACCGGTTTCATGGGACTTTCCGGGCGCGGCACGCACGAGCATTGCGGCGTGATGGGTCGAGTCGACATCCTGACCGGCACGCTGGGCAAGGCGCTCGGAGGCGCCAGCGGCGGCTACGTGTCTTCGTCGCGGGCGATCGTCGAGTGGCTGCGCCAGCGCGCCCGTCCCTACCTGTTCTCGAACAGCGTCCCACCAATCGTGGCTGCCACGAGCCTGCGCGTGCTGGACCTGATCCAGGACGACACGTCACTGCGCGACCGCGTCCACGACAACGCCGCCAACTTCCGGTCGGCGATGTCACACGCCGGCTTCACGTTGCCGCCCGGGCAGCACCCGATCATCCCGGTGATGCTCGGCGACGCTGCGCTCGCGGGCCGCATGGCCGACGCACTGCTGACGCGCGGCGTGTACGTGATCGGCTTCTCATATCCGGTCGTGCCGATGGGCGCGGCGCGCATCCGCACCCAGATGTCGGCGGCGTTGAGCCGCGACGACCTCGAGCGCGCGATCGACGCGTTCGTCGCAGTGGGACGCGAATTGGGTGTGATCCAACCGTGAAGGCACTCGTCAAGGCTCACGCCGAGCCCGGGCTGTGGGTCGACGACATCCCCGTGCCGAGCATCGGCCCGAACGACGTGCTGATCGAGATCGCCAAGACCGCGATCTGCGGGACGGACATGCACATCTACCAGTGGGACCACTGGGCGCAGCGCACGATCAACGTGCCAATGGCGATCGGTCACGAGTACACCGGCACGATCGTCGACATCGGCAGCGAGGTCGGCGGCTTCAGCGTCGGCGACCGCGTGTCCGGCGAGGGCCACATCACCTGTGGGCACTGCCGCAACTGCCGCGCCGGTCGGCGCCACCTGTGTCGCAACACCGTCGGCGTCGGCGTGAACCGGCAGGGGGCATTCGCCGAGTACCTGAGCCTGCCCGCGGTCAACGCCTTCAAGCTCCCCGACTCGATCACCGACGACATCGCCGCCGTGCTGGACCCGTTCGGCAACGCGGTCCACACCGCACTCGCGTTCGACATGGTGGGTGAGGACGTGCTCATCACCGGCGCCGGCCCGATCGGCATCATGGCCGTCGCCGTGGCCCGATTCGTCGGTGCCCGCCACGTGGTCGTCACGGACCTGAACGACTACCGGCTGCAGCTCGCGGCCATGATGGGTGCCACCCGAGTCGTGAACGTCGGGCGCGACTCGCTCGACGACGTGATGACCGACCTCGGCATGCAGGAGGGCTTCGACGTCGGGCTGGAGATGTCCGGCAACACGCTCGCGCTGCGCGAGATGCTGCGCACGTTGCACCACGGCGGCAGCATCGCGATGCTCGGGATCCCGCCCGACGAGGCCGCGATCGACTGGAGCCAGGTGATCTTCAAGGGCCTCACGATCAAGGGCATCTATGGCCGGGAGATGTTCGAGACCTGGTACAAGATGGCGAGCATGTTGCAGAGCGGACTCGACATCGCACCGGTCGTGACGCATCACTTCACGGCGGACGACTACGCGCTCGCATTCGAGACGATGGGATCTGGCAACTCCGGCAAGGTCATCCTCGACTGGCACTGACCGGCGCTGCAGTTGCGCTGTCGATTCGGCTGGCGGGGCGTGCAACGATGTCACGATGCGCTTCGGCATCTTCCTCCCACCCATGCATCGCACCGGGGTCAATCCCACGCTCGCGCTGCACCGCGACCTCGAGCTGCTCGCGTGGCTCGACGAGCTCGGCTACCACGAGGCCTGGATCGGCGAACACCACTCTGCCGGGTCAGAGCTGATCGCCAGTCCGGAGGTGTTCATCGCCGCGGTTGCTGAGCGCACCAAGCACATCAAGCTCGGTACAGGCGTCAACTCGCTGCCGTATCACCACCCGTTCATCCTCGCCGACCGGATCGTGATGCTGGACCACCTGACCCGGGGCCGGATGATGTTCGGTGCCGGGCCCGGCCAGCTGACGAGCGATGCGTCGATGCTCGGCATCGACCCGATGCGCCAGCGGCCGATGATGGAGCAGTCCCTCGACGTGATGATCCGCCTGTTCCGCGGCGAGACCGTGACCGAGAAAACCGATTGGTTCACATGCGACGAGGCGGTGTTGCAGATGAAGCCCTACAGCGACTTCGACATCGTCGTCGCGTCGTCGATGTCACCCGCTGGATCCAAGCTCGCCGGACGCTACGGCACCGGCCTGCTTTCCATTGCCGCCACCGAGCCGGCCGCGTTCGGGGTGCTGGACTACAACTACAACGTCTGGCAGGAAGAGGCGACGCTCAACGGCAACACCGCGCCGCGCGACAAGTGGCGGCTGATGGGGCCGATGCACATCGCCGAGACGGTCGAGCAGGCCAAGAAGAACTGCGAGTACGGGCTGCAGTGGGTGTTCGACTATCTGTCGCACATCATTCCCACCGGTGATCCGAGCGCTCCCCCGCCACCGAGCGACTACGGCGATTTCATTGACTACGTCAACGAGACCGGTCGGATGGTGATCGGCACGCCAGAGATGGCGATCGAGCAGATCCAACGCCTCGTCGACAAGACCGGCGGCTTCGGCTCGTACCTGTTCCTCGGTGCCGACCTCGCCGATCGCGCCGCGACACATCGCAACTACGAGCTGTTCGCCGAGCAGGTGATGCCGCACTTCACCGGCCAGTTGCAACCCGTGCAGGCGAGTTACGACCGCATCCGCGAACACGGCAGCCGCTGGGTGGACGCGACGCTCGGCGCGCAGCTCACCGCGATCGCCGACTACGAACAAGAGCGCACGACGCGCTGACGACACGGGCTATCGTGGGGCGTGCCGCTACACCCAGGCGGGAGAGTTCTCAACGTCAGCGTCGACGGTGAGGCGCCGAAGGAGCAACCACCCCGGAACCTCTCAGGCACCAGGGACCGTCTGGGCAGGCAACGCTGGAAAGCAGGTCCCGGAGGCGACGTCGCCGGTCCCTCGCCGAAGGGGAAACTCGATGCTGTCACCCGTCAGGGCCAGTGCCGGGGAAGCTCTCAGGCCACGTGACAGCGGGGGTCGATGTGTCGACCACTCCCCCCTCTCAGGACTCACGAGGTGCCCAGCATGACCGAGACCCGACCGTCACCGAACCATCCGTCACCGACCCGCCCGTCATTGGCCGAACTGGTCGACGAGCACGAGTTCGTCCGCCGCCACATCGGGCCCGACGCCGTCGAGCAGGCACACATGTTGTCCGTGCTCGGCGTCGCGTCGATCGACGAGCTGCTCGACCGCACCGTTCCGGCCAACATCCGCATGGCCGCCACGATGGACATGCCCGACGGTGTCAGCGTCGGCGCCGCGCTCGGCGAACTGCGCGCCCTGGCCGAGCGCAACGTGATCCGCACGAGCCTGATCGGCATGGGCTACCACGGCACGTTCACGCCGCCGGTCATCCTGCGCAACGTGCTCGAGAACCCGGCCTGGTACACCGCCTACACGCCGTACCAGCCCGAGATCAGCCAGGGTCGGCTCGAGGCGATCCTCAACTTCCAGACGATGGTGGCCGACCTGACCGGCTTCGAGATCGCCAACGCGTCGCTCCTCGACGAGGCCACAGCGGCGGCAGAGGCGATGACGATGATCCGCCGCCTCACCAAGCACGACGGGCACACGTTCTTCGTGCACGCCGACACCCATCCCCAGACGATCGCCGTGCTGCGCACCCGGGCCAACCCGATCGGCATCGAGGTCGCCGTCGGCGCGTCCGACGACTTCGACGGTGAACGCTGTTTCGGCGCACTCGTGTCGTGGCCCGGATCCACGGGTGCGCTGCACGACCACAGCGCACTGATCGAGCGCGCCCATGCCGCCGGCGCGCTGGTGGCCGCGGCCACAGATCTGCTCGCGGCCGTCATCGTCGGCCCGCCCGGCCACGCCGGCGTCGACATCGCGATCGGGCTCGCCCAGCGCTTCGGCGTTCCGATGGGCTTCGGTGGCCCGCACGCGGCGTTCATCGCGACGAAGGAGTCGCACGCCCGCGCCTTGCCCGGTCGCCTCGTCGGCGTCAGCACCGACACTGCCGGGCGGCCGGCCCTGCGGCTTGCGCTGCAGACACGCGAGCAGCACATCCGCCGTGAGAAGGCGACCAGCAACATCTGCACCGCACAGGTGCTGCTCGCCAACATCGCCGGTCTCTACGCTGCGTGGCACGGACCGGAGGGCCTGCGCCGCATCGCCGAGCGCGTGCACCGGCTGACCTCGATCGCTGTCGCCGGTCTGCGTGCCGGCGGTGTCAGCGTGGTGAACGAGACATGGTTCGACACCGTGCAGGTGACGGTCGATGACGCGGCCGCAGTGCTGACCGCGGCCCGCGACGAAGGACTCGAACTCCGTGGCATCAGCGCGACCTCAGTTGCATTCAGCCTCGACGAGACCACCGGTGTGACGACCGTCGAGTCGTTGTGGCGGGCCTTCGGCGTACACACCTCGGTCGCCGACCACGCGAATGCCACCGACGGCGTACCGGCGCACAGCCGGCGGACCGGTGAGATCCTGACCCACTCCGTGTTCAACCGTCACCACAGCGAGCACGAGATGCTCCGTTACCTGCGCCGCCTGGCGGACAAGGATCTGGCTCTCGATCGGACGATGATCCCGCTCGGTTCTTGCACGATGAAGCTCAACGCGACCGTGGAGATGATCCCGATCACGTGGCCCGAGTTCGCCAACATCCATCCCTACGCCCACCCCGACGACACCATTGGTTACCGCGAGATGATCGCCCAACTCGAACGGATGCTGGTGGCCATCACCGGCTACGACGCGGTCAGCCTGCAGCCCAACGCCGGCAGCCAGGGCGAGTTCGCCGGGCTGCTGGCGATCCGCAACTACCACCTCAGTCGTGGCGACGATCAACGGACGGTCTGTCTCATCCCGTCCAGCGCGCACGGCACGAACGCAGCGAGCGCGGTGATGGCCGGCCTGCACGTCGTCGTCGTGCAGTGCGACGCGCAGGGCAACGTCGATGTCACCGACCTGCGCGCCAAAGCTGACGACGCGGGCGACCGGCTGGCCGCGATCATGGTGACCTACCCATCCACGCACGGCGTCTTCGAGGAGGAGATCACCGAGATCTGCGCGCTGGTCCACGACCTCGGTGGCCAGGTCTACGTCGACGGGGCCAACCTCAACGCGTTGGTCGGCCTGGCCCAGCCGGGCCGGTTCGGTGCCGATGTCAGCCACCTCAATCTGCACAAGACGTTCTGCATCCCGCACGGCGGCGGCGGACCCGGTGTCGGACCCGTTGCCGTTCGCTCCCACCTCGCCCCGTTCCTACCCGGCGACCCGGTGGCCGACGCCGACAGCCACGCCGTCGCCGCGGCACCGTTCGGCTCGGCGAGTATCTTGCCGATCTCGTGGATGTACATCCGCCTGATGGGTGCCGATGGACTGCGCCGCGCCACCGAAGCGGCGATCCTGAGCGCCAACTACATCTCGCGGCGCCTGGAGGAAGCCTTCCCCACCCTCTACCGCGGCGACCACGGGTTCGTCGGCCACGAATGCATCCTCGACCTGCGCCCGATCACGAAGCTGACCGACGTCAGCGTCGACGACGTCGCCAAGCGGTTGATGGACTTCGGGTTCCACGCGCCGACGATGAGCTTCCCGGTCGCGGGCACGTTGATGGTCGAGCCCACAGAGAGCGAGGCGCTGCACGAGATCGACCGTTTCTGCGACGCGATGCTGATGATTCGCGCCGAGATCGATCGCATCGCGAGCGGCGAGTGGCCGGTGGCGGACAGCCCGTTGCGCCACGCACCACACACCGCCGAGGATCTGCTCGGCGAGTGGAAGCGGTCGTATTCTCGTGAGCTCGGCGCGTATCCCGTGGCCGCGCTGCGATCGAGCAAGTACTTCCCGCCGGTGTCGCGCATCGACGCCGCGTTCGGCGATCGCAACCTGGTCTGCTCCTGCGCGCCCCTGGAGGCCTACGCCTGACCACACAGAGCCCAGCCAGTGAGTACGGTGCGGGCATGGCTGAATCATCTGTTCCCGGTCTCGGAGATCTGTTCGCGCTGGTCGGGAGCAACAACCCGTTCGCATCGATCGGCAAGTCGATCGAGCAGTTCCGTCGAGGTGTCGAGGGCTTCCTCGTCTCGGTCGAGAACTTCAATCAGACGATGGAGACGTTGAACGGCGTCGCGGCGCGCGTGAGCACGTTGCTGGACGAGATCGAGGGTCCGGTCCGCGCGCTCATGCCCCAGATCACGCGCAGCATCAAGGCATCCGAGGCGATGATCAACCAACTCAGCGGGCCGGTCGACAAGGTCGCTCCCGGGCTGAGCCGTCTGGCCGAGACGTTGGGTTCGCCGGTGTTCGCGAACATGCCGACCGATATCGGCACGTTCCTCGACACCCTCGGCGATCTCGCCCGGCGGATGCAGCCCTTGGCCCAGATGGCCGAGTCGGCCGGGGGTCTGTTCGGCCTGCGTCCGTTGCAAGCGCTGCGCAGCGGCACCGGGCGCCCGACCACCCCACCACCTGTTGCCGCTCCGGCTCCGCCCCCACCACCACCGGCCCCGATCCCCGTCGCCAAGAAGACCACCGCAAAGAAGACCGCCGCGAAGAAGACCGCCGCAAAGAAGACCGCCGCGAAACGGGCACCAGCCAGGCAGTCCTGAAGCCCGCGCTTGCTGTTTCTTGCAGTACTTGGGGCCGCACAGCGGCCCCGGGGGCAGCGCGGAACTTGGGGGTTGCGCGCGAGTGCGTGCGGCGGCCGGGGGGGCTACTTCTTCTTGGTCACGAAGGGGGTCGGCACGATGGTGCCTGGGAGTGAGGCACCGCGAACATCGATGGTGACCGCGGCGCCGACCTCAAGTCTCGGCGGCACGAAGGCCAGCGCGATGCCGTGGCCGAGCACCGGCGAGAAGTTGCCACTCGTGAGCGTTCCGACCGCCTGACCGTCGACCAGGACCGGACAGCCCTCACGTGGCGGGCGGCGACCGTCGGTGGCGATGCCGCGCAGGATTCGCCCGACCCCGCGAGCCTGCTCCACCTCCAGTGCAGCGCGACCGCGGAAGTCGCCCTTGGTCCAGCTGACGACCCAGCCGAGTCCGGCTTGCAGCGGCGTGATGCCGGCTCCGAGTTCGTGCCCGTGCAGCGGCAACGCAGCTTCGAGGCGAAGGGTGTCGCGGGCACCGAGGCCGGCCGGGATCACGCCGGAGTCGAGGATGGCGTGCCACAGATCTCCGGCGGAATCCGCCGGCACGGCGATCTCGACGCCGTCCTCGCCCGTGTAGCCGGTGCCGGCCACGACGCACGGGGTGCCGTTCCAATCGGCGCGGATGACGCCGAAGCGCTTGACCGCCGCGGCCTCGGGGAAAATCGTCGCCAGCTTCGTGCGCGCTGTCGGACCTTGCACGGCGATGACGGCTCGGCTGTGCGTCGTCTCCTGACCGCCGATCGCGTGGCGGACGCGATCGGTGTTGGACGCGTTGGGCATGACGTCGAACGTCTCCTCGTCGATCCACCAGACGATGATGTCGTCAAGGACGGAGCCATCGGTCTCGTCGAGCAGGTGCGTGTACTGCGCACGGCCCGGCGCGACCTTGCCCAGGTCATTGGTGAGCGCCCACTGCAGCCGCTCGAGGGCGTCCGGCCCGTCCACACGGACGGTGCCGAGGTGCGAGACGTCGAACGCAACCGCGTCGGCGCGACACGCGAGGTGCTCGTCGATGGTGCCGGTCGGGTACGACAACGGCATGTCCCACCCACCGAAGGGGACCATGCGGGCGCCGAGGGCAACATGTGACGAGTGCAGCGGGGTCTTCTTGAGCGGAGCGGTGACGGAATCAGTCATTTAATGAGGGGGTCCACCCGAATAAGGTGAACCCCCAAACGGTACTATGCCGCTCCGTCACGGTCAAGACGACTCGCGGGCTTTTCGGCGCCGGTAGCGCCGTTCGCCGCCCACGATCGAGGCAGCAATTGCGAGACAAGCAATCACAATTGCCATCCGTGGACCGGCGCTGTACCCAAGCTGCTGGGCGGCGGGCGCCGCGAGAGCGAGCACAAGACCGGCGAGCAAGAGACCAACGACGGCTTCACCGAGGATCCGAAACAGCATAGGCACGCCTCCTTGGCCTGGCGCCAACATTCGTTAGGTAACCGAGAGTCTAGACCGGCATGCCGCCCGAGCAGCTGATCAGCCAGAACCAGGCCAATTCAGACTGCAGGGTGAACTGAAACGCGCACGCCGAGGTCCACCCGGGAATCCACCAGTAGGACTCGAGGCACGAATTGAACTCCACCAGGTAGTTGTTGACGGTCGAGGCATACTCCGCCCAGCAGGCAAACGGCCCCTCTTCGCGGCCCAGCGAGGCGCGCGTTGCCACGCCGCCGGTCGGTGGCTTGAACGGGCTGGCCACCGTGCGCGTCGGCGCGGCGCTGCCGCGCACCGCGTGCAGCAGGGCGTACGACGTCAGCACCGAGCGTGCTTCCTGCCGATCGTCGCCCGCCAGCGAGGCCACCAGGCCCTCCAGCCCTTCAAGCGCCGCGGAGCCCGCGGTCAGCTTCTGGACTTTGGCAATGCCGGCCTCGAAGTTGTCCTGCATCTGCAGGTTCAGGAAGCGGCCCCTCCGCCCAATCCGAACCTTGCCGGCCACGTCTGCCTGCA
>JANNZY010000096.1:0-29541 GCA_031410915.1 Actinomycetes bacterium
CCCGAGCACCCAAAACACTCGAGCCGGCGGACGCCAACGTTCTGGGTGTCAACGCCATCAAGCGTCCGTGGCCCGGGCACCCAAAACACTCGAGCCGGCCGACCGCCAACGTTCTGGGTGCCACGTCGTCGTGGGCAGTCATCGTGACGGCCGTCCCTGGGTCGAGCTGCAAGCCCAAGAGAACCTGTGTCACACCTACTCCGTACCCTGGCGGGCATGACCGACGACCTCGATCTTGCTCTCCATCGCCTGACCGGGCGGCCCGACGTCGCGTTCCGCTCCGGCCAGCGTGAGGCGGTGGAGGCGCTGGCGATCCGGCGCGAGCGGGTGCTGCTCGTGCAACGCACCGGGTGGGGCAAGAGCGCGGTGTACTTCCTCGCCACACGCCTGCTGCGCGACGGCGGCCTCGGCCCGACGCTGCTCGTGTCACCACTGCTCGCACTGATGCGCAACCAGCTCGTCGCTGCGGAACGGCTCGGGTTGCGGGCCTACACCATCAACTCGGCGGCTGACACCCGGGTCAGCGAGATCGCCGACCTGCTCGCTGCGGACGAGATCGACCTGCTCTTGATCTCGCCCGAGCGTCTCGCCAACCCCGAGTTCGCCGAGAAGGTGATGCCGCTGTTCCGTCGCCGCCCCGGCCTGGTCGTGATCGACGAGGCGCACTGCATCTCCGACTGGGGGCATGACTTCCGCCCCGACTACCGCCGCCTCGGACAGATGATCGACGGTCTACCCGCCGGCTTCCCCGTGCTCGGCTGCACGGCAACCGCCAACAACCGCGTCGTCGAGGATGTCGCGTCGCAACTCGGCGTGACGATGAACATCCTGCGTGGGCCGCTCACCCGCGACGGTCTGTCACTGCAGGTGATCGAGATGCCCGATGCGGCCGAGCGGCTGTGCTGGCTGGACCACCACCTGGCCGACCTCCCCGGCTCGGGCATCATCTACTGCCTCACGATCGACGACACACGGCGCGTCGCCGAGTGGCTGGCGCAGCGCGGCCACACTGTGATGGCGTACACCGGGCAGCTCGACAACGACGTCCGGCTCGATGCCGAGGCTGCGCTGCAGGCGAACACGATCAAGGCGCTCGTCGCCACCACCGCGCTGGGCATGGGCTACGACAAGCCCGACCTCGGCTTCGTCGTGCACTTCCAGTCGCCCGGGTCGCCCGTCGCGTACTACCAGCAGGTCGGCCGCGCCGGTCGTGCGCTGGAGTCGTCGTACGCCGTGCTGCTGCGCGGCACCGAGGATGCGCAGATCCAGGACTGGTTCATCCAGCAAGCCTTCCCGGCCGAGCCGTACGTGGACGAGGTGATCGCCGCGTTCCACGATGCTCGTGGCCCGCTGTCGCTGACCGCGGTCGAGGATGCGGTCAACATGCGCCGCTCGACGCTCGAGCTCGTGTTGAAGCAGCTGTCCATCGAGGGCGCGCTCACCCGCCTGAAGGCCCAGACCTACGAGCGCACGTCACAACCGTGGGCCTACCCGCGCGAGCGCGTCGCGGCGGTCACCGCCGCCCGCCGCGCCGAACAGCGAGAGATGATCGAGTACGCCCGCACCACGGCGTGCCGAATGCAGTTCCTTGCCCGCCTGCTAGACGACGCGACGTCCGGGCCGTGCGGGGTATGCGACGTGTGCGCTCAGCCGCAGTTCCGCGACGAGCTCGATCCCGTGCAGATCGCGGCGGCCCGCCACTACCTGCGCCAGGGTCACGTCACCATCGAGCCGCGCAAGAAGCTCGTGACCAAGGCGCTTCCCGATTCCCAACGCCTCGAACCCGGCCGCGCGCTGTGCGCGATCGGAGACCGCGGTTGGGGCCAGCTCGTCGCCGAAGGGCGCGACGGCGGCACCCAATTCGACCATCGGCTGATCGACGCCACTGCGGCGATGGTCGGTGAATGGAGCCCGTCACCCCCGCCGAGCTGGATCACGTGGATACCGTCGCACCGCAACCCTGCGCTCGTCGCCGACCTGGCCCATCGCCTCGGTGCGGCGCTCGGACTGCCAGTGGTCGACGTCCTGCGGAAGATTCGCGACACGCCACGCCAGCGCGGCATGCAGAACAGTGCCCACCAGTTCGCCAACGTCGAGGGCGCATACGAGGTCACCGGGCCCGTTCCGCCCGGCCCGGCCTTCCTCGTCGACGATCTTGTCGATTCGCGCTGGACCATCACCGAGGTCGCCCGCACGCTGCGCAACGCCGGAGCCGAGCGCGTGTACCCCCTGGCCCTCGCCTCCACCCTCGGCCGCGACTCGTGACTGCAACCCGCCCCACGCTCGCTGGGTCTGGCCCCGCGTCAGGGCGGCGTCTGAGTCGGGTAGCGAATGGGAACTGCGAGGGTATGCCTACCAGCCGTTTGACCACGTCGTCGACCCGCAACGGCGACGATGATTCTGCTGACTGGGTCGTTCATCGCGTCCTGCCAGCCGAGCCGTTCCAGACCCTCGACGACTACATCGCAGCGGGCGGCGGAGCGGGCCTCGACGCCGCCCGGCGCGTCGAGCGGTCGGTGGTCGTCGACGAGGTCGAGGCATCGGGCCTGCGCGGTCGCGGCGGAGCGGGCTTTCCGACTGGCACGAAGTGGAAGACGGTCATGTCATACGCGTCTGACGTGTTGGCCACCACCGTCGTCGTCAACGCAGCCGAAGGTGAGCCGGGCACGTTCAAGGATCGATCGATCTTGCGCAACAACCCCTACGCCGTGATCGAGGGCGCGCTCATCGCCGCACACGTCGTCGGTGCGCGCCGGATCGTGATCGCGACGAAGGCCACGTTCGAGCCCGAGATCGCTCGGTTGGCTGCGGCGATCGACGAGGTCGGCCGCGCCAATTGGAGCGCCGACGTCGACGTCACGGTCACCGAAGGCCCGAGCGAATATCTCTACGGCGAGGAGACTGCGCTGCTCGAGGTGCTCGACGGTCGCCCGCCGTTCCCCCGCATCGCGCCGCCGTGGCGCCGCGGCGTCGACGAGGTCGTGGCCGACGACGCCGACGTATCGTCGGAGAGCGGGCTCGCCGCCGATGTCGTGATGGCGACCGACGACGCAGCCAACGTCGTGCCGCCCGTGCTCGTCGACAACGTCGAGACGCTCGCCAACGTCCCCGCGATCGTGGCCAAGGGTGCAGCGTGGTTCCGCGAAGTCGGCACCCGCGAGTCTCCAGGAACCATCGTCTGCACGGTCACCGGCGCGGTCAGCGTGCCGGGCGAGTACGAGGTCGCGATGGGCACGCCGTTGCGGTCCGTGCTCGAGCTCGCGTCGCGCCCAGGACCAGAGGTCACCGGGGATCGCCCGCCCGCTGCGACGCCGATCGCCGTTCTCATGGGAGTGTCGAACGCAATCGTCGCGGCGAGCCACTTCGACACACCGGTCAGCTACGAGGGCTTCGCCGCCATCGGGAGCGGGCTCGGATCGGCCAGCTTCATCGTGATCGGCGACGACGCCGACCCGGTGGCGGTCGCCGCTGGTGTCTCGCGGTTCCTCGCGGTCGAGTCGTGCGGGCAGTGCACACCCTGCAAGCAAGACGGGCTGGAGATCTCGCGACATCTCGACGCGCTCGCCGGCGGCACCGGAAGCGCCGACCACCTGGCCCGCATCGACGACCGGTTGACGCACGTCGCTGACGGCGCCCGATGCAGCCTCGCCACCCAGCATCAGGTCGTCATCACCAGCCTGCGCACCGCATTCGCCGGCGCATTCGACGCCCGCACTGCGGCCAGCGGCACCGAGCCCGCTGCGCCGTACGTCGTCGCCGAACTTCGCGACCTCACCGACGGAGTCGCAACGATCGACGAGTCGTTCACGACGAAGCAGCCGGACTGGACGCACGAGGCCGAGGACTCCGGCCAATCTCCCGTCGGCCGGCTGACCGACCACCGCGCCGACTGACCAACCGACGTGGACGGTTGCCCCGTTGGCCGTACCGTGCACGTCGTGCGCTGGTACGACCCGATTCCGCCACGACCAGCGCTCGACCGCGTGCTCGCCTGTTCGTGGACAGCATCACCATCTGGGAGGCACCGGCTCATTCCCGACGCATGCCTCGACCTCGTCTGGCTCAGCACCGGCGACCTGTGGCTGTGCGGGCCGGAGACGTCGGCGTGGACGTTTCAGCTGCCGGCGGGTGTCGAGTCGGTGGGTGTGCGATTCCGGCCCGGTGTCGCGCCGCCACTGTGGGGCTTCGACGGTTCGACCATCCGCAACCGTCGGATCGCGTGGTGCGATGTGGTCGGCGCCGCCGCGAACGACGATCTGCTCGCCGCTCTCGAATGGTCACCCGACGATCATGGCCGCATCACGGCGCTCGAGAACACTGTCGCCGCGAGGCTGATGGTGGCCGGGCCACGGGCGTTCGATGACGTCGCCGATGCGGTGCTGCAACGGCTCGCCGCCGACCCAGGCGCCCGGGCCGGCGACATCGCCGAGATGTGCGGGCTCACCCCGCGGCAACTCCTGCGTCGCTGCCAGACCGCGTTCGGCTACGGCGTGAGCACGCTCGCCCGTATCGTGCGCTTCCACCGTTTCTGGTCGATCGTCGAGCTGTCGCCGCCGGGCCGGTCCTTCGCCGCGCTCGCGCAGGACGCTGGTTACAGCGATCAGGCCCACCTCGTGCACGACTGCCGGGCAATCACCGGACTCCCCCCGCTGCGGTTCCTGGCCGAGGCCGCACCGACGTTTCCGGACATGTCCGATCCGTACAAGACCGATGTCGCTCTCGGGGACAGACTGTTGGCATGACTTCCATCTCCGAGCGTTACGCCGCCGCCGCATCCCGCTTCACCGATCTCGTCCAGGCTGTGCCCGCCGACGGTTGGGACAAGCCGTCGCCGTGCGAAGGCTGGGCGGCCAAGGACGTGCTCGAGCATGTCGTGTCCACCGAGCTGGACTTCCTCGGCCAGCGCGATCTACCCAAGCCCGATGTCGACGGCCTCGACCTGACCGCACAGTGGTCGAAGGTGCGCGACACCGTGCAGGGCGTCCTCGACGACCCGGACACGGCGACGAAGGCGTACGACGGTCATTTCGGCCCGACCACCGTGCAAGAGACGGTCGATCGCTTCTACAACCTCGACCTGCTCGTGCACCGCTGGGATCTCGCCCAGGCCACCGGACTCCACACCTACGCGACGCTCGACCCGGACGAGCTCCAGACCGTCAACGGAAATGTGAAGAACATCCCGTCCGAGGTGATGCGGACCCCCGGCCTGTTCGGCCCCGAGGTGACCCCCGCCCCCGACGCCGACGACACCACCAAGTTGATGAACTTCCTGGGCCGTAACGCCTGACGGGCTGGGCTGTCCGGCGCCGAACGGCCCACTGAGCGCGCCGGCGTCGGGCGCGAAGCCCCCTGGTCAACGTGCCGACCGCGCAGCGGCGGGAGCTACTGTGCAGCGTGCGGTTGGACGAGGTCGGCGAACGTGATGGCTGGCGCTGCTGGTTGTGCGACGAGCCGGTCGATCCGCAGATGTCGGTCAACGATGCGCGCGGTGCCAGCGTCGACGCAGTCGTGACGAAGGCGAAGAGCAAGGCCAAGGGTCCGGTCGACGAACGGCTGGCGCACCGCGGCTGCAACACCCGCAAGGGTGCCGTCGCACCGGTCGTGCCCTGGTCCAAGGACCTGTTCGTCGTTGAGCCCGCCCCGATCTTCGATTCCGTGGAAGCCCTGCGGCGCAAGGGTGGCAGGACGATGATGGCCCGCTGCCTGACTCGCTCCGACGCCGACGACGCAGCCGCGTGGCTCCTCGATCGCGTGTCCCGCCTGTCCCCCGGTTCGGCCATGACCACATCCGTGGAACCCGGCGGCGGCCAGTTTCTCGTCCTCCTCCACGCCTGATCCGTCGCAGTGGATTCAGTGGTCAGGGTCGGCCGCTTGCAACGCCCCCACCGCGCGATGCGGCGCTCACAGGAGAGCCGTCGGGCGTCAGCGACGAGTCTTCGTGCTCGTCAGGTACTCGTCGGCGAGGTGCTTCGGCGCGCACGCCAGCCAGGCGTCGATGACTGCCTCGCGCAGCGGCCGCTTCAGAACAATCTTGAGCTGGATCAGCAGCGCCGGGTAGTTGTTGAAATGCTGGATCGTGAAGAAACCCTTGGGAGGATTGGCGAGCACCGCTTCCTTCTCGCCGAGGTCGTCGACGGCGACCGCGATGATCGGTCCGTCGGGTGGCGTCTCGTCACCGAAGCGCTTGATGTCGGCCTTGCTGAACGGCCGCTCCCACACGAAGCCCTTGCCATTCACGAACCATGTCCGATTGCCGAAACGCTCGCCCTCGGTCACGCCCGGCATCGCCGCAGCCAACCGCGCCACCTCGTCGAGGTTCACCATCTGCCCGATCGTAGTGGCCCATCCGTGATGGCTGCCCGAGGTCCAATTGCCGTGAAATCTCAGCGGCCTGCTGCATGCACTGCTCGACCTGACCGGTGTCGTGGCGATGGCGGTGGCGCGGTGTCGACCAGGTCGTGCTCAGATGGGGGGATGGTGGCGGCGTCTCGGGATGAGCTCATTCGGCAGCGGTATGGGACACAGCGGCTCACTGCTGCGCCGATGGGTGATGCGGTCGATGTGGTGCGGTTGCTGCTCTGCGTGCAGTCGCAGGACGCGCCGCTGGCGCGGTTCTCGGTAGGCATTCGAACGACAGGGGCGGACGATGTCATGGTGCGTGCAGCGCTGGATTCGGGCCGGATCGTGCGCACCCACATCCTGCGGCCGACGTGGCATTACGTCGCCGCCGAGGACCTGCGCTGGATCCTGGCGCTCACGTCGGCGAAGGTCGAGTCGGGCATGGCGGCTCGACATCTTCGGCTCGCCATCGATGCGTCGGTCATCGACCACTCGATCGAAACGCTGCAGCAACTGCTCCGTGGCCGCGAGTTCCGCACCGTGCCCGAGATCGGTGTCGGGTTCGGCGAGGTCGGCCTCTCATCGATCGGCGAGACCGTGCGCGACCTGCTGCTGGTCGCCGAGCTGCGCGGCATCGTCTGCAGCGGCCCGCTGCGCGGCAACGCCCACACCTACGGGCTCGTCGACGAGTTGGTGGCACCGACACCGACGCTGGAGCGGAGCGATGCCGCGCGAACGCTCGTGCATCGCTTCTTCGCCGGACACGGGCCGTCGTCGGAGCGCGACTTGTTGCGCTGGACCACGCTGACTTTGAGCGAGATCCGCGCCGCGATCACCGATCTCGGCGACACCTTGGAGTCGCTCGTCGTCGACGACATCACGTTCTGGTTCGACCCGACATTGGTGATGCGCGACCGGCCACACCGCGCGTTCCTGCTGCCGACGTTCGACGAGGCGTACCTCAGCTTCGCAACGCTCAACGTCGGGCGGATGCTCGGTCACCCTCGCGGTGACGAGCCGCATCGTTTCGCCGAAGCCGGAGGCGGGGTCGTCATCTGCGATCGCCACGACGCCGGCTGGTGGAAGCGCACCCAACGCGCCCCCGCGGCCATGACGATCGCGCTCGGTCTGGCCCCGTCGCTCGATGACGAGCAGCGCGCGCTGATCACCGTCGAAGCGACCCGACTCGCGACCTTCTTCGGTCGCGAGCCGGTCATCGAGTACCGCTGACGCGTCACCGACACGGTCAGGACAGCAGCGCGACCAACTGGTCGAGCGCGGCACCCCAACCGTCGTAGAAACCCATCTCGGCATGGCGCTTCTAAGTGGCTTCGTCGGGGTGCATCACGGTGGCCTTGTAGTGAGTGCCGCCGTCGCCGGACGGCTCCATCGTGATGCGACCGGTGAACGCGAGGTCCTCGGCACCGTTGACCGGTGCGGCCGGACGGAAGCCTTCGGACAGGACGCTCGTGAACACCAGGCGGCGCCCGGTCTCGATGTCGACGATGCATCCGGAGTTCGGGTACTGCTCACCCTCGGGCGACTCCATCGTCGTGTTGAAGCGACCGCCGGGGCGCAGAGCGATCTCGCAGCCGACCGTCTTGTAGGGCGCTGGCGTGAACCACTGCTTGATCAGTTCGGGCTGGGTCCATGCGTCCCAAACGCGCTCGGGCGCGACGGGGATCGTGCGTTCGAGCACGAGATCGAGATCGGGGTGTGGTGTGTAGTCACTCATGTGTCCTCGGTGATCGTTGTGTTGTGGATTGGTGGAGCTCGCCGAGCGACAGGGCATCGAGCTGGTCGAGGCGTTGTTCCCAGTGAATTCGGTGCGTGGCAAGCCATCCGAAGCATCTCTACGGACGACTCGCCGTCGAAGTCGCCTGCAGCGGCCTATTCGTCGAGGCCGAGGAGCGATCGCATTCGTGAGGGGTTCATGCCACTGACCGGTCCCGGTGGCGGTTCAGGGAACGACGCGAGGAGTTGACGAACCTGCTCGCGACCGATCGGGTCGGTGACGGCATCTCGCGGCGTGCGCCCACCGAGCGCCGGGACCGACTCGTCGACCCACCGCCGCTCGTGGGCGATCAACATCGCTTCGATCGCCTCTCGGATCTCTGGACTGTCCAGTCCTGGTTCCGACTCATCGAACTGATCGATCGTGTCGTGGTCAGTGTCGAGCGCGTCGTGAAACTCGCGTCGGTGATCGTCGACGAGCTCCGATCCGGGCAACACCTCCGTGACGACCGCAGCGAGGCGTTGGGCTCGTTCGTCGGAGTTGACCTCGCCGGTGAGTGTCATCGTGTCCGGGTCGAACTGCAGGGCGAGCACGAGCGTGTCGACCTGGTTCCTGGTGTCGGCGATCAACCGCCATGCTCGCCCGTCGTCGGACTCGAACCCGGCGGTCGTGAGCGGCGCAGCGACATCGGTCGCGGCGGGGAGCGACCACTGCATCGTGTGCAACACGATGTCGTCACCATCGGTGTTCTGTGCTCCCGGCGGACGCACCAGTGCAGCGACGACGTCTTCGATCGCATGCGGATCACCAGCAGCGATGGCGTCGAGCATCGGCTCGACGAAATGATGCGGTATCGGTAAGAAACCGCTGAACGCCCGATGCTCGTCGCCGATCGGAAGGGGACGTCCGACAACCACCATGCCGACGCGGATGGCCTCGCTCGGCACCACCTTCACGATGCGAATGTTCTCGCCGCGTCCGAGGTCGTACAGCTCCAGCGTGGATCCGTCGACGCGCGTGACTTCGAAGACACTGCGTTCGACGAGCGACCATTGCGCGCCCAAGATCGCCTCGTCGGCCGGCAGCAGCGCGGCACGTTCTTCGAGAAACTCGTCGAAGAGTCCGTGCTCATGCAGCACCACGTCGATCACGAAATGCGACCGCATCAACTCGCGACGGTGCCATGGCGCGTCGACCGTCATGGCTGTCGCCACTTCGCTCGCGGTGCCGTCCTCGAATCGCCGCAGGAACCTGGTGGCCTTGCAGTACAGCCACCCGGAGCGATCCAACAGCGGGTACAGCTCCTTGCCGAGATGGCATGCCTTGTACTTGCGACCCGAACCGCACGGACATGCGTCGTTGCGGCCGGCTGACGGGCGTGGTCGGGTGGCGAAGGGCTCGACTTCGCGGACCAGATTCAAGACGTCGTCGTCGAGTTCGTCATCGTCGTCGTCGTCCAGGTCGATGACACCCGCTTGCCGCAACCAGCGCCAGGCTGCGACACCATCGCCGCGATCCGACGCAAAGCCTGCCAACGCGACCAGCGCCGGCACGTGCGTGCAACGGCTGTCCACAGCGGCCTCGAGCGTGGCGACGGCTTCGCGAACCGAGCCGATTTCTTCCAGACATCGCGACCGCAGCCACGCCAGGCCCGGTAGTGGCACTCCCTCTGTTCGTGCCGCGAGCGCGTCTGCGAACGCCACGATCTCGTTGATCGAGATCTGGCGGAACTTCGCCTCCTCCCAGAACGCGATTCCGACTGCGCCTCTCTCCAACAGTGCGCTGAGCAGGAGCGCCCCGCCGTCTCGCTGGTCATCGTCGGGGCCCAATGCCTCGTCTCCGACATCGGAGTACAGACCACATGCGCCGATCAGCATGGTCAACGCGTCGACATCTCGCTCGCCCAGGCCGTAGAACGCCTTGGCGCGGTTTCGTTGCTGCCACGCGCTCAGCGCGTCCCAGTCGAAGCCCTTCCCCGCGATGTTGTGTCCCCGCTCCTCCAGCCCGGCGGCGGCATACAGATCGGACACAACAGGCATCTGGGCCGCGATGAACGCCTCACGATCCTGCACCAGCCCTTCGAGGATCGGCCGATCACCGGACGTGAACTCCAACGCCGCTTCCTCGCCGTCGAAAAGCGTCGCGTCGCGCACGCTGGCCGCTCGCTCGAACCCTGCTCTTGTTGCGGCGACCTGACGATCGGTCGGCGTCGGTGGCACGTCGAGCCGGCCGATGTGCAGCGCCCCGTCGCGCACTGAGACGGCAGCCCATCCGCCGGCGACGTCGCTCAACCATCCTGCGGCCCGTAGACCACGTCCGTCTCCGCACCGTCGAGCCAGATCCCGTCGGTGGTCAGCCCGCCGAGGACCACCCCGTTGGCATCGACGAGCTCGACATCGTCAGCGATCAACCACCAGCCCAACGGCGACGCTGTGGATGGGTTCGCAGGAATCCCTGCGCCGCGTCGTCGGCATCGACGAACGCCGTCCACGTCGTGCCGTCTACCAACGCCGGCACGAAGACGACGCCAGCCGCGAGGAGTGCGAACGACATGTCGCGCTGCAGCAACTCGTCCACCCGCCGGCGCACGCTCGCCGCAGATGCGGACCCCGCTGAGGCAATGACTCGCTCGGTCAGGACATCGCGAACGAGGGCAGACTCCCCCAACTCGGCGACCATTGACTCCCGCACAGCATCCTTCGATTGCACCCCGGCATCCTGATCCGCGCCACCCACCCCAATCAAGCGCCGAGGAGGGCAAGTGGGATGATTGCGATGCCGTCGGCTCGCCGGTAGGCCTCGGGCCCCGTGGTGAGGACAACGGCGTCGATCAGGTCGTCACCGAGCTGTCCGCGGAGCCAACGAAGGTGCTTGGTGTCCGCATCGTCGACGGTCGCGCCGAGCTTGCATTCGATGGCGACGATCCCATCGCCCGTCGATGCGATGAGGTCCACCTCATGTCGACCTGTGTTCTCTCGGAAGTGATAGATCTCGGCGTCTGCAGGCTGGGCGGCGTTGCGCACCGAGAGTGTGGCGAGCGACTCGAACAGATTGCCCAGCAGCACCCCGTCAGCGGGCGACTTCCCACCATCCTCGCCGGTGAGCAGGTGCTGGCGATCGCGTCGAAGGAGGCGGGCAGCGAGGGCAGGGTCGACGAGGTGGTGCTTCCGAGCCTGGCCGGCGGCGCGCAGATGGTTTCGGCTCGGAGTCCACGGATCGATCGGGTCGAGCACCGCAAGCGCGATCAACGCCTCGGTGTAGTCGAGAATCGTCGACTTGGCAGGCGCTTCCGTGCCCGCGCCCGCCGAGCCGACGCGAATCTTCTCCCACGACGCGGTCGTGGCGGTGGCCGCCGCGTAGGCGCGAAGCCATGAGCGCAGGGTGTCCGGACGGCGAACCTGGTGCCCGGCGTCAGGAATGTCCCGGTCGACGAGTCGTGCGAGGTAGCCGTCGAGCGCTGTGATGAGCGCTCGCCCGTCCAACCGACGCAGGCCGGGAAAGCCCGACGCAAGGATCTCGTCGACGTAGTCGGACAGCGTGAACCCGGATCGACCGCCGACCTCGGCGTTGCCGCGAAGCAGCGCCGCGAACGAGACCGTCGGCTCGGCGACGCCGCGCTCTGCCAAACACAGCGGCCGCATTCTGACCGCGTGGATGCGCCCGGCACCGGAGTGGGTCCCCCCTCTGGGAAGGGAACCCGTCAGGAAGAACCGGCCGGGCACCGACTCGCGGTCCACGAGCCGCCGGACGGCGTCCCACACCGGCTCGCTGCGCTGCCACTCGTCGATGAGCACCGGCGCGTCGTCGGTCGCGATCACGTACGGGTCCGCGGCGACGATCTCAGCTGCTCCCGGTTCATCGAGCGCACGGATCGTCCGGCATCGTTGGGAGGCGGTCGCCGTCTTCCCAACACCCCTCGCTCCCTCGAGCAAAATGGCTGGCAGCGAACGGACTTCATCGAGGTAGTCATCGACATAACGCCGCTGGTAGCCGGCCTGATCATCGAACTCCATGAGCCTAGGCTACCATTTCACCATGATCTAGACTCCCATTTCATCACCATCTAGGCTCCCATTTCATCGCCCCTCCCCCTGGGGCGGTCAGCTGGGGGCGTTCATGTAGTCGCGGTAGTAGGTGAGTTGGTTGTCGCGGACTCGGTAGACGCCGACGCCGTGGCGGGTGCCTCGGGACGTGGTGGCTTCCCACTGCGCCCATGCCGTCTCGTCGTCGCCGGCGAGTTCGATCAATCGGAACGATGCGCCGATGGCTCGCATCTCGGTGTTCATCTTCGCCATGAAGCCGACGATCGCGTCACGACCGACGAAGGTGCCATAGACCGGATCGACCAGTTCGGCGTCGTCCGCGAACAGTGGAGGGAGCGCCGAGTAGTCGCCCGCATCCTGAATCTCCCAGAACCGCTGAATCACGTCGAACGCTGCACCTGCCATGACGCGAACGCTAGCGAGCGCAGGTCTGGCGAGCAGTGGCCGATGACTTCGCATGCAGGAACTCACCGCCGTGCCCGTCGAGGCACCACAATCGAGTCGAGATCTATCCGCGAATGTGGCCTGTGCCGCAGCGAAGGCCAAGCGCGACGAGGTCTACCGCCAGGCACCGGTGATGAACACGATCGCTCGTTTCGTCCGTCTGAAGACCGAGGAGCGGGCGTGGCGACTCGGCGCGAAGGGCGAGGCCAAGGTCGGCAAGGAGCTTGACCGCCTGCCCGACGGCTGGCACACGATTCACGCCGTTCCCATCGGCAAAGAGGGCAGCGACATCAACGCGATCCACCAAGCCGCCAAGTACAGCGCCACCTGGCAACCCTACTGAGCCGCCGACCAATCGCCGATCTGACTCCGTACGGAGTCAAACGGTCAGGCGGCGCTCCGGCCACCGAGAGGTGGGTGAGTGGGCGACACCTGTCGTCCTCGGGTTACGACGCCTCCCGGAACTCGGTGTAGCGGAGTTCGAGGCGGGCACGGTTCGGCACGACCGGATCGCCTCGATCGTGACCATCCGATGGCGGTCGAGCCGAAGACTCGTGGGTTCGAGGCACCGTGACGTGTGCAGAGTTCCAGGATGCGGCGGCGCTTCAGCCGAAGCGATGTCAACGTCCTCGCCGCTGCGGTTGGCACGCAGCGCAGACCACAACTGATTCGAGGCATCTCGAGGACCTGTCAGCCTTGGCTGTATCTCGCAGCTGTTACTGGCCTCTTGGTCGGGGGCTCGGGAATGCACGGGCACCTTGAACGAGAGGTCGACACACACATGGGACGTTCTCTGGAACCTCTTCGCGAAACGCAACTCTGGGCGGGGCGGTCGTGATCTATCTCGTGGACCAGCGGCGGCGGGGGGTGGTTGCGGTGGAGACGCTGGACGCGCTGACACCTTCCTCGATCTGGCAACCCTGGGCGGCGACTGGCGTTCTCGACCGGCCTTACGGAGTGCAGGTAGGGACCGATGAAGCGCTCTACATCGCCGATGGTGGGAACGGGCGGGTCGTGGCGATCGACACCTCGGACGGGGCCACGACCGTGATCCAACCGTCGGCTGCCATCGGGAAGCTGAAGGGCCCTCGCGGGATCGCGATCGACGGCGATCTGCTCGTCATCGCCGACACGGACAATCAGCGGATCGTGTTCGGGCCGGCGACTCCGACGAGTCCGACGCCGTGGTCTACGTTCGGCACGGCCAGCGTCTCGGGCAGTCGTGCGGTCGGCGAGTTCCGAGCTCCGGTGTCGGTGCACATCGACAGTTCGCAGCGCATCGTGATCGCGGATCCGGGGCTCGGGCGGTTGGTGCGCATCGACGACTCGACCGGCGCGGGCTGGACCGAGATCGCGCTCCCGGCTGGTACCTCAGCCGTGACTCCGTACGGAGTCGCCGCCGGACCGGACGACACGACGCTCGTCACCGATCCGGACAACGGGCGCGTCCTGATCCTGGCCAGCGACGGCACCGTGACGGTCGCGATCGACAGCCGCAACGCGAGGCCGCGGCAACTCGTCACCCCGATCGCAGCGTGCATCGACGGGGACGACATCGTGGTGGCCGACGCCGGTGCCGCACAGCTCACGCGCTGGACCCCCGACCCGGATGCCAACGGTGGCGCTGGCGGATGGACGTTGAGCGAGCACCTCATCGGCGTGCCCGGTCCGCTCGGCGGGCCGCAGTTCTCGCAAGTCACAGGCCTCGCGATCGGAGCGTCAGCATGAACGAGCGCATCAAGCGAACCACCGGCAACAGGCGAAGCACTCACGGGTGCACCAGGCACGGAAGCGACGTCACAGCATGAGCAGCAGTCTTCGGATCCTCACGTTCAACACCCAGCTGCGCTCGTGGGCGATGCAGGTCGGGGCGTCGTCGGGGTACACGATCCCGCCGATCGACACGGCCGAGGAGCGCGCCGCGATGATCGCCGACGCGATCGTCAACAGTCCGTTCGACTACGACATCGTCGGCCTGTGCGAGGTCTTCGACGAAGACGCCCGGGCCATCTTGCGCAAGCGCATGCGCAGCAAGTTCCCGTACATGATCGCCAAGTGCGACTACGACCACCTCCGCCACGAATCGGGCGGCGGGTCGACCACGAACCTGGCGCTGCTCGCGACGTGGAACCTGATCGGCCAACCAACCGCGATCACGAGCGGCTACCGGTTGGAGGACAGCGGGCTGATGCTGTTCAGCCGCTTCCCGTTCGCCACCATCGGCACCGGCGGGCTCGACCCCGGCATCGCTCAGCTCTGCGCGTTCGCCGGCATGCCCGTGCCGGCTGTCATCCCCGCGCTCAACTTCTTCCCTTACGACGACACCGATGGCAACGACGGCGACGCGTGCAAGGGCGTTGCCTACATGCGCGTCCAGCGCGACCAGTTCTCGCCGCCGTACCACGTCTTCTTCAGCCACACCCAGGCCGACACCGACAAGCTGGAGGAGCATCGCGACGCGCGCGGCAAGCAACTGCGCGTCGTCGGCAAGTTCATCGAAGAGTGCGTCGGCGGATGGCCGTTCACGGAGGAGGTCTTCTTCATGGGCGACCTCAACGTGTCCGGCGAGCAAGCGTCGAACGCGGTCGCCGACCGCGAGTGGAAGGACTCGTTCGAGACGTTGGGCAACACACTGTCCGACTTCATGGTCGACCTGTGGGGCCGCCGGCAATGCGTCGGCGCGCCCGGCCTGCGCGACCCTGGTTACTCGGCCACCGTGCGCTACCCGCCGCAGGAGCAACGCCTCGACTACATCTTCGCCTCGGCCAACAGCGGGCTCGCCGCGCAACACCTGTCGATCGACTACGCGCTGGCCGAGGTGCCGCCCGGGCACGACGACGTGTCCTACCTGTCCGACCATCGCCCACTGCGATTGGACCTCGCCCGGCCGCGGCCGAACAGCACTCCGGACACCGCGATGGAGCCGACGTTCCCGTCGCCGCCGTCGTTCCCTGTCTTCACCGACGACGCGCAGTGGCTGATCGAGGGTCAGGTGAAGTGGTACATCTTCCGCACCGCCGGCACGTACGACTTCCGTCTCGACGATGGCGAGGACCGCTGCGGCTTCGAGGTCTACCTCGACACCGACCTGTCCCGCCCCCGCCAGCAGTACCGGATGGAGGAGAACCCGGACACCGGCAAGAAGTTCGTCCTCGCCTCGGCACCGTTCCTGGTCAAGGTCTTCCCGTTCTCACGCGACGGCGAGCAACGGTTCTCGTTCCGCGCGTACCGCCATCAGGGCCAGGGCCCTTGGGACTCGATCCAACTCCCCTACGGCGTGCCCGTGCACGAGGAGTTCCCGCACCTCGGCCAGCGGCTCAACGACGACTGGATGCCGACGCCGTGGGACGACGCCGACTCGAAGTGGTTCCGCATCGACGGGCCCAAGATCAGTCTGACGCGCAAGCTGGAGGTCGGCATCGACGTGAAGGGCGACGGCACCAAGTTCGGTGTCGCGCTGGCGCGAGAGAGCTCACCCGGCGTGTGGGATCTGCTCGATCGCCGCGACGGCGAACCCGCGTACCACCTCGACATCGCGCTGGAGCGCGACGAGGTCGTGCACGTCCTCGTCCAACGCCAGGACGGTTTGACACCCGGTGATCTGGCCGTCGATCTGGTCGCAACCACGAACGTGTCGATCCTGCTCGGCGGCCAGCGCGGTGCGCCGCGACTGATGTGCCAGGACGAGACGAGCGGGTGGGGTGCGGACGACATCGCGATGAAGATCACCGTCGACGGCGCAGAGCTGCGGTCCATCTCCAACGACGAGATCGGCGACTTCGACCAGGACGACATCCGCGACCTCAACCAGTGGATTCCCGATCTCGTGCCCTACTTCGACGGCATCGAGTTCAAGGTGATCGAGCTCGACGACACCAGCCCCGACGACATCGGCCAGCAGACCCTTCGCCCCCGACAACAGCTGGACGGCTGGGACAAGTTTGCCGTGACCAAGAGCGACGACGACCGGA
Organism: Actinomycetes bacterium; assembly: GCA_031410915.1. Taxonomy (GTDB): domain Bacteria; phylum Actinomycetota; class Acidimicrobiia; order Acidimicrobiales; family Ilumatobacteraceae; genus WLMZ01. Next base: position 16,536 of record JANNZY010000096.1, read on the forward strand.
CCATCCGCGGCGCGCTCACGATCGACGTCGACGACGGCACTTACGTCGCCCAGGTCAGCGTCACCACTTGGGACGAACAGTTCTGATCGGCCTCCGGCCACCGCAGACGATGGTTTGTATCTGGGGGTGGGTTGGGGGCTCTTGAGTGATGGTGTGATCGAACGGTCCGCCTGCCGGAAGTGAGGTCGAGATGGAACGACGCACGAGCACCAAGCGACGGGTGCTGAACGTCATGACGGTCCTGGTCGGGATCGTGGCCGTGGTCACGATCGCCTGGCCGACGTGGTTCGAAGCGCTGACGGGCGAGGACCCCGACGGCGGTGACGGATCGTTCGAGCGTTGGGTCGCACGAGGAGTCGCTGTCGCCGCTGTCGTTGCCGTGGTCCTCGTGGCCCGAACCGGACGACGCCAGTCGGCCGCCGCACACATCGAAGGAGCACATGATCATGGCTGAGTCGAAGAAGTCCACGCCTCGCCGCTCACGCTCGTCGCGTTCGGCGCCACCGCCGCGAGGCAATGAAAACGGTGAGTACGGCGAGGGCGAAGGCGAAGAGACTCAGGAGTCCGTCGCCGCCCACGCACTGTTCGTCGAGCGGCACTTCGGCGGTGGCGAGCCGGCCTCTGCCGAGCTGCTCGACCGCGCCAACGCGGTGTGGCGCCGGCTACCCGGGGCCGTCGCCGGCGGTGCCGGTCTCGTCCGCGCGTCGGACCCCGAACCGATCGCCGACCCCACAAGCAACGAAGAGCCGAGCGCATCCGGAGATCCGCGATGACCGTCCAAGGAACTGTCTGGCAACCGGTCGGGCCGAGCCCGATCGACGCGGGGCGCGAGGACAACGGCACCGTCACGTGCATCGTCGTCCATCCCTCGAACCCGGCGATCATCTACCGCGGCACGAACAGCGGCGGCGTGTGGAAGACCATCGACGGCGGCGGTTCATGGACCCCGCTGTTCGATCACGAGGACGGTCGTGGCGTTGGCGAGGCCGGCGGCATCGCATTGGACCCGAACGACCTCGACGTCGTGTACGTCGGGATCAGCGATCACGTGTTCCAACGCTCGTTCAGCGTGCCGTTCATCGACACGATCATCCGTCGCGGGCTGTACCGCTCGGTCGATGGTGGCGCGAGCTGGGTGCTGCTCGGTTCGGGCTTCCCGGCCGGCAACAACGGCAACGGCAACGTCTTCGCCAACCTCTCGATCACCGAGGTCATCGTCGACCCCGCCGACAGCAACACGATCTACGTCGGTGCCGGCAACGGCGTCTACGTCTCGCGCAATCGCGGGCTGACGTGGACCCGCGGGACAGGCCTGAGTGGATCGGTCGACAGCGTCGAACTCGATCGCACCAGCCCGACCGCGGCTCGAGTGCTCTACGCCGGTGTGACCGGCAGCGGCGCGTTCAAGTCCACCAACGGCGGCGCGACATGGACGTCGGTGCTCTCGCCGGCCGGTGCCGAGAAGGTGATCGTCCGGCTCGCCCCGCCGACATCGCCGGCCAACGCCGGCGGCATCCAGGTCGTGTACTGCTGCGCCGGATCAGGTGGCTTCTTGAGCGGCATCACCACACTTTTCCGCAGCACCGACGCGGGCGTGACCTGGGCACCGACCACCGGCACGAACATCCCCGGCGTGAGCTACACCGGCTACGCGCTGGCGATGAGCGTGGACCCGGCCTCGCCCGGCGATGGCACATCGGACATCGTGTATGTCGGCACACGCGATCAGGGGGTTTCCACCAACTCGGGCGCGTCGTTCACGTCCATCGGCGGGCTTCACTCGGACACGCACGCGTGGGCGTTCGCGCCCGGATCTCCATCCGTGGTCTTCTGCGGAACCGATGGGGGATGCATGCGATCGACCGACCGCGGTGCGACGTGGAACTCTTTGAACGCTGGCGGTGTGCAGACCCCGCTGTTCTACAATGTCGACGGCAAACCCGACAGCACGTCCAGCTCCGCGCTCGGCACCCTGCAGGACAACGGCATCCTCCACGATGTCGGGGCGAAGGTGTGGCGCAACACCCGCGGCGGCGACGGCTGGGACGTCGTGTACGACATCGGCACGGCGAACCGTGCCTACGGCGCGACGAACGGCGGCGTCTTCCTGTCGACCAACGACGGCCAGAGCTGGGCCGGTGTGGCGATGCCGTGGGTCGCTCCCGAAGACGATGGCAGTTACATCAACTCGCTCGCCGTCGACCCGTCGAACACGGGAGTCGTGTACGTCACCGGCAGCCAGAACCTCTGGCAGTCGCGCGACGCAACAGCGACGTGGCGATCGATCGCCGCACCCGGCTCGTCGGGTGTCGTCGCCGTTGCGCCGACGAACGGCAACTTCGTCGCCGTCACCGGCGGGTCGCGCGTGTTCGTCTCACAGAACGCACTCGCCGCGTCCGGTGTCGCGTTCACCGACATCACTCGCAACCTGCCCGGACGAGCCGTGACGCGGATCGAGTTCGACCCCAACGACCCGACTCGTCTCTACGTCACACTCGGCGGCTACGCGGGTGGTGGCACGCGTGGCCACGTGTTCCGGACCACGCTGGGCGCGGCGGGATGGACGGACATCTCGCCCGCGGCCTCGATCGACGATGTCCTGACCGCGCTCGACGTACCGTTCGGGGCGCTGGCACTGGACGGCTCGGATCTGCCGAGCACCATCTACGTCGGCTGCGATCTCGGCGTGCTGCGCTCGGTCAACGACGGCCGTAGCTGGATGGTGGTCGACGACGTCCACCTGCCGCGTGTGCCGGTGACGGACCTGGCGATCAACGGTTCGACCCACCCCAAGGCGCTTCGCGTCGCGACCTACGGCCGCGGTGTGTTCCGCTTCGTCCAACCCGACGGGCCGGCGATCACGGTCGCACTGCAGGATCAGCTCGAGTTCGGCACCATCTGCCCCGACGGTTCGCATCGCAGCATCGAGGTGTTCAACGTCGGTTCCTCGCCACTGCGCATCGACAGCATCGCGACCTTGCTCGGGTCGGCGAACTTCGCCGTCGAGAACCAACCGGCCACCCCAGTCGTGATCGCACCCGGCGAGCAGCTCGACTTCACGCTCACCTACAAGCCGACCCAGCCGAACATCGCCGAGCAGGTCGTCGTGCGCATCAGCAGCAACGATCCCGACGCGCCATGGGTGGACGTCATCGCGTCTGCGAGGGCTGGCGCGCCGCAGCTCGACGTGTCGACACCGCCCGGCGGCGATCTCGGCGCGACGTGTCTCGGTCACCCGCTGGACGGCGAGCTGACGTTGACCAACTCGGGCACGTGCCCGCTCACGATCACCTCGATCACGTCGAGCAACGCCGCGTTCACGGTCGCTGCAGTCACGGCCCTGCCGTTGACGATCGGAACGGGCGACAGCTACGAGCTCGCGGCGCGATTCACACCTGTCGGATTCGGGCCGGCAGCGACGACGATCTCGTTCGGTTCCGACGACCCGAAGGGCGTCATCGCCGTCGAGCTCAGCGCGCGGTGCGGGCAGCCCCGTCTCGTCACGATCGTGGCCGACTCGGGCTTGGCCGGGCACGTCTGCCTCGACGACTTCGCCGACATCGAAGTCACCGTCAGCAACAGCGGCGACTGCACGCTGGAGATCACGGCCATCTCCAGCGACTCGGTCGAATTCGTGGCACCGTCGGTCGCCGTGTTCCCGGTCGCGATCGCGGCCGGCACGTCGATCGAGGTCCCGATCCGCTACCAGCCGACATCGATCGGCGACAAGACCGCCACCATCACCATCACGTCCAACGACCCCGCGTCGCCGCATACCGTGCACGTCTCCGGCAAGACACCGCACGGAACGCTGGTGATCACGGGCTCGGCATGCTTCGGCGAAGTCGTGTTCGGCACCCGGGTGCAGCAGCGGCTGACGTTCAGCAACGTCGGCGACTGCGACCTGCACATCACCGAGGTCGCGTTCGAGTGCTGCCGCTGCCCCGGTTGCTCGACACTGAAGCTGGTCCGCAATCCGTTCCCGACCACTCTGCACCCGGGCGCAGCACTCGATCTGGTGCTGCAGTACACGGCGACTGGAGGCTCGGCCTGCACCCGTCAGCTTGCCGTGCGCAGCGACGATCCGGATCACCCCGAGGTCGGCATCGACGTCAGCGCGATGACCAAGCCGACGCTCAACTCGGCGATCAAGGGCTGGCTCGCGCACACGATGCAGTCGTTGCTCGCCACCCAACTGGATCGGCCGTGCGACGAGGGCACGTTCGGCCCCCATGACCACGAGTGCTGACCCCAACCCGATCTCGCCCACCCACCCCGCCGGACCGTCAGGCGGGCCGGGTGGCGCGGAGGTGGATGGCGGCGAGTTGGGTGCGGGCGCGCACGTCCAGCTTGCGGAAGATGTGGGTCAGGTGCGTCTCGACCGTTCGCCGAGAGACGAACAGCGTGGCCGCGACGTCTGTGTTGGAGAGGCCGTCGGCAATGAGTTCGGCGATCTGGCGTTCGGCACGGGTCAGCGAGTCGGTCGACGTCCTGGCCGCGCCCGGCGCGAGTTGGATGCGCAGCGAGGCGACCAACTCGTCGATGCCCGTCGTGGTCGGGCAGCCGTCACGCCACCAGCGCGCCGGAAATCCATCGGATAGGGCCGCTTCGGTGTTTGCGTGTCGCCCGGGTGCCGAGCACCGGACTCCGCTACGCAGCGGCACCGCAGTGCGAGCGGATTGCGGCAGCGAGGGCGTGCGCTTCGGCCGCTGCGGCCGCTGCCGTCTGCCCGTCGTCGGCCACCGCCGCCAACGCGTCGAGCGCGTCGGCGCAACGCAGGCGGTAGGGCCCGTGCGCGGCGTCGCGCAAGGCCTGCTCGCCGGCCAGCAAAGCCTGCCGCCGATCGCTCAGCGCGAGCGACGCCGCCCCGACCAACAGGTTGGCGTCGATACGAATCCGAGCGAGCGGCACCAGGTCGGCGAGGACGCCGACATCCGTCGCCGTCTGCACGACTGACTCGGCACCGCCGGGTCGGAAGGCTTCGGCTCGCCGCAGGCGCTGCTCGAGTCGGATCGCCCAGCTGGACGTCGGCGCGTCCGTTGCGACGCCAAGCTCGTTGTGGGCGGGCAGGTCAGAATCGCCGCCCGCCGGTGGCTCCGCGGCGAGCGCGAGCAACTCGCACTCCAGCCCGAGCTCGCGGACGAAGCCGTCCATCGACGCGATCTCGTGTCGCAATGCCCGGGCGGCCGCGGCCGCTTCGCGCCGACCGCGAGCGCGTCGAGGACAGCCCGCAACGACGCAAGGACGGCGTCGACGGCCCCGCCGACAACGCCGGCGACGACACCGGAGTCGACGAGCGACACCGCCACAGCCACCGATCTGACTGAGTACTGCGCGGTCGCCAACGAGTTGAACAGCTCCGAGGACTTCCCGCCATCCGGTGACCTGCTGGCCCGCTACATCGCTGCGGCGCCGGCCGAGCTGGCCGACGCGGTCAAAGCCGTCCGGCCTTTGATCGCAGCGACGTCGGATCCGGTGACATTCTTGCCGTCGACACGTTCGATGGGTTCGAGCAGGCCAACTGCGGTATCGACAAGGACGACCCCTCCGACGGATGGGTCGACGATGGAGACCGAGGCGGGCGTTCCGACGATCGACGTCGTCGCAACCGACTACGCGTTCACAGTGCCACCGCGTGCCACTCGGGGGCGGACCTCGTTCGTGCTGACGAACGACGGCAAGGAGGCTCACTTCCTGTCGATCAACAAGCTGATGGACGGCGTCACGCTGGACGAGGCGATGATGTCCGAAGATCCGTCCACGGTCACCGACGGATCGTGGGAGACGAATCTGGCAGCACCGGGCGGGAACGACGAGGAGGTCATCACATTCGACCTCGAATCCGGCACGTACGCACTGTTCTGCTTCATACCCGGGCCGACCGGTGAACCCCACGCCGCCTTGGGAATGCACGCTCAGATCATCGTGACATGAGGTCCACGCCGTGGCGATTGCGGCGTGAGGTCCCACCCAATGACGACCATGTCGTGACAACGGTGCTGTGACCGTCTGTCGGTGGCCGGCGTGCTCGGCATGCCGGCCACCGACACCGCGGCGTCCTATGCGTTGCGGATTGCGACCGTGTGGAGACCGAGCCATGCTGCGAGGGCCCGGAGTTCGGTGTCGATGGCGGCGCGAGTCTTCTTGGTGAACGCGATGTCCTCGTGGACGGCGATGACGTCGAGCCGGTCCTCGGCCCGGTTGGCGGCGGCGTCGATCTTGCCGACGACTCGGTCGCCAACCACGACCGGCATCGCGAAATACCCCCAGCGGCGCTTGCCCTTCGGCTTGTAGAGCTCGATCGTGTAGTCGAACTCGAACAGGTCCAACGCCCTGACTCGATCGTGGATCAGACGGTCAAAGGGCGACAGCAATGCGCACCGACCTGCGAAGCCGTCGACCGACGCATCCGGATCGAGCCGCCACGTCTTTGTGGTGCCCTGCACCGTGACGGTCTCGCCGGCATCGCCGACCATCCGGGGCCGGGCCAGGCCGAGCGACCGGAGGCGATTCTCGTCACGGATGCGCTTTGCCTCGTCCAGCGGAACGACCGGCACACGGTTGGGGTAGATCCGCTCGGCGAGATCCCACAGCCGCTGCTTGCCGTCGCGGCCGGCGACTGCGACCAGGCCTCGCGAAGCGAGGAACTCCAGCATCTGGGTGACATTGCGATCGTGGGTCCAGCCCGTCGACACCCAGGCCACCTCTGCCGAATCCGGGATGTCTCGCGATGACAGCGGGCCGGCGTCGCGCAGTTGATCCAGGACACGCTGCCGGAATCCGGCGTTGGCGTCCAGCCACGTCAGCACCGTGCCCGGCTTGGTGCGCAGCATCTCCATCTCGGCCATGTACAGCCCGAGGTGCGACGCGGGCCTGACCATCACGATGCTCGGTGTGATCTCGTTGTCCTGAGCACGATGCTCGAACATCGTGCGCTCGTGTTCCAAGGCGAGCCGCAACTGCTCCGGCCGGTAGTCGTTGCCGAGCCGCGACCACGCAACCAGGTCCGCACTTGGCGCGACGACAGCTGTCGGGTCGAGCTGGAGCAGAGTCAGCCGCTCGGCCAGCGTCAACAGGTCCGGTGGCCGCCACGCGTCCAACCACTGCGCCTGCAACGCGATTCGCCGAGCCTCCTCCCGCGTCAACGTGCGCATGTCACCTCCGTCGCAACCCCACTGAGCTCGAACCTACCCGCCCCGTATCAGCCCGCCACGTCCGCCAGCGCGTGAAAGCGACGCATCCGCCGCACACACCACCGCCGCGCACACGCGTGGGCGAACCGTGACACCCGACTCCCCCGCCCGACACGCGTGGCCGATCTGTGTGCTTGAGGCGACGGCGTGCACACGCGTGGGCGAACTGTGACACCCGACTCCCCGCCCGACACGCGTGGCCGATCTGTGTGCTTGGGGCGACGCCGTGCACACGCGTGGGCGAACCGTGACACCGACTCCCCCGCCCGACACGCGTGGCTGATCTGTGTGCTTGGGGCGACGCCGCGCACACGCGTGGGTGAGGTGCGCCTCGGGGGCCACGGCCCTACTGCGCGTGGCCGGGACGTGGGCTCGCCACCGCACTATCGTCGGGGGGTCGATGGCAACGCATCCGTATTGGACAGCCCACGAGACCGTCACGGCCGAGCAAATGGCTGCGGCCACGGTGGTCTCGCGACCGACCCGAACCGTGGAGGTGGTCGCACCCGACCCGACATGGCGTGAGTCGTTCGCACAATTGGAACGGGTCGTGCGCGACGCGCTCGGCGATCGCGTCGTGTCCATCGAGCACGTCGGCTCGACGTCGATCGCCGAGATGTGGGCGAAACCTCTGATCGACATCGATCTGACCGTGGCCGACTCGTCCGACGAAACCTCGTACGCTCCAGACCTGGCGGCCGCGGGGTTCACGCTGATCATCCGCGAGCCGGACTGGCAGCAGCACCGCGTGTTCTCGTTCGCGAAGCCGCGCTGCAACCTGCACGTCTTCTCGCCAGATGCCGTGGAGCCCAAGCGCCACATCATGTTCCGCGACTGGTTGTCGACCGACGCCGACGACCACGCTGCCTATCGCGACCTCAAGCGCTCGCTCGCCGAGCGCTCACCCCAGACCGTGTGGCAGTACAACAACGACAAGTCGGCGCTGATCTATGAGATCTACGAGCGCATCTTCGCCGCCGACCCGAACCACGAGCACACGCCGCACCCGATTGCGTAGTTCAGTCTCGGCGTGGGTCCGACATCCCGCGCTGGATCATGCCGCTCACAACGGCAACATCGGGCGCGGTCCAACGTCCCACGACACTCCACGCCGGATCATGCCGCTCACGACGGCACGATCCCGCGGTCAACTTTCCACGCTGGATCTTTCCAACGCCTTAGGACACTCCGCGCTGGATCATGCCGCTCACAACGGCGACATCGGGCGCATTCCAACGCCCCACGACGCCGGGCATCTCCGACGCTGGCAGGTGTCGAGCGAAGACGTCGCGCTCGGTGCCTCGAACGTCTGCAGCGAGGAGCGGAAGGGCGGCTGCTCGCTCACGACGCGCCACCGTCACGCTGCGGCCACAGCGGGAAGCGGACCGGCGGATCTGGAAGAACACCGCTGCTCAGCGCAAGGTCGCCGAGGTAGCGGGCCGTGAATGTGCGTCTGGAGAACTGCCAGCCGCGAGCGCGTCGGACGAGCTCGTCCTCGTATCGACCGGCCACGAATCGGGGCTCGCCTTCCAGCGTGACTTGCAGCTCGGTGATCTGCCAGCGCGCCCGTGCGTGGTCGCCGTCGAGTTGGACAACACCGCTGTGGAGCAGCTGCATCACCAACTGGTAGCGGGCAACCGTCGCGCGGAGCATGTCGAGGATCGCCGGACGACCGACGATGCTCGGACGATCCATCATTGTCAACACCGAGTCCTCGTCGTAGACGTGGGCGATGTCGTCGATGTCGAAGCGGTTGATCGCATCGGTGTACGCAGCGGTCAGAGCGCGTATCGCCATCTCGTCGGCCAGGTCGTGGTTCTGCGCCGGATTGCCTTCGCTCACTTGCCCCTCCATCTCTGTGACACGTGCGGGACTGCACCGGGACACTGTGGACAACGGCTGCACGACGACGGTCACGAATCGAACATCGCATTCTCGCAGGCGCGTACAGGGTGACCGTCGAGCGGGCCGAGCGCTAGGACTTCAGGAGGCGCTCGATCGCACGTGTTGCTTCGCCGACCATGTCTCCGACGTGATCGGGATCGTTCGTCGCCGCGTTCGTGACGCAGTGACGAACGTGTTGGTCCAGCAGTCCAACGGCGACGCTCTGCAGCGCCTTGGTGACCGCGCTCACCTGCGTGAGGATGTCGATGCAGTAGATGTCCTCGTCGATCATGCGCTGCAGACCGCGAACCTGCCCCTCGATCCGCCGGAGTCGTTTGACGTACGCGTCCTTGTCGAGCGAGTAACCGTGGGGAGGAGCACTCGAGTCACTGGCCATGACGACCCACCGTACCCCGTAGGGGTACACCACTCACGGAAGCGAAGCGGCGCAGGCGAAGGCTGTTCGTGACCACGAAGACGCTGGAGAACGCCATCGCCAGACCGGCCAGCATCGGGTTCAACAGACCTGCGGCGGCGAGAGGGAGCGCAGCGATGTTGTACGCGAACGCCCAGAACAGGTTTGCCTTGATCGTCTTCAGCGTCGCCCGCGAAAGCCGGATCGCATCGACCGCAGCTCGGAGATCACCGCGCACAAGCGTGATGTCGCTGGCCTCGATCGCCGCATCGGTGCCCGTTCCCATCGCCAGACCGAGATCGGCTTGGGCCAATGCTGCCGCGTCGTTGACGCCGTCGCCGACCATCGCGACGATGCGTCCCTCGGCCTGGAGGCGTCGGATGACATCGACCTTGTCCTGCGGCAGGACTTCGGCGATCACCTCCTCGATGCCCACCAGCGCGCCAACCGAGTGCGCTGCCCGCGCGTTGTCACCCGTGAGCAGCACCGGTCGCAGACCGAGCGAACGCAGCCCGACGATTGCCTCTGCCGAGGTTGCCTTGACGGTGTCGGACACGACCATGACCGCACGGGCCTGCCCGTTCCAGCCGACGTAGATCGGCGTACGCCCGGCGGCTTCGGCCGCGTCTCGGGCGGCGCGCAGCGTGTCGTCGAGGTGGAGCGACCAGTCGGCCAGGAATCGCTCCCGGCCCGCGACGACGGCGTGACCATCCACGACACCCTGGACACCGAGACCCTCGGTATTCGCGAACGACTCGACCGGCGCCAACGTCACGCCGCGGGCAACAGCGCCGGCGGCAATGGCCTGCGCGATGGGATGCTCGGAGGCGTCCTCCAACGAGGCCGCCAGGAACAGCGCCTCGTCGAGCGTCGTGTCGGCGGTCGTGATGACCTCGACGAGTGACATCTTGCCCGTCGTGACGGTTCCGGTCTTGTCGAGCACGATGGTGTCGACCGCCCGAGTCGACTCGAGCACCTCGGGGCCCTTGATCAACACCCCGAGCTGCGCGCCGCGGCCGGTGCCGACCATCAACGCTGTCGGCGTCGCCAATCCGAGGGCGCACGGGCAGGCGATGATCAGCACCGCAACCGCTGCGGTGAACGCCGCTGTTGTGGAGTTCGTCGCCGCCGCGGTGAGCCAAAAGCCCAGGGTCGCAAACGCGAGCGAGATGACGACGGGAACGAAGATCGCCGAGATCCGGTCGGCGAGTCGTTGCACCTCGGCCTTGCCGTTCTGCGCGTCCTCGACCATCCGACCGATCTGGGCAAGAGCCGTGTCCGAACCGACTCGAGTGGCACGGACGACGAGGCGTCCGCCGGCGTTGACCGTGGCCCCGGTGACCGGGTCGCCCGGGCCGACCTCCACGGGAACGGGTTCGCCGGTGAGCAGCGAGGCATCGACGGCGGACGTGCCGTCCTCGACGATGCCGTCGGTCGCGATCTTCTCGCCGGGCCGTACGACGAAGCGGTCACCGACGACGAGCTGCTCGACGGCGATCCGCGTCTCGATGCCGTCGCGAAGCACGGCCACGTCCTTCGCGCCGAGTTCGAGCAACGCTCGGAGGGCAGCGCCCGAGCGGCGCTTGGCGCGGGCCTCGAAGTAGCGGCCGGCGAGGATGAAGACCGTCACCCCGGCAGCGACCTCGAGGTAGATCTGACTCGAACCCATCCCCCGCTCGGGCCGGATCGAGAAGCCGTGGCGCATCGACAGTTCGCCTGCGTCACCGAGGAACAGTGCATACAGCGACCACCCGAATGCGGCCGTCGTGCCGACCGAGATGAGCGTGTCCATCGTCGCTGCGGCGTGACGGACGTTCGTCCAGGCGGCCTTGTGGAACGGCCAGGCTCCCCAGGTGACGACCGGCGCCGCGAGCGTGAGCGACAGCCACTGCCATGCGTCGAACTGCAACGACGGGATCATCGCGAGCGCGATCACCGGTAGCGCGAGCAACGACGAGATCAGCAGTCGCTGACGGAGCGACTGGGTCACGTCCTCGCTGTCGGCGTGAGCCTCGACGCCGGAGGTCCCCGCAGCCGGAGACGTCGGCTGCGGCAGGCGTGCCGTGTAGCCAGTTGCTTCGACCTGTGCGATGAGGTCGGCCGACGTCACCGTGTCGGCGAATGTGACCTTGGCCTTCTCCGTCGAGTAGTTGACGGTGGCGGTGACTCCATCCATCCGATTCAGCTTTTTCTCGATACGGGCGGCACACGACGCGCACGTCATCCCGCCGATCTCGAGCTGGATCTGCGAACCCGCCACCGGTTGTGTTGTCTCGGCAGCCATGTCAGTGTCCATCCTCGGGCATGTCCATCGCTCCCGCCAGCGAAACGCTCTCGACATCGACAGTGAAGGCCGCCGTGCGGACGATGTCATCGTGGGAGAAGTCGAAGAACAGCCGGTAGGTGCCGGCCGTTGGGAACTCGCCGGTGAACGTCACCACCGATGTCGTGGCGTCTTCATGTGGGTGGACGTGCAGGTAGGCAAGATCTCCGACGCGGATCGCGACGAGGTGCCCCGACGCGCCCAGGTATGGGTCGGTTCGTACGACCTGCCCGTCGAGCTCGACCGTGAAACTCAGCTCGCTGTCGCCGATCTGCGGCGTGCCGTCCATGGTCACCGTGTAGCTGTCGACCGTCGCAACGGGGTGCGCTGCCGGAATGGCGACCGCACGCACATCGCCGGGCACCGTGACGTCGGCACCCAGAGTCAGGTTCGCCTCACCGCGTGGCTGGAAGTCGGCGAATACGCGGTATGAGCCGGCATCGAGAGCGGGAAGATCGACACTCCAGTGTCCGGTCGCGTCCATGACCGGATGCACGTGGAGGTAGTCGACCATGTTGCGCGACAACACGATCAGATGCACAGGACGCTCGTGCAATTCGTCGAACTCGGTCACGGCGATCCCGTCGTCGTCGACGATCGAGAATCCGAACGACGACGCGTGACCGCTCGACACCGTCGCAGTGTCGAGCACCAAGCGGTGTCCGGCCGCAGCGACGGCGAGTCCGCGCGGCACATCAGCCGCTGCCGAGCCGTCGCCGTGCGTCGAGTGGGATGAACCATCACCACCGACATCGAGCGGGCCGACTGCGGCACCGACTGCTGCCGCGCCGCCGAACGCGGTGGCGACGACTGCCGCGAATGCGGCGAGCTTGCCGGCCGTGTTCACGTCGCGACCTCGTATCCCGCTTCGTCGACCGCGGCTGCGAACTGAATCGGATCGATCGGACCATCGGACACGACCGTGACCGAACCGCTGGCCAGGTCGACGTCGACGCTGCTCACGTGGTCGAGCTTCGAGACCTCCTCGGTGACGGCCGCGACACAGTGCCCACAGGTCATGCCGGTGACGGTGAAGATCGTGGTCGTGTCCATGGTTCGCTCCTGTGCGGTGATACCCCCCTGGGGTACGAGCCAGGCTATACCCCTCCCCCGTATTCACAACCACGTTCCAGCGAATCGATCGGGTCATCCGTTGTGCAAACTACTTCAACTTTCATTTTTTTTAATAAA
>JANNZY010000097.1:0-9336 GCA_031410915.1 Actinomycetes bacterium
GTCGTGCCCGGTGAGCGGATCTTGATCGTCGAGGATGACGAACGCATCGGAGCGACGTTGCTGCGCGCCCTCGAGGGCAGTGGCTACGAGACCCGTTGGGAGCAGACCGGGCGGGGCGCGTTGACCGGGTGGCTGCGATTCGCCCGGATCTGGTGTTGTTGGATCTTGGGCTACCGGACATGGATGGGCTGGAGGTGTGCCGGGAGATCCATCGGCGCGATTCGACGATCGATGTGGTGATGCTGACTGCTCGCGACGAAGAGCTCGATGTGGTGGTCGGCCTCGATGCCGGCGCGATCGACTACATCACCAAGCCGTTCAAGCTCGCCGAGTTGCTGGCACGCCTGCGAGCGCAGTTCCGTCGGGCCGAACCACGCACCGAGTCGCGGGCGACCGCGGGCGATCTGATCATCGACGGCAACGCCCGACGCGCATGGCTTCACGGCGACGAGTTGGTCCTACGAGCGAAGGAGTTCGACCTGTTGGCGCGCCTCGTCGGTGATGCCGGCAACGCTGTGTCACGCGAGACGCTGATGGCTGATGTGTGGGATGAGCATTGGTTCGGCTCGACCAAGACCCTCGACTTTCACATCGCTGCGCTGCGCCGCAAGATCGACCCCTCTGGCGGCGTCAGCCGAATCACGACCCTGCGTGGGGTTGGCTACGAACGTCACTGAGAACTACTACGCCAAGCTCCCCGCCGACTTCACCATCCCCGCCGGCGGACAACGCACCGCACACTTCGACAACACCGGCGCACCCGACCACTTCCCCGTCAACGAGTTCAGCCTCTATTTCACCGACACCAACGCACTCGACGTCTCCGTCACCGTCAGCGCCACCGACACCGCCATCCAGACCACCACCCTTCAGAAGGACGCCGGCGGAGCCGAGACCGCCGACTGACTGATGCCGTGACGAGGTCACGAGCGCACAACCTCGTGAACAGGTGACGTGGGTGCTGGTCGGCAGGTGTCAACGACGCGGAGGCGACCGCGTGTCGTTCCGCGGTTCGCCCGCGATCTTGATCGACGGCATAGATCCCTTTGCCGTCGGGGACGAACCGATCGGGGTTGTCGTGCCGCATCTATCGCACGCCAGATGGCTATGCGGGCTCGCCGACAGCCGCGCAGATCGAGGCGGTGCTCGGTTCCGTCGGATGAGGCGACAGCCCGATCTATCGTGGTCGGATGCCGACGTCACAGTGGTACTCGGCCGTGGTCGTCACGGGTAGCCGAAACCGTGTGATGGTGCCCGTGCCCTTTGATCCGAACGCGGTCTGGGGCAGCAAGACAAAACGGGTCCACGGCACTGTGAACGGAATGAACGTCCGAGCGTCGGTCGAAGTTCTGGATGACGGGTTCGGGATCGTGTTCGGTGCGGCATGGCGACGAGATTGCGGCGTTGCCCCCGGCGATGTAGTTGATGTCGTTCTGATGCCGGAGGGACCGCAGCGTGATGACCTCGCCGAGGACGTGCGTGCGGCGCTCGCGGCTGAGCCGGCCGCCGGGGCGTTCTTTGACGGTTGGCCAGTTCTATCGGCGGGCCTTCCTTCGTTGGATCGACGCCACGAAGCGTCGTCCCGAGGAGCGCGAACGGCGGATCGCCGGGATGATCGAACTGCTCCATCGCGGTGAGAAGCAACGACCCTGAATACAGGTTGGCGGCGGTTGCACGATGGCCATGCCGTGCTGCTGCAGTCGCACATGAGACGTGCACGACAACGAATCTGCCGCGTCACGAGCTAGGGCATCGCGGTGCGCCGTTGCTCGGCGAGGAACGCTGCGGCGGCGTGGAGCAGGGCGATGGTCGCGGCGATGATCGCGATGGTGGCGGCTGACTGTCTGAGCTGGTGGGTGAACTCGGCGACATCAAGGACGGCGAACGCGGCAGCGAACAAGGCGGTCAGGAGCAGGATCACCTTGTGGTCGTGTGTCCAGGTCGCGGCGGCGAGCGCAATGGAGATGAGCACCGCGATGACGACGAGTGGGGTGGATTCGAGGTTGATCCCGAGGATTCGTTCGCCGGTCTCGGACGTTCCGGTTTGTTCGTTGTGTTCGGCCTGTTCGGTTGCTTCGGTGTGTTCGCCGGACTCGACGGTGGCGACGGTTTCGTGGTGGCTGTCGCCTTCGGTTGCGACGCCGACGGCGAACAGGGCGGCGGCCGCGACCAACAGCGTGCCGAGCAGCCAGCGGAGGCGAACCAGTTGGGCGATTCTCATGATCATGTCCGCATCTCGGTCAGATCAACGGGCACCGGTGCGGCTACGTGGGCGGGCGTGCACGTGGCGGCGCGTCGGCGTCGACGGACCAGCACAAACGCGATCACTGCGGCGCCGATGACGATGGCGATGGCGCCGAACAAGGCGAAGCCCGCTGCGGTGCCCAAACCAATCGCGGCGAGCACGCCGAGGATCGGGCCTGCGCAGCACACCGCGCATGCCGCCACCCCGACGCCGATGATCGTTGCGTTCTCTTTCTTGGCGCTCATGACGGCGACCCGAACATCGACTCGATGATCGTCTGAGCGTCTGCGGGTGCGCGCACCTCGAGGGCGACACCGCGGGTGTCGACGGTGATCGCGAACTGGAAGAACTGGCAGCAGGCCTGCTCCGCGGCGACCAAGCGCATCAGCTCATCGATCGGCACTGACGCGTCGAATACGTTGCGGACACCATCGTCGATCCCTTGACGTCGCTCGACATGGGCGAGCAGTGACTGCCAATTGGCGATCCGACCCTTCATCGACCCCGCCGACAGTGTGCAGGCGATCGCCGGCTCACCGGTTGTTGCTGGCTTGGTCGACAGCGAGATGGCCTGAATGGTCGCGACATTGGGCTGGGGGTTGTCGGGGTCGCTGACGCAACCACAGTTCGAATCGCACGCCCCGTCGGGCCGGTGACGTTCGAGCGACGTTGCCGCGTGTTGCAATTCGGCAGTGAACGTCGCCAGCTCTGCGATCTGATGCTGAGCGGCTTCGATCTTTTCGGCGACCAGTTGGCGCAACTGGTCCTGGATCGGGCCGCACTGACCGCCGTCCCAGGCTGTCGTGAGGCCGGTGATCTCATCGAGGCTGCAGCCGAGTTGCTTGGCACGAGCGATGAACGCCAGCCGATCCAAGGTGCGCTGGTCGTACATCCGGTAGCCGGCCGGTGTGCGCGACGCCTCTGGGAGTAGCCCGATCTGTTCGTAGTAGCGCAACGTCGCCGCGGTGAACCCGCTGGCATCGGCGACCTCTTTGATCTTCAATCCTGTGGTCATTGCAGGCCACCCTAAACCTTCATGTCGACTTGAAGGTCAAGAGGGATTCTGTTCAGCGTGGGGCGTACATGATCACGGCGCCACCGACCAGTCAGATCGCCGGCCCGGCCAGGTCGAACCGGTCCGGTTCGAATCCGTCGACGACGCCCCAGGCGAGGGACCCCGCGACGAAGATGCCGACGTAGGCGGCGAGGATCCGCCCAAAGCTGGCGTCGGGCTGCAGCGTCACCACGAACCCGTAGCCGGCGAGCGCGCCCTCAGTCGGCTTCGTCCTGATCGGAGTCGGCCGTGTCAGGTTCTGATCCGACGACTTTGAAGCCCTTGTCGAGTTGCACGTCGACTTCCGTTCCGTCCTCGAGTGTGACCTCGACTTCGTAATAGCTCTCCTCGTCGCCAACTTCGGTTCCGGTCACTCGACCTTGGCCGGTGGAGGCGAGTGCTGCGTCGCTCGCTTTCTGCAGGTCGGTGCCGGTGATTGGTGTGTCAATTTCGTTGTCGTCGCTCGTGCTTGCGCTCACGGCAGCGACTCCTGCGGTGGCGAGTCCTGCGACGGCTGCGACGGCTGCGATCGCGATTCGTGTGCTGCGCTTCATGGGTGCTCCTTCGGAGGGGTTGTAAGCAGGGTACGAAATGTGACCTGACGCCACGCTGAAACGCCGCGGGCGCCATCAGGGAACGAGTGGTAGCTCGACCACGAAGCAGGTTCCGGCGCGACTGTCCAGTTCGACTGTGCCGTGGTGACGTTGAACGATGTCGCGAACGATGGCGAGACCGAGGCCGGTGCCACCGATGTCGCGTGCTCGGGCGTCGTCAAGGCGGGTGAAGCGTTCAAAGATGACGTCACGATCCTCGCGGGGGATTCCGTCGCCGTCGTCGCTGACGGTGAGCCGCACACGACCCTCGCTCTCGCCGAGGCCGACAGTGACTGTCGATGCGGCGTGTCGTTCTGCGTTGTCGAACAGGTTGCGGACCGCTCGTGCGAGTTGATGTGGATCCCCGATGGTTTGGGCCGCAGCAACTCCCTTCAGGTCGACCGCGACGCGTCCGCGCTCACGGAGGCGTCGCGCCTCGCGGAGCACGATGTCGTCGAGGTCGACCGGCCGGAAGTCGGAGTCGACGATGCCGTCGTCGCCGCGCGCGAGGTGGAGCAGATCTTCAACGAGTTGTTGCAGGTGAATGGTTTCGTCGAGGACGCTGTGTTCGGTTCTCGTTGGGTCGGAGGGTTCACCGGTTGCGAGGTCGACTTCGAGTTCGGCGCGGATTCGGGTGAGTGGGCTGCGGAGTTCGTGGGATGCGTCGGCGACGAAGCGTTGCTGTCGGCGGATGGCGTCTTCGAGCCTGTCGAGGGTTTCGTTCATGGTGTGGGCGAGGCGGTCGATTTCGTCGCCGGTCGCGGGTTCGGCGACTCGGCGTCCGAGGTTGGTGCCGGTGATCTCGGCGAGTTCTCTGCGCATCTTCTCCACCGGTCGTAACGTTCGCCCGGTCAGCCACCAGGTGAGCGCACCGAGGATGACAATGACGGCCGGCACCGCGGCGGTGAGGAGACGCGTGAGGATCCTGACCGGGTCGGTGACGTCATCGTTGTTGACACCGACGATCAGCGTCACTTGTGCGGAGTTCGAACTGATCTCGCGAACCAGGACTCGGAACGCTTCGGTTCGGCCCGGAACGTTCGAGATGTTGCGGATGCCTGGACGCAGCGACGTGATCGGCTGATCGCCGGCAAGGTTGGACGATGAACTCAGCACCGTTCCGTTCGAGTCGACGACTTGGATCAGCAGGTCCTCGTCGGCGGAGAGTTGCGTGGGGAGCGTGTCGCTGACGACCGCTGCGATTGTGTCGGCGCGTTGGTTGAGGCCTTCATCGAGGTTGTCGGTGAGTTGCCACCGAAGCCCTGTGACCATCAGCAGCGAAACGCCGATCAGGAGGCCTGAGCAGATCGCCACGGCCAGCGCTGTAATCCGGAACCGAATCGTGCGGCGCATCGGCGATCAGCCCCCGTCAGCTGCGAGCCGGTAGCCGGAACCGCGGATCGTTTCGATCGCGCGACGGCCGAATGGGTCGTCGATCGCCCTGCGGAGTCGCCGGATGTACACCTCGACGATGTTGAGATCGCCGTCGAAGTCATACTGCCAGACACCATTGAGGATCTCCTGCTTGGTGACGACCTGGCCGGCTCGGCGGATCAAGAACTCGAGGACGTCGAACTGTCGGGCGGTCAGCACCACTTCGGTGTCGCCGCGCCAGACTCGCCGACCAACCGGATCGATTCGCAGATCGCCGGCGCTGGCGGGGACCGGTTCGGTGCGGCCGCCGACGCGGCGCAGCATCGATCTGACCCTGGCGACGAGCACGGGAAACGAGAACGGTTTGGTGAGGTAGTCGTCGGCGCCGGCGTCGAGCGCTTCGGCTTCGTCGAGGTCGCCATCTTTGGCGGTGAGCATGATGATCGGGGTCCACACCTTTCGGGCACGGAGGTCCGCGCAGACCTGGAAGCCGTTGCGGCCCGGCAGCATGATGTCGAGCAGGATCAGGTCGTATGTGCCTTCGGTTGCGAGCCAGAGACCATCGACACCGTCGAACGCGACATCAACGGTGAAGCCCTCCGCGTCGAGGCCGCGTTTGACGACGGTGGCGATCTTGACGTCGTCCTCGACGAGCAGGATCTTCATGGCCAGCCCTTCACCAAGCACGGTTCCGTGCGCAAGCTTCGCGCACGAACCTGAACGGAAGCTGACCAAGTGACGTCGGCTTCATGTGCGGTCAGGTCGACTCCTCGTGGTTCGTCCTTGGTTGGGCCCGATGCTTGGGCGGTGTTTGCGGTCACTCGTCGCGGAGGAGTTCTGTGGGTTCGAGGCGGTTGACCAGTCGCGAGGCGGCGGTGGTCGAGGCGATGGTGGCAAGCAGCACCAGACCGACGGCGAGGGCGACGCCGTTGATGGGGACGGCATAGTTGGGGGTGAGGACAAACAGGGGTCGGAGCACAGCGACGAAGTAGGAGCCCATGACGACGCCGACGACGACTCCGGCGATGGCGCCGACCACTGCGACGGTGGCGGCCTCAAGGGTGATGAGTCTTCTGATGGTGGACGGCTCGAGTCCCTGCGCGCGAAGGGTGATGTATTCGCGGCGGCGTTGGAGGAGGAGGCCGAAGACGAAGATCGCGATCGTCACCACGGCCATCGCGAGGGAGAAAGTGGAGTCGAGTTGGACGAGGCCCGCGATGTTGAGCGCAGCGAGGCTCGACTGGTCGCTGGCAAGGGTGGTGGCTCGGGTGTCGATCTGGAACTCGCCGCTCGTGGTGTCGGCTTGGAGTGACGCAACTGCTGCGCGCAGTCCGGCGTCGTCGTTGCTCTCGGTCCTGGCGAGGAAGAAGTCGGGGTTCTTCGACGGCGCGGCGGAGGTGTGGGCCGAGATTGCCATGACGGCGTCGGCTCCGTCGGGAAACCCGGGGAGGCGTTCGAACAGGGCGACGATGTGGAGCGGGACCTCCACTTGGGCGTCAGTGGCGCGAGCTAACACCACCTGCAGGGTGTCACCGACGTCGGCCTTGAGGAAGGCTGCCATGTCTTGGCTGACGAGGATGGCGGTAGGGTCGTCGCGCAGGGCTCGGATGGCGTCCTGCGGGCTGCCGTGGGTGAAGCGGCTCCCGGTCAACGGGGCGACCACGGGGTAGCTGGTGGGGTCGACGGCGGCCAGGTTGGCGGGATCAGAGGTGCGGGCGCTGCGGAGGATGACGTTGCTGAGTTCGTACACGACCGGGGTAGCGGCGGCGATGCCACGGGTTTGGAAGACCTTGGCGTCGTCTGCGGTGTAGGGGCGCGCGGAGGTGGGGCTGGGGGTGATGCGAATGTCGGCGCCGTTCGCGTAGCGGGCGTCTCGGATCTTGGCGGCGTCGTAGGACGCGGTGAAGGCCGCCAAGCACGTCGCCAGCGCAACGATGAGCGTGACGATGAAGGCGCCGTTGCTGATGGACCAGGGGCGCCGTCCGATGCTGAGTCGGTACAGGCTGGGCAGCGGACGCCCGACGGCGGCCGTCGACCGAGGCTGGGTCCGCCCGAGCAGCGCGCCGACGACGCGGGCGCCCAGGAGGCTGCCGGTGATCCACACTGCGAGGGGCAGCACGAGGAGGGCCACGTTGAGGGTGACCCCGCGGCCGAAGTACACCGAGCCCGGCGCTCCTTCGAATGCCCCGGAGCGGACGGCCACTGCGGTCCCGACGACCACAACCAGCATGCCGATGAGATCGAGGCGGGCCCGCCGCCAGATGGGGACGATGAGCGTGTGCCGGGCCCGGTCGCCGTTGATCTCCCGGTCGATGGACCGGCGGCCGGTCAGGTAGAGCGCGAGGCCTGTTGCGGCGAACCCGCCGACGGTGCCGAGCAGTGCGGAGGCGGCCAGGCTTGACGGGTTGGCCCGGTCGAGCGACTCCTGGCCGAGGATCGCGGCCGCTACGACGTAGCCGCTCACCAGACCGATCGTCGACCCGGCGGCGGTCAGTGCGCACGTTCTCAGTGCGAGCATGCGCAGCAGGTGCGACCGGGCGGCCCCGCGGACGCGCAGCATGGCCTGCTCGCGGCGTTGGGCCTCGGCGAGGACGGTGCCGGAGTACGCGGCGAGCATCGCGGCGAGGAAGCCACCCGGGACACCGAGGAACAGGAAGAGCCGCTTGGCAACGTCGGCGTCTCCTGCGGCGACGTCGAGGGTGTTGGAGATGTTGTCGAGCAGGTAGTCCGAGCGGGAGGCGACGGCGACGACATCGCCGCCGATTCGGCCGGTCTCGAGCCGGGCGGTGGCGGGATCCGCGTTGAGCAGGTCGCGGTTCAGCGCGATGTCGACCTCGCGGATGGGGGGAGCTTTGACCCGGCCGGTGCCCGCGGCGGCGGCGCGATCGAAGGCGGGTTGGACGACGTCGGCAAAGGTGCCCGGCGATACCACCACCGAGTGGGCGGTGTAGACGAACGTTTCGAGGTCGCCACCGCGCCGGCTCGAGAACAGCGATCGGGCCCTCGACAGGTCCGCGACTCCAGTCACGACCAGATCGATCGTCGAGTTGTCGGGCAGGTGCACCGAGACGGTGTCGCCCTGGGTGAGCCCGAGCGCGGCGGCCGCCTCCGCACTCAGGATCGCGCCGTCGGCCGAGAGTTGTCCTTCGACGATGTCAATCGAGCCGTCTCGCGCCGCGTACGCGTCGTCGAAGGCGAAGATCTTCGCAGGGCCGGGCGGGGTGGTGCCGCCGCCGGTGAGACGGGAGACGCCGAGGTCGGCGATGGACAACGGACTGGCGGCGGCGACGCCGTCCACCGCTGCGATCATGACCGACAGGTCGCGCAGATCGACCGCCCCGGGCTCGTTGGCGGCCACCGGAATGGGGTTCTCGCGGCTCGAGTAGGTCGACACCACGGTGGTGTCGTTGATTTCGATCTCGGCTGTCGCCGTCAACCGGTATGTCAGGCGCCGGGAGCTGCCCGGTGCCAGGGTCCCCACGTTGAAGCCAGTGTGCGCTTGGCCGTGAGCAAAGGGGTTGTCGTCGACCCCCTCGATGGGGGTCCCGTCGACTTCGGCCGAGGCTTGGGCGAAGGTCAGCTCGTTGACCGGCACCGATCGCACCGTCACGTCATGGGCCTCTACCTCACCGGTGTTGACGATCTCGAGGATGATTGACACGTCGCCGCCTGCGGGCAGCTGACCAGAAGGCTCCGAGGCTTGTGTCATGCTCAACGAGGCCCCGATCGGCTGAGTCACGATGAGTTGCATGTCGATAGGCAGCGGCACCACGGCTCTCTGTGTCATCGACGACGAGAGTCCATCCACGAAGAACAGCACGCCGCAGAACAGCCCGACGCCAAGGGTGACGCCGATCATCGTCGACAGTGTCCGTCGAGGGTTGCGGAGGAGATCTGCGAATACGTACCTAACCAGCACGGACCGGCTCCTGGGCTCGGACGGGTCGGCGCAGCTCGACGGTTCGGTCGAGGTGCGCGGCGATCGCCGGGTCGTGGGTGACCACAACGAGGGTGGCACCCATCTCTCGGTGCACCTCGACGAGGAGCTCGATCACGACCTGGGCGCTACT
>JANNZY010000098.1:0-19692 GCA_031410915.1 Actinomycetes bacterium
TTCCAGTCGATCGCCAGCCTTCTCGATCAACGCGATGCCGCTGAGCTCGCGGCCGGGGTGCGAAGGATCGCGACGGGATTTCAGACTGCCGCTGACATGACGGCGAACGACGCTCTTCTCACGCAAGTCGCGACCGTGACAGCTGATCCGGATCTGATAGCGGTCGCGAATGAACTGGACCAGTCGATGATTGGGATCTGTGCACCGGTTGGCACCACCGCGGCCACGACAGCACAAGGGTCCTGAGCGGGCTGATCCGTTTCAACGGCGAACTTTCGTCGCGGTCAGCTGGCGAGTTTGCGGGCTTGGTGGCGGATGAGGATGCCTTCGATGACGGTGCGGATGGTGTTTTGTTCGTCGGGGTCGAGGTGTTGGATGGCTTCGAGGCGGAGTTGCCAGTCGTTGGTGGGGGCGCGTTCGTCGGGGTCGAAGATGAGCTGATCGGCGCTGGTGTTGAGCGCGAGTGCGAGTCGTCTGATGACGTCGAGGGTGGGTTGTGCTTGGCCTTGTTCGTATCGGCGGATTTGGGAGACGTGGATGTCGACGCGTTCGGCGAGGACTGTTTGGGTGAGGCCGCGTTCGTGGCGGAGGGTGGCGAGTCGTTCGGGGAAGCTCATGGTGATGGTGAGCATGGTGTCATCGGCCTTTCCCAGTGGTGAGCGTTTACTCTAGTTAGGATCACTCCTATAATCTTGTTGACAGGATTTAGGAGGTCGAAGTTTTGGAACGTGATGAGACGACGGTGTGGCCCGGTGATGACGCTGGTCTGTTGGCCGGGGTGGTCGCTCATTACCGATCCGCGTTGGCCGGGTCGGTGGACGCGGCTGGCTGGTTGGAGCGCCGCAAGATCGCGGTCCCGGGGGCGGTCGAGTCGTTCGGGGTCGGGTTCGCGGATCGGACGTTGGGCAAGGTTCTGCCGGTCAAGTCGCGGGACAGCGACGACGATGTTCGTGGTCGTCTGCAGCGCTTGGGTGTGTTGCGGTCGTCGGGTCATGAGCATTTTCGTGGGTGTGTGTCGTTCCCGGTCATCGGCGCCGCCGGTGATGTCATCCAGCTTTACGGGCGGACTCTGCTCGACGATGATCGTCTTGGTGCTGGCCGTCACCGCTGGCTACCGCGACCGCGACGTGGCGTGTGGAATCTTGCCGGTCTCGGCCGCGAGGTGGTTGTGACGGAGGGGATCGTCGACGCGTTGTCGTTGTGGTGCGCGGGGTTCGAGTCGGTGACGGCGTGTGATGGTCCGGGCGGCTTCGATGACGAGCTCGCCGCCGTGTTCGTCGAGGCCGGTGTCAGCCGCGTGTTGATCGCGTTCGATGCTGACACGGCGGGTGACGCGGGCGTGGGCGAGGCGGCGGCACGGTTGGGCAAGCTCGGTGTGTCGTGCGCGCGGGTCGAGCTCCCGAAGGGCAGGGACGTGAACGATGTCGTGGTCCGCGCCAAGCAGCCGGCTGATGCGCTGAGTCGTCTGTTGCGTCACGCGGTGTGGATCGACTCGACCCCGCCGGCACGCACACCCCAACGCGCCCAGCCCGCCCCGCCACCACCACCGCCGTCGTCGCCGGTTGTTGCGCCGTTGGATGATCGGCCGCCTGCTGACGCGCCGTCGCCGTCAACGTCGCCGGATGGGTCGTTGTCACCGATCGAGGTGGTTGATGGCGAGTTGCATGCGGGGTTCGGTGATCGGCGGTGGCGGGTGCGCGGGTTGGGGCGAGCGTCGTCGTTTGAGGTGTTGAAGGTGAACGTGTTTGCCGGTCGGGGCGACAGGTTTCATGTCGACACGTTGGATCTGTATTCGGCTCGGGCCAGGTCCGTGTTCGTCACCGCGGCAGCGGCAGAGCTCGGTGTCGACGCGGCGGTCGTGAAAGCCGATCTGGGTCGGGTGTTGTTGGCGTGTGAGGTGGAGGCGGAGCGGGTGGTCCGTGAGGTCCAGTCGCCGCCACCGCGGCCGATGGTCGAGTTGTCCGAGACGGAGCGGGCGGCGGCGCTCGAGTTGTTGCGTGATCCGGATCTGATCGGTCGGATCGCGGCAGATCTGGCTCGGGTTGGGATCGTTGGTGAGACGAGCAATGGGGTGGTCGGCTATCTCGTCGCGGTCAGCCGGTTGTTGGATGTCCCGTTGGCGGTGGTGGTCCAGTCGACCAGCGCGGCGGGCAAGTCGGCGTTGGTGGATGCGGTGTTGGGGTTCGTTCCGGCGGAGGATCTGGTCCGCTATTCGGCGATGACGGGTCAGTCGTTGTTCTATATGGGTGGCGGCGACCTCGCCCACAAAGTCCTCGCAGTGGCCGAGGAAGAAGGGGCGTCGCGGGCCGCGTACGCGTTGAAGCTGCTCCAATCCGATGGCGAGCTGTCGATCGCCAGCACGGGCAAGGACGGTGTGTCGGGCCGGTTGGTGACGCACACCTACAACGTCCAAGGCCCGACCGCGATCTTCTTGACGACGACGGCGATCGACATCGATGAGGAGTTGTTGAACCGCTGTCTGGTGTTGTCCGTTGATGAGACGACATCGCAGACGCGGGCGATCCATGCCCGGCAACGTTCGAAGGAGACGTTGGCTGGTTTGGTCGGCGGTCGCGAGCGTGACCGGGTGGTCAAGGTCCATCAGGACGCGCAACGACTCCTTGATCCGGTGGCGGTGGTGAACCCGTTCGCCGAGCAACTGTCTTTCGCTGACACGAGCACACGGACGCGTCGTGATCACGCCAAGTATTTGGGGTTGATTCGTGCTGTCACGTTCTTGCATCAACACCAACGCGTGCGCCGCACGGTGATCGTCGATGACATCGAGATCGTCTACGTCGAAACGACAGCGGCGGATATCGCGGTCGCGAACCGTGTCGCTCACGACGTCCTCGGCCGCAGCCTGGACGAGCTGCCACCGCAGACGAGACGTCTGCTCGACCTGTTACACGATCACGTCACGGCCGAGGCCGGCGACGGTGATCGTTCGCAGGTCCGCTTCACCCGCCGTCAGGTCCGTGAAAGCGTCGGGTGGGGTGACACCCAGTTGAAGGTTCATCTGGCCCGTCTCGTCGATCTCGAGTTGGTGACGGCGCATCGTGGTGACAACGGTGTCCACCTCTACGAACTGTGCTGGGACCGCCAAGGTGTCGACGGGTCGAGGTTCGTGATCGGCCTCACCGACCCGGCCACCCTCGTCGACGACAACGATCGGTCGGGGTCTGGTCGGGGTCCGGTCGGCCCTCGGTCGGGGACCGGTCGGAACGGTGATGTCGACTCGTTGCTGCAGCTCAAAGGTCGTGAACCGTCCTTTGATTTCGATCAGTTCGAAAACCACAGTTCAGAAGCAGTTGATGCGCGTGATGTCGTAGTCGCGGCCGGAGCGGGTGGGTGATGGCCCGCCGCGGTGAACGCTCCACGGCACCGGTTCCCGGCGACCCGGATGATCGTGATGGTTGGCATCGTCTGATCGGTGAGCACCTGGTGTGGATGGAGTTGCGTGGCTTGTCTCCGGCGACGGTCTACGGGCGCCGCAAGACCCTCTCGACGTTCGCTGTGTGGTGTCTGGAACGCGGTCTCACCGGTCCCGGCGAGGTGTCGGTCGAGGTGCTCGACGGCTACCACCGTCATTTGCATCGCCGTGTCACCAAGACTGGGACGCCGTTGTCGGTGCGTTCCCGTCAGCAGCATTTGATCGCGGTGCGCGGTCTGTTCGCGTGGTTGACCAAACAGCGGCTGATCGCTGTGAATCCGGCGGGCGAGTTGGAGTTGCCGAAAATCCCGGACCGGCTCCCACGCACCGTGCTGTCACCGGAGCAGGCCGAAACGGTGCTCGCGGTCCCCGACATCGACACCCCGCTCGGGTTACGCGACCGGGTCATGTTGGAAGTGTTGTATGCGACTGGGATCCGCCGCTCCGAGCTCGCCGGCCTGTCCGTCGCCGACGTGAACCTGACGAAGCGGACGGTGTTTGTTCGTGAGGGCAAAGGCGCCCGCGACCGGATCGTCCCCCTCGGCGAACGCGCCACCATCTGGGTCACCCGCTATCTGGCTGATGTCCGTCCAGTGCTGTTGGGTGACGAACTGTGCCAACCCGTCCTGTTCCTGACCCGTGACGGCACATCGATCTGCACGGCGCATGTCGGCAAGATCATCGAGTCCCATCTCCGCGCCGGCGGGATCGCCGAGGGCGGCTGTCACGTGTTCCGCCACACCGTCGCCACGTTGATGCTCGAAGGCGGAGCGGATGTGCGTTGGGTCCAAGCCATGCTCGGTCACCGCAACCTCGTCTCCACCCAGCTCTACACCCACGTCGACATCACCCGCCTCGCAGCCGTCCACGCGGCGACGCATCCGGCGGCGTCGAACACGCCCCGCCCTCGTGTGGAGGCGTTCGCGCCGGTGATCGAGCTCCGTCACCGGGTCCGCCCACCACAGGACCGGCCATGACCCCCGACGAGTTGTGGGTGCGGTTGCCGGTGTTCGCGGTCGAGGACTTGGCCTGGCTGATCGGTGTGCTCGAGGATTGGCTCCTCCACGCCTGCGACGACACCGCTGAGGATCTCGCCTGCTTCGCCGGCAACGGTCCGTTCACCCACCCGCCGAGCAGCACGCCCGTCTGATCGCCAACCAACTCGGCCAACACCACCTCCGCCTCATCCACGCGCTCGAAGCCGCCGGCATCAACCCCTGACCCAGCGCGCCATCGGCGCACGTTCGTGTATTCGTTGTCGCGGTCTGCACATCTGCACCAACGGGTGTGAACCCGTCGAGGCCAACCCGCAGCGAAGCGAAGGGGCGGCAGTGACAGACGGGTGCACACCCCGACCGGACCGCCCCGCCAGACCGTCCTGCGGACAGTCCAGCAACATCCGCACCAATGCACCTACCGGTTCCGACACCCACGCTCGAGGCGTCCACTACGGCTGCTCCCGCCTCGCTGCGCTCGTTGGACTGCCGCCCCTGCGCTGCGCTCCGGGTTGCCCACAACGACACGCCTGGGGATGAGCCGTCGCACAGCCGCGGGTAGTCGCCCGGGTGGTCATCGATGACGTCACCGGACGCAGGATCGGTGGCGTGCAGAACCTTGGTGCATGTGTGTGGACTTCGATGAATAGACGCACGTGCGAAAATGGTTGGCATGGCTGACCGGACCGGTCCGGGTCGCCCACGCAAATGGGCCGACAACGCCGAACGGATGCGCGCCTACCGCGCCGTCCAGCGTCAACAACGCGACGCCTTGCATGGCGACCTCGACGCGGTTGCGCTCGCTCGCCGGGTGGTCGAGCTGACCGGTGAACGCGACCGGCTCTGGGCTCAAGTCGGACGCCTCCAACATCACATCGCTGTCCTCGAGAACACACTCGCCGGACACCGAACCCCCGCCGCACGGCGAGCGGTCGTCGAGGGCCCACTCAGCGGTCTCTCCCGAGCGCAACGACGACAAGCCGAACGAGACCAACGCCGCCGGCAACGCCCCGACTGAACAGCCCCAGTCTGCAAGGCTGAACACGTGACCGCGGCCGCCACCCTCGAACACGACAGTCGCGTCGATGATCGCGTCGATGATCGCGTGGACGATCGCGTCGGTGATCGCGTGGACAGTCGCGTTGGTGGTCGGTTGGCTGGAAACACGCGTCCGCGATTTTTCGATCGGCGGCACCCGGTTTCGCATGGTTCGCGGCGGGGCTCGTTGGCGTCGCGGTGCAGGTCACGTGTCGCGGCGTCTACGACATCGAGCTACAACATGCGTCTGGGTCGCGTGTTCCTCAACGCCCGCTACTACAACCCCACCACCGGCACCTTCCTCTCCGTCGACCCCCTCAACGAGACCACGGGCGAGCCCTACCTCTACGCCAACGGCAACCCCACCACCCTCAGCGACCCAACCGGATTGGAGCCGTCGGGGTACTGCGCCGGATACTCGGACGCGGCGCGGTGCTACGACTCGGTCACACTCGCCTACAACAACGCGTTCGTGCACCAGCAGTCAGCCTTGGGGAGCGAACGCAAGCAGTGGCAGAAGCAAGCCGAGCGTCTCGGCGCACAGGAAACCGTGATCCAGAAGGCGCTGTACGGCCCAGGGAAGGGCCTCGGAGAGGCCTTCGTCGAGGTGGTCGTGCTCACGGCAATCGTCACCGCCGTCATCGTCGTCGGCCCCGAACTGTGGGCCGCCTGCAGCGCCGGCGCTGCGCTCTGCGCGACTGCCGTCCAACGCATCGGCGCACTGGCGGCGCCCGCCGCTATCGACTACGCCAACGGCGGAGGAACCGGCCCGACGCCCGAGTCGGCAATGGCCGCCGCAACAACCGAGTTGGACGACGCGTTACTCAATCAGGCGCGACAAGCGAGAGACGACCTGGCCACCAAGCTCGGATCGTCCAAGGCGACTGTGACGGCCGGGTACGATCCCTTGTCAGGCCGCATCGCGGCTGGTTGCAACGCCAATCCGATCGGGTGTGCCGAGGACGATGTCGCTCGGCAACTCGGCATCCCAAAGGACACAGTTCGGTACACCGAAGCTGTCAGACCTCGGAACATGGAGGAAGTGCCCATCTGTACCTATTGTCAGGCGACTACGTCGCCATCGCAGTATCCACCAAACGTCCAGGCACAGCCGGGCGGCCGATGGGTGCGTTGATCGAGAAGCTTCTACAGACGGCACCCTGGACGTCCCTGGAGTGCACGATGGGCTCAGCCGTGAATGTACCGCATGTGTTTCGGCGACTCCTGTCGGCAGAGGCCGTCCGCGACGCCGACGTCGCCTATTGGCAGCTGGACAACGTTGTGGTTTTGCAAGGACGGCTCTTTCCGTCGGCGGTGCCGCTGATAGCGCCGATCGGGC
This sequence comes from Actinomycetes bacterium, assembly GCA_031410915.1. GTDB lineage: Bacteria > Actinomycetota > Acidimicrobiia > Acidimicrobiales > Ilumatobacteraceae > WLMZ01. The sequence continues at coordinate 6,806 of JANNZY010000098.1, forward strand.
TGGCATTGGTGGACTGCACAGTCTCCAAGCCGGCCCGATATCGACTGGCTGAGCTATTGACGGAGTTCGCTCTCGGTGAGCCGCACGAGTCCATCGTCGACCCTGGCATATTGTCGGCGGCCATCAACATTGAACTTCACAGGCAGACAGGGGTGGTGTATTCATTGCTCGCTGACGAGGACGCAAGGGTCCGTCGGGACGCAATCGAGATCCTGCTGCGAATAGACGGTGAAGTTGACAGGCTTCGAAACCTCGCGCCCCTCTTGGGCGAGGACGAAGACGAGGGTGTGCGGACCTTGGTCAGGAGTCGGCTGTGAGGGGTCTCCGCACCACGGTCGCGCTGGGCTAGTTCAAGGGCTAGTTCTGGGCTACCGCTGGATTGCTCGTCGGTGGCAGACGAGCTCCTAGAGGTCGGTGATGAGTTTGAAGACTTCGGCTGCACCGACGCCGTGGGGGGTGCCGAGGCTGGCGAGGCGGCTGGTGATGCGGGCGCGGAACTCGCCGAGCTGATCGTCGGAGGTGGCGTGCATGGTGCTCTCGAACTGGGACTCGTGAGCTTCCAGGGCGTCGAGCTTGGCGGCGACGAATTGACTCACGTCTTCGTAGTGATCGGGGGCGTCGGCTTCAAACAGCAGCAGCGTGGACGGACGGTGATGGGCCAGGCCGTGCTCGGGGAAGAAGAACGGGTCGCGGGCGGCGACGACGGCGTCGCAGGCGAGCAGGCCGGCGTGGCGATGGTCGGGATGCAGGCGGTAGCGCTTCCACGGATCGTGACCGAGGACGACGTCCGGGCGCACGGTGCGGATCACCCTGGCCACCTCGCCACGCAATGCGAGCGTGCTGTCCAGTTCGCCGTCGACCTGGCCCAGGAACGTGACGGTGCCGGCGCGAGCACCGGCCAGGCGGCGGGCGGCCTCGCGCTGTTCGGCCTGGCGCGACACGATCAGCGCGGCGATGTCGGCGTCGGGGTTCCACGTGCCCTTCGACCCGTCGGTCAGCACGAGGTGGTGCACGACACAGCCGTCCGCCGCCCACTTGGCCAGGGTGGCGCCGGCGCCGAACTCGACATCGTCGGGGTGCGCGCCGATGGCCAGCGCCACCGCCGGCGTCGGCAGCTCCGACGTCCACGACGCGGTCGCTACTGCTGGTTGTCCGGGTTCGTTCGCAGCCACGAGGGAAGCACCCTAGCGATGAGCGGATGGCGCAGGTCCGCCGGCGTGTCGATGTCGAGCGCGAGGTTGGAGTCGCGCACGACCCGCACGGTGCGGCCGAGACCGAGCGCTTGGGTCAGGTGGCGGCGAAAGGAGTGCGACCCGTAGGCCGGCTCGAAGCCGGCGCTGGTCGGCACAGCGATGACGTTGGTGCCGTCGTCGCGCGTGTCTGGCACGAGCACCATTGCGCCGCTCAGCACGAGGCTCGCCAGTGGCGATGGCACGGCAAGGTCGCTGTGCGCGACGATCGCGTGCTCGATGCCGGCCGCGGCGAGCGTTGCGATGCCGTCGGACACCGCGGCGTTGAGACCGAATCCCGGACGCCACAGAACCGTTGCGCCGGCCGCCTCGGCCCAGTCGGCGACGGCGGTGTCGTCGCACGCCACGAACACCGGCAGCGGAGCAGCAGCCGCGAGCACCCGGTCCGCGGTCCAACGGGCGAGTCGGACGCGGTCGGTCGCGGGCACGACGCCGGCGAGGCGCGCCTTGGCCTGGCGGAAGTCCTTCACCGGGATGAGAACGGCTGCGTCCACTGATCGACAGGCTACGCACACGAACCGTCGTAGGCTGCGAGCGTGGCTCGCCCCGCCGAAGTTCTCGATCCCCTGCAGCTCAACGCGCACTACGACCAGCACGTCCGCGCGGCATGGGCCGAGTACGGCGACCCCCGAGCGATCACGTCCGTCGTCGAGGTCAGCGCCAAGGTGTCGACCAATCGTGTCTACCGCCTGCATCTCGACGACCGTTCAAGCGTGGTCGCCAAGGTGTCGTCGTACGGGTCGTACTTTTTGTTCCGCGAGGATCACGACCGCATCCATCGCACCCGCGATCTGCTTCAGCACACACGTTGGGCGGGGCTGCTGGCCGACGTGCTCGTCGAGCGCACACCCAACCCCCGACGGCGCACGCCACGGGTGTTCACCTTCTACAACGACGGTCTGTGGACGGCGTTCTACCAGGACGTGCCTCAGGGCCATTCGCTGCCTCGCGTCTTGAGCGAGAGCCAGGTCGCCGACCTCGGCGAGGAGATGGCACTGCTTCACCGCGACTGCACCGACGTGTCGCGCAAGATCCCACCGGCGTCGAAGTCGATCAAGTCCGACGCGATCCACCTGCTGGAGCTGCTGTCGGACAAGCACGCCTCGCTCAAGTTCCACTTCGACGCGGGCCAGAAGCAGTTCCTGCGCGGCCAGTGCCACGAGTTCCTCGAACAGCTCGACCGGTTCGGCTACGACGACTTCGTGAAGATCCCGGTGCTCATCGACTGGAACCTGGGCAACTTCTCTGTGTCGATGGCCAAGCAGCAGGTGCGCCTGTTCAGTCGCTGGGACTACGACTGGTTTCGCATCGAGCCGCGGCTGCTCGACTTCTACTTCCTGTCCCGTGTCGCGAGCGCGACGGGCGATCGCACCGTGTTCAGCTACTCGCCGCACCCGATGCTCGAGCCGCGCTTCAAGCACCTGCTCGCGTCGTATCACCGCATCTTCCCGCTCGACGAGAACGAGATCCTGTTCCTGCGCGAGGTGTATCGCTTCTTCATCCTCAACTACGTGGTGCGCGAGGGAGACAACTTCTTCCAACCCGAGTACTGGCACCGGCTCCAGCAAGAAGCCGTCTCGCTGTGCCTGCCCGCCGCGCAACGCCTCGACATGCGCCCCCTGCTCGCGATCTTGGACTGAGGCGGCACTTCGTGACGTTGCGACTGACGACGCGACTCGGGCATCCGACGTTCGTCGACCTGCCCTGGGAGACGGCCCTGGAGGAGTGGGAGGACTCGCGTCTCGTGAGCCCGGTCGAGGGCCTGCACCGCCATGTCGTGAAGTTCATCGCGTACGGCGGCGCGCTGTATGCGATCAAGGAGCTGCCGAACAACATCGCGACGAAGGAGTACCGCTTCCTGCGCGAGTTGGACGAACGCAACGTGCCCGTCGTCGACGCTGTCGGCATCATCACCGGGCGCGAAACTGACGACGACCAACCACTCGACGATGCGCTCATCACCCGTCACCTCGACTACTCGCTGCCGTACCGAGCCCTGTTCCAGAGCGGGTCGCGCCAAGAGTTGTGGTCGCCGCTGCTGGACTCGCTCGCGCTGCTGCTGGTGCGCATCCACCTGGCGGGGTTCTTCTGGGGCGATTGCTCGCTGTCCAACGCACTCTTCCGACGCGATGCCGGCGCGCTGTCGGCGACGCTGGTCGATGCCGAGACGGGAGAGCTGCACGACCAACTCTCCAACGGTCAGCGGGCCCACGACCTGATGCTGGCCGAGACGAACGTGGCCGGCGAGCTGCTCGACATCGCGATGGCGGGCGGGTGGGCCGACGACGTCGATCCGGGGTCCATCGGCCAGGACCTCGTCCGCCGCTACGAGGGTCTGTGGGCCGAGCTGACGAACGTGCAAGTCGTTGCGGTGGGCGACACACACGCGATCGAGGCCCGCGTCCGCCGGCTGAACGATCTCGGCTTCGACGTCAGCGAGGTGATCATCGAGGGCGACGACGACGCGGCCACGCTGAAGCTGCGCACCGCAGTTGTCGAAGCTGGACACCACAATCGCGAACTGCTCGCGCTGACCGGGTTGGACGTGCAGGAGAACCAGGCCCGCCGGTTGCTCAACGACATCCGCAGCTTCCGGGCCTGGCTCGAACGCAGCTCGCAGCTCGTCAACGACGGCCGGATCGTGACCGATCACCTGGCCGCGATGCGGTGGTTCTCCGAGGTGTTCCAGCCGGCGATCGACGGCATCCCGCCCGACGTGCGCCAGAAACTGGAGCCGGCGGAGCTGTTCCACCAGATCCTGGAGCACCGCTGGTTCATGTCCGAGCGGGCCGGCGAAGAGGTGCAGACCGGCGTCGCCCGCGACGATTACGTGTCGGCCGTGCTGCGCAATCTGCCCGACGAGCAGCAGCTGGTGGTCGGGCGAACCGGCAACTGAGCGTACGCTCGCGCCATGCCGATCAACGTCGCTGTCATCGGAGCCGGTTCGTGGGGGACCACGGTTGCCGCGCTCGCGGCGGCGAACACGCCGACGGTGCTGTGGGCCCGCCGCCAAGGGCTGGCCGATTCGATCAACCTCGCGCACATCAACACCGACTACCTGCCGTCGTTCACGCTGCCGGAATCACTGCGCGCCACCAGCGATCTGGAGGAAGCGGTCCGATCGGCCGATGTCTTGGTGATGGCGGTGCCGTCGCACGGCTACCGCGAGGTGGCCGCGGAGGCCGCCCCGTTCCTGCGCCCATGGGTGCCCATCGTCAGCCTGTCGAAAGGCGTCGAGCGCAGCTCGTTGAAGCGGATGAGCGAGGTCACCGCGGACGAGATGCCCGGCCATCCGGTCGCGGTGCTGACCGGCCCGAACCTGGCCAAAGAGATCCTCGGCGGCCAGCCGGCGGCCAGCGTCGTCGCGATCAACGACGAGACGATCGCGTCCGAGTTGCAGCGCATCTTCAGCCGTCCGAGCTTGCGCATCTACACCAACCCCGACGTCGTCGGCTGCGAAGTCAGCGGCGTGGTGAAGAACATCATCGCCATCGCGTCTGGCATGGCCGAGGGGATGGGCTTCGGCGACAACACCCGGGCCACGCTGATCACGCGTGGACTCGCCGAGATGACCCGGCTCGGCATGGCGATGGGCGGCAACCCGATGACGTTCGCCGGCCTCGCCGGGATGGGCGATCTGATCGCGACGTGCTCGTCGAAGCAGAGTCGCAACAACACCGTGGGCCTGCAGCTCGGGCAGGGACGCAGCATCGCCGACATCCTGGGGTCGATGAGCATGGTCGCCGAAGGCGTGAAGAGCTCGCCGCCCGTGCTCGACCTGGCTCGCCGATACGGTGTCGACATGCCGATCACCGAACAGGTCGTGAGCGTGTGCCACAAGGGCCGCTCCGCCGCCGACGCCCTGTCGTCGTTGATGCAGCGTTCGAATCGCTCCGAGATCGGCTGACTGATGGTGACCACAGGGGTGCTCGGTGGTCGTTGGCGCGCAACCGTGTCGCCGGCCGGCACGGTCGAGCCGTGGGATGGTTCGCCCGCGTTGCATTGGTACGTGGCCGCCGACGATCGATGGCACACACCAGAGGACGAGCCGACCGTGCGCCAGCGGCGGATCGACGCGACGCCCGTGGTCGAGACGCGCCTCAAGGTGCCCAACGGCGACGCCGTGCAGCGGGTGTGGTCGGTCCCCGACGGCGGTGGTTGCACGATCGTCGAGATCGAGAACGACTCGTCGCTGCCGTTCGCGGTCGCGTTCGACCGGGCCGATCTGGTCGCGGCGCGCGAGCCCGCGAACGTGCCCATCCAGGGCATCGACCTTCCCGCCGGATCGATCGTGTTCCCGGTCGGGCATCGTTCCACCGTGCGCTTCGCGCTGACGCACGGTGCTGCGCCGCCGGCGTCGATCCGGCTCGACAACCTGGCCCCGCCGCTCCAGGTGGCCAGGGGCTGGACGGCCATCCTGGACCGTGCCGGCCGCCTGCTGCTGCCCGACGACGCGCTGGTCGAAGCGCTCGGCGCGCTGCGCAGCGAGCTGGCCCTCAGCGGGCCGGCTCTCCCGGCCGGCGACGCGATCGCTTTCTTGATCGATGTCGGCCAACTCGTCCGGCTCGGCGAGCAGGCCGGGCCGTGGGTACCCGACGTGGCCGACGCTGTCGCCGGTGCGGCCCGGGCCGCGAACTCGTGGGAACGTGCGGCGGCGTTGGACGCGGCATCGATCGTGTTGGCGAGAGCCGGCGAAGAGCGGGCGCTGCGCGACCTGGCCCGGCTGGGGACACTTGCCCCGCCGTTGCCGCAGTCGGCACCGTCGGGACGCGTGCTGGCCTGGAACGAGCGGCGCTTGGCTCAGCCGCGGGGCGACGGCACGGCGGACCTGCTGTCGCTGGGCATGCCGGCGACGTGGCTCGGTGCCAACTTCGAGGTGCACGGCCTGCCGATCGGGCCGGCGTCCACGGTGTCGTTCGCTGTGCGCTGGCACGGTGATCGCCCGGCCGTGCTGTGGGAGACGACTGGTCCGATCGTGCCGTTGACGGCGTCGATCGTCGCGCCGGAGTGGTCGAGCGCCGAGCGCTCCGGGGACGCACTCTGGCCCACGCCGGCCGGTGCACCGCCGATCGACTCCCACGGAGACATCTCGTTCTCGTGACCGCGGCGCGCCGCGCGAGCCTGCAGGATGTTGCCGTTGCGGGCGGCAGGTTTCGTTGTGATCGGGTGATGGCGGGCGAGCGTGCTGGATGTTGCCGTTGTGGGCGGCAACCGTCGGCGACACGCGGATCGAGTTGTAGCGTCAGACCATGAACGATTCGCGTGACGCGCTGATCGACTACATCCGGTCCAACGTCATCGGCGCGGAGGAGATGGTCGACGGACCCTTTGGCCCGCGGCCCGTCGTGTATGCCGACTACACGGCGTCGGGGCGCGCACTGTCGTTCGTCGAGGACTACATCCGCGATGCGGTGTTGCCGCTGTACGCGAACACGCACACCGAATCGTCGGGCACCGGCCGCCAGACGAGCAGGTTCCGCGAGGACGCCCGCGAGATCATCCGCCGCAGTGTGGGGGCGAGCGCCGAGCACGCGGTCATCTTCTGCGGCAGTGGGGCGACGTACGCGATCGACAAGCTCGTCCACGTCCTCGGACTACGGATTGCGTCGACCCTCGATGACCGCTTCCATGTGTCGGATGCGATCCCGGCCGCCCAACGCCCCGTCGTCTTCATCGGGCCGTACGAGCACCACTCCAACGAGGTCGCGTGGCGAGAGTCCATCGCTGACGTCATCACCATTCCCGAGGATGCCGACGGCCACATCGACCTCGCTCGTCTCGACGACGAATTGGCTCGTCACGCCGACCGCGAGCTCAAGATCGGCTCGTTCTCGGCGGCCTCCAACGTCACCGGCATCACCACCGACGTCGCCGCCGTCGCCACGCTGCTGCATCGCCACGGAGCGCTTTCGTTCTGGGACTACGCCGCTGCCGCACCGTACGTGGCCATCGACATGGGGTCACCGGAGGACGGCAACCTTGCCTACCTCGACGCGATCTTCCTGTCGCCACACAAGCTGGTCGGCGGGCCGGGTACGCCCGGCGTGCTGGTCGGCCGCGCCGAACTGTTCACGAACCGTGTCCCCGTCGTACCCGGCGGCGGCACAGTCACCTACGTCAACCCGGCCGAACACGAGTTCATCCCCGGTACCGATCACCACGGCATCGAGCATCGCGAGGAAGGGGGCACCCCGGCCATCGTCGACTCGATTCGAGCCGGGCTGGTGTTCCAGCTCAAAGACGCTGTCGGAGCCGACGAGATCCAGCACCGCGAGGCTGCGTTCGCGCGGCGGGCGATCGAAGCATGGAGCGATCATCCGTCCATCGACATCCTCGGCAGCAAGCACGCCGAGCGGCTCTCGATCGTCTCGTTCGTGATCCGCCACCGCAGCCGCTACTTGCACCACAACTTCATCGTCGCGGTGCTCAACGACGTGTTCGGCATCCAGTCGAGGGGCGGCTGCTCGTGCGCCGGCCCGTATGGGCACCGGCTGCTGGGCATCGATTTGGACCGCTCGCACATGTTCCAGCGCGAGATCGGTCGTGGTTGCGAGGGCATCAAGCCGGGTTGGGTCCGGGTGGGGTTCAACTACTTCCTCGACGACGCGACGTTCAACTACATGGTCGACGCCATCCGTCTCGTCGCCGATGGAGCGGCCGCGCTGCTGCCGCAGTACCGCTTCGACCCGGCGACGGGAATCTGGCGTCATCGCAACAGCACGTGCACGCAGTCGATGAGCCTGCACGACGTCAGCTACGGACCGGACCGGATGAGCTTCCCGCTGCGCACCCGCCGCACGAAGGTGAACGCGCTCCCGCAGTTCCTGGCCCGGGCCGCGGCCATCCTGACCGAGGCGTCGCACACACCTGCCGGCCCGCCCGATCGCCCGGAAGCCACCGACGAATTCGAACAACTCCGCTGGTTCTCCTACGCCGGCGACCCCTGAATTTCGATCCCGTCCCACCCACGCGTGACCGGTTAGTGCGCCGGTGCCACCATCCACCCACGCGTGCCCCGGGTGTGGCGGCCGGTGCCGGATTCGCCGACGCGTGGGCTGGTTGTGCGACGTAGCTGGCCGAGACCACGCCCGGCCCGCGCGTGGCCGTTTGGTGCGGCGGGTGCCACCATTCACCCGCGCGTGGCCGGCGTGTGGCGTCGGGGTCACGATTCGCCGACGCGTGGGCCAGTTGTGTCGGGGTCAGCGGGGTGGGGGTTCGAGGGTGATTCGGTCGGCGGTGGTGATGCGGCCGGGCTCGAGCACGGTTGCGTAGACGCGGCTCACTGAGCCGCGGTCGTTGCCCATCAGCGCGAAGTTGCCGGCGAGGAACCACTGCGCGTTGGACTTGCAGGGTTCGGCGTAGGCCTGAACGTGCGCGAGCACGTCGCCGATGCGGACGAGGACGCCTGGGCGCACGTCTGCCCAGTTCAGCCCGGAGACAGTGATGTTCTCGCCTGCGGCGCCACGGTGGAGCGGATGGCCATCGGCACGGAACGCATCGATGACCTCGTCGCACCACAGGCACAGTGCCTGCCACGGCCGGCCGTGGTGGACGCGATACGTGTGCTTGTCGCCGACGACGCCACCGAAGTCGACATCGACCGAGTCAACCGGAAGCTTCGGCACACCGCCGCCGGAGCGGCTGAGCTGCGTGACCCGACCGGTCGCGATCGCAGGCATCTGGCCATCGGATCGAAGTTGCTCGGACGCGTCGCGAAGCGTTCCCCAGACATCGGCGAGCACCTCGGCGAGCACCGATGAATCGCCGAGCCTGCTGCTCAACGCGCCCAACGCAGCGAGATCAGCATCGCCCGGCGCGCCCAGCGCGGTGCGTAAACGGGCGGCGAGATCGTCACCGATCTTGTCCGCCGCCCGGCTGACCCGGCCCGCCATCATGTGCGCCCACAGCCCGCCGAGGTTGCCCATCGTGCGTAGCGCGTCGTTGTTCGTGAACGCGTACGGCCCGAGCGTGATCATGACCCCCACCGTAGGCTGTGCCACGTGACAGACCTCGACAGCCTGCGGCTCACCGAGTGGACCTCGTGCGGCGGGTGTGCAGCCAAATGGGGCGCATCACTGTTGGCCGAACTGGTCAGCGAGTTCCCCGTCGCCACCGACCCCTCGTTGATCGTCGGCCTTGCACCGTTCGACGACGCTGCGGTGTACCGCATCAGCGACGACCTGGCGATGGTCAGCACGACCGACTTCTTCCCGCCGCTCGTCGACCATCCCGACGACTTCGGTGCGATCGCGGCTGCGAACGCGTGCAGCGACGTGTTCGCGATGGGTGGGCGGGTCACCATCGCCGTCAACATCGCCGCGTTCCCCGAGCACTTCCCGCGTGAGGCCATCGTCGCGATCTTCGAGGCCGCTGCGGCCGTCGTGGCCGAAGCCGGCGGCTCGGTTGCCGGTGGTCACACGATCCGCAACCCAGAGCCAATTTTCGGCCTGGCTGTGCAGGGTCTGGTTCACCCCGACCGCATCTTCCGCAAAGAGGGTGCCCGTGTGGGTGACGTGCTGGTGCTGTCCAAGCCACTCGGCACGGCCGTCGTGCTGGCCGGTGGCACCGACGCCCAGAAGGCCGACGCCATCGCCGGGATGCGCTCGCTGAACCGCCGTGCCAGCGAGGCCCTGCAGGGTCTCGGCCGCGCCGTGCACGCCGTCACCGACGTCACCGGCTACGGGCTGTTCGGCCACTCGTGGGACATGGCCGAGCGAGCCGGGGCCGTGTTCGCGTTCGACCAGGCCCGGCTGCCGTTGTACGACGGCGCAGCCTCGGCGCTCGACCTCGGCATCCGCACCGGTGGTGACCCACGCAACCGCGACCACGTGCAGCGCCACGTCACGGTCGACGCGGGTGTCTCCGACGTTGCGGCGGCCATCGGCTACGACCCGCAGACGTCGGGCGGGCTGCTGGCTGCCGTCGATCCGGCAGCCGCGAACGAGCTCGTCGCCGCCGGTTTCTGGTCGGTCGGCGACGTCGTCGCCGGCGACGCGCAGATTCTGCTCCAATAGGACCTGATGGCTGCCACCCGCGCGCCGAGTAGGAAGAAGGCACCGACCAGGTCCATCGAGCGCGACCTGTGGGATGCCGGGCACGACGTGATCGTCGGCATCGACGAGGTCGGCCGCGGGTCGTGGGCCGGTCCGTTGATGGTCGGTGCGGCGATCCTGCCGCGTGACAAGCGGGTCAACAAGGTGCGCGACTCGAAGATGCTCACCGAGGCGGCGCGCGAGAGCATCTTCGACCGTGTCGCCGGCTGGTGCGATGCGTGGGCGGTCGGTGGTGCGAGCCACGACGAGTGCGACGAGCTGGGCATGGCGGCGGCGCAGAAGTTGGCGGCGAAGCGCGCAATCCAAGGTTTGGGCGTCACGCCGGACGCCGCCGTCGTGGACGGCAAGTGGAACTTCGTGTCGCCGCACGTGTCCAAGGTGGAGATGCGCATCAAGGCCGACGCGCACTGCCTGTCGGTCGCCGCCGCGTCGATCCTGGCCAAGGTGACCCGCGACCGCATCATGCGCGGCGTGGCGGACGACTACCCGCACTGGCACTTCGACACGAACAAGGGCTACCCCTGCCCGCTGCACAAGACCGCGCTGCAGGGTTACGGGCCGTCTGCCATCCATCGCCGCACATGGATCTTCATGGACAACTACGTCCCCTGGCCCGGCATGCGCGTCTTGCGCCCCGAGAACCCCGATCAATCCGCCCTCTTCTGATGCCTCTCCCTGACTTCTGGGCGCGGCCAGAGCGGAGCCTGGACATCACCAGCACCCAGAACCCGTGCCGCTCGGAGTCGCGATGCTTCTGGGCGCTGCGGGAGCGGAGCGTGGTCACGACCGACACCCGGTGGGTGATCCCGACTCGCAGCACCCAGAATCACGGCGACGACGCAGGCGCGACTCTTCGGGGCGCTGCGAGGTCGAAACCTCGCCAGCGCGAGCACCCAGTTCCAGGAAGCGATCCGCAGCACCCAGAACCGCGTCGACTCTTCCGTCCCGACTTTCTGGGTGCATCGCGGGCGGACGCTCCCCGGGCGCAGCACCCAGAAGCGAGCAGCGGTGTGAGTGACTCTGACCTGGGTGCAGAGCCGACGGACGCTCCTCGGGCGCAGCACCCAGAACGCGGGCAGCGGCGTGAGTGACGCGGACGTGTTGGTGATCGGGGCGGGTCTTGCCGGGTTGCAGGCCGCGGTCACGATGGCCGAGGCCGGACGGAGGGTCGTCGTGCTCGAGGCGCGCGACCGCGTCGGCGGGCGGGTCTGGAGCCATCGCTTCACGAACGGGCAGTGGTGCGAGCGTGGCGCGGAGTTCATCGACGCGACGCACACATCGGTGCTGCGTCTCGCCACGGACCTCGGGCTGTCACCGACGACGGTGCGCGCCGGGCGCGACGACACGAAGCGACTCCTGGACGTCGGCGGGCGTGCTGCGCCGTTCGCGCTGCACCACTCGCTGGTTGACGACCTCTCACGCTGGGCTGCTGCGCTCGCGGATCTTGCCGCCCAGGTCGACCCCGATCATCCCGATTCGTCTCCGGACGCAGCGCGCCTGGACGCGTTGCCGCTCAGCGCGCTCGTGGCCGAGCTCAACCTCGGCCTGATGGCCCGCGTCGTGATCGGCCGCGAGATCCGTACCGAGTACATGGTCGGGCCGGACGAGGTGTCGCAACTGATGGCCGGGTGGATGACCGCCCATCACCTTGCCGCCGGCGATGGTCGTGAAGCACACCGCATTGCGGGCGGGAACGATCAGCTGGCGACCGGCCTCGCCGCGCGGCTTGCTGCGGTCGCGCCCGACGCGTTGCGGCTGTCGACCGTAGTTGCGCTCGTCGAACCTGACGGCGGTGCCGTCGTGCTGACGAATGGTCAGCGACTGACCGCTGCACAGATCGTGGCCACAGTGCCGCTTCCGGTGCTCGGACGGATGTGGCCGGACATGCCGGTACCACTGGCCCGGGTCGGTTACGGCATCGGCGGCAAGGTCAGCGTGCAAGTCGGACGTCGGGTGTGGCAGGACCAGGACCGCGATGGCAGCGTCTACAGCGAGCGGGCGTGGGGCGAGATGTGGGAGACGAGCGACGACCAATCCGGCGATGCCGGTGTGCTCACCGCGCTGCTGTCGTCCCACGACGGTGCCGCGCTCGCAGCCCTGCCCGACACCGCCAACCGCGTGGTCGAAGACGCCAACCGGGTCTTCCCCGGCCTCGAAGGACTCGCCGGCGAGCGCGTGCAAACCGACTGGACCAACGACCGGTACAGCCTCGGCGCGTACGTCACATTCGGTCCTGGTCAGCTGATCGATGCGTGGCCGCTGCTGCACCAACGCCTGGTCGAGGCGAGCCCGGACGGGCTCTGGCTTCTCGACGAGGACGGTCGCACGGTCTTCGCCAACGAGCAGATGGCGCGGCTGCTCGGCCGTGACCACGCGACCCTGACCGGGCTCTCCGCCTTCGATGCGCTCGACGACGAGGGCCACGGCCAGCTGCGCGAACACCTCGCCACGATGGCCTCCGGCCACCCCGGCGAGACGAACGTCGAGACGATGCTGGTCCGCCCGGACGGCTCCGCCCTCTGGACCCTGATCAGCTGGGCCCCGGCCTGGGACGGTGCGGAGCGGCTCGGCTGGCTGCACCGGG
>JANNZY010000099.1:0-3730 GCA_031410915.1 Actinomycetes bacterium
GCCAGACGGCGCAGGGTCGACGTGGTGGCGATGCCGTCCATCCCGGGCATCCGGATGTCCATCAGGACGACATCAGGTCGATGCGCTTGCGTGGCCGCGATGGCCTCGGCGCCGTCGGCGGCCTCGCCCACCACCTCCAGCTCTTCTGACGACGACAGGATCATCCGGAGACCGGCACGCACCAACGCGTCGTCGTCGACCAGAAGTACTCGGACCTTCACCACGGCAGGTCGGCCTCGACGACGAAGTCACCCGATGCGTCCCGTCCGTGCACCAGGACGCCATCGGCCAGGGTCACCCGCTCCTGCAGACCAAGGAGGCCCGTGCCGGAACCCGGCAGCGCCGGACGGTCGTGGGCGCCCAATGCGGGTGGGTTCCGAACGCTGACGTGCAGGCCGCGGTTCGGCGCGCCCGCCACCCGGACCTGGGCGAGTGTGCCGCGACCGTGCTTGCTGATGTTGGTCAGCGCTTCCTGCACGATGCGGTATGCGTCGCGTCCCAGGGGGCCGGGTGCGGCAGCTGCACCGTCTACGTTCATCTCGAAGTCGATCCTTGCGCCGGAGCGGCGTGTCTCCTCCACCAAGCGTGGAATGTCGGCCAGCGTCGGTTGGGGCGCCGTCGAGGCCAGCTCCTGCCCCGGCTCTTCGCGCAGTACGCCGATCACGTCCCGTAGTTCTTCCAGCGCTTGGTGGGCGGTCAACCGCAAGAGCGCTGCGCTCTCCCGCACCTGGGCGGGTGGCAGGTCGGCGACCTCGAGCGCGCCGGCGTGTAGCGCCATCAGGGAGATGCGGTGGGCGAGCACGTCGTGCATCTCACGTGCGATGCGGGTCCGCTCGGCCAGGCGCGCACGTTCGGCGCGGACGAGCTGATCGGCCTCGGCCCGTTGGGCACGATCGCGAAGGGTGGAGAGGAGCTGACGCCGAGCGCGGACGAACATCCCCCATGCGATTGCGGCGGCCGCGAGCGCCGTCGTCGGCAACATCACCGACCAAGGGTTGGTCCGCCCGAGCCAGATCGAGCACACCACCGCGGACGGAACGAACAGCGCGGCGACGAGCAGGGCGGGCCGGATGTGGCGGTGGATGGCCAGCGAGGACAGTGCGAGCAGGCCGGCGACCGTGCCAGATGTCGAGAATGCGCCCAGCAGGACGCACACCAGCGCCACGCCGAACGGCCAGCGGCGCCGCCACCAGAGTGAGATGCAGCAGAGGGCTCCGAACGCGGCGTCGATGGCCACCTGCCCCGAGGTCATCCCCTGGGCGACGTCGTCCACGGTGACGCTCAGGATGACGGCGCCGAGACCGGCGGCGATGACGAATGCACTGGCATCGACGTACCAGTCGCGCGCCGTCCTGGGCCCCTCGGTGTCGGGATCGGCCGTGTCGCTCGGTGCCAACATCGCCGCAGGGGCGGTCTGGGCCCACCATCTGCGAAGCCAGGACATGACCCGAGCGTACGGTATGGGCGCCCCGTGCGACATCGACGAAAGTTGACATCTGCCACCGACGAAAGGCGAGAACTCGGGAGTTGGCCAGCCTCCCTTCGGACATCGGATCGTGGCCGTCCGCCCGATGCGCCGATGCATCGGGCGGTTCAGGCTGGCCGCATGATCACGACAACCGCTCTGACCAAGAGCTACCAACGAATGCCGGTCGTGCGCGACATCTCGTTGCGCTGCGAACCCGGCACGATCACCGGGTTCCTCGGGGCCAACGGTGCCGGCAAATCCACGACGCTGAAGATGATCGTCGGGCTGGTGCGACCCGATCGCGGGACCGCGACCATCGACGGGCGACCGTTCGTCGAGCTGCCCAACCCGACGCGCGTGGTCGGAATGCTGCTCGACGCGTCTGCGATGCATCCCGGGCGCAGTGGGCGGGCGACGCTCACGATCGCCGCGCAGATGGCAGGCGTTCACCCGCGGCGGGTCGAGCACCTGTTGGACCTCGTTGGGCTCACCGATGCGGCCGAGAAGCGGGTCGGGACCTACTCCCTCGGCATGCGCCAACGCCTCGGCGTCGCCCAGGCCCTCGTCGGTGAACCGCAGGCGCTGATCCTCGATGAACCGGCGAACGGGCTCGATCCCGAGGGCATCGCCTGGATGCGAACGCTCCTGCGCGACTTCGCCGACCATGGCGGCACGGTGCTGTTGTCGAGTCACCTGCTCCACGAGGTGCAGGCCACCGCCGATCATCTCGTCGTCATCTCCAACGGTGCCGTGGTCGCAGCCGGTCGGCTGGACGATCTGCTCGCCAGCTCCACCATCCTCGTGCGCAGCCCCGACCCCGCTGCACTTGCCGCAGCCCTCCGAGCTGCGCAGATCGACTACGTCGCCGGGCCGGGAGATGCGCTCACCGTGGACGCCTCCGGAGGTCGAGTCACGACCGAGGTGCTGGCTGGCGTCGCCCGCGACCACCAGGTGCTGCTCACCGAGCTGCGTCAGTCCGAGACAAACGGGCTGGAACAACTGTTCTTCTCGCTCACCGCCGCCAAGGCCGCCACCCAGGGCGTGGCAGCGTGACCACGTCTCTCTCCCGTGGAACCCTCGGCATCGACGCAGCACCGTCGAGCCCAGGACCGATCCCGTTCCCACGGCTCGTCCGAGTCGAGTGGACCAAGGCCACCGACACCCGCGCATCCCGCTGGCTCCTCGTGCTCGTGGCGCTGTCGACCGCCGGGATGATGCTGGCGCCGATTCTCGCCCCCGCGAGGTTCGACCAGACCTACACGGGCTACCTCGATGTCGCCTCCATCGCACAGGTGATCCTCGTGCCCGTGGTCGGGATCCTGATGCTCACCGGCGAGTGGAGCCACCGAAGCGTCATCACGACATTCACGCAGGAACCGCGCCGCATCCGAGTCGTCAGCGCCAAGGTGACGGCGGCGCTGATGTTGGGCAGCGGTGCGGCGGTGTTCGGCGGAGTGGCCACCGCGGCCGGCGTCGGGCTGGCGTCGGCATCCGGTCGCACCCTGGAGGGAACCCTGAGCGTCGGCGACATCACTGGCTATCTGCTCTATCTGCTCCTCAACATGCTCGGGGGCGTGGCAATCGGCGCGCTGCTGCAGAGTTCCGCGACGGCCATTGCCGCCTACTTCGCCCTCAACATCACCATCGCGCTGCTCGGTACCGCATCGACACTGATCGGCGACTGGATCGACACGGCGACGACCTGGACCTGGGTGCTCTACACCGACTGGGGCGGTCACGTGCCGCAGGTCGCGGTCTCGACCCTGGTCTGGGTGGTGATCCCGCTCGCCGCCGGGGCCGTCCGAACCCTGCGCCGCGACGTTGGCTAGCCGGCTCGTCCCGACCCCCACCCCCACCACGTTCAAAAGAGAGAACAACCCATGCATCACCACCACCACCGCGGCCGACTGGTCGGCCCCTCCCGTTGCCTCGCAGCCATCGTCGCCGCCGGCCTTCTCGCTGCCGGATGCGCATCGGAAGAACCATCCACCACCCCGCCGCCGGCGACCACGACACCGATGACCACGACATCGACGGGATCGACTCCGTCGCTCGCCTACGCGGCTCCGGGCAGCCACGGGGTCGGCTATCAAGTCTTCACCACCACCCGCGCGAACGAGCAAGCGCTGACGGTACGGGCCTGGTACCCCGCTGTTCGTCCCGCCGACGACCCCGGACCGATCGACTACACCGCGCCCAACAAGTTCGACGAACAGATCACGCCCGGCGAGCAAATCACCAGCGTCGGCCGAGCGCTCGCCG
>JANNZY010000100.1:0-3013 GCA_031410915.1 Actinomycetes bacterium
GGTGCCGATCCACACCCCGTCGGCTCCGAGCGCGAGGGCGGCGGCCAGGCCGCGCCCGTCGAAGAGCCCGCCCGCCGCGACCACCGGCACCGTGGCGCCCACCGCATCGACCACCTGTGGCACGAGCGGCAGCGTCGCCACGGTGCCGGTGTGCCCGCCCGCCTCGGTCCCCTGCGCGACGACGAAGTCGCACCCGCTGGCAACGGCAGCAACGGCGTGGCGAACCTTGCCACACATGCTGCCGACGAGGATGTTGTTGCTGTGCAGCAGGTCGACCACCTCGCGCGGCACACCGAGGCCGGCCACGAAGATCCGTGCACCGCCGTCGATCACCGCTTGGATCCCGGCTTCGACCTGGCCGGCGAACGCGGTCAGCAGGTCCACCCCGAATGGTTTCGACGTCAGCCGCTTCACCGCCTCGATCTCCTGAGGCAACTGCTCGACGCTCATCGTGCTCGCGCCGAACGTGCCGATGCCTCCGGCCTCACTGACTGCGGCCACGAGGGCGTGGTAGCTGACGCCACCCATGCCCGCCAACATGATCGGGTGCTCGATGTCCAACAGCTCGGTGAGACGAGTTCGCATGCCCCGACCGTACCCAAGCGGGGCCGGCGCGAGCTCAGCGAGTGGGGTCGGCGAAAGCCCCGGCCTGCTTGAACAGCCCTCGGTGCCAGCGGCGTGGGGTGAGCGCGATGGCGCGAGGCTCGTCCTCGAACATCCAGCGCGCGAAGTTGCGACGCGTCCAGTCGTTCGTACCGACGACGCGGACCGCACCTCGCGCACCCCACTCCTTGGTCAGGATCTTGCCGAGCCGGACCGACATTCGATGATCGGCGAAGAGGTGCTCCTGCACGCTGCGCTCGTAGGTCGCGCTGGTGCGCTGGGCATGGATGCCGCCGCCGGCGATGATCGCCTCGGCGGCCAGCCTCCCGGTCAGCAGCGCCTGCCCGATACCCTCGCCGGTCAGGCTGTCGGTGGCCATCGCGGCGTCGCCTGCGAACAGGACGCGGCCGCTGGACAGCACTGCCTCGTCGACGCGAGCTGGGATCGGCCAGGCGGTGTGGCGATCCTCCATCTCCGCGTCCGGTCCCAACGCCTCGCGGACGTGTGGCCGAGCGAGGATGTCGGGCCACAGGGTCTTCATGTCCTGCACCTTGCGACCGCCCTCGCGCAGGATGCCGAAACCGATGTTGACTCGGCCGGCGGGCAGCGGAAACGACCATGCGTAGCCGGGAATCAGGTCCGGCTCGAACCAGACGTAGAGTCGGTCGGTCGCCGGGCCGGTTACGTTGCGGGCGTACTGGCGAAAGCCGTGCCACTCGCCGAGGTAGCCCGGCTCGTTGAAGTGCAGCGCCTTGCGGATCGGTGACCACATCCCGTCAGCCGCGATCACGTAGCGCGCGGTGACGACACCAAGACCGTCGATCGCGATTGCGACACGTTCGTCGTCGTGCTCCACGACGTGGTCGAATCCGTGGCCACCGGCGACTCGTGCACCCGCAGCGCGGGCGTGGGCGACGAGCGCGGCGTCCAGCTCGATGCGCGGCGTGACCGCGGCGTACTGCCCCGCACCGTCGAGCGGCAACGAAACCTCGCGCCCGCTCGGCGAGCGCAGTACCGCCTCGTTGACCACCGTCCAGCTTGGCACCTGCGCGGGCCCGAAGCCGATGTGCTCCAGCTCGCGCAGCGCCAGCGTGGTGAGCCCGTCGCCGCAGCACTTGTCACGCGGGAACGTCGCCCTGTCCACCACCAACACGTCGCGCCCCGCAGCGGCGAGCACCCGTGCGGCGGCAGACCCCGCCGGCCCGGCACCCACGACGAGCACGTCGACGACGTCAGTTGCGAGCGTGTCCGGCACGGCCCCGAGGCTACGGCCCACACGTCATTACCCGCCCCACCCCCCCAGCATCCTTGGGCAAGACTTCAGAGAACCGCTGGGATTCTGCTGACGCCGCCGGCTGCTGGTCGGCTGTGCCTGTGCCTGTGCCTGTGCCTGTGCCTGTGGCCGTGGCTGTGGCTGTGGTGTCGTGGCGCAGGAGGGTTCGAGCCCGGCTGGGACTGTGCGGACGCTGGCGGCGGGTCGACTGCGGTCGGCGGTCGGCCGTGGCGGTGGCGGTGGGGTCGTGAGCGGGATGTCAGAGAATCGCTGGGATTGTGCTGACGCTGGCTGCAAGCCGACCGTAGCCGGCTGTGGTTGCAGTGGTGTGCGCAGGATGTTCGAGAATCGCAGGGATTCTGCTGACGCTGGGCCGTGGAGCAGAGCTACCGCTGCATCGTGGGCAGGATGTTTGAGGGTCGCTGGGATTCTGCTGACGCTGGCCGGTGGAGCAGAGTTACCCCTGCATCGTGGGCAGGATGTTTGAGGACCGCGGGGATTCTGCTGACGCTGGCCGGTGGAGCAGAGCTACCGCTGCATCGTGGGCAGGATGTTTGAGGGTCGCTGGGATTCTGCTGACGCTGGCCCGTGGAGCAGAGCTACCGCTGCATCGTGGGCGGGATGTCAAAGGGTCGCTGGGATTCTGCTGACGCTGGCCGGTGGAGCAGAGCCACCGGCTGCATCGTGGGCGGGATGTCAGAGGGTCGCTGGGATTCTGCTGAAGCTGGCTGCAAGCCGGCTGTGGCCGTCAAGGAGCCGCACGCGTTCGATGCGGGGGCGTTGGCGGTGCGACTTTATGATCGCCGCCATGACCAATCGTTTGTGTGAAGGACGCGTCGCGATCGTGACAGGGGCCGGTCGGGGCATCGGGCGCGAGCACGCGCTGAGCCTGGCCAGCCACGGGGCGAAGGTCGTCGTCAACGATCTCGGCGGCAACATCGACGGCAGCGGCGGCGATCAGAGCCCGGCCCAGCAGGTCGTCGACGAGATCAAGGGGATGGGCGGGGAGGCAGTCGCCAACGGCGACAACGTCAGCAACTGGGAGGGCGCGCAGCGTCTGATCAACACCGCGGTCGAAACGTTCGGCGACCTCCACGTCGTCGTCAACAACGCTGGCATCCTGCGCGATCGCGTCCT
>JANNZY010000101.1:0-16977 GCA_031410915.1 Actinomycetes bacterium
GGAAGCGGTCGTGCTCGCCGGCGGTGTGCCCGTCGTGATCGAGACCACCGAAGAGACCAACTTCCGCGTCACGGTCGACCAGCTCGAGGCCGCGCTGACCGCTCGCACGAAGGTGCTGCTGTTCGTGTCGCCGGACAACCCCAGCGGCGCGGTGTACTCGCCCGAGGAAGTCGAAGCCATCGGGCGCTGGGCGGTCGAGAAGGGTGTCTGGGTCATCACCGATGAGATCTACGAGCACCTCACCTACGGCACGCACGAGTTCGTGTCGATGCCGACGGTGGTGCCCGACATCGCCGACCAGTGCGTCATCGTCAACGGTGTCGCCAAGACCTATGCGATGACGGGATGGCGCGTCGGCTGGATGATCGGGCCGAGCGACATCATGAAGGCCGCGCTCAACTTCCAGTCGCACGCCACGAGCAACGTCGGCAACGTCTCGCAGCAGGCCGCACTCGCCGCGGTCAGCGGTGACCTGTCGGCAGTGCACATGATGCGTGAAGCGTTCGAGCGGCGCGGCAAGGCGATGCACGGAATGCTCAATGAGATCGACGGTGTCACGTGCATCGAGCCCCAGGGTGCGTTCTACTGCTTCGCCAACATGCAGGGTCTGCTCGGGCGCGAGATCCAAGGCCAGACGGCGCGCACCACGTTGGAGCTGGCCGACAACATCCTCGGACAGGCCAAGGTCGCGTTCGTGCCCGGTGAGGCATTCGGTGCGCCGGGTTACGCCCGGTTCTCGTTCGCGATGGGCGACGACGACATTGCCGAAGGCATCCGCCGCATCGCCGAGTACAGCCGCAGCTAAGTCTCCTCACCACCCCCGACACCCCCGGACACCCCCCGTTTCGCGCAGTGGTGGCACCCCCTGTGGGGGTGCCAGCACTGCGCGAAACCGGGGGTGAGGACAGCCAGGTCGAGTTCAGCCGGGCCAGACGATGGTTTGCATCTCGGTGTAGGCCAACATGCCGAAATCGCCGCCGTCGCGACCGACGCCGCTCATCTTGAAACCCCCGAACGGCGCGTCGTGGTTGCGTTGCGCGGTGTTGATGCCGACATTGCCACTGCGCAGCTGCTTGGCGGTGCGATAGGCGCGGTCGCTGTCGGTGGAGAACACGTAGTCGTACAGGCCGAAGTCGGTGCTGTTCGCGATCGCGATGCCCTCGTCGTCGTCCTCGAACGGCACGACCACCACGACCGGCCCGAAGATCTCCTCCTGCACGGCCGTCATGCCCTGCTTGCAACCGGCGAGCAGAGTCGGCCCGACGTAGAACCCGGTCTCCAACCCGGCGGGACGACGGCCGTCGACCACGAGCTCCGCACCCTCCTCGGCGCCCGTCGCGATGTATCGCTCGATGCGGCTTCGCTGCGCGGCGGAGATGACCGGCCCGACGATCGTGTCCATCGAGGTCGGGTCGCCGACCTTCAGGTTCGGCGCGTACGCGGCCAAACGCGAGACCAGCTCGTCGTATCGGCTGGCGTGCACGATCGCACGCGTGGGCGCGGTGCAGATCTGGCCGGTGTGGAACGACCACACGCTCGTGATTGCGCCGACCGCGACGTCCAGGTTCGCGTCGGACAGCACGAGGCCAGCACCCTTGCCGCCGAGCTCGAGCAGCACCCGCTTCATCGTCTTCGCGCCCATCGCGAAGATCGCCTCGCCGACCGACGTGCTGCCGGTGAAGCTGACCATGTCGATGTCCTTCGTGTCGGTCAGCGCCACCGACGGCTCGGGACGTGACGACGTGACGACGTTGACGACTCCCGGCGGGAATCCGACCTCGTGCATGATCTCGGCGAGTTCGATGATCGCCAACGGGTCCTGCGGGGCTGGCTTCATCACGACGGTGCAGCCGACGGCCAGCGCGGGGGCGATCTTGCCGGCCATGTTGACGAGCGGGAAGTTGTACGGCGAGATGCACGCCACCGCGCCGACCGGCTGGCGGTTGACGACCGCGCCGATCAGCCCGCCAGGAGCGAGGGGAGTGGCTGCGGTCGGTGACGGCGCGAGCGGCGTGTTGAGGTCCTTCGTCGCGCCTCGGGCGTAGCGCTCGAAGCGCTCGATCGCAACGGGCACCTGCATCCGCGACCCAACCATCGCCGTCGCCCCGGTCTCGCTGATGATCAGCGGGACGAGTTCGGTCATCCTCTCGCGCAACGCGTCGGCGACGGCCATCAGCAGCCGAGCCCGCTCGGCCGGGGGTGTTCGCCACCATGCCGGGAACGCCTCCTGCGCAGCGCGGGCGGCGGCCAGCGCCTGGTCGACCGAGGCCTCTGGGGCGACGCCGACGACCTGCTCGGTAGCCGGGTTGACGATGTCGTACGTGCCGTTCGCGCCCTCGACCCACTCGCCGTGGATGAGCAACCGGTACTGCTTCGTCACGTGAACAAACCCCCTGTGTCGGCGCTGTGTGCGGATGCGCCGTGCTCCGGATGACGTGCGTCGGTCTAGAATCTGACGGACCGTCAGATTTCTCAGTGGGAGCTTCGCACATGCTCGATCTCATCATCAAGGGAGGCCTTCTGGCCGACGGCACCGGCACCCCGGCTCGGGCCGCGGACGTGGGTGTCCGTGACGGTCGCATCGTCGCGCTCGGCGAGCCCGGATCGATCGGCGAGGCGGCCGGCGAGACGTTCGACGCCACCGGGCTCGTCGTCGCGCCCGGCATCGTCGACCCGCACACCCACTACGACGCGCAGCTGCTGTGGGACCCGACGGCCAGTCCATCCAGCAACCACGGCGTCACCACGGTCATCGGGGGCAACTGCGGCTTCACGCTCGCGCCACTGGTGCCCGGCGACGCCGACTACCTGCGCAAGATGATGGCCAAGGTCGAGGGCATGCCGCTGGCCGCGCTGGAGCACGGCACCGACTGGAGCTGGGAGACCTTCGCCGAGTACCTCGGACGATTGGACGGCAAGATCTCGGTCAACGCCGGGTTCCTCGTCGGCCACTGCGCGATCCGCCGCTACGTGATGGGTGGCGACGCGATCGGCAACCCGGCTGCTCCAGAACAGATCGACGCGATGCGCGCCGAGCTGCGCACCGCGATCCGCGCTGGAGCGATCGGGTTCTCGTTCACCAACAGCACGTCGCACAGCGACGGTGAGGGCCAGGCCGTCGCCAGCCGCTGGGCCACGCCCGACGAGCTGCTGGCGCTCTGCGAGGAGACCGGTCTGCACGAGGGCACGACGCTGGAGGGCATCGTGCCCGGCTGCCTCGACCAGTTCGCCGACGACGAGATCGAGCTGCTGGCGCGGATGAGCGCGGCGGCCAACCGGCCGATGAACTGGAACGTGCTCACCGTGGACTCACGGGTGCCCGAGCGCGTGCCCCGCCAGATCGCGGCCAGCGACCGCGCCAGCGAGCTCGGCGGGCGGGTCGTCGCGCTGACGATGCCGGTGCAGGTGCCGATGAACATGAGCTTCAACACGTTCTGCGGGCTGTGGCTGATCCCCGGATGGCAGCAGGTGCTCGGGGTGCCGGTACCCGAGCGCGTGCAACGCCTGCAGGATGCCGACACTCGGGTGCTGCTTCTCGAGCTCTCGCAGTCACCGGCGGCCGGTGTGTTCCGCCGCCTCGCGGACTGGGGCGACTACGTCATCGGCGACACGTTCGCGCCGGGCAACCACGGGCTGAAGGGTCGCATCGTGAAAGACATCGCCGTCGAGCGTGGGCGCAGCAACTTCGGCACGTTGCTCGACATCGTGGTCGCCGACGACTGCCGCACCGTGCTGTGGCCGACGCCGCAGGACGACGACGTCGAGTCGTGGCGGATGCGGGCCGAGGTGTGGGACGACCCGCGGGCAATGATCGGCGGCAGTGATGCCGGAGCCCACCTGGACCGGATGTGTGGCGCGCCGTACCCGACCCGGTTCCTGGCCGACTGCATCCGCGGCCGCCAGCTGGTCACGATGGAGCGCGCCGTGCAGCTGATGACCTCCGCCCCCGCCGCGCTGTTCGGTCTGCGCGATCGCGGCATCGTTCGCGAAGGTGCGATCGCCGATCTGTTCGTCTTCGATCCGCAGACCGTGGACAGCGAGCAGGCCGCCCTCGTCACCGACCTGCCCGGCAACTCGGCACGGTTGACCGCGGGCTCGTTCGGTGTGAAGCGCGTGCTCGTCAACGGGGTCACCATCGTCACCGATGGCCAACCCACCGGTGCCACGCCGGGTACCGTCCTGCGCAGCGGACGCGACACGCTGACGGTCACCGCGCGCTGAACGAAGGATCCCGACATGGCAGACGACGACATCATCCAGAGTTGCGCGGACGGCATCCTGCGTGTCACGTTGAACCGTCCCGACGCGGCGAACGCGATCACACCCGATCAGCGCAACCAGCTGATCGACGTCTTCGAATCCGCCGGCGGCGATCTCAACGTGCGAGTCGTCGTGCTGACCGCCGCCGGCAAGCACTTCTGCACCGGTGCCGACCTGCGCGTGTCGCGCATCCCGGAGGCACCGCGTCCCGAGGGCGCTCCGCAGCGTACGATGGGCGACGTCGGACGCAACATCAAGCGCGGCGCGCAACGCCTGGTGTGCAGCATCCTCGATTGCGAGAAGCCCGTGATCTGCGCGGTCAACGGAACGGCCGCGGGCATCGGCGCGCACATCGCGCTCGCCTGCGACCTGATCATTGCCGCCGACACCGCTCGCTTCATCGAGGTGTTCGTGCGCCGTGGCATCACGCCCGACGGCGGCGGTGCCTACCTGCTGCCACGCATCATCGGGTTGCCGAAGGCGAAGGAGATGATCTTCCTCGGCGATCCCGTCAGTGCGGCCGATGCCGCGGCGATCGGTCTGATCAACAAGGCGGTGCCCGCTGACGAGTTGGATGCGGCCGCGACCGAGTGGGCGACTCGCCTCGCCGCCGGGCCGACCAAGGCCGTGGCACTCTCAAAGTGGTTGTTGAACCGTTCGCTGGAGAGCGACCGGCGCAGTGCGTTCGAGGACGAAGCCTGGGCGCAAGAGCTGGCCAGCCGCACCGACGACTTCCAAGAGGGCGTGCAGGCGTTCATCGACCGCCGCGACGCGCAGTTCAAGGGTTGGTGACCGCGAGAATCGTCCGAGTGCGGCCGGCGTCGTCACAACATTTCAGAAACTCCGCGCTGAGCATCTCAGCCTCCTCGCTGCACGATCGTAAGGTTCGCCGATGACCTCAGTTGCCGAGTCACGTCCGACCGACGCAGCAGGACGGATGATGCTGACCCCGCGGTCGCTGACGTCAGTGCTCCGCATCGGCTCCGTGACTGACTCCTCGCTCACCGATCTCCTCGGATGGCCGATGCACATGGCCGACACGCAAGGCAGCATCGAGACGACGCACGACGACTTCGTCGGCGCGCAATTGGGCCGACGATTCGATGTCATCGCAGTCGACGTCGTGTGGCTTGGTGTGGCCGGCCCCGCCCGGCGGCGCGCCTTCCTGCACGCGTGCGCTCAACACCTGCTGCCCGGTGGGCTGCTCGTCAGCTACATCCCAGCCACGACGAGCGACCGCTCATGGTCGGTCGATGACCATCACGCGCTCTGTGGCGAGTGCGACCTCGTCGGTGTCGACACGCGCGTGGCCGGCCCGAGTTCGTCGGTCGTCATCCATCGCCGCAGCGCACGGTTCAACGTGCACGACCTGGTCGACGAGGCCCGATCGCTGATCAGTCGCGTGTCGGCGGCCGATCTTGCCGAACGGCTCGCGTCGAGCACGCCTCCCGTCGTTGTCGACACCCGCACCGATACCGACCGATCACGATTCGGGACCATCGAGCAATCTGTCCATGTGCCCCGAACGGTCCTGGAATGGCATCTCGATCCGGCCAACGGGTACTGCCACCCTGCTGTGCGTTCGTTCGACCAAGCGATCGTCGTCGTCTGCAACGGCGGTTACAGCTCGTCGGTCGCAGCCGCGAACCTGATTCGAATCGGCTTCACCGACGTCGCGGATCTGGTCGGCGGCCTGGCGGCCTGGCGTGCCGCGGGCCTCGCGCTCGTGCCGCCGACCCATTCGCACCTGGACTGCTGAGCCGGGTCACGGCGCGGGTTGTGAGGACTGGCTGAACTCGTCGAAGACCTGGCGGGCGATGTCGGGACGTGTCGTGTAGACACCGTCGACACCGGCCTCGGCGAGCTGGCGCAGGACGAGTGGATCATCGACGGTCCACGTGTAGATGGCCATGCCATGATCGTGCGACCACGCGACGTCGTCGGCTGCGAATCGGTCCTCACGATACGGCGGTTGCCCGATCGGTGACGGCGCGCACCACGGCGTGCCGTTGTCGCGCGCGTCGCGCATCGCGGCGACGTCGCGATAGGTCGTGGTGATGGTGGTCAGCGCCGGGCACTCCGATTGCGCGGCGTACACCGCGGCGTCGTCGTTGGAGCTGAGGTAGACCCGCGACGCAACGTCGGTGGATCGGATCAGATCACAGAGCGCTCTGGCGAGGGAGGGCGACGTCTGCTTGATCTCGAGCGACAACATGGCGTCGGGGAACGCGGCGATGATCTGCTCCAGGCTGGGGATGCGAACCGGTTCGGAAATCGCCGCACCCGTCCAGCGCGCACGTGTGTCGAGATGCTCGATGTCGGCCCAGGACGTTTCGTCGATGTTGCCGTGCCCCTCGGTCGTCGTTGCCAGGTCGCGATCGTGGCGGGCCACGATGACCCCATCTGCCGTCATCCACAGATCGGCGTCGAGGATGTCGGCACCGGCGTCGATCGAGCGTTGCATGGCGAGGATCGTGTTCGAGGGCCCGAGCCCTTCTCCACCGCCGTGGGCGATCACGAGCGGCGGGGTCGACCGGAACGGGCTCGGAGGACACGGTGCGGTGTCGGCACGACTGCTGGAGCAGCCGCCGAGCACAGCTCCGACGAGACCGAGTCCGAGCAGCCGCCTACACCACATGTCAACGGCCGCTGCGGGCGCGCAGCACGGCGTGGAGGAATCTCTGCGTGGATCCGGTGGGCGTGGTGTGGTCGCGCTCGAACGAGCGGACGAGATCGAAGCCGAACCCGAAGACTGAGACGAGTGATTCAGGAGAATGCCGCTCGACGGGGAGGCCGCTGCAACGCTCTGGTCCCGTCGCGGCAAACGTCGCCACGACCATGTGCCCGTTCGGCCGGATCGACGCTGCCGCCGCGTGCGCGTAGGCCAGCCGGTCGGCGTCCGAGGTCAGGAAGTGGAACGTCGCACGGTCGTGCCAGACCGCAGCACGCGGCAACAGACGGACATCACGTGCGTCGGCCTGCACGTAGGTGACGCGGTCGGTCTCACCCAGCTGCTGGCGCAGCCGGACGATCGCCGCGCGGGAGATGTCGACTGCGGTGATCGACAGGTACTCGGCGGCGAGCAGGCTCGCGACCAGCGCCGACGTGCCCGCACCAACCGTGGCGACCGGGTCCGAGGGCGTCGACACGCGACGCACCAGGTCGAGTCAGGGTTGTGGCTCGGGCTGGAACCAGCTCGACCCAGCGCCGTCCGTGGACGTCCACACGTTGTCCCAGTGCACGACGGTCGCCGCCTGATCGCTGATGTCCATCGAGGGCGAGCGTAGATCGCCGACGCGCGGCATCGGCGCCGAGTGGGCACAACGTTCGCGAAACAATCGGCCGCTGTCGTGGCCTGACGTGGGCTGCTGGGGCAGGATGGGCCGATGCCTCGTGTGGACCTCCTCGATGCCGACCGGGCGCCGTTGGCCGCGCAGCAGTACTTCTCCGCGGGTGACCCCGGCCCGATCGTCGCAGCGTTGGCCACGGTGCCCGAACTGCTCGCGCCGACATTGGGCTTCATCGGTGCCGCGCTCGGTTCGGGTGCCGCGTCGACGCGGTTGAAAGAGTTCGCCATCCTGCGCACGTCGGC
This sequence comes from Actinomycetes bacterium, assembly GCA_031410915.1. Lineage (GTDB taxonomy): Bacteria > Actinomycetota > Acidimicrobiia > Acidimicrobiales > Ilumatobacteraceae > WLMZ01. Next base: position 7,853 of record JANNZY010000101.1, read on the forward strand.
CCTGCTCGGCTGCGACTACTGCATCCGCGCCCACACGGCAGTCTCACTCGATGTCGGGCTGACCACCGTCGAGGTCGGCGCGCTCCGCGGGGAGGTCGCCATTGAGGAGGCGTTCACATCCGATGCCGAGCGCGTGTTGATCGCTTGGATCGACGCAATGGCTGGCGCGACCGGGAAGGTGCCCGATGAGGCGTGGATGGCGGCCAGAAGGCATTGGCTCGAACACATCTTGGTCGAGTTGTCAGTGACGATCGGAGCGACGATGTTCCTCAACAGGTTCGCGACCGGCTTCGAGCTGCCGACGGCCGACCACGTGACGGCCCGGCTCGCGGCCGAAGGATTCTCGTGACAGTCGGCACCGCCCTAGCAGCCGAGCACGCCGACGAGCACATCGACGACGACGTGCAGTCGTCGTCGGGGCCCATCGCCGCCGCTGTCGCGTCGGGCGAGCTGCCCGGTCGCGTCTGGCTGTATTCCAACTACCACTGCAACCTGTCGTGCTCGTACTGCCTGACGGAGTCGTCGCCGCGCAGCGAGCGCCGCGAGCTCGGTGCCGAGCAGATGCTGGCCGTCGCGACTCAGGCTCGGACGCTCGGCTTCACTGCGATCGGGATCACCGGCGGTGAGCCGCTGTTGCTGCCGTGGTTGCCCGAGGTCGCACGCACGATGGCCGAGCAGCTGCCGCTCGTGCTGTTGACGAACGCGACGCTGCTCGCCGGAGACCGCATCGAGCGGGTTGCCCCGCTTGCCCATCCCGACATCGCCGTCCAGATCTCGCTCGACTCGCATCGCCCCGATGTCAACGACATGGCGCGAGGTCCGGAGAACTTCGCCAAAGTCGTCGAGGTCGTGCCGCGGCTCATCGAGCGTGGGATCCGGGTTCGTATCGCCACCACAACAGCGTCGTTGGACGACGATGCCATCCTCGAACCGTTGCGAGAGCTGGTCGCCCGCCTTGGTGTGCTGCCCGACGACCACCTCGTTCGACCGATCGTACGGCGCGGCCGGGCCGACGAGCGTGGACTCGGCGTGGCCGCGATCGCGCGTGACATCCCCAACGAGCTGACCATTGCCAGCGAGGGCGCGTTCTGGGGCAGTTTCGGCCCAACGGTCCGCGCGGGACGGCTGGACACCGACCTCTTGCTGACGCGCACGATCTTGCCGCTGGAGATCCCTGCGCTTGCGCTGCTGTCGGCCACACGCGGCCTCCCACCGGGAACGGATTCCAAGCTCGGCATCCGTTGAGCGTGAGCCGAGCGGGGCCGGTCGGCCCCACGACTCACTGAACGCCGATCACGTCGCGGGCAACAACGCCGAGACGGCCGGTGCCGGTCGTCGCCTGCGCGCGCAGGTCGTCGGGCGTGTCGAGGTCCCTGACGCGTTCCAGGAGCCGGACCGCGGAGCCGGTGACGTGGAGCCGTCGGAGCTGAGCCATCCCGGTCTGCGACGTGCTCATCGCGAGCCCACCGAACACGCCGTCGAGCAGCTCAGCATCTGCGGTCGCCAGCCCGATGCACCAGTACCCGCCGTCCAGGGCGAGACCCAGGACGTGCGCGCCGCGCGCCAGCCAGCACAGCGCAGGACCGATGCCACGAGCCGCCCCCGGAGTCTCCATGCCGATGATCAGCCCAGGGCCGAGGTCGGCGAAGCCGTTGCGCAACCGGTCGGCCAGACCGTTGCCGCGTTGGGCGACCACCTCGGTTCCGGCCGGTGTCGACGTGGGTCGGTTGCCGTCGAGCAGCAGCACTCGGCGAACCTTCGAGCCGGCGGTCGCGAGGGCGACCGCGTCGAACGTGTCGGCCAACGCAGCGGCAGCCACGTCTGCCGCCTGCTGTGGCGTGCACGGCGGGCACAATCGGGTCTTCACCGCGCCGGCGACCGGCTCCTTGGCGATGATCGTCACGTGCATCGCGTGCTCATCGACGAGACTCGGCACGCAGCAGCTGGGCCATGTCCTGGACCGCCGAGACGGTTCCGCGGACGGTGCCGGTGACCTTCGATCGGCCCTCGCGCGGTGAGTACTCGACGGGTGCCTCACGAATCGTCCAGCCCGCCGAATGAGCGCGCACGACCATCTCGAGTGGCCAGCCGCTCCGCCGGTCGCGGATCCCGAGGTCGAGCAGGGCCGCTCGCCGCGCGACGCGCATCGGCCCGAGATCGCGGATCTGCAATCCGGTCCGGCGACGGACCGCGCGAGCGAGCACACGGTTCGCGATTCGAGCGTGCGCCGGCCATGCTCCGCTGCGGGCGATCCGCGATCCCAGCGCAAGATCGGCCTCCTCGCGCTGGATGTATCCGGCGAGCATTGGGAGCGCGACAGGATCGAGCGATGCATCGCAGTCCATGAAGCACACGAGGTCGTCGGTCGCGGCCAGCAGCCCGGCGTAGCAGGCGGAGCCGAAACCGCGGACCGGTTCGGACACGACGACGGCGCCGAGGTCGCCGGCGATGGCGGCCGTGCCGTCGGTCGATCCGTTGTCGACGACGATCGGCCGGAAGCCCGCAGGCATCCGCCCGAGCACCCAGGCGACAGCCGTGGCCTCGTTCAAGGCCGGAAGGATCACGTCAGGCATGACAGCGTCAGTCGTGGCGGGCGTCGACGGCGGCTTCGTTGTCCGTGCCGGGGCCAGCGGTTCATCGGAGCGGTGGAAGGGTGGGCATGTCGGCGATCGCGGTCGCGATCAGCCCCCGCACTCGCGCCACATTCGAGCGCATCATCGCGAAGACGGACTCCATCGACACCGGCTCCTGCCCGTCGACACCGGCGTCGTAGTCGGTCACGAGGCCGACGGTCGCGTATCGAATGTCGAGCTCGGCGGCGAGCACCGCCTCTGGATAGCCGGTCATGTTGACGACATGCCAGCCCATTGCCCGGAACCACGAGCTCTCGGCGCGTGTGGAGAAGCGCGGCCCGTTGATGACGACCATCGTGCCTCCGTCGATGACGTCGAGCGACGTCGCCGCGCCGACGGCTACGAGATGGCCGCGGATTGCCGCGTCGTACGGCACGGCGAAGCTCTGGTGGTGCACCCCTGCGCTCGTTTCCGAGTCGCTGCCCGGCGCACCGAGGTCGTGGAACGTGTCGGGCCGTCCCCACGTGCGGTCGACGAGTTGATCGACCACGACCAACTGTCCGGGATGGATGTCGGGCTGCAACGAGCCGACCGAGCACGGCGCGATGATCGACCGCACGCCGATGCTGTGCAAGGCCCACAGGTTGGCCCGGAAGGGCACCCGATGCGGTGCGAACCGATGATCGTGTCCGTGGCGGGCGAGGAACGCCACTGTCCGACCTGCGATCGCGCCGACCGAGATGGTCGCAGCCGGATCGCCGTACGGGGTCGACACATCAACGGCCTCGGCGTCGTCGAGGAACTCGTAGAATCCGGATCCGCCGATGACACCGATGACGTCGGTGCGGTCGTCGGCCATGGCGCAGGACGGTACTGCGCCCCGTGGCAACGTGTTCGCACCAGTTGCGAAACATTCGGACAACACGGTGACGCCGCCGGGAGACTCTGCGATGATCCCCTGCACGTCCGATCGGCGAGGAGCCCACGATGACGGTTGACGACCAATCACGCCTGACCGCGAAGTTCCCCCGCGTCCAGGCCGTTGACGGGCGGGTCCGCGATGTCGTGGTCGCATCAACCCGCATTGCCTGCGGGCTCCTGTGGTTGGCGAACTTGCATTGGAAGGTGCCGCCGAACTTCGGTGAGGACACCGGCGGAGGCCTGTACAAATACACCGTCTCGGCGGTCAAGAACCCGGTGTGGGGCGTCTGGAAGTGGCTGACCGAAGAGCTGATCCTGCCCAACTTCCATCTCTTCGGCTGGATGGTCATCATCGTCGATGGAACGCTCGCGGCACTGCTGCTGATCGGCTACCGGACGCGTTTCGCTGCGCTGGTCGGCGCGTTCAACGCGATCCCGATCTTCCTGTCCGTCATCTACTACGACAAGTCGTACGAGTGGCCGTGGAGCTACGCGCTGATCTTCTTCCTCCACCTGATGCTGTACGCCGTGCCGCCGGGCGACCACGCGCCGCGAATCGACACGGTCCTGCGCGGCGGTCGTGACGCCCGTGACCGGGCGTTCGTCGTCCTCGGAGCCGTCGCTGTGGCGGTGGGTGCCATCGGCTGGTACCTGGCGCGAGATCTCGACTTCGCCACGACCCGAGTTGCGATGCTCGGCCACGCCAAGTGGGAGCTGAAGCTGCTCTGGTTCAACGGACTGTCGGCGTTGCTCACCATCGTGTTCGGCATCGGACTGATCGTCGGTGCTCGGCAACGGTTCGTCGCGCTGGCCGCCTCGCTCGGTTTCGGCGTCCTCGCGGTCGTCGCCCTCGTGCAGGAACATTGGAACAACATCTCGACAGGACCGCCGCCGCTGGTCGGCACGGGATCGAACGCCGCATTCTGGGCGATGTTCCTGATCGCGGGCACCGTCATGTTCCGAGCGGACCGCCGCCGCACGTGAGCCAGGCGGTCCGCAGGGCGTCGGCCGTTGGCCTCGTCGTCGCCTCGGCACTCGTCGTTGCAACGAGTGTGGTGTGGGGGCGGCGTTTCCAACGTCGAATGCCCTTGATCAAGCTCGGGGCTGCCCCGTTCGTCGGCCGCGATCAGGACGACAGTTGGGATTGGCGGGCCAACTGGCAGCTGGCATTGCCCATCGCGGTCGCGTTGGTCGTCGTCGTCGTGGCTCCGCCGGCGATCCAACGATGGCGGCTGCGGTGGATCGTTCTCGCCTCCGGCCTGGCCGCCGCAGCGTTCGCGGTTGCCCTCGCTGCGACCGATGGCGCGGACGGACTGTTCTTCGGGGCTACAGACCGCACGGAGTACTACGACAACGTGCAGCGAATCCGCGAGTGGCGCTCGTTCATCGCCACGTTCGTCGAACGATTGCCGTTCTACAGCGTCCACATTCGGGGTCACCCGCCCGGCTTCGTGCTCGTACTCAAGTCCGTCGCCGGTGCCGGGCTGCACGGGGCATGGCCAGTGGTCGCGCTGTCGATCGTCGGGGTCGCGATCACCCCAATCGCCGTGCTCGTCGCGGTCCAGCGATTGACCGATGCCACATGGGCGCGCCGTGCCGCGCCATTCCTGATCGTGACTCCGTTTGCGATCTGGCAGATCACATCGGCGGATGCAGTCTTCACGGCTGTACTCGCGGTCGCTACGGGGTTCCTCGCCGTCGCGATCTCGACGCCGTCGCAGCGTGTGGCGATCATCGCCTCGGCCGCGTGCGGCCTGACCATCGGTGTCTCGATGATGCTGACCTACGGCACCGTCACGTTCCTGTTCGTGCCGGTCGCGATGGCGATCGCGATGTGGCGACGATGGCGGCGGCTTGTCGTCGTGGGTGTCGTGTCGATCGTGGCGATGCTTGGTGTCATCATCGTCTTCGACCGGCTGGGGTTCTGGTGGCTCGAGGGTGCTGCGGAGCTGCGCAAGCAGTACTGGGCGGGAACAGCGAAGTTCCGGACCTGGACCTACTTCGCGCTCGCCAACATCGCTGTGCTGATCGTGGCGGTCGGTCCCGCAGCCCTGATCGGGATCGTCCGGTCGCGGCCGCGTTGGATGTGGGTGTTGATCCTGGGAGCGGCCGCGGGCGTGACTGCATCCGAGATCTCGCAATTCTCCAAAGGCGAGGTCGAGCGGATCTGGCTGGTCTTCTATCCGTGGCTGATGCTCACCGCTGCACCGTTGGCAAGCACCGCTGTTCGCGATGGGACTCGACGCGCATTCGCCCTGAGCCCGCTCCGGGTCTGGCTCATCGTCCAGTCAACAGTCGCGATCGTGCTGCAGTCGGCGCTGGTCAGCAAATGGTGACCCAGCGAACGCCGCCGCATCGGTTGAGCACTCAGGTGCGCAGCAGCGAGTTGTGCACACTGAGCTCGCGGACCTCGACCGCATCGGCGTCGGGATCGCAGAACCACTGGCCACCCTCGGCGAGGTACTTGAACTCGAACTCGGTTCCGGCGGGCACCTCGACGGTCACGCTACGCGTGCCGTTGCTGCGCTTCTTCAGCGGGTGCACCAGCGGGTCCCAGTTGTTGAACGAGCCGAGCACCGACACCGGGCGTTCGTGCTCGGCCGCGAGAAGGACGAACGTCACCTTGAGTGAGCCGTCCGCACCACGGGACTGTTGCTTGAGCACATCAACCTCCTTGCCGTCGACGAGAAGTCAGTGCAACGGTAGATGCGCCTGGCACACGCGTTCGCGGACTTTCGGCCCGACGCGCACACTGTTCATCTCCCGTTGACACGGCGCATCGCGCGGTCAATGGGAGACGAGCGGCACATGATTCAGGCGTTGGCCTCGCGACGGGGGAGCTTCCAGTTCGGGCGGGCGAAGTGGCACGTGTACCCGTTGGGGTAGCGCAGCAGGTAATCCTGGTGCTCGGGTTCGGCCTCCCAGAACGGGCCGACCGGCTCGAGTTCGGTCACGACCGTGCCGGGCCAGATGCCCGATGCGTTGACGTCGGCGATCGTGTCCTCGGCGACGGTGCGCTGGTCGTCGTCGGTGTAGTAGATGGCCGAGCGGTAGCTGAGCCCCATGTCGTTGCCCTGGCGGTTCTTGGTCGTCGGGTCGTGGATCTGGAAGAAGAACTCCAACAGCCCGCGGAACGACTCGACCGTTGGATCGAAGATGATCTCGATGGCCTCGGCGTGCGTGCCGTGGTTGCGATAGGTCGCGTTGGCAACGTCGCCACCGGTGTAGCCGACGCGGGTCGAGATGACGCCCGGCCGCTTGCGGATCAGGTCTTGCATTCCCCAGAAGCATCCTCCGGCGAGGACGGCCCGTTCAGTGGCCTGACTCATGCTCAACTCCTTCTCATCGGGATCGATCGTCCAAGTCTCTCACCGAATCGTGAAAAGCCTCACGCGTCCCGGGCGTATTCACCGAGGTTGCGTGATGCGGCGTTGCGTCGGGCGGCCGCTACGCCTGCACTCCGCGTTCGGTCATCCGTCCGGTCTCCCACGCCCAACTCGCGATCTCGACCCGGTTGCGGGCGTCGAGCTTGGTCTGGATGTTGGCGAGGTGGGTCTTGACCGTGCTCAGCGAGATGAACAGTTCGGTGCCGATCTCCGCGTTCGTGCGGCCGCGGGCGATGGACCGCACGACATCTTCCTCGCGGTCGGTCAGTGGCACGGACGGCTGGCGCAGCGCGGTCTCACGATCCGCGCCGGCGAAGTGCTGCAGGAAGCGCACGGTGATCGACGGCGAGACCAGCGCGTCGCCCGCGGCTGCGGCCCGGACAGCTTCGAGCAGCAGCGTCGGACCGGCGTCTTTGAGCAGGAAGCCACTGGCACCATTGCGGATTGCGGTGCGCACGTATTCGTCCATGTCGAACGTCGTGACAACCACCACCGGGATCGGATCGGACACTCCAGGCCCGGCGAGGATGCGCGTGGCCTCCAGGCCGTCCAGCTCCGGCATGCGGATGTCCAGCAGACACACGTCGGGTCGCAGCGACTGGGCCAGCGCCACCGCAGTGCGACCATCGCCGGCCTCGCCGACGACGGTGATGCCCTGCGACTCGAGGATGAGCCGGAACCCGGACCGCACCATCTCCTGATCGTCGGCGATGACGACGCGCAGGCTCAACTGCGCGCCCCGGCGATGGGAAGCTGCGCGAGCACTTGCCAGCCGCCGCCCGTGCGTGGCCCGGCGAGGAAGCGGCCACCGAGTGAAGCCACACGCTCGGCCATACCGGTGATGCCGAAGCCGGCACGCTCACCGCGGGGCAGGCGACCGACGCGGCCATCGTCGATGACCCACACGTTGACGTGATCGTCCTCGACCATCACCGCGACGTCGACGCGTGTGGCCCCGACAGCATGGCGCTGCGCGTTGGTCAACGCCTCACCGACGATGCGGTGGATGGAGACATTCAACTCTGGTGGCAGCGTCGCCTCGGCCGCGTTGACGCGCAAGCGAACGGGCAAGCCGAGCTCGGTGGTGCGGTGGGCGAGGGCGCGCAGGTCGGACAGCGTCGCTGCCGGCGCGAGCGGTGCCTCGGCACCTTCCTCGCGTAGCGCGCCGACCATTCGGCGCATCGCGGTGAGTGCCTCCGCGCCGGCGTTCTCGATCGACTGCAGCGCAGTGGCCGGGGCGTCTGGGTTGCTGTCGGCGACCAGCCGTGCCGCCTGGGCCTGCACGACGATGCCCGTGACATGGTGGGCAACGACGTCGTGCAGCTCGCGAGCGATGGCGAGCCGTTCGTCGTGGCGGGCCTGGTTCGTTTGGCGAACCTGGAGGTTGTCGATCCGGCGCAGGTAGCCGCCGGCTGCGATCGCGGTGATCAGCCCGGCGGCGAGGATGGCCTGCAACTCGGCGCGGTACGGGCCGTCCTGGCGAAGGTCGACCAGGCCGTACAACGCGACCGCGGCAGATGCCGTTGCGACGAACGCCTGCACGCCAGGCAGCGAACGCACGCACCATCCAACGAGGAACCCGAGTCCGGCCAGTTCGGCGAAGCCGGGCCATGCGCCGCGGCCCATCACCGGCGTGTAGCTGGTGATGCTGGCGTGGTCCACCATGAAAGACACCGCCACGCTGGCCGCCGCGGCAATGACCGTTGCCGGCAGCAGGTAGCGCGCGGCGAGAGCGACACCGTAGGTGATGACGAGACCGGCCAGCAGCGCCGGCGCGAAGACGTTGAAGACGCGCTCGCCGATGATGACATCGATCGCGAGGAACATGACCATCACCGCGATCAGCCACCAGCGGGCGTCGGCGATGGGGCGCGTCAAGCGATGCTTGGCGAGCGCGTCGATGGTCACGCCCCAAACGATACGACCGGGCAGCAAGGTTGGGAACGCCCAACGCGCCGCCGGACAGGGGGCATCGCCCCCGATGGTCCTTTCGGCCGACACGAAGGGGCCACCCGCCCGATGCGGGCGGGCACCTCGATGAGTCACGATCGATCGATGCGGACGACGCCGACCCGAACCCAGACGTCCCCCACACTGTCGTCCCCGACACTGTCGTGCCCGGAACTGTCGTGCCCGGAACTGTCGTGTCCGTCGCAGTTGTGTCCGGCGCTGTCGTCCCCGGATCTGTCGACCCGCACCCTGACGTCGCCGGCGCTGTCGTCCCCGGATCTGTCGACCCGCACCC
>JANNZY010000102.1:0-31761 GCA_031410915.1 Actinomycetes bacterium
CGATAGAAGCATGTCGGCGCGCCGGTGTGGCAGGCGCCGGCACCGTGCTGGTCGACTAGGACCAGCAGCGTGTCCGCATCGCAGTCGTAGAACGCTTTGCGCAGGTACTGGCGGTCGCCGCTCGTGTCGCCTTTGAGCCACACCTCCTGACGGCTGCGGCTCCAGTAGACCATGCGACCCTCATCAAGGGTCATCTGCAACGTCTCGGCGTTCATCCAGGCCATCATCAAGACGTCCTTGGTGGTCGCGTCCTGCACGATGGCAGGCACGAGGCCGGCGGCGTCGAAGGTGATCGCGGGCATGGCCATGATGTTAGAGATACAGCCCGGTGCTGCCCTCGTTCCTTTCGGCAGCCACCGCGTGGAGGTCGCGTTCGCGCAACATGATGTAGTCGTTGCCCCCGACCTCGACCTCGTATCGGTCTTCCGGGCTGAACAGCACGCGGTCGCCGACCTCGGCGCTGCGCACGTTCTGGCCGAGCGCGACGACTTGGGCCCACACCAGCCGCTTGGAGATCTGCGCCGTCGCCGGGATCACGATGCCGCCCATCGAGCGCCGCTCACCCTCACGGTCGGGGATGTGCACCAGGAGCCGATCGTTGAGCATCTTGATCGGGAGCTTGTCGTCGTGGGTCGCCACGACGGGCACGGTACTACCTCACTTGATCGCAGCGTCGATGCGCTCTTTGATCTCGGGCGTCAGTGCGTCGATGACCTCGAGCGCACCGAAGTTGTCGACGACCTGCGATGCCTTGCTGGCCCCGGTGATGACCGTGGTGACGCGTGGGTTGGACGCGCACCACGCGATCGCGAGCTGCGCCATCGAGCACCCGAGCTCGTCGGCGATCGGGCGCAGGTTCTCGACGCGCTGCACCTCGGTCGGGTCGGTGATCCGCTTTGCCAACCAGCCGTAGCCGGGCAGGGCAGCACGGCTGTCTTCGGGCACGCCGTCGCGGTACTTGCCACTGAGCAGTCCGCTGGCGAGGGGGCTCCAGATCGTGGTGCCGAGGCCGATCTCGTCGTAGAGCCGGGCGAACTCGACCTCGACCTTGTTGCGCTCGAGCATGTTGTACTGCGGCTGCTCGACGACGGGCTTGTGCAGGTGGTGGCGCTCGGCGATCTCCCACGCACCACGGATCTCGTCCGCGGTCCACTCGCTGGTGCCCCAGTACAGGACCTTGCCCCGGGACACGAGATCGCTCATCGCGAACACCGTCTCTTCGAGGGGCGTGTTCTTGTCGGCGCGATGGCAGTAGAGGATGTCGACGAAGTCGGTGCGCAACCGGTCCAGACAACCCTCGATCGAGTGATGCAAGTACTTGCGGTTGAGTGTGTTGACCATGTTCGTCATGTTGCCGTCGATGCCCCAGAAGACCTTGGTCGACAGCACGTAGCTGTTGCGCTTCCAGCCGAGCTCTTCGAACACGCGACCCATGATCGCTTCGCTCTCGCCGCCGGCATAGGCCTCGGCATTGTCGTAGAAGTTGCAGCCGGCGTCGTGGGCGGCCTGCATGCAGTCGAGCGCGAGGTCGTCTTTGATCTGTGTGTCGAACGTGACCCAGGATCCGAACGACAGCACCGAGAGCTGCAGACCCGTATTACCCATGCGGCGATGTTTCATCATGGGGTGGACGGTACCGCGGCGGGACGCACGACCACACCGGCAAACGACATCGCGGCCTTCGCGTCGGCGATCGTGTGCTCACCGAAGTGGAAGATGGACGCCGCGAGCACAGCGTCGGCGCGCGCGATCACGATGCCGTCGACGAGGTGCTGCAGCGTGCCCACGCCACCACTCGCGATGACCGGGACGTTGACGGCGTCGACGATGGCGTTGGTGAGCGCGGCCTCGAAACCCTCACGAGTGCCGTCGCGGTCCATCGAGGTGAGCAGGATCTCGCCCGCACCGCGCTGCACTGCCTCGACGGCCCAGGCAACGGCGTCGTGGCCGGTCGGTGTGCGCCCGCCATGCAGGTAGACCTCCCACCCCGTCGATGAGCCACGGGCATCGATGGCGCAGACCACGCACTGCGAGCCGAACTCGGCCGCGATTTCGCTGATCAGCTCCGGACGTTCGAACGCAGCGGTGTTGACGCTGACCTTGTCCGCTCCGGCGCGCAGCATCGCCCGCGCGTCCTCGACGCTGCGGATCCCCCCGCCGACCGTGAACGGGATGAACACCTGCTCGGCCACGCGGCGTACGACGTCGACCATCGTGTCGCGCCCGTCCGACGACGCCGTGATGTCGAGGAACACCAACTCGTCGGCACCCTCCGCGTCGTAGCGCCGTGCCAGTTCGACGGGGTCGCCGGCATCGCGCAGGCCGACGAAGTTGATGCCCTTGACGACCCGGCCGTTCGTGACGTCGAGACACGGGATGACTCGCGCGACCCTCACGTGACGATCCGGGATCGCTTCGCGGCGGTCACGAACCGGCCGAGCAGGGCAAGCCCGTCGGGGCCGGACTTCTCCGGATGGAACTGCGTCGCGAACACGTTGCCACGGCGGAACGCGGCGTTGATGGTGCCGCCGTACTCGCACGTCGCGACGACCACGTCAGGATCGTCGGGCACGCCGTGGAGCGAGTGCACGAAGTACATCCACGTTTCAGCGGACAACCCGACGAACAACTCGTCGTCGCGGCGGATGTGCAGCCTGTTCCACTGCATTTGCGGCCGCTTCACGCCGGGCGGGATCCAGCGCACCGTGCCCGCGATGACGCCGAGTCCAGGCGCGGTCGGATCTTCGTCGCTGCCGTCGAACAGCATCTGCATGCCGACGCAGATGCCGAGGAAGGGCCGCCCGGACGCGACCACCTCGTGGACGACATCTTCCATGCCCGCCCGGCGAAGCGCGCTCATGCATGCGCCGAACGCCCCGACGCCTGGCAGAACGACGGCGTCGGCGTCGCGGATGAAACCGGGGTCGTCGGTGAGGCGAGCTGCGCCTGCTTGGGCGAGCAACGCCTTCTCTGCCGAGCGCAGGTTGCCGATGCCGTAGTCGATCACCGCGATGCGCGGCGCAGTCCCAGCCCCGGCCCCAGACCGACCCGTCACAGGACGCCTTTCGTGGACGGCAGCGACGAACCCTCCACTCGTACCGCATCACGCAGGCAGCGGGCCAGACCCTTGAACGTCGCCTCGATGATGTGGTGCGCGTTCCTCCCGTGCTTCAACGTGACGTGCAGCGTGATGCCCGCCGCAGTGGCGAAGCTGGAGACGGCGTGCTCGGCGAGTTGTGGATCGAACGCCGGGCTACCCAGCGGCAACGATTCCGGCAACTCGACCTGCCACACCACGAACGGTCGCCCGGACAGGTCCAGTGCGACTTCGACGAGCGCTTCGTCGAGCGGGAACAGGCCGCTGGCGAACCGGCGGACACCGACCTTGTCGCCGAGCGCCTCGCGGAACGTCTCGCCGAGCGTGATCGCAACGTCTTCCACCGTGTGGTGGGTGTCGATGTGCAGATCGCCGTTGGCGGCGATGGTGAGGTCGAACCCGCCGTGGCGACCGAGTTGATCAAGCATGTGGTCGTAGAAGGGAATGCCGGTCGACACGTCGGTGCGTCCGGTGCCGTCGATGTCGATCGACATCGAGATGTCGGTCTCTTTCGTCGTGCGACTTCGGGTCGCGGTGCGGCTCATCCCAGCACCTCACGCAGTGCGGTGATGAATGCCTCGTTCTCGTGCGGCGTGCCGACCGTGACGCGCAGGCAGTCGGCCAGGCGTGGCCAGCCGCTGCAGTCGCGGACGAGCACGCTGTGTTCGAGCAAGCCCTGCCACACCGCCTTGCCAGCGAGGGCTCGGGGACGGAACAGGATGAAGTTTGCCCCACTGTCCCAGTGGTCCACCGGAAGCGATCGGAATGCGTCCTGGATCCGGTCGCGTTCGGCGACGATCTGGTGCACCCGGGCCTCCATGTCGTCGACGAAGCGCAGCGCGAGCCGGCCGGCGATCTGCTTCGACGTGTCGAGGTGGTACGGCAGCGTGACCTTGTCCAGCTCGGCAACGAGCCACGTCGGACCGACCAGGTACCCGAGTCGAGCACCGGCCATCGACCAGGTCTTGCTGAACGTGCGGGTGACGGCGAGCGGCACGTCGTCGTCGACGAGGCCGAGCGCCGACCAGTCGGCGAACTGCCCGTACGCCTCGTCGACCACGACCAATGCCGGCGCGAGATCCATGACGGCGCGGACGTTGGTGGCGGGCTCGACCAAGCCGGTGGGGTTGTTCGGCGAGCACAGGAACGTGACCACCGGATCTGCGGACGCGCAGACCCGCTCGACCTCGTCGAGGTCGAGGCTGAAGTCGTCGCGTCGCTCGCCCTCGGCAACTGCGGCGCCGGTGAGCCGGGCGATGTGGCCGTGCAGTTGGTACGTGGGCTCGAACGTGGCGACCGTGCGACCCGGCCCGGCGAAGGTGAGCAGCAACGTCTGCAGCACCTCGTTCGAGCCGTTCGCCGCGAAGACCTGGCTCAACTGAACACCGTGCAGTTCGGCGATCGCCTCGCGCAGCTCGGTGGCGGCGCGATCGGGATAGCGATGCCACTCGACCCGAGACAGCTCGGACGCGAACGCGTCGCGCCATGCGGACGGTGGCGGGACCGGCGACTCGTTGGTGTTGAGCCGGACGCGTACCGAGACCTGCGGCGAGTGGTAGCCCTCGAGTGCCTTGAGATCGTCACGGACCGGGATGCGCACCACGTCGGCAGGCTAGCGATCCGGCAGACTGCACGGCATGAGCAATTCCCGTGCCGCGGAGATCGGGGCGATCTCCGACGCTGTCGATTCCTACCGATCCCGCGTTGCCGGCCTCAGTGAGCCACTCGTCGGCACGCCGGCCGAGGATCTGCTCGCCGCGTTGTACGAGGCCGAGCGGGCCCTGCGCACGGCACACCGTGCGCTGCGCCGGGCCACGACGTTGGCCCGCTGACGGCGCACGAACGCTTGACGCTTCCTGAACGATGCGTCAAGATGTCACTCTCCGTCACCGTCAACGAGCCAAGCCGAAAAATGGCAACGGCCCCTTGCGGGGCCGTCGCACTGCGATGCCAGGCGGCGGATCCCGGCATCGCCCGCAAACCAGGTGGCGGGAACCTGGTTGGTGTCGACATCATACACGCGTTTTGTCCTCGCGCAAGGTGTGCCCGGCGGCCGTCGGCAAAACTTTTCGGTGGCCTCGCGGGACACTCGAAGACGGGCAGATGTCGGCCAGAACACATACCGCACACTGCGGTTTCTTGGCATCGCAAACCCGCCGACCGTGCAGGATCGTGCGCAGGCTGAACGGCCCCCACTCCGTTGGCGGCAGGTAGCTGTTGAGCACGCGCTCGATCTTTTCCGGATCTTCCTCGCTCGTCAGTCCGAGGCGCCGACTGAGCCGGCCGACGTGGGTGTCGACGGGCAGACCGGGCAGGCCAAACACCACGCTCCGTACAACATTGCCCGTCTTTCGCCCCACTCCGGGCAAGGTGACCAAGTCCTCGAGATGGGTCGGCACAGCCGAGTCGAAGCGTTCGACGAGTGCGACCGCCATGCCGATCAGACTCTTCGTCTTGTTCTGGTAGAAGCCCGTCGAACGGATGATCTCCTCCATCTCGCCCGGATCGGCGGCAGCCATCGCGGCCGGCGTCGGGTAGCGCGCGAACAGCGCGGGTGTGACGATGTTGACGCGGGCATCGGTGGTCTGCGCCGACAGGATCGTGGCCGCCAAGAGCTCGAACGCGTTGGTGTGGTCCAGCGCGCAGAGCGCCTCCGGATACAGCTCGGCCAGGCGCCGCGAGACCTCGATCGCGCGACCTTTCGGGGTCCGGGGGCGAGCCATCAGCTCAGGCTACGACCCGGACCACAGCTAGCCTCGAAGCGATGCAGGTCTCCGTCGGTGAGCTCGTGGCGCGCGCCACCGCGGCGGCCGGCTTCCGGCCCGTGTCCGATCAGTTCGTGGCCGACCTGACCCATGGATCATCGCGTGGGTTGCTGCACGCCGAGGTCGACGACGTCGGCTACGCGCAGGCGACGCCGACCGGCACGAGCGACGAGTCGTGGAGCGTGGAGACCGTGGCCGACCCGGGGACTGGTGACGTCGGCGCCGTGCTCTCGACCCTGCTGACCGATGTCGAGGCGGCCGTGCGCGCCGCCGGCGGCATCGAGTTGACGTGGCTCGTCCAGGGCCCGACTGCGGTGCACGAGCACGTGGCCGACACGCTCGGCTTCACGCCGCAACGGCATCTGCACCAGATGCGCCGGCCGCTGCCAACCGGTCTTCCGTTCGAGATCGACACGCGCTCGTTCCGTGAATCCGACGTCGAAGCGTGGGTGCGGGTCAATGCTCGCGCATTCGCCTGGAACCCCGAACAGGGCAGCTGGACCTCCGAACACATTCGGGCCCGAATGGACGAACCCTGGTTCGATGCGGATGGCTTCTTGATCCATGAACGCGACGGACGCCTGGCCGGCTTCTGTTGGACGAAGATCCACCTCGATGACGGCGGTCTCGGTGAGATCTATGTGATCGCCGTGGATCCCGACTTCCACGGTCTCGGGCTCGGCCGCGCACTGACCCTGGCCGGCCTGCAGAGTCTCTGTGATCGCGGCATCGCCACGGGCATGCTCTTCGTCGACTCGGCCAACACCGGCGCGATCGCGCTGTACACCAAGCTCGGCTTTTCCATCCATCGCACCGACTCGCTGTTCACCAAGCCGGTGTTGCGATGAGTGACGTCCTCCCGCGCTGGAGCGTCGGCGACGTACACGAGTCGTTCGAGTCGCGATCCTTCCTCGCCGCCCTCGAGCAAACGGGTGCTGACACGGCGCGGCTCGAGGCCCTCTTCGACGAGTACGACGTGCGGGCGACATCGGCGCGACCGGTCACGGCAGACGACGGCGCGACTGCCGATCTCGTCATCTCGCGTGTGAACGATTGGGAGCAGGCCCTCGGTGAGCTGGCGGCATACGTGCACGCATCCGTCTCGACGAACAGCTACGACGACGTTGCGCAGGCGCTGGCCAGTGAGCTGAGCGCGCTCGATGCCCGCGGACGTCCGTTGCTGTCGCGCCTCGCCGACTGGATCGCCGCCCTCGATCCGCTCGCTCTCGCGACCGTCAGCCCCCAGGCCGCCGAGCACCTCGGCCCGTTGCGGCGCCTGGCCGAGCGCGCCGAGCATCAGATGAGCGAGGCCGAGGAAGGGCTCTATGCAGAGTTGACGCTGTCCGGCTCGTCTGCCTGGCGGCGGCTGCACTCCGACGTCACGTCGCAACTGCACGCCGATGTCGATGGTCGACGCATGCCGATGGCTGCCGTGCGCGGTCTCGCGACCGACTCGGACGCCGCGGTTCGTCGCGCCGCGTACGACGCCGAGTTGGCGACATGGCCCGCAGTCGCCGTCGTCTGCGCCGCTGCGATGAACGGTGTCAAAGGCGAAGCGAACGCGGTCAACCGTCGCCGGCGTTGGGCCGGCCCGCTCGACGCCTCGTTGTACGCGAACAGCGTCAGCCGCGCAACGTTCGACGCGATGCAATCCGCCGTCCGCGCGTCGCTACCCGACTTCCGCCGCTGGATGCGGATCAAGGCCGCGCTGCACGGTCACGGTCTGAATGCCGCACTCCCGTGGTACGACCTCGTCGCGCCTGCGCCGATTGCCAGCGGTGTCGTCAGTTGGGACGATGGACTCGGCATCGTGCGCAACGCGTTCGCCAGTTACGGCGGCACGCTCGGGGCCCTGGTCGACCGAGCCGTCGACGAGGCGTGGATCGATGCCGAGCCGCGCGATGGCAAGCGTGGCGGTGCGTTCTGCATGTCGTTCGTCGGCGACCGATCGCTGGTGTTCCTCAACTGGTCGGGCAGCATCGACTCCACCCAGACCACCGCGCACGAACTCGGCCACGCCTATCACAACACCCAGCTCGCGCAGCGCACACCGCTGCAGAAGCGGTTGCCGATGGCACTGGCCGAGACTGCGAGCATCTTCTGCGAGACGCTGGTCGTGGAGCAGGGTCTGCAGCACCTCACCGGCAACGATCGCCTCGCGCTGCTCGACGTCGACCTGCAGGGCACGAATCAGGTGGTGGTCGACATCCACAGCCGCTTCCTGTTCGAGACCGTGGTGTTCGCCCGGCGCCAACGGCGCACGCTCGGTGCCGCAGAACTGTGCGAGCTGATGACCGACGCGCAGCAGTCCGCGTACGGCGACGGACTCGATCAGTCGACGGCGCACCCATACATGTGGGCGGTCAAGCCGCACTACTACGGCTCGCACTTCTACAACTGGCCCTACACGTATGGACTGCTGTTCGGCCTCGGCCTCTTCGCTCGATATCGCAACGATCCCGACCACTTCCGCAGCCACTACGACGACCTGCTGTCGCGCGCCGGCATCGACTCGGCGGAGGCGCTCGCACAGATGTTCGACATCGACGTCACCGGCGAGGCGTTCTGGGTGGCGTCGCTCGACGTCGTCCGAGCCCGGATAGCCGAGTACGAAGCCCTCGCCGCCGAGGTCGGGCGATGAACCGCTACGACGCGACTCGAGACGACATCGCGGCCGTGCTCGCCGGTCAGCCGCGATTCCGTCTCGACCAGGTGTGGAAAGGCTTCTACGAGCAACTCGCCGAACCGAGCGAGATCACCGCGCTGCCGAAGGCCGTGCGGGCCACGCTGGACGCCGAGCTGCCGGCTGCGTTGACGACGGTGGTCGAGCGTGTCAACGACGACGGCGACACGGTGAAGTACCTGTTCGAACTGCCCGGCGGAAGCCGCATCGAGACCGTGCTGATGCTCTACCCCGACCGAGTCACCGTGTGCGTCAGCAGCCAGGCCGGTTGCGCGATGGGATGCGGATTCTGTGCGACCGGGCAGGCCGGCTTCACCCGTCACCTCACGTCGGGCGAGATCGTCGAGCAGGTCGTGCGCGCGGCGCGCAAGGCTCGTGAGTTGGACCGTCGCCTGGCCAACGTGGTCTTCATGGGCATGGGCGAGCCGTTGGCCAACGAGTCAGCGGTGTGGGCGGCTGTCGAGCGCATCCACGACGACGTCGGCCTCGGCGCTCGGCATCTGACGGTGTCGACCGTCGGGCTGGTGCCGGGAATCAAACGGCTGACCGAGTGGCCGATGCAGGTCAACCTGGCCGTGTCGCTGCACGCCGCGAACGACGAGCTGCGCAACGAGTTGGTGCCGATCAACAGGCGCTATCCGCTCGAAGTCTTGATGGACGCATGTGCCCAGTACCTTCGTGCGACGGGACGCCGGCTGAGCTTCGAGTGGGCGTTGATCGACGGCATCAACGACCGAGAAAGCGACGCCCGCGAGCTGGCGGCGCTGTGCCGTGACCTGCCGTTGGCCGCGCATGTCAACCTCATCCCGCTCAACCCGACGCCGGGCTATCCGACGATCGGCACACCCATGGCGCGAGTGCGTGAGTTCCGTGACCGGCTCGTGGCGCTGGGTGTCAACGCAACCGTCCGCCGCAACCGGGGCACCGACATCGACGCGGCGTGCGGTCAGCTCGCGGCCGGCCAGCCGGTCACCCTCGGTCGGCGAGGTACCTCGGGTTAGCGACGGCGAGCTTGTCGCGCACGCTGGCCCAGACATCGGCGCGCAATTCGGTCGTGATGTCGATGTCACCGTTGCGGATCGCGGACGCGAGTTGGTCGTCTGTGACGAAGCCGAGCCGCGCCAGCCGCGCGTGGTGATCCTCGGCCTGCTGCGGCCCGAGCTGCAGCTCGCGCTCGACCATCGCGAGCACGTTGATCGCGACCCGGGCGTGGAACTGCAGCCGACCCGATGTCTCGGCCATCACGTCGCGCTCCAGCCACTCACGTACTGATTCGACGAGTTGTTGCGCCGTCGGCACGTCGTGCAGGCTCACCAGCGTCCGTCCAGGGCCAGGAACAGGTCGTGCTCGTTCTCGCACACCCGCCTTCCGATCGCGGCGAGTTCGTGACTGCGCGACATGCCCGTGAGATGAGACTGGGTCTGGATGATGCACATGATCCCCCACTTCAACGTGCCCAGCACCTCCCACCACCGAAGCGCCTCCGGGTCCAAACGCACCCCTGACTCGGCCGCGTAGGCGTCGAGCAGTTCGTCGTACTCGCCGACGCCGGCGACAGGCTTCGCCGATCCGAACCGCCAGGCCTTGACGCACAGCCAGCTGAGATCCTCGAGTGGATCGCCGATGTGGGCCAGTTCCCAGTCGAGCACCGCGACCAGGCCGCCTGGCCCGATCATCAAGTTGCCGAGGCGGAAGTCGCCGTGCAGGACCCGCAGCGGCTGCGCGACGGGGCGATGGTCGTCCAACCAACGGAAGGCGAGCTCGAACGTCGGGTGCGCGTAACCGGTCGCGTCCAGAGTGAGCCGGTACTGCTGCACCTGGTCGGTCGCGACGAGGTTCGGGACGTCAGCCGGATCGATCGCGTGCAGCCGCGCCAGCGCGACCGCGCAGTCGTGGGTCAGGTTGGCCCGAGCGGTTGCGAAGTCGGCGTCGCGCAGGATCTTGCGCGCGATCGTTTCGCCGGCGACGTGAGTGAGGACCATGTAGGCGGCACCGAGTTGTGACGCATCGGTGGACGCAGCAACCACCTCGGCGACGGGGACACCGCCGGCACGTGCGGCGCGCAGCGCAGCGACCTCGATGCCCATGTCACGCACGTCGCCACTGCGCTGACGCTGCAGGATCAGCGGCCGGCCATCGGCGAGGAACTGCCACGTCTCACGCGACGCGCCACCGGACAGGCGACGCAGTTCGGTGACCGCAGTCGCGCCGACGACGTCGCACAGCGCGTCGCTGAGGTCGGCGAGATCGTCGTGAGCCATCTCGTCCAGGCTGGCACAGCCCGTCCGATCGTCAGCAGTTGGCGGCGATGGTCGGGTAAGGGTTGACCGCCGCGCCGCCGCCCGGGTGGATCTCGAAGTGCAGGTGCGGCGTCGAGAACTTGGCGTTGCCGGTGTCGCCGACGTAGCCGATCACCGTGCCCTTGACGACCGGACCGAGGTTCGCGTACGAGTCGAGGTGGGCGTAGTAGTAGCGGTTTCCGTCGACACCGAGGAACGAGATCGTCGTCCCACCGAGGGTGTTCGACCTCGGGGTCGCCACGCCGTCGACCACCGCCACGATGGGGGTGCCCCTGGTGGCGATCATGTCGGTGCCCTGGTGGGTGCGCCCACCCGAGCGCGGCGCGCCCCAGGTGTCGGCGAACACGTAGCCACCCTGCAGCGGGCAGACCCAGTCCTCGCCCTGGCCGTAGATGATGCCGATGCCACCGACGGGACGGCCGCCCGAGCCACCGCCACCGGTGGACCCGCCCGACGAGCTGCCCGAGACCTGGTTGCCGGTGATGACACCCTGGCCCTCGTCGCCACCGTCGGAGCCACCGCCGTCGATGGCGGCGTCGGCGACCGCGGCTGCGTCCTGGTCCTTCTTCAGTTGCTCGGCCGCCAACTTCTCGCTGGCCTCGATCTCCTTCTGACGCTGCGCTTCCAGCGCACGCTGCACGGCCTCGTCGTTGAGCCGGTCGCGCTCGACTGCCTTCAACCGCTCGATCTCGTCGAGCGCAGCCTGCTGCTTGTTTTCGAAGTCCTTCTGAGCTGCCTCGGTCTCCTTCGTGGTCTCCTCGGCCTTGGCCCGCTTGTCGGCGAGTTGGTCGAGCAAGGAGTTGTAGTCGTCGAACGTGATCGCGCCCTCTTCGTTGATGATTCCGACCAACACAGCGGTCTGGGCCTGCTCGGTCGGTCCGAGGTTGCCGTTCAGGATCGGCAACCCGGTGGTGCCCACGCCGATGTAGCGATTGACGGCGACGGCTTCCATCGTCGCCTTCAGTTCGGCAACCTGGTCTTCCATCTTCTCGACTTCGGCGTCGAGACGGTTCTTCTCGTCGCTCAGCAGCTCGACTTTGCTCTCCGCCTGCGACCAGGCGTCGGCGGCTGCGTTGGCCCGCTGACGAGCCGCGGCGATCTCTCGCGCAGCGTCCTCAGCAGTGCCCTGGCCGGTTCCGTCATCGGCCCGCGCGACATCGCTGGCGCCGGCCGGCACGATGGCCCCGAGCAACGCAATTGCAACCAGCCAACCACGGAACGCGCGCATGACCTCCTCAACCTACCAGTCGACAGAATTTCGCCACGGTCACCGCACTGAGAGTGGCTCTATTGTGATCGGCTCATGCCGCCATCACTTGAGCTCGACGATGTCTCTTTCATCCGCGACGACCGTCACATCCTCGCTGAGATCGACTGGGCGGTGCACCCCGACGAGCGCTGGCTGATCCTCGGCGCCAACGGTTCGGGCAAGACCACGATGGTGCGGATCGCGTCGATGTACGAGCACCCGTCGAAGGGCCGGGTCACCGTGCTGGGCGAGACATTGGGCTCCACCGACGTCCGTGTGCTGCGGCGACGCATCGGCGTGATGTCCGCCGCACTCGGCGCACAGTTTCGACCGGCGCTGACCGCGGAGGACGTCGTCGTCACCGCGCGCTACGCCGCTCTGGAGCCGTGGTGGCACACCTACTCCCCCGAGGACTACGCCCGCGCCCGGCAATGTCTGGCGCAGATGGGTGTCGGCCAATACGCGAAACGAAGCCTCGGTACGCTGTCCTCGGGCGAGCAACAGCGTGTCCTGCTTGCCAGAGCCTTGATGAACGAACCCGGCGTGATCGTGCTCGACGAGCCGAGCGCACGGTTGGACCTCGGCGGGCGCGAGCAGCTCGTCGGTGCGCTCACCGACCTGACCACCGACCCCGCCGCTCCCCCACTGGTCCTGGTCACGCACCATGTCGACGAAGTACCGCCGGGCATGACCCACACGCTGCTCCTGCGCGAGGGTCGCATCCTCGCGGCCGGTGCGACCGACGACGTGCTCACGGCCGAGGCGCTCAGCGAGTGCTTCGCAATGCCGCTCGTGCTGGAGCGACGTGGCGACGGCCGGCTCAGCGCGTGGTCTCGCCGACCAAGCTGAGCAGGCGGTCGCGACTGCGGTTGATCTCGTCGTGCAGCACGCGCTCGGCGACGCCGCCGGTCCACAACGACCCGCCGTAGTGCAACTGCATGAGCAGGTGGCTGCCCGATTCACGTGGTTCGATCGCGGCGGTGAGCCGCCAGAGGCTGTGACGTCGGCCGTCGCTCTCACGCCGCTCGAATACGACCAACCTGTCCTCATCGAACGTGGTGCGAGCCATCACCAAACGCTTCGACCGCGCGAACGGCCCGATCCGAGCGCGCAACTCGACATCCCATCGCGGATGCTCGCCGCAGTCGGAGCGGATTCGGGTCGCACGATGGACGAGCCCCATCCATGCCGGGTAGTCGTCGAGGTCGTCGATGTAGGTGAACAGCGCAGCCGGCGAGCACGGGGCGTCCATCTGGGCGGCGAGTTCCACACCGGCAGTATCGCCGCTTCTTGATCACCCCATCACATTTCGCTCACATCGCGGCCCGATGATGCATCCATGAAACTCTCCACCACATTCACCACCATCGCCCTGGCGGGCGCACTCACCATCGGCGGCGCGACCGCCAGCTTCGCAGCCGGCAACGGCGACGGGGACGGTACGGGCGGCGGCCTCAGCGCCGACCGAATCGCCAAGATCTGCGAGCACCAGGACGAAGTCGTCCCCCGCCTCACCGAGCGTCAGACCAAGCTCACCGAACGCATCGCCAAACTCACCGAGCTACAGGCCAAGGCCACCGACAAGGGCCGCGATCGGCTCGCCGATCGCATCGGACAACGCATCGAGCGCCTCGAAGCACAGCTGACCAAGGTGACCGAGCGCATCGCCAAGGCCCCGGCCTGGATCGCTGAGCATTGCGACTGAGCCGCCCGGCGGTCAGTTGTCGGTGCGGTTGAGACCGTGGAAGGCGCGTGACAGCAAAGGGCTCTTCGTGGTCAACAGACCGTCGAGGTCGTCGCCCGGATCGAACACAGGCTTCCACGGCATCTCGTCCGTCTCGGCGGCCGGCTCAGTGGCGGGACCTGCGTCCGGCTGCGCTTCGACGGGCAAAACGGCCGGCACCGCGTCGCTGACCGCCTCGATCAGTTCCTCGGCACGTGCCATCTCGCCGAGCTCGTCGAACAGCAATTGCGGCTGTTCATCGGGCTCGGCGTGTCGCGTCCGGGCCGACCGGTTCCGCGCTCCGCGGCCCGTCACGGCCGGCTCGGCCACACGGAACAGACGCGGCCGTGGCTCTCGCCGGTCGTCGAGCGTCCATCCCCGCGGCACCACCATCGCGTCGGCGTGGCGGCGGCAGACGACGTTGGTGCGCGACGTGAGCCCACCCTCGGGCAGGACCTCGAGCCAGACGAGCAGGTGCTCGTGCTCCATTCCGTACACCGCAGCGGCTGGAGCGGAGCATCCAGGGCGTTCGCACAGGCGGGGCACATGTCAACCGTAGTCGACCTCTCGTTGCCCGAGACGGACGTTCCGGCTCATGCTCGGCCGCGCACCTGCCGATGAATCACGACGTGAGCACGAGGTTCCGCCGACTGACCGCACTCGCTGTCCTCGCCGTCGCGTCCGTCGCGCAGATCGGCTCGTCGGCGAGCTCAGCGGCTGCGGCTGGCGCCTGCTCGCGCATCGCCCACATCGGCGATTCGACGACCACGATGATGAGCGATTGGCTCGGACCGGCCTACGCCGCGAACGGCTGGAAGGGCACCGTCATCAATGCTGGCGGGGGCCGGGCCGTCGCGCAGGCGCTCGCCGGCGACATGACGGGCCTCGACGCGATCAACCAGTTGCGTGTTGGTGGTTTCCGCGGTTGCTGGGTGATCGCGCTCGGCACGAACGACACCGCCAACTCGCTCGCGTTCGGCGGCACCATCGAGCAGCAAGACGCCCGCCGGCGGGCTGCGATCGACTCGGTCATGTCCTCGATCGGGCTGACCGAACCTGTGCTGTGGGTCAACGTGCACCTCGTTGCGACGACCGGCTACTACACGGCCGACGCAGCACGGTCGTGGAACGTTGCGCTGCGCGCTGCGGCGATGCGCTATCCGAATCTCGTGGTCTACGACTGGGACACGGTTGCTGCGGCGAGCCCGTCGTGGTTGTCGAGCGACACCATCCACTACACCTCGACCGGCAACAAGAATCGCGCCGCGCTCATCGCCGGCGCGGCCACGGCGACGTTCGCAACGGCCCGCGCTGTTGCGCCGGTGGCCATGCCGGCCCCGGTCCAGGTCGCCGTCGCAATCCCTGATCCAGAGCGGGCCGCGACCTTCGCAAGCATGGTCGCCGCGGCGCGGGACAAGCGACCTGAGTCGTGCGTCGCGTCGTGTCGATGGTGACCGACTGCGCCGGTCAGCCGACGAGGGTTGTGCCGCCGTCAACGACCACGATCTGCCCCGTCATGTACGAGTTGCGCAAGATGCCGAGGACCGCCTCGGCGCAGTCGTCCGGTGTCGCCGATCGATGCAACGGCGCGATCGTCGCGACCGCCTTGTGCTGGTCCTGCCACTCCGACGTCCACGGTGTGGCCACCAGTCCGGGGGCGACTGCGTTGACCCGGATCGGTCCGTACGACTTGGCCAGCAACAGTGTCATGTGGTTCAGCGCGGCCTTCGTCATCGCGTAGGCCATCGATGATCCGGTCGGCCGCACGCCGGCGACCGACGTGATGTTGACGATGTTCGGGTCCGGTGACTCGCGCAGATACGGGATCGCAGCCTTCGTCAACCACCACGTGCCATACACGTTCACTTCGAACGTGCGCCGGAAGATCTCGTCGGTCAGCGCATCGAGGTCGGCGTGGTTGACGCGTGTCGTCCAGCCGGCGTTGTTGACGAGCGTGTCGAGTCGGCCAAAGCGCTCGATCGTCTGCTCGATCAGAGCATGGCCCTGCGCCTGGTCGCTGATGTCGGCCTGCACGTAGTGCGACTCGGTGGGCAGCGAGTCGGCCACCGCACGACCCTGCGCAAGCGACGACGCGGAGTTCACCACGACATGCGCGCCGAGCGCCGACAGCCGCCGGGCCGTGGCCTCGCCGATCCCGCTCGACGATCCGGTCACGATCGCCACCCTGCCCTCGAACTCACTCATGTTCCTCCCCTTCGGCGCCGACACTAGAACAGGCGCTCACTCGCCAGGTCAGCGCCGGCGCGCAGAGCACGCAACTTCGCCCACACGACGGTTGGCGCGACATCGCCGATGCCTGCCGACGTGTCGAAACCGCAGTCGGTTCCGGCGATCACCCTGGTCGGGTCACCGACGGACCGGGCGATGCTCACGAGGCGATCGGCCACGACCTCGGGATGCCCGATCGCCGCAGGAGCGGTCATCAAGCTGACCTTGATCCGCTCGGAGCGCGGAAACGCGAGTTGGATGAAATCGGGATGGTCGAGCAGATCCCGCATCAGCCGCCGGCGGCTCTCGCCTCCGAAGCCGGTCATGCGGTGCTGGACGTAGGTGAAGAAGCTCTCCCGCGCCTGCTCGCCATCGTTGCCGATGTCAATGCCCACCGCGACCTGCGCAGCAACACATGCCTCGGTGGCCGTTCGGATCGTCTCGCGCAAGACCGATGGGTCAACGGCTTCACCACGGCTGCGCCGCCTGTGCAGATCGGCGAGCGCCGGCGGCCGGGGCAGGCGGCCGGCGTGAGTGATGACGATTCGGCCGTCGCTCGTGAGCATGGTCCTGATTCTTGCACAACCCGTGCATCTAGTTCGAGACTCCACGGAATGCTGTGACACCCCTCTGCGAGGATGGGGTGCATGGCACTGACGGATTCCTTGACGGTCGAAGAGATCGCCGGCCTCCACGGCGTGGAGCTGGACGAAGCGCTGATTGCGCTGACCGCTGAGTCGCGTCGGATCACCGGTCTGCTGGCCGCCGTCATCGCCCGGGGCGAGGAGACACGGTGCTACCGCTCATGGGGCCATCGCACGTCCACCGGCTGGGTCGCCGGCTCGGCTGACATGTCGCGGTTGCGCGCCGGAGAACTCGTCGGCACCGGTCGCGCCTGCCGGGACATGCCATATCTGCACAAGGGCCTGCTCGACGGGACGGTCGGGGTCGAGCAAGCGGCGATGGTCGGTCGGTTGCATCGCAACACAACGATCCGTCCATTGCTGCCTGAATGGGATCATCAGATCACCGGCTGGGCGCAGACCTTTGCCTACCCGGAGTTCAAGCTGCTGATGGGACGGTTCGAGGCCGTGGCCGACCCCGACGGTCAATCACGCTCGGAGGAGATATCGCACGAGCGCCGTGGGGTGACCATTTCGCGCAGCGGTGCGAGTTGGGAGATGCGCTTCCGCACCGGTGCACTGCAGGGCGACGAGTACGAGGCCATCCTCGACCACTTCACGCAGATCGAGTTCGAACGCGATTGGGAGGCGGCCAAGGCAGTTCACGGCAACGACACCGCTGCCTGCCATCTTGCGCGCACCGCGCGGCAACGCCGGGCCGACGCAATGATGGCCATGGCGCGAAGCGCCAAGGCCGGTGAGCCGGCGATCGCATCGGACCCGTCGGTCACCATCGTCGCCGACCCTGCCACGGTGGTCGATGCGGTCATGAACCACTACGGCTTGCCGGTCACCCCACTGGACCCGGCGAAGATGACCGAGCGGCGGGCCGAGACGTTGCTCGGTACCCAGCTCACGTTGCCCCAACTCTACGCGGCCATCGCCATCGGCCGGATCACGACGATGATGCATGTTCCGGGCACTCGGCACGTCGAACTCGGTCGGTTGCAGCGATTCCACAACGCAGCGATGCGCCACGCGATCTCGATCCTTGACCGGTTCTGCACCCAACCCGGATGTCATCTCCCCTCGCGAGGACTGCACATCGACCACGCCGACCCGGCAAACGAAGGCGGCTCCACCGGCGTGACGAACGGCAACCCCCGTTGCGGCCCGGACAACCGCTCCAAGCACGACCACGATCTGACGGTCGTCTGGAACCCGATCGGCCGCTGGGACACCTACACAGCCGATGGACGACCGGTCGGTCCCCACACTCCGCGTGAGCGCGATCCGCCCGACAACGCTTCGCCGTAAGGCTCGGGCCTTCCATCGAAGTGGGCGATACCGGTCTCGAACCGATGACCTCCACGGTGTGAACGTGGCGCTCTACCAACTGAGCTAATCGCCCTCAGGGTCGCCACGACGATATCAGTGGGCAAGCCCGTCACCACTCTGCAATCAACCCCCACCGAGCAGCTCGGCGGCGCGCCCGAAGAGGAACGGGACACTCGGCGCGATGCGATCCCACTCCGGGTCGGGGCGCTTGCCGGTGCGATGCAGCATCACGTTCAAGCCAGAGATGACGCCGAAGCGATAGCCCGACAAGGCCCGGAACCAGGCGATCGAATCGAGGTCCACGTCACGACCGCTCGACGCCGCGTATCGGGCAACGATCGCGGCATGGTCCGCAACGCCGGGCAGCCCCGCGCCATCGGACCAACTCTGCGGGTCGTTCATCATGACCAGCCAGCCGAGGTCGAGCAGTTGCGCGCCGATGCCGCTGATCTCCCAATCCAGGATCGCAACCAGCCGACCCCGGTCGAACAGGATGTTGTTGGTCTGGAAGTCGCCGTGGAAGATGCCGACATCGGGGTCGGCGGGCACGGACCCGAGCAGGAGGTCGCGGGTGCGTTGCCCCATCGAGATCCACTCCGGCTCGGCGGCCTTGAGCAGGATCGAGTCCCAGAACGCGACCTCGTCGGCGAGGTCCATGGGTGCTTGCCAGTCGGCCAACGACGAACGCCAATCGACGCCGTGCACGCGCGCGAGCCCGTCGACGGCCTGCATGAAGACATCGGCGGCGGTGACGCCGTGAGCGGCGAAGGCTGGGTCCGGGTCACGGACCTGGAACGTCGTGCCGGGCAGGAGCCCGACCATGAAGTACGGCACGTCGAACCACTGCTCGTCCGCGTCCCACCAGCGCATCGGCGGGACCGGCACGCCGCTTGCGTGCAACGCCTGCAGCAGCGGCACCTGGCGCAGCACATCGGTGTTGCCGGCCCGACGCACACCCTTGGGCGGCATTCGCATGACGAGTTGATCGAGGACCCCTGTCGCGTCGCGCACGGTGAAGCCGAAGGACAATCCGGCGTGGCCGGGCATCGGGCGGAGGTCGACGATCGTGACGCCTTCGTGATAGTGGGAATCTGCCCAACGTTCGATCTGTGCCTGCAGCACGGTGGCATCGATGGCGGCCATCGCTCAGCCGTCCCGGACCGAACCGACGAGGTCGTCGAGGTTCGGGTCGATGACGAGGCATGCGAAGGCGCCTCTCGTGACCTTCCACGCCAACTTCTGCGGGTACAGGGTGTAGAGCTCGTAGTCGCCGGGATACGGGCTCCCGAGGTACTCCGTCCACGGTTCGTCGATGCACTCCCGTCCCGCCGAGAGCTGCACCTCGGTCTCACCCGGGTACGACTCCGAGGCGTCGAGCCGACCGGTGTAGAACGCCTCACCGGTGTGGCTCGCGGCGCAATCGACCTCCTCGATGTCGGCGATCTGCACCTGGCCCGTCGACGCGTTCGGGATGTCGTAGCACGTGCCGACCTCGAGGTCGGCGATCGACGTGATCCGCTGGTCGATCTCTTTGTTCACCGCGACCACGATGACGATGGCGAACCCGATGATGCCGAGCGCCCCGAGGACGATGCCGGTGACGGCCATGCGCTTGCCACGGCGTCCGCGCCGCACTTCGGCCAAGCCGATCAGACCGAACACGAGCGCCAGAACGGGTACGACGAATGTCGCAAAGGCGACGATACTGATCAAGCCGAGAATCATCGCGGCCCGCGCCTTGCCACTGGTCGACCCCGACACGACCGGCGACGGCGCCGCGTCCGGTACCTGCCAGCCCGGCGTCCAGCCTGGATTCGGCGACTGGAACGGGCGCTGCCATGGCGGGGGTGGCGGCGGCAGCCGTGGGGCTGGGTCGAACGGATCGCTCATTGCCGGCGACCTTATCGACCGGGCCGGAGCGGATGGCTCACCCGGACGTCCCGATGATCACGCAGGCAATGCCCATACCCTGCCGATCTCGATGGCGTTCGGTGCCGACCGGGCACGTTGCATCCAGCGCGATGAACGCCTTGACCACTCCCTCGTTGACCCCGTTGCACACGACCTCGCGGGCGTCGCCGTTGTCTTCGATGGACACACACGACCCCGGCTCGAGCAGGTTGTCCGGCGGCACGATCGGGTCCGGTTCGGCGAGCGCTGCGTTGACGATGACGAACGTGATGCCGATCGTCGCGATGACGAGCAGGAACCGCCACGGAAATCGGCCCGGCGTCGCGGGCACCGGCGTCGGCACAACAGGAGCAGCACGTGGCGTTGGCGACGACGGCCCTGCCGCCGAAGCCTGCCCTGCAGATGTCGAGCGTCTCGACGCGTCGTACATCGCCCGCCGACCTGGGTCGGAGAGCGCGTTCCAGGCGGCATTGATCGCGGCCATGCGCGCCGCCGAGGAGTCGCCGTGCGAGTCGGGGTGGTTGGCGCGGGCCAGGCGTCGGTAGGCATCGCGGATCTCGTCGCGCGACGCCGACGCGGGCACGCCGAGCGTTGCGTAGTGATCGGGGATGGTGTACACCGGCCTAGGCGACGGTCCCGCCGGACCGCCAATACTCGCCGTCGGCGCGATCGAGGATCTTCTCGTCGACCAGGTAGCGGCGCAACGCAGCCGTGTCGGCGTGACGCTTGCCGAGGATGAGGTTGACCATCGTTTCGCTGTAGTGCCGGCCGGGCTCGAAGTCCTGTGCCACCCAGTCCAGCAACACCCGGCGCTTGGGGCCCTGGCTCGGCATCTGAGTGATGCGACCGTCGACGACGAAGACCCGCAGCATCTTGCGCACGTCGTCGGGCTGATCGGCGTGCTCGTCGGGTTCGGGCCGGCTCGATGCGTCCCGAGCGGCAGCCTGGAACACATCGTCGGCTGTCGCCAGCGCGCCGCCGCACGACACGACGAGGCCACCGGCGCCAAGACGTCCGAGTGCCTTCGCGACGGAGGCTGCGGGCAGCCCCGTCGCTGTCGCAACTGCGTCGATCGTGGCCGCGCCGAGTACGACCGCAGCCCAGCACCGCCGCCGATCGGCGTCGGCGAGCAGGCCGACGATGACACCGGACTCCATCACCCCGGACCCGTCAGTAGCCGAGGTCGGCGTGCACCGGGCCGAGCAGTTCCTCGCCGCGGGCGAACAACTTCACGTTCTGGCTGATCCGCTCGGTCAACAACGGCACGGCCATCTCCGGCGTGTTGCCAACGTGGGGCGTGATGATGCAGTTCGGCAGTGACCACAGTGGATGCCCGTCGGGCAGCGGCTCGGGCGACGTGACGTCGAGACCGGCACCGCCGATGACGCCGTTCTGCAGTGCCCAGACCAGGTCGTCGGTGACGATGTGGCCACCGCGCGCCACGTTGACGATCCAGGCATGGGGCTCCATCATCTCCAACTCGCCGCGACCGATCATGCCTTCGGTCTCGGCAGTCAGCGGCAGGGCGAGCACGACCAGGTCCGCACCGGGAAGGCAATCGGCGTAGCGGTCGGCCTCGACGACGACGTCGGCACCATCCATCTCCTGCACGCGGTTGCGCACCACCGTGACATGGCAGTCGAACGGGCGCAGCAGGCGCAGCAATGCCTCGGTGATGCCCCCGCCACCGAGGATGGTGACGTGAGCGCCGAACAGGTTGACGCCCTGCGCGTCGGACCACGTCTTCGAGCGCGTGTAGGTGCCGATGCCGCGCATGCCGGCCAGCGCCAACGTGAGCGCGAGCTCGGCGCACGGCTCCGCGTACACGCCTTTGCCGCAGGTCCAGAGGCGGTCTTCGTCGATCAGGTGGGCGACTCTTTCGATGCCGGCGAACGGCAGTTGCACCCAGCGGATGTGGTCGGCGTCCACGAGCGCCTCGGCCAGTTCGTCGGCCAACGTGGAGTCGGCCCAGACCAGCGCCTCGGCCTCTGAGATGTCAACGACTTCACCGCCCCCGGCGACGATGGCGTCGGCCATCCAGGTGGGAGCAGTCGAGGGCCCGAGCGCGACACGGGGCGCGTTGGTACTTGGCATGTTCGTCGAAACGCTAGCGGCTTTCCAGAACTCGTGCGGCAACGGATTCGCCGCTC
Source organism: Actinomycetes bacterium (assembly GCA_031410915.1). Classification (GTDB taxonomy): domain Bacteria; phylum Actinomycetota; class Acidimicrobiia; order Acidimicrobiales; family Ilumatobacteraceae; genus WLMZ01. The sequence goes on from JANNZY010000102.1 coordinate 22,069, forward strand.
TCGACAGCTCCTTCGAGGTAACCGGTCCACGTCGCGGTGTGCTCGCCGGCGAAGTGGATCCTGTCATGGGGCTGACGGAGCACGTTCCAGAAGCGGCCGATCTCACCGGGGCGGTAGACCGCATAGCTGCCGCGAAAGCGTGGTTCTGCCGACCACGCCTGCGAGAACCCGCCTGCCGCCCGAGGCAGGTCGGGATACATCTCGCGTTCGGCGGCCTCGATGACCCGCATCCGCTCGGACGCCTCGAGAACACCGAGCTCGCGTCCGCCGTCGCCGCCCGTGTAGGCCATCAGGATCGGACCGTCTCCACCGCTGTCTGCCGTCGGCTCGTACACCCGCTGGGCGAAGCCCGCCGTGGTGGCGTAACCGGCCGGCCAGGCTCGACTCGAGTACTGCAGCGCCGTCTTCGTAACCGTCCCGTAGCCGAGCCCACCGATCGCATCCCGCAACGCGTTTGGTAGCGGCGGCTCGAAGATGACATCGCGCAGTCCGGCGAGCGCCGTGGCCAGGACGACGACATCTGCGCCGAAATGCGCCGTTGCGGTCTTCACTGTGACCGAATCGGACGACGACACGATCGCCGAGGCCGCGTGGTCGAGATGCACCACTCCCGGCGGCAGCGCGGCGGCCAGACCATCCGCGATGGCGCTGACCCCACCGAGCAGCCGGCGAGCCTCGACGTGGCCGTGGCGGGAGGCGGCGCGTTCGTACACCGCGCGCTGCTGGGCCACGAACAGCACGGACACCTCACGTGGCTCGGCCGCGAACTCGCCCTGCATGTTGCGGGTTACGAACAGCCGGGTCAGCTCGCTGAGGTCGAGCTCGTCGACCATCTCGGCGATCGACTGTGCGTCGTATCGGTGTGCGTCAGGATGACTCAGCGGATCTCCCGGATCGACGATGCCCGTCGCGATCGAGGCGAGGTGGTCCTCGAAACGCTGCAGACCGGGCCCGAGCAGCGGATCGATGCGGCGCAGATCGTCGGGGCCGAGCAGCTCTCCGTCGCGATGGAGCCAACGTCGTACGGCAGTCCACGTCGTGGCGTGCGGGTCGAGCTGCAATCCGAAGCGGTGGATCAGCGCGATGATCCGCTCGTGGACGGCGTCGATCCACTCCGCGCCGGCCTCGGCGTACTGTCCGCCGACGAACGGGTCGTGGCGGGTCATCGCCCGGCCACCGACACGTGACGACGCTTCGAGCACGTCCACCTCCCACCCGCCGGCGATCAGGCGTTCTGCGGTGGTGAGGCCGGCGAGGCCCGCGCCGACGACGACTGCGCGTGGAATGGCCGTCAGCCTCCGGCCAGCGTGGCTGCGATCTGCGACGACGAGTCGCCCGAGCGCCTGAGCACGTAGCCGACGAATCCGAGTGCCCCGACCGTGATCGCGAACAGCACCACGGCCGCCGACCCGACCGTGGGCTTGACCGTGCTCTTCAACTGGCTGATGAGGAACACCGGGAACGTCGAGGAGCCGGCGTTGCTGACCTGCTCGGCGATGATGGTGTTGTCGAGGCAGATCGTGAACGACAGCAGGCCGCCGGCAACGAGAGCGGACGAGATCAGCGGCAACGTGATCTGGCGGAAGGCTCGTCCGGGAGGCGCGCCGAGATCGGCCGCTGCCTCCTCCAGGCTGGCGTCGATGCCTGCGAGGCGGGCGCGCACGATGAGTGTGACGACGGCGGACGCGTACAGCGACTCGCCGACCCACAGGCTGAGCATGCCTGGGGCGAAGCCCAAGAAGTCGTCGGTGAACAGGCGGAACGGGATGCGCTGGAACCAACCGGCGAGCGCGATCGCATCCATGATCTCGGGGGTCACCAGGATCAAGAACACGACGATCATGAATGGCTTCGTCCACCACCCCGCGTTGCGGGCCAGGGCCACTCCGGCGAGCCCACCGAGGATGACGGCCACGGCCGTCGCACCGATGGCTGCGATGAACGAGTTGCGCAGCGCGTCGCCGATGCCCTTCTCGCGGAACACCGAGCGATACCAGTCAGTGGTTGATCCGACCACGACCACCCCGATCAGGAAAGCGATCGGAGCCGCCCAGCGCGAGACGAACGTGTTGCGCCAGCCAGTGACGGCCTTGACGATCATCGGCAGTACCGAGCCGACCGCGGTGATGACGACGAGCAGCACGAGTGCCGACAGCGTCTCGTGACCGTCGAACAGTGTGCCCCACCACTTCGTGCTCGTGTGCCCTGACCAGATCGAGAACGAGCCACCGCGGTTGAACGAGTGCAGGATGACGAGGCCGATCGGCACGAACAAGATCACCATGATCAGCCCGCACCAGATGGCCAGCACGATGCGCAGCAGGTCGGGCTTGCGGCGAAGGCGCGGCCCCGGCCGCTCGGCGGTCGACGCCGGCGCCCCGGTCGCAGCGATGGTGGCTGCGGTCACGGCCTGGCCCCCACCGATGAGATGTCGACCCGCCGTCGTCGGCGCAGGATCCACTGCGTGCCGAAGACGAGGATCGCGCCGACGGCGAGCACGAGCAGCACCGCGCCGATCATCAACACCGCGATCGCCGAGCCGAGCGGCCAGTTCTGCGCGCCCTTGAACTGCGAGTCGATCAACGCGCCGATCATGTTGCCCTTCGCGCCGCCGAGCACCGTTGCGGTGACGTAGTCGCCGCACATCGGGATGAACGTCAGCAACACGCCGGCTGCGATGCCGGGCCCCGCCAGCGGCAGGGTGACGCGCATGAACGTCGCCAGCCGGTTCGCCCCGAGATCCTTGCTCGCTTCACGCAGCACGCCCTCGATCCGGTCGAGCGCCACGAACAGAGGCAGGATCATGAAGCCGAGGTAGTTGTACACGATGGCGATCTGCACCGCCGTCCGTGTCTCCAAGATGTCGATCGGGCCACTGAGGATGCCCCAGTCCTGCAGCCAGCCGGACAGCGTGCCGTTCTTCGACAGCGGGATCCGCCACGCCAGCGTTCGGATCAAGAAGCTGGTGAAGCTCGGCACGATGACCAGCGCGAGCAGGATCGCCCGCCACTTCTCCTGCACCTTGAACGCCAGGAAGTACGCGACCGGGAACCCGATCACCACGGTCAGCAGAGTCGCCAGCACGGCGATTCGAATCGTTTGTTTGAACGTCGTGAAGAATGTCGCGCTGAAGGCCTTGCTGTAGTTGCCGAACGTCGGTGAGCTGAGGTCCACCGGGATCCGTTGCGAGCTGTCCTTCGCACCGAACGAGTACACCACGATGAACGCGATCGGAACGATGAAGAACAGCACGTACCAGATCATCGAAGGACCCGCGAGTGCGAACTTCGGCGCGCGGACGCGTCGACGCGCCGGCGGGGGCACGATCGACTGCGCCACGGCTGATCAGCCTCCGGCCTTTGCCTTGACCTTGTTGTAGATGTCGGCGATGCGGTCCTGCGCCTCCGTGATGGCCTGGGTCTTCATGGTCTTCACTTGCTCGTCGGAGAAGAAGATCATGTCCCCGCGGGCGAGGTCGGGAGCGAGTTCGGCGATCAACGCCGGCATGTCCTTCATGCCGCTGTTGTAGCCGTGGTACTGCAGGTCCTGAATCGAGATCTGCGGCGTGAGCAACCAGTTGATCCAGGCGTGCGCAGCGTCCGGGTTCGGAGCGCCGTCGGGAATGCAGTAGTTGTCCATCCACAGCTCTGTCTCGGGCGAACCGAGGGCCCACTTCCAATCGTCGGGGTTCCCACCCGCATCGGCGATGCGCACGAACGCCTGGCGGGCGTCGCCGTTCCACGCCATCGAGAGCGCGTAGGCCCCTTCGGCGATCTTGGTCGAGGGGTAGCTGTCGAACGCCTTGATGTTGGATGCGAACTCGTCGACGAGGTACTTCTCGGCGGCGTCGAGCTCTGCCGGGTCGGTGGTGTTCCAGTCGATGCCGTTGCCCCAGCAGTACATGCCGAGGATGTTCGCTCCGGTGTCGAGCACCGAGCAGTTGCCGCTGGCCGGGCCGGTGCAGGCGGCCATGAAGTCGGTCCACGTCGCGATGTCGCCATCGATCTGGGTGGTGTCCCACATCCAGCCCGTCGACCCCCAGTCCTTGCAGACGCTGTAGTCGTTCGTGGTATCCCACGCCTGGCCGAGGTAGAACGGATCCACATTGACGATGTTCGGCAGCTTCGACTTGTCGAACTTCTGCAACAGGCCCTTTTCGATCATCTGCGGTACGTACGGGCCGGTGGGCACGACGATGTCGAAGCCGCTGCTGCCGTTCGCCGTGGACAGCTTGGTGATGAGGTCCTCGTTGCTCGTGTAGTAGTCGACCTTCATGGTGATGCCGAGGTCGGTGTCGGCCAGGTCGCCGACGAGCGCCGGGTCGTTGTAGTCGCCCCACGTGTACATCGCGAGCGTGCCGCTGGACTTGTTGACCACCTGACTGAAGCTGCCGAGGATGCTGTCGCCGGCAGGCGTCGAACCGGAAGTCGCCGGCGACGAGCTGGAAGGGCTGGCCTTGTCGTCGGAGCCACATGCGGCCAGCAACGCGGTCAGGCCGGCGGACCCGGCACCGAGTTGCAGCAACGCGCGACGCGAGAGGGTGCTGCGGAAGCTGTGCGGCACGAGGATCTTGAGCTGCTCATCGCGTGAGGTCATCGGTGTTTCTCCTTGGTGGTGTTGTTCACAACGTGGCGTCGAGGGCCGGTTCGGCCAGGACGAGATCGGCTTGGTCGGCGGAGAACTGGTACACCTCGGTGGCGTTCCAGTGGCACCAGACGGCATCGCCCGGTGCAAGTCGCACGGCACCCTGGCGAGGCAGCAGCGAGATCACGTCACGGCTCGCCGTGCGGACCACGTACTGCAGCACGTCGCCATAGTGGGACACGCCGGCCACCGTACCCGCGATGACGTTCTCCGTGCTGCCAGGGTCGGTGGCGCTGAGCGCGATGCTTTCCGGGCGCACTGCGGCGAGCGCGTCCTGGCCTTCGGGCACGCGCTCTTCCGGGCTGGACGACCTGAAGATGGTCCCGTCGCTGGCCTTGACACCGTGCCCGGTGGAGATGCCCTTCCAGAAGTTGTTGCGGCCGATGAACGCGGCGACGAAGGCCGAGTCGGGCCGCTCGTAGACGCTTTCCGGATCGGCGAGCTGCTCGACGTGACCCTCGAGCATGATCGCGATGCGATCGCTCATGCCCATTGCTTCTTCCTGGTCGTGAGTGACGAAGATGAAGGTGATGCCGAGCTCGCTCTGCAGCAACTTCAGCTCGATCTGCATCTCCTCGCGCAGCTTGCGGTCCAGCGCGCCGAGGGGCTCGTCGAGCAGCAGCACGCTCGGACGATTGACCAGGGCACGGGCCACGGCCACGCGCTGCTGCTGGCCGCCGGACATCTGCCGCGGCTTGCGCTCGGCGAGCTTGCTCATCTTCACCATGTCGAGCGCCTCGGCCACACGACCGGCGATCTCGTGCTTGGGCACCCTGCGCTGACGCAGCCCATACGCCACGTTCTCCGACACGGACATGTGCGGGAACAGCGCGTAGTGCTGGAACACGGTGTTGACGTCGCGCTTGTACGGCGGGATGCCCTGCACGAACTCGCCGCTGATGCGGATGTGGCCCTGGTCGGGTTGGTCGAATCCGGCCAGCATCCGCAATGTTGTGGTCTTGCCACAGCCGCTGGGGCCGAGCAGCGACAGGAACTCGCCGGCGCGCACTTCCAGGTTGATGCGATCGACCGCAACCATCGTGCCGAAGCGCTTGGTGACGTCGATGAGTTCCACACTGCCGCGTTCGTTGCCCATGCTGGTGCGGAAGCGTTACACAACCGTCAAGGTCTCGGCAAGGATGTCGTTGTCAGTTCACACAGAAACAACGGAATCATTTGCCCACCCCGCTCCGGAGGTGCAATATCCGTGGTGATGGATCGCAAGGGCACCCAGGTCGACGACACGGACAGAGCGATCATCGAACAGCTCCAGGCGGACGGGCGGATCTCCTACACCAAGCTCGGCGCGGCCATCGGGCTGTCCGAGGCCGCGGCCCGCCAGCGGGTGCAGCGTTTGATGGACGGTGGCGTCCTGCAGGTGGTTGCCGTGACGAACCCGATGTCGCTCGGCTATCGGCGGATGGCGATGATCGGCGTACGTACTGAGGGACCGAGCGACGGGATCGCCAAGACGCTGGACGGCTTCACCGACATCGAGTACCTCGTCGTGACTGCCGGATCGTTCGACATCATGTGCGAGGTCGTGGTTCCCGACGACGCGTCGCTGCTCGATCTCACCAACCGCATCCGCCGGGTGCCGGGAGTCAAGAACACCGAGACGTTCATCTACCTCGACCTGGTCAAGCAGAACTACGCCTGGGGGGCGCATTGAGCGACGACGGGTTCGACGAACTGCAGACCGCGGCGAGCCGCCACCTCTGGGGCCACTTCACCCGGCTCGGCAGCTTCCAGCGCGACCCGATGCCGATCATCACCCACGGCGACGGCAACTACGTCTTCGACCAGCACGGCCATCGTCTGTTGGACGGGTTGTCCGGACTGTTCACCGTGCAGGTCGGGCACGGCCGCCAGGAGCTCGCGGATGTCGCGACCAAGCAGGCTGCGACACTCGCCTACTTCCCGATCTGGAGCTTCGGGCACGAGCCCGCGATCCGCCTCGCCGCTCGGCTGGCCGACCTCGCTCCGGGTGACCTGAACCGGGTGTTCTTCACGACCGGCGGCGGCGAAGCGGTCGAGAGCGCCTGGAAACTGGCGATCCAGTACTTCGCCGCGATCGGCCAGCCGCAGCGCCGCAAGGTGATCAGCCGCCACTACGCGTACCACGGCACCACCTTCGGTGCACTGTCGATCACTGGTGTGCCGGCCATCAAGAACCCGTGGGAACCGCTCGTACCCGGGGCGGTGAAGGTGATGAACACCAACACCTACCGCCGGCCGGAGGGCCACGATCCCCTCGAGGCCGCTGACGACATCGAGGCTCGCATCCTGATGGAAGGGCCAGACACGGTGGCTTGCGTCGTCCTCGAACCGGTGCAGAACACGGGCGGCGCGCTGGTGCCACCGCCCGGCTACTTCGAACGGGTGCGCGCGATCTGCGACCGCTACGGCGTGCTGCTCGTTAGCGACGAGGTGATCTGTGCGTTCGGACGGCTCGGGCACTGGTTCGGCTGTGAGCGATTCGGCTACCAGCCGGACATGATCGTGTTCGCCAAGGGCGTCACGAGCGGATACGCGCCGCTCGGTGGGGTGATCGTCAGCGACCGCCTCGCCGCCCCGTTCCTGGAGGACGACCGCGTGTTCCTGCACGGGTTCACGTTCGGCGGCCATCCGGTCAGTTGCGCGGTCGCGCTGGCGAACATCGACCTCATCGAGCGCGAGGACCTACCCGGCAACGTGCTGCGCAACGAGGCGGTGTTCGACGACGTCATGGCCCGCATCGCCGCATTGCCCATCGTCGGCGACGTGCGCGGCTGCGGCTACTTCCGCGTCGCGGAGCTCGTCAAGGACAAGGCCACCAAGACCACGTTCGACGATGACGAATGTGAATGGCTGCTGCGCGGTGTGCTCTCGCCCATGCTGTACAAGGCGGGGCTCTTCTGCCGCGCCGACGACCGCGCCGACCCGGTCGTGGTGCTGTCGCCACCGCTGACGTGCGGGCCCGACGAGTTGCAGTTCATCGGTGACACGCTCGTCGACGCCTGCACCGCGGCGTGGGACCAGTTCCAGTCGCGATGACGAGTGAGACCCGCTGGCCGGCCAGCCTCGCGGTTGCCTGCGCGATGGTGATCCAGGTCTTCATGCCCGAGGGGCTCACGTTCGGGCCGCGCTGGCTGATCCCGGCGGTGGAGGGGTTGTTGTTGGTCACGCTGATCCTGGCCAATCCACGCCAGCTCTCGGCGGAGTCGCGTGACCTGCGTGTCGCATCGCTCGGGCTGACGTACCTGATCGTGGGGGCCAACACCTGGACACTGGTCACGTTGCTGCAGCACCTGCTCCGTTCCGGAGACAGTGTGGCCGGCCGAACTCTGATCTACGCCGGAGCCGGTGAGTGGGCGACCGGCATCGTCGCGTTCGCGCTCCTGTTCTGGGAGCTCGACCGTGGCGGCCCGATTCGCAAGTTTCGCGAGGCAGAGGCCGCTCCGGACTTCCGCTTCACGCAGATGGACGACGAGCACACGACGTGGGTGCCGCGCTTCGTCGACTACCTCTACGTGTCGCTGACCAACTCCACCGCATTCAGCCCGACCGACACACTCCCGCTCAGCCACCGGGCCAAGTTGCTGATGGGCTACCAGGGCATCGCCAGCCTGGCCACGATCGCGGTCGTCGGGGCTCGCGCGGTCAACATCTTGAGTTAGCGCTCGAGCTAGCTCTCGATGTTGGCCATCACGTGCTTGATGCGGGTGTAGTCCTCCAGCGAGTAGGCCGAGAGGTCCTTGCCGTAGCCGCTCTTCTTGTAGCCGCCGTGGGGCATCTCGGCGACGAGTGGGATGTGCGTGTTGATCCACACACAACCGAAGTCGAGCCGCTTCGACATGCGCATCGCGCGGCCGAAGTCCTTGGTCCACACCGACGAGGCCAATCCGTACTCGACGCCGTTGGCCCAGCGTACGGCTTCGTCCTCGTCGCTGAAGCGCTGCACGGTGATGACCGGTCCGAAGATCTCGTTCTGGATCATCTCGTCCGTCTGCGTCAGATTGGAGACAACCGTTGGGGCGTAGAAGTAGCCACTGTCGCCGACTCGAGCGCCACCGGCGGACACGGTTGCATGATCCGGTGTGCGGTCCAGGAACCCGCTGACACGAGCGAGCTGGTTGGCGTTGTTGACCGGGCCATACAGCACGTCCTCGTCGTCGGGCATCCCGGTCTTGATGCCCTTTGCCGCTTCGGCAAGTGCGGCGACGAACTCGTCGTGGATGCGCGGCGCGACGAGCACGCGAGTGGCTGCGGTGCAGTCCTGGCCTGCGTTGAAGAACCCGGCCGTGGAGATTCCCTCCGCGGCCGCGGCGATGTCGGCGTCGTCGAACACCACCACTGGAGCCTTGCCGCCGAGCTCGAGGTGGACGCGCTTGAGACTCTTCGATGCGGCCTCGGCCACCTCCATGCCGGCCCTGACGGAGCCGGTGATGCTGACCATCGCCGGCGTGTCGTGGACGACCATCGAACGCCCCGTGTCGCGGTCGCCGAGCACCACGTTGAACACGCCTGCCGGCAAGAACTCGGCGGCGATCTCGGCCAGCAACGTTGCCGTCGCAGGAGTCGTGTCGCTCGGCTTGAGCACGATCGTGTTGCCCGCGGCCAGGGCTGGAGCGAACTTCCACACCGCCATCATCATCGGATAGTTCCAGGGTGCCACTTGCGCGCACACGCCGACCGGTTCGCGGCGAACGAAGCTGGTCATGCCGCGCATGTACTCGGCTGCGGCCTTGCCCTCCAGATGCCGCGCAGCACCTGCGAAGAAGCGGATCTGGTCCACCATCGGGGGCAGCTCCTCCTCGGCGGTCAGGACGAGGGGCTTGCCGGTGTTCTCCGACTCGACCGCGACGAACTCCTCCGCACGCGCCTCGATCGCGTCGGCGATGCGCAGCAGCGCCCGCTGGCGCTCGGCGGGCGTGGTGTCGCGCCACCCCTCGAACGCGCGTCCCGCTGCGCTGTAGGCGGCGTCGACGTCCTCCGCCCCCGACAGCGGCGCGCTGGCGTAGACGCTGCCGGTCGTGGGGTCGACGACCTCGGTGGTGCGTCCGGAGC
>JANNZY010000103.1:0-8341 GCA_031410915.1 Actinomycetes bacterium
GTCGTCCCCGGATCTGTCGACCCGAACCCTGACGTCGCCGGCGCGGTCGTCCCCGGATCTGTCGACCCGAACCCTGACGTCGCCGGCGCGGTCGTCCCCGTCGCTGTCGTCCCCGACGCTGTCGTCCCCGTCGCTGTCGTCCCCGACGCTGTCGTCCCCGGAACTGTCATCGCCGACGCTGTCGTCCCCGACGCTGTCGTCCCCGGAACTGTCATCGCCGACGCTGTCGTGCCGGACGCTTTCGGGTGAACCGATGTTGGGTCGGTCCGTGCCGGATCAGCTCCGTTCTCTGGAACGGACGCAGGGCATCGAACTGGTGCTGCGCGTCGCCGCGGGTGGCGTCGTCACGGGCGTCGCGCTGGGTAGTTGGTGCCGCTGGGCGGGCGAGTCACGCGATGGTCGCTCAGTGATGGGCATTTTGTCCGAGCTCGGCGCGCCCTGGATTCTTGCTGCGTTCGCGATCGGTGCGGTCGTTGTTGCCGGACTTCGCGTGTCCCGAGGCGTCGCGGCTGCGGCCGGCGGCGTAGCGGGTGCAGCGGCGCTCATCGTTGCGACGTACGTCTACTACGGGCCGGCGCGCACCGGTGGGCTCGGCGTGGGCGGTGCCGAATTGGCCACCGTCGGCTGGACGGTCGGCAGCGTCGTGGTCGGCGGCATCTCTGGCGCGTTGGCAGCGGTGTGGCTGACGTCACCACGCTCACGTCTCGCCACCCTGGCAGCCGCAGGCGTCGGAACGGCGGTGGCGTCGGAGGCAGCTTTCCACTTACGGATCGGTTCTGCCGGCGACGAGGCGGTCATCTTCTGTGTGCTCGTCAGCCAGGTAGCCATCGGCCTGGCAACGCCGTTCGCGCTGTTGCGCGATCGCCGCGCGCTGCCCATGACATTCGTGATTGCCTTGACGTGCGTGCCTGCTTCGCTGATCGCTGGGCAGGTCAACGGCACCGTCTTCGACACCGGTCTCCAAGTGAGCCGCGGCCTGCGCTCGTTCTTCCTCGGTTGACCGAACGGCTCGGCAACGCGCCTGCGGTTCGTCGCGCAAGTGGCACGTGCCGTCCACGCGTGGGCTGTTCGTGCGAGAAGGACAACGCGTGTGTTGTTCGTGCCGCGTGCGGCACGATCCGTCCACGCGTGGTCGGTGGTGATGGATGCGGGCCGTGGGGGCCATGCGTGGGGTGAATGTGCGCCCCAGCGGGTCAGCTGTGGATCGCGGCTCGGGGGCGGATGGTGACGCGATTGTCGTGGTAGACGGCACCGGCGCCCATGTCGCTGTTGCGCTCGGCGACGGTGGCGTTCACGCTGCGGCCGTCGACGTAGACCTTCGTCCATGCGCCCTTGGCGGTGACTGCGACACCGGGGCGGGCCAGTGTGCCGATCGCGAGGCGGGCCACGAACACACCTCGCTCGTTGCCCACCTCGACCAGTTCGCCGGCGCGGAGCCCGTTGGCAGCAGCATCGCCGGGCGTGACGGTGATTGTCGGCTCGCCGCTACGTTGCACGTTGCGTTCGATGCCGGCGAAAACCGAGTTGACGTGGAAGTGGCTCGCTGGCGCGACGAGCGCAAATGTTCCCGCCGTGTCGTCAGCGGCTTCGCGAGGTGCACGGTAATTGGGCAGGCGACCGTGGCCATCGCGTTCGCCACGCTCGGACACGAACTCGAAGCGACCGCTGGCGGTGGGGAAGCCGTTGGCGAACGGCCGGAAGTCGGTCGTGCCCGGCACGCGCACCCAGCCGGCGGCGCGCAGCTCGTCGACGCCGATGCCTGCGGCGTTGAAGTGGGGCGCGTCGAGAAGATCGGCGGCCAACTCGTCGTCCGACGCGAACAGCTCGGGCTCGGTGCGGCCCATCCTTGCGGCAAGGCGGCGGAACAGCTCGGTCTTGCTGATGCACTCGCCCGGCGGAGCCACAGCGGGCTCGTTCCAGTTGAGGTAGAGATGGCCGAATGACTCCATCACCTCGACGTGCTCGGTCTGCAGCGTGCAGGGCAGCACGATGTCCGCGTAGTCGGCGGTGTCGGTCTGATACGCGTCGAACACGACGGTGAACAAGTCGTCGCGTGCCAACTCGGCGCGCACGGCCTCCTGGTTCGGGTTGGACACCACCGGGTTGGCGCCCGTGACGAACAGCGCCCGCACGGGCGGATCGTTGCGTTGCAGCTCGCGAGCCAACTGGGTCATCACGAGCGAGCGACGTCCGCTGCGGGCCAGATCGCTGCGGCCGAGCTTCGACGCGTTCAACCCGTATGCGCCGGACGTGCTGTACACGAGGCCACCGCCACGGCGCAGATAGTCGCCGGTGAGCGCCGGGAGACAAGACACCACCCGCGCCGCCTGCCCGCCGTAGCGATGGCGCTGCATGCCTTGACCGAGCTTGATCGCTGTGGGGCCGTGCTCGGCAATGCGCCGCCCGAGAGCGACGATGACGTCGGCCGGTACGTCACAGATCTGGGCGACGGCGGCAGGGGAACATTTGACCAACGACGCCTCGAACTCGTTCCAGCCAGCCGTGTGCGCAGCGATGAACTCATGGTTCGGATTCGTCTGCGCGATCACGTGACACAGCCCGAGGGCGAGCGCGGCGTCCGTACCTACGCGCAGCGCGACGTGCTGATCGGCACGCTCGGCCGTGCGGTGGCGGACCGGATCGATCACCACCACGTACGCGCCATCCGCGCGGGCCTGCTCGACGAATGGCCACAGGTGCTGATTCGACGTCAGCGTGTTCGAGCCCCAGATCAGGATCGTGCGCGCGTGGACGATGTCCTCCGGGTCCATACCGGCTGTGGAACCAGAGGTGTAGCTGATGCCGAAGTGGCCCGAGATCGAACAGATGCTCAGGTGGTGGTGGGCGGCGCCGATCACGTTCCAGAAGCGGGCGGTCGCGCCCGCACCCTGCAGGTAGCCGACGTTGCCGGTGCCGTCGAACGGCCAGATCGCGTCTCCGCCGTCGCGCTCGAGGACGTCCGTCAAGTGTGTCGCGATGTCGCTCAGCGCGTCGTCCCACGAGATCCGCTCGAACTGGCCGGTGCCCTTCGGGCCGGTCCGACGGAGCGGGTGCATGAGCCGCGACGGGTCGTTGGCGAAGTCGAGCCACGGGTTGACCTTGACGCAGAGTCCGCCGCGGGTGTGCGGGTGATCCGGGTTGCCGCGCAGCTTGGTGGCTCGCCCGTCGTCGCCGACCGTGACGATCCAGCTGCAGGCATCCGGGCAGTCCAGCGGGCAGGCACCGATCACGTCATGAGGCACCGAGCCATCGTTGTCCGGCCCGCGCGGCGGCGCAAGGCAATTGGCGATACTGTCCGCGAGATGGACGGTACGGACGAGCTGATGTTCACCGACGAGGAACTCGCCGAGCAGGCGCTGGCCGCGGATCCCGATGCGGCCGTGGCGGACGACGCGGTGCCGTTCCGTGCCGCGCACGGCGAGTTCGGCGACCTGCTCCCCGATTGGTACATGCCTGCCCCGGACGGTGCCGGTAACCCGGCACTGGGCGGGCGTCGCAAGGTGGTGTCCACCGTCGTGATCGGCTCGATCCTGATCGTCAACGCGATGGGTCTGTGCATCACCTACGGCTCGTTGGAGATCCCGTTTTTCTAGCCCGACCCGTGGCGGATGTTGCCGGTGTGGGCGGCAGGATCCAGCGCGGGGGCGAGGTTTGTGGGTTCGTGGCGGATGTTGCCGGTGTGGGCGGCAGGATCCAGCGCGGTGGGGAAGGTTTGTGGGTTCGTGGCGGATGTTGCCGGTGTGGGCGGCAGGATCCAGCGCGGTGAGCGACGCTTGTTGCTGAGCCCGGCGGCGTGACGAAACGCGCGTGGGGCCCCCGCCGCACTCCCAGCGGTGAATGCTGGCGCGAGCGGCGACAACCGGCGCGAACCGTCGTTGGCAAGGGTTTCTGACATAGTGTCAGAAATGTGATGACGTTCGGGGAACACGTACTCGCTCGCGCCGCGGACGACGGTCTCGCGGTCGTCCAGGACGATCTGCGATGGACGTATCGCGAGTGGGTGATCGAGTGCGTCGCGCGGGCGCGAGCGTTCCAATCGATGCGCCTCGACGGGCTGGCGCACATCGGTCTGCTGCTCGAGAACACACCCGAGTTCACGATGTGGCTCGGCGCCGCAGCGCTCAGCGGTGCCACCGTGGTCGGCATCAACCCCACACGCCGCGGCGGCGAGTTGGCGCGTGACATCACACACACCGAGTGTCAGGTCGTGGTCACCGATACGACGATGGCCGGTTTGCTCGACGGACTGGACCTCGGCAAGGCGAATGGCCGCACGATCGTGGTCGACAGCGTCGCCGCCGACGCGCTGGTGGCCGCGCATCGCCCGACCACCGCCAATGGATTCGTCGCTTCGTCATCCGATCCGGCGGACACGTTCCTGCTGCTGTTCACGAGCGGCACGAGCGGCGTTCCGAAGGCCGTGATCACGACGCACGGCCGGCTGCACAACGTGTCGCAGGCGATGATTGGCATCACATCGCTGACCGCCGACGACACGACGTACATCGCGATGCCGCTGTTCCACAGCAACGCGCTGTTCACAGCATGGGCGCCCAGCGTCGTCGCCGGAGCCTCGGTCGCGCTGCGGCGCACCTTCAGCGCGAGCAGCTTCTTGCCCGACGTGCGGCGCTACGGTGCGACGTATTTCAACTACGTCGGCAAGCCGCTGGCCTACGTGCTCGCGACGCCCGAGCAGCCCGACGACGCCGACAACACGCTGCGCCGTGGCTACGGCAACGAGGCCGCTGAAGCCGACCTCGTCCGTTTCAGCCAACGCTTCGGTGTCACGCTCAGCGATGGGTATGGGCAGACCGAGACCGGCGCGTCGATCGTGCGCGTGCCGGGCATGCCCCAGGGTGCCCTCGGTGTCGGCGCGCCGACGATCAGCGTGCTGAACGCAGATACCGGCGAGGAGTGCCCGCGGGCGCGCTTCGACGCCAATGGTCAGTTGCTCAACGCCGACGAAGCGATCGGAGAGATCGTCAACAGCACTCGCGGTACGTTCGAGGGCTACTGGAAGAACCCCCATGCTGAGGCCGAGCGGCTGCGCGACGGCGCGTACTGGACCGGCGATCTCGCCTATCGAGACGAGGCCGGGTACTTCTACTTTGCCGGCCGCAGCGCCGACTGGCTGCGAGTCGACGGCGAGAACTTCTCCGCCGCGCCGCTGGAGCGCATCCTCGGCCGTCACCCCGACGTCGTGCTGGCCGCCGTGTACGCCGTGCCGGACGTGACAGTCGGTGATCGCGTGATGGCTTCGATCCAACTCGCCGACGGCTGCCCGTTTGACCCCGTTGCATTTGCAACGTTCCTGTCCAATCAGCCCGACCTGGGTACGAAGTGGGCGCCCTCGTACATCCGCGTCGTCGACGAATTTCCGATGACGCAGACGAACAAGATCCTCAAGCGTGAGCTGGTCAAGGAGCAGTGGCACACCGACGATCCGATCTGGCACCGTCCGGCCAAGGAACTCCGCTACGAGCCGTTCGTGCGGTGAGCCGCTGACTCACCGAGCTTCTGGGTGCTGACGCCATCTGGGCTGCGTTGTTTCGACGCCCAGACGAGGCAGGCATGGGCTGAAGCGGTGTTCCGGGTGCTCCGGGCGTCAGTGACACACCCGATTGCTTGCGGCCGCCGTGGAATCGGGTGTTCTGGGTGCAACTCAGGCCCAGACTGGCTGGCCACAGCACCCAGAGCGGCCACTGCGACGGTCAGTCAGTGGGGGAGGAAGTGCTGGCGGGAGTGCGCCGCGAACTCGGCTTCGAGCGCGGCGATGTCGTCGACGAGCAGGAGTCGATACGGCTCCGATGGCCTGGGCCGCCACCAGACGTCGTCCTTGGTCAGCCAGGCCTTGGCTCGGAGTGGTTGCTTGTTGACCTTGTTGTTCGCGGTCAGTGGCATCTCGCCGACGATGCGCACGAAGCGTGGCGACCACTTCGTACCCAGATCGCGCTGCTCGGAAAGGAATGTTGCAAATGCAACAGGATCGAACGACTGGCCGGCGCGCAATTCGATGGCGGTCATCACCTGATCACCGGTGCGCGGATCGGGCACGGCGTAGACTGCCACCATCACGGCTGCGTCGAAGCGGTGCAGGATGTTCTCGATCGGGGCTGCTGCGAAGTTCTCGCTGTCCACCCGTAGCCAGTCCGAGCTGCGTCCAGCGAACCAGTAGAAGCCGGCAGCGTCGACGAACGCGAGGTCTCCGGTCCAGTACCAGCCGTTGCGCAGCCGGTCCTCGGTGGCATCGGTGTTGTTGTAGTAACCCTCGAAGATGCCCCCACCAGAGCGGTTGACGATCTCGCCGATCGCCTGGTCGGCGTTGACCAGGCCGCCGTGCTCGTCGAACACAGCCGCCGGGCAGGGCTGCATCGTCTCCGGTTGCACAACGGCGATGTCCGCCTCACCGTCGAGACGAGGGACACCGAGCGCGCCAGCAGGCGTGTCCCGTGTTCGCATGATCACGACGACGCTCTCGCTGGAACCGTATCCCTCGACGAGTGGGCAGCTGAAGCGCTGCAGGAACCGCTCGCGATCCTGTGCGCTGGCCTCCGTGCCGAAGCCCAGACGCAGGCGGTGCGCCGTGTCGTGCTCGGTCGGCGGCTGGGCGAGGATGTACGCGATCGTGCGGCCGACGTAGGTGAAGTACGTGCAGCCGTACCGGCGCACGTCGGGCAGGAAGCCGCTTGCGGAGAACTTGCGGCGCAGGATCACCGTCGCCCCGACGGCCAGAGACGGTGCCCAGCACGCCATCAGCGCGTTGCCATGGAACAGGGGCATCGCGCAGTAGCTGACATCGTCGCGTGTGACGCCGTACCCCGCAGCGGCGCGCACGCCCGACATCGCCATCCGTTCGGTGCTGCAGACCACCGCCTTCGGCGCGCTGGTGGACCCACTGGTGAAGAGCAGGAACAGTGTGGTCGCCGGCGGGGGGTCGCGCAGTGGCAGCGGTGCGTCACCTGCGCCCTCGAGGAGATCGGCGTACTCCAGGTCGTCGATCATCAGTAGGCGATCGTCCGCCGCGCCGAGATCGAGGCCGTCCAGCAGGCGCACCGACGCCCGGTCGGTGATGATGAGCTGGCAATCGGTGTGGCGGATGTCGCCGGCCAACTCCTCGCCGCGCCGAGTCGGGTTGATGCCGACGATCGTGGCTCCGGCGAATGCCGCGCCGCCGGCAAGGAACAGGTACTCGGGCACGTTGTCGAGCAGCACACCGATGTGGAACGGTCCGGGCAGACGCAACGACTGCAGCAGCGTCGCTCGACGAGCACTGGCCCGCACGACCTCGTGCCAGCTCCACACCTCGTTACCGGACGCGAGCCCGGGGTAGCCGTCGTGCTCGCGAGCGCGCAACAACGACGCGATCGTCTCCGTCGCCTCCGTCGCCTCCGTCGTGTCCATCGTCTCCACCCGATCGCTCACCGGTGCACCTTCGGGTCGCGCGGACACGTCACGGCCTTCGCGGTGCACTCGTGCGCGCTTCGCTCTCCACCGATGATTCGTTCGCTACGACCGCTCATCATGGCGACGGCAGGACCACGTCCGGCAGTGGGTGGCGGTACAGCTCGGCGGCGTTCAGGCTGCACATCCGCCGCACCTCGTCCACAGGGATGTGACCCCACGTGTCGGCAATCGTCTGCTGCACGTTCGGCCAGATGCTGTCGCCGTGCGGGTAGTCGACCTCGATCATGATGTGGTCGACGCCGATCACGTCGCGGCAATCGATGGTGGACGGATCGTCGAACGTGCAGAACCAGAAGTTGCGACGCAACACGTCCTCCGGCGCGAGGTCCCATTCACCGGCGTAGCCATTGCGGGTGCGCATGTTGTGCAGCCGATCGATCAACATCGGCACCCAACCAATGCCTCCCTCGCTCATCGCGATCTTGAGCTCGGGATGGCGCAGCGGGTAGCCGCTCCAGAGCCATTCTGCGCAGGCCGACAATGACAGTTGCCCGAACAGAGTTGCGCCGAGCTGCAACGCCGGGGCACCCGGCGGCATCGGGTACATGCCCGACGAGCCGACGTGGAGGCTGACGACGGTGTCTGTCTCCACACACGCCTCGATGATTGGATCCCACCATCCGCTGAACAGCGACGGGAATCCGATCGCGTGCGGGCGCTCGGGCAGTGTGACGCTGCGGAAGCCCCGTGCCGCGTTGCGGCGGATCTCGGCTGCGCCGAGTTCGGCGTCGGCGATGAAGGTGATGCCGAGGGGGATGATGCGCTGCGGGTAGGGCGAGTACCACTCGTCGAAGAGCCAGTCGTTCCACGCCTTCGTGACCGCCAGACCCAGCGCCGGGTCGGCCGCCGAGCTGAACACCCGCCCGCAGAATCCGGT